>LSIG01000002.1 GCA_001556125.1 Rhizobiales bacterium CCH10-E5 | reverse complement strand
GTCGCGCTCGGGCGCGAAGCCATCGTCACCGGCTACTCGGTCCTGTTCACGCCGGCGACGACGCTGGTCGCGCAACTGGCCAAGGCCCATGGTGAAGGGCGGCTCGAGGAAAAGCTCACCCACTACGCCAAGCCCAAGCTGCTGATCGTCGATGAACTTGGCTACCTGCCGTTCGAGCCCGACGCCGCGCATCTGTTCTTCCAGCTCGTCAGCCGCCGCTACGAGCGAGGCGCCATGCTCGTGACCTCAAACCGGGCCGTCGGAGAATGGGGCTCGGTCTTCGGCGATCCCGTCGTCGCGACGGCCATCCTCGATCGGCTGCTTCACCACAGCCATGTCATCACCATCCGTGGAGACAGCTATCGGCTCCGCGAAAAGCGTCGCAGCGGCCTTTTGCAAAAGGCCGCTGCGACGCCGCAATCCGCAACCGCCTAAAGGCAATCGGCATGGGGGTCAGTTCTTCATGACG
>LSIG01000199.1 GCA_001556125.1 Rhizobiales bacterium CCH10-E5 | reverse complement strand
CTTCCCTTCTCCCGGATGGGAGAAGGTGGCGCGGAGCGCCGGATGAGGGCCTGCCATCTCCAGCAAGAGGGCGCCACGGCTCCGTCTCGTTTCAACGATCAGCGGCGGTCCCTCACCCCTGCCCCTCTCCCATCCGGGAGAGGGGTTCCGCGCGCTCCAGCTCAAGCGCGCACAGCAATTCCCCGCCCGCGCTGGCGCACGGCGGATGTCATGAGGGGCAGCGGAGCGCCGCGAGGCGCGGGGGTAGAAATCCGCATCCATTGAGCCAGGATGCGGCGCGGGCAGATTGAGCCACTGCCCGCACGCCCCGTGGCGCTCCGCTTGTCGGCGATTTATGTCTCCGGGCCGCGCTTATCGGGTCGAAAGCCAGCCTCCGCCGCGAGCCCTCAAGCGCCAGTTCCCCTCATCGGGTTGTCGCGCCGTCAGGCATGGGACGAAGGCGTGATGCCAGCGACCTGTCCAGCGAGCTCCTCGCACAGGGATCCTAGTGTCCCCAGGGCGGTGCCCCGAAGCCTCCCGAGTCCGGCTTGTGAGACCGGCCGCAGGCGCCGCCCCCACCCCCACCAACGGCACACCTCCGGATGGC
>LSIG01000198.1 GCA_001556125.1 Rhizobiales bacterium CCH10-E5 | reverse complement strand
GCAGCGGCGTGCAGTCCCTCGGCGGGACGCTCGTGAAGACGGGCGGCGGCCAGCTGCATGTGGCGGGCACCGGAAGCGGAACGGGCACGCTTCACGTCACGGACGGTGCGTTGTTCGTCAACAGCGGCTCCGCGCTGGGCTCGGCCTCGCTGCGGTTCGGCGGCACGGGGGTGCGCACATTTTCAACAACAGCGGCCTCAGTCGCCTTCGGCAATGCCATCGCGCTCGATACGAACGTGCTCATCAGCAATGAGACTGGCACGTCGCTGACCCTCTCTGGGCCCATTTCCGGCACCGGCAGCCTCCAAAAGACAAATTTCGGAACGCTCAATCTGACCGGCGCGAACAGCTTCAGCGGCGGCGTCTCGGTTGGATCGGGGGCTCTGGGGGTCGGGGCCAACACGGCGCTCGGGAGTGGCCAGGCCGCAGTCCAGACGGGAACGACATTACGCGCAGTGGCCAACGTCACGCTCGCCAACGCAATCCAGATCTCGCAGGGCGCGTTCGGGGTAAACCAGTTCACCGTCGACACGAACGGGTTCAACATGACGCTCAGTGGCGTCATCTCGACGACGGTTCCGGCAACCGAGGCGATCCAGCCCGGCCTGACCAAGAACGGCCTCGGCGATCTCACGCTGACCGGTGTGAACACCTATCGCGGACAGACGATCGTCAACGCCGGTCGGCTGATCGTGAACGGCTCGATCGCCAACACGTCAAGCGTGACGATTGCCGATGGCGCCGTGCTCGCCGGCAATGTCGCGATTCCGAATCTGACAGTCATGTCTGGCGCAAAACTCTCGCCTGGCAATTCGATCGGCACCGTCAACGTTGCCGGCAACCTGACCCTCAATGCCGGCTCGACCACGGTGATCGAGATCCAGGGAGCGACGGTCGACAAGATCACGGTCGGCGGAACAGCGACCATCGCTGGCACGCTGCAACTCGTAGCCCTGGGGGGCACCTATCAGTTCGGCTCCCCTTACACCTTCCTGACGGCGACCGGGGGCGTGACCGGTAGCTTTGCGACGATCTCCACGGATGCGGGTTTCGGTGTCGGTGTCAGCTCAGCCGTAAGCATCGCAGGCAACAGCGCCGCCGTGACTCTCACGGCTGCGCCGCTGGTCACCACAGCTGTTGCGGCGGCGACAGCCAATACCGTGGTTGCCCAGAAGGCTCCGGTTCTGGCACTGACCCAGACGCGCAACATCACCGCTGTGGCCCTGGGTCTCGACCGGGCCGTCGCAGCCGGGGCGGATGTGTCGTCGCTCTTTTCCGTCTACAACCAGCCGACGCGCGAGGCTCTGGCCGCAGCCGTCAACACGCTGTCGGGCGAGGTCCACACCGCGACCAGCGCGGCGGGCCTGCGCGTCTCGGACCAGTTCCTGCGCGTGATGCTCGATCCCTTCGCGATCGGGCGCGACGG
>LSIG01000197.1 GCA_001556125.1 Rhizobiales bacterium CCH10-E5 | reverse complement strand
CCAAAGCCGGCACGCGGTGGCTCTGCGAAGCTACACCACCAGCAGGGACACGACCCGAAGGTGCGTCACGCCAAGGACGTTATAGTCGGTGAGCTGGCAATACCGGGCCAATGGATTGTCGCGACGGTTGAGACAAATAGCTTCTGGCCCGTAACGGCACAGAAAGTCGCGTTTAGAGGGCAGACGATCTGGATAATCCCCCTTATGGAGGGCCACTATCCGGCAGTCGCTATTGCCCGGCCGTCAGGCTTGCACGCGAAGGAATGTGAGCGTCTCCTGATGCGCTTTCTAAGCGCGTTGTCGTGGGCGGAAAGGCGCGGGTTTCTCGTCCTCAGCATTGGCGAAAGTAGCCGACCTCAGCCCCGGACGCGCCGTGATCCATTTGGCATGTCGATCTGTGAGACATTCTCGCTCGTCTACTTGCCGGAACCGCAAGACGAGCGGGCGATGTTGGCGCTGGCGCTGATGCGGGAGGGACGGGGCTTGAACCATCCTGGCTACGCGTTCCTTTCCTTCTTTAGGGTTCTAGAAGCAGCCTTGCCCGATGCCTCGAAGAGGGTTGCTTGGATAGGAAGCCAGCTTGACTGCTTACAAGATCGTGAGGCGGTCCGCGCGATTGCGAAGCTGAAGGAGGCGGGCGTCGATGACATCGGTGTCCATCTCTGGAATGCGCGTAGATCGGCCATGGCGCACGCCAAGAGTGATCCGATCATCGACCCTGACGACCCTTCGCAGGCGCGGGAGGTGGAAGCAGACCTTCCCATCATCTCGGCGCTTGCGGAGCGGGCGATTGAGGAGGTCCTTGGTGTTGAGACATTTTGGACGGTCTACGATAAGCATCTGTATGAGCTATCGGGGTTTAGAGAAATACTTGGCGAAGAACTCATTCGTGTCATTCTTCAGGACGAGACTCTCGTTGAGGAAAGAATGGTCGAAATGCCGACAATCAAGGTCGTGTCCCTGATGGTGGTGTAGCTTCGCGGAGCAACCACGATGCCGGCTTTG
>LSIG01000196.1 GCA_001556125.1 Rhizobiales bacterium CCH10-E5 | reverse complement strand
CTTCCCTTCTCCCGGATGGGAGAAGGTGGCGCGGAGCGCCGGATGAGGGCCTGCCATCTCCAGCAAGAGGGCGCCACGGCTCCGTCTCGTTTCAACGATCAGCGGCGGTCCCTCACCCCTGCCCCTCTCCCATCCGGGAGAGGGGTTCCGCGCGCTCCAGCTCAAGCGCGCACAGCAATTCCCCGCCCGCGCTGGCGCACGGCGGATGTCATGAGGGGCAGCGGAGCGCCGCGAGGCGCGGGGGTAGAAATCCGCATCCATTGAGCCAGGATGCGGCGCGGGCAGATTGAGCCACTGCCCGCACGCCCCGTGGCGCTCCGCTTGTCGGCGATTTATGTCTCCGGGCCGCGCTTATCGGGTCGAAAGCCAGCCTCCGCCGCGAGCCCTCAAGCGCCAGTTCCCCTCATCGGGTTGTCGCGCCGTCAGGCATGGGACGAAGGCGTGATGCCAGCGACCTGTCCAGCGAGCTCCTCGCACAGGGATCCTAGTGTCCCCAGGGCGGTGCCCCGAAGCCTCCCGAGTCCGGCTTGTGAGACCGGCCGCAGGCGCCGCCCCCACCCCCACCAACGGCACACCTCCGGATGGCGGCCCCTCGGGGATGAGGTGTTGGCATCCTAGTTGGGGAACGAAGCACCGGGGATAAGTCAGCCTCCTTCTCCCCTCGAGGGAGAAGGTCCGGCAGGGGATGAGGGTGCGAGCGGCGGCGCTGCCCTCATCCGTCACGGCTTCGCCGTGCCACCTTCTCCCCCGAGGGGAGAAGGATCGCGCC
>LSIG01000195.1 GCA_001556125.1 Rhizobiales bacterium CCH10-E5 | reverse complement strand
CAACCCCTTGGAATCACGAGTGCCCCAGTCGCTCAACCCTTTCGGGACGGGCTCTCAGGAAACGACTCCGCAATCGAGGGGGCAATGGACGTCAGGAACTCGAGGACCATCCTCCGGTATGGAGCGAGAGCAAAAGTCTCGACTTCATACGCCGCCCCTTCGACGGAGCCGTTGTCGGGGATGCGCCAGATTTCGCCATGAGGCGAGGCCCGACCAGCCAGTCGCCCCTCACGAAGATAACTGTCGAGCAGGATCGCGTAGAAGGCGACTTGCGCCCTATGAAACCGCGTCGCCCGCCGCGTCGCCTTGATGTCGATAACGGTGAAGAAATCGCGGTCTCCATCGGTATCGTGGCGGATCAGATCCAGACGGTTTGTCCCGATACGTACGCCCTGCGGCAGGCCAAGGTCATTGCACGAGGGCCTAACTTCAACTTGCTGAGCGTAGAAACCACGCCTCTCCCCCGAAAGGTACTGACGAAGCGAGGCGCCATTCGGGCTTACCAGTGAGTTTGTGAGCCTTCTCAGAACTCGTGTCTCATAATCAAGGCCCTTCATGGCCCATGCGCTTATTGGCGCTCTGACGTCCTGATCTCCACCGTCGGCCTTGGGCACCTTGCCCATGCTCGCATAGCGAGCCTTGCGTTCGCAGTAGTATTGGAACCACTCTTTGACCACAGTTCCTGTGATCACCATCGCGAGGCACTCCGGATATATCGCGAAAGACTGCCGCGAGCATATCGACAGGTCGCGAATGAACCGCACATAAGGGCAACTCCAGCGTTCAAAACGCCTAACACACGCCCGATCGGCTCGATAGCCGTCGACGACCAAAGCGCGAGGTTTATGCACGGCTCTAAAGTGATGCTCATTAACTGCAGATCAGCGAGGCGATAGATGGACATATTATTCGCAGTTAAATGCGCATAGGCGCTCGATCAATCCGTTGATTGGGTTCATAATAACCTGAGCCCTACGCAACCAGATCATTGATTCGCATGCCCAGTTCGGCCATCTTGACCAACTGCACCAGCAGCAAGAGCTTCGATCCCGCCCCCCGCCAGATGGCTAGGACGATGGAGTGCTCAGACATTCGCGGGCTGTCGCGCGAATGGTCCACTCGTCGCCTTGATGCCGACAGGATCCCGGTGCGAGATCTCTATCAAGGAAGATCGTTTAAGATCGCACAGCGCGCCGCCGACTGGGCCGGCTCTAGCCTTTACGCCGTGTCCGCCGGCTACGGCGTCGTTAAGGCGGATGATCGCATTCCCCCTTATAGCCTCACCATATCGGGGGAGAGCGAGGACAATATCCTGATCAAAGCGGGTGGCGCCAAAGCGGCCGCCTGGTGGCGAGAATTGGAGCCATTGAAGTCGATCGTTGCCGACTTGGCCGACTTTGCCGTCGTTATGATCGCCCTGCCTGAAAATTATCTCATGATGATCGAAGAGGAGATTGGCGGCCTGAAGCGCTCGATGAGCGGGGAATTGCTCATCTTCGCGTGCCCGGGCGTGGCGAACCGTCTCCGCCCCAACGTGGCGGAGAGCGTGCTGCCGTACGGCAAATCCCTGGAATGCGCGGACAGTCCCGTCAGAGGCACCGGTACCGACGCCGCCCAGCGCAGGCTGCTGCACTTCACGACGCACCTGGCGCCACAACTGGCGCCCTCCTTCTCACACGCCGACGCGAAGCAGGCCGTCGAAACCTTCGCGAAGACACTTCTTCAGCCGACCCGCAAGCCAGGGCGCGCCGTCTCGGATCAAGAGGTCGTCGAATTGATCTCGTCTCTCGCTTCCAGGGGCGTCACATCAAGGACAGCAGCCTTGAGGCACCTCAGGTCCGTCGAGGGAGTGGCCTGCTCGCAGGAGCGTTTCCAGTCCTTGTTTCGAAGCGTCGAATGAGGCCGCAGCGACGCAGGGCAGAACCATGCCTAACGGCACGGGCCATTCGGGCGCGACAGGGTGCCGAAACGGACGTCTACCTGATGTTCCTCTCCGGGCGCGACCTCCTGCGCATCGCCGACATCAGTCGGCTCAACAGGCAGGACCTGGAGCTCAAGGGATTTCAGCGAGGCGAAATCAAGAGGCACATTGCAGAGATCGTCGAGTACCTCGATGCTGGCCCCTCCCTCTTTCCTAATGCGGTCATTCTCGCAATATCCGGAGAGGCGAGGTTCAAGGAATCTCGCGGACCTATACCTGCAGGAGCATCGGCTACGACGACAGCCGGAGTGCTGTCGCTGCCACTGCGCGACGCTGGTACCCGCATTGCCTGGATCGTGGACGGCCAGCAGAGGGCGACAGCATTGGCGAGGACGGCCAACGGCGACATTGCCGTGCCTGTGGTCGCCTTCGTCTCGGACGACATCGCCGTCCACCGGCAGCAGTTCATCCTCGTCAACAAGGCCAAGCCCCTGCCGTCGGGCCTCATCGACGAACTGTTACCAGAAGTCCCAATCGAACTCCCAAGGAGCCTTAGCGCAAGAAAATTGCCTTCGATCATCTGCAACGCGCTGAACACCTCCACCGATTCACCTTTCAAGGGGATCATCAAGAGGGAAAGTGATCCGGCGGCGGCGAGATCCTACATTTCCGACACGGCTGTCATGAAGATGATCTCCGAGAGCCTCAAGAGTCCCAGTGGACTCCTTGCGCAATACAAAAAGCCCGACGGGGAGATTGACGCCAGCGGCATGGTTGAGGCGCTGTGCGCGTTCTGGAGCCATGTACGCCAAACGTTTGGCACGGAATGGTCGCTGCCGCCCTCGAAGAGCCGACTGACCCATGCGGCCGGCATCGCGGCGATGGGCGCCCTAATGGATCAGATTTCCGTGCGTGCGGAGGTTCAACGCGATCCGCAGCGGGAGATCGCGGACTCACTCTCGCGGCTCGCCGTGCACTGCCGATGGACGTCAGGGACATGGGAGGGAATAGGGGTTGGTTGGCAGGAGATCCAGAATACCCCTCAGGACATAAAGAAGCTCACGAATTGGCTTACGCGTCTCGACCGCGAACTCGCACGAGGTCGCAAATGAAGTTCATCTACTCCGATGCCCTCGATATGGTCGATCCAGGCTTCGACTTCATCCGCGACAGCCACGCTTCCAAGCGCAACCCATACTGGGACGACCGGTTCGCCCATGAGATCTTCGAATCCCCGCCATACGACGGGCTGCTGGTATCGCGAGCGATTGTTGGCGGAACCTTCGGCAACGGAAAGTACTCAGAAGCCCAGGCCCGCCGCTTAAGGCGCGAGGGCGCCAGGTCATTCCTTAGGCTGACGGACCAGCGGTTCGCAGAGATGCCGATATTTGGCGACTGCGGGGCCTTCAGCTACCACGCGCAGGACGTCCCCCCGTATACGCCGGATGACATGCTCGGCTTCTACGACGACGGCCGCTTCGACTTCGGATGCTCGGTCGACCACGTGATCTTCGACTTCGACGAGTCGGTGTCAGGCCCGGGCGGCGGTTCGCCGGAGGCGAAGAGGCGGTTCGACATCACGCTTGAGAACGCCGACGCATTCCTTCGCAGCAGCGCCCACATGAGCGCCGCCTTCACGCCGCTAGGCGTCATACAGGGATGGTCGCCAGACAGCATGGCGGAAGCCGCGCGTCTGCTCGTGGCGATGGGTTATGACTACCTTGCCCTCGGCGGAACGGTCCCGCTGAAGACCCCCCAGATCAAGGCGGCGGTCAATGCGATCCGCGGGAAGATCCCGGCGAATACGCGCCTTCACATCCTCGGGTTCGCGAAGGCGGAGGAGATCGAGCAGTTCACCTCTTCAGGGATCACGAGCTTCGACACGACGTCACCGCTCATCAGGGCCTTCAAGGACGCGAAATCCAACTACTACATGCGAGATCCCGGGCGTGGGATGCGCTACTACACGGCCGTCCGCGTCCCACAGGCCCTTGAGAATCCCAAGCTCCTCAAGTTGGCCAAGGAGGGCGCCATCCGTCAGGATGAGCTCATTAGGCTCGAGCGCCAGTCGCTCGAAGCCCTGCGCTCCTACGACCGGCTCGAGGCGCCGCTCGAACAGGCCGTCGAGGCGGTGCTCGCCTACAGCGCGCCGGCCACGCTCGGGATGAGGCTAGAGCACCTTCCGGGAGCCCGCAGCCTCTCATCGCTCCGGCAGGCCGTGACCCGCACGCTCGCCGACCGCCCATGGGACCAATGCGGGTGCGCTATATGCCGCGCACTCTCGATCGAGGTCGTGATCTTCAGGGGAAGCAACCGGAACAAGCGGCGCGGCATGCACAACATGCGCGTCTACCACGACCTGGTCGCGAACGTCCGGAAGGGCGAAATGCCCGAGCGCGGGCCTCAACCGAATGAAAGCATCGAAGGCAACCCCAATGAAGCCGATCACGTACAAGGCCATCAAGGCTCGCCAGAGCAGCAGGCACGAGGTGGTGTCATTCGCTGCGAGAGCGTCTGACGTCCTTCGCTTCGCTCGGGTCGAGCCAATCGGCCGGGACGACGGAGGCGCCCTCAGAGGTTTCCAGCGCCCGCAGATCATGGCGCACGTCAAGGAGATCTCGAACTACCTAACGCAGCACGACGCGATCCTCCCGAACGCGATCGTCGTGGCGTTCATCGACGGCGTCGACATAACCGACATCGGCTCGGGACTCTGTGATGTCACCATCCAGGTCGGCGAAATGCCACACGGCTTCGTCGTCGACGGACAACAGCGCATCAAAGCGCTGGAGATGAGCGAAAACACCGACTTCGAGGTCTTCGTCTCTCTCATCGTCTGCCAGGACGAGTCCGACCTCCGGCGCCAGTTCGTCCTGATCAACAACACGAGGCCCTTGCCGAAGCCGCTGATCTACGAACTGCTGCCCGGGGTCGACGGCCTCCCGCACCGCCTCTCCGCAAGGGCCAACGCCGCAGACCTCACCGCGGCGCTCAACTTCGACGAGCGGTCGTCCCTGCGCGGCATGATCTTCCAGCAGACGAACCCTCGCGGGATCATCAAAGACACGGCTATCCAGAAGGTGTTGATGGCCTCCATCAGTGACGGGATCCTGCAGCAACTGGCCGCCGATCCGGAGACCGCCGGCGAATGGCGCGAGCACGCGTTCCTCATCGTGAGCGACTTCTTCAAAGCCGTCGCGACCGTCTTCCGCGACGATTGGGCCGGGCACACGCCGCGCACCTCACGGCTCGTCCACAACATGGGGATCGGCGCCATGGGCATGACGATGGACATCCTCGCATGCAACGACGGAGCGCGCACGTTCGAGGACTTCTCCGAGGGCCTGCAGTGCCTCGTCAACCGCACGGCATGGTCGCGCGGCAAGTGGTTCTTCGACGATGGCACGCGGCGCCAGTGGAACGAGATCCAGACGGTATCGGCCGACATCCGGCGCCTCACCAACAAGATCGAGACGATCGTCCTCGACTACGTGAGGCAGAAGCAGAGCGGCCTGTCAGGCACGGAGGGCAATCCCGTCCGGTTGCGCCTGATCGAGAAGAAGGGCGCATGACCTACTCCGTCAAAGAGATATTCAAGACGCTTCAGGGCGAAGGCGCGCAAGCCGGGCGGACCTCCGTCTTCTGCCGCTTCGCTGGATGTAATCTCTGGACGGGCCGTGAGCAGGACCGGTCCAGTGCGATCTGCCAGTTCTGTGACACCGACTTCGTCGGCACCGACGGCCAAGGCGGCGGAAAGTTCGCAACGGCGGAGGCCCTAGCCCAACGCCTCGCCAAGACGTGGGAACAGGGTCTATCACCCGATCACGCCGGCGGACGTCGGTACGTTGTCTTCACCGGCGGCGAACCCCTTCTCCAGATCGACGACGCACTTGTTCGCGCCGTCAAAGAATTGGGATTCGAAATCGCCATCGAGACGAACGGCACGCTCCTCCCGCCTGCGGGGATCGACTGGATTTGCGTGAGCCCGAAAGCCGGCGCGACCTGGCAGCTCACGAGCGGCAACGAGATCAAACTCGTTTACCCGCAGAAGGGCTTGTCACCGGACGAATGCCGAAACCTCGCATTCGACCACTTCTTCCTTCAGGCGATGGACGGGCCCGCAGCCAAGCAGAATACGGCCGCGGCTGTCGCGTACTGCATGGCCAACCCCCAATGGCGCCTGAGCGTCCAGACCCACAAGTTCACCGGAATCGACTGATATGTACGAGCTGTCGAAGCAGTTTTGGTTCGAGGCGGCGCACACGCTGCACCGGACCATCGAAGCGGAGCCCAGCAAGCGGATCCACGGACACTCCTACCGCGCTGTCGTCACGATCGCCGGCCAAGCCGACCCAATCAGCGGGATGGTCATGGACCTTGGCTATTTTGAACGGGCTCTAGAGGTGGCGCGTGATGGTCTGGACCACCGCATGCTCGACGATATCGAGGGGCTTGGCCCCGCCACTGTCGAGAACCTGTGCTCTTGGATCTGGCGGAAGCTCGCAGGCGATCTTCCGGGTTTGGCGCGGATCGCCATTCACCGCGACTCCAGCGGAGACACGTGCGTCTACCATGGGCCAACCGGCAGGAGCGCAGAATGACTGACAATTCAGCCCTCGTCCTGTTCTCGGGCGGGCAGGACTCCACCGTCGCTCTCGCCTGGGCCCTGGACCGTTTCGAGGATGTCGAAACCATCGGCTTCGATTATGGCCAGCGCCACCGCGTCGAGCTCGACTGCCGCGCGACGATCCGGGACGCGCTGCCCGCACTCTCGCCCCTCTATGCGCAGCGCCTCGGCGCCGATCATATGGTCGATCTCGCGGCGCTCGGCGCGATTTCCGAGACGGCGCTGACCCGCGATACGGAAATCGCCTTCGCCGAGACGGGGCTGCCGACCACCTTCGTGCCCGGCCGCAACCTGATCTTCCTGACCTTCGCGGCGGCGCTGGCCTATCGCCGTGGTGCCAAGCACATCGTGCTGGGCGTCTGCGAGACCGACTATTCCGGCTATCCCGACTGCCGCGACGACACGATCAAAGCGATGCAGGTCGCGCTCGGCCTCGGCCTCGACCGCAGGCTGGTGCTGCACACGCCGATGATGTGGCGCGACAAGGCCCAGACCTTCGCGCTGGCCCGTGCGCTCGGCGGCGAAGCGCTGCTCGATCTGGTGGTCGAGCAGAGCCATAGCTGCTATCTCGGCGACCGTTCGACCCGGCATTCCTGGGGCTATGGCTGCGGCAGCTGCCCCGCCTGCGAGCTGCGGGCGAAAGGCTATGCCGCCTATCTGATCTCTCCC
>LSIG01000194.1 GCA_001556125.1 Rhizobiales bacterium CCH10-E5 | reverse complement strand
CTCCTGCGCCAGCTTCTGCTGGATCGCGGGATCGAGCTTGGGCGGGCGGGCGACACGCACGATGCAGCCCTTCGGCGCGTCGCGGGTGATCACGGCGTCGGGCGCATCGACGATCTCGAAGGCGACGAAGTAGGTCGGGTCACCGATCTCGATGCCGAAGGAGCGGTTGGCGTGGGCCGGCGTCTTCAGCGGCAGGGTATAGGTCAGCGTCAGGATCTTGTTTTCGAAGACGAGACCGGCGCCGGTCGGCGTTCCGAATTCCTGCGGCTTGCCATTGGCCTTGGCGGTGGTGAAGAAGCCGACATCGGGCAGCGATTCGACATTGACCTTGGCGAGTTCGGCGAGTTCGTCCGGCGTCAGCTTGCCGTCGCCGTTCTTGTCCAAGCCTTGCGTGATATAGGCCGAATACGCTTCGTCGAAGCTCCAGATGTGCTTGAGCGCGCGCACCGCGCCGTCGGGGGCGTAGAGGATCTCGGCGCGGGCGGTGACGAAGACATGCGGATGCGCCAAAGCCGGAGCGCCCGCGCCCGCCCAGGCGGCGATGGCGAGCAAGACGGCGAAAGCGGGTCGGCGTGCCACGGGCGATGTCCTCGGAATGGGCGCAAGCTGGCGCAGCATGGTTAACGATGCGTGAATCCGGCGGGAGCGTCCAGCCGCCTCATTCGCAGCGGATCGCCCAGAAAGGCGGCCGAATCGCGGCGCGTTCGCCTGTTGAGGCGGGCGGGCGGCGCTTGAGTTCACCGGCTCGCCCGCCCCATAGTACTGCAGCCCGCCACCAGGGAGAGCCGGCCCCGTGATCCTGCCCGACGAGCTGAAGCGCATCGCCGCCTGGTCGCGCGATCTGCGCGAGGAGGAGTTCGAGGAGGCACGGCGCGGCATCTCCTTCCGCAGCTATGGCAAGGGCGCCCATATCTGCCATGTCGGCGACCGGCTGGAGGCCTGGACCGGCGTCGCCGAGGGGCTGGTGAAGATGTCGACGACCTCGAAGACGGGGAAGGCCGCGACCCTGGCCGGGATGCGGGCCGGCGCCTGGTTCGGCGAGGGCACGGTGATCAAGGGCGAGCTGCGGCGCTACGAGCTGGTGGCGCTGCGCGAGACCAGGCTCGCCCTGATGCGACGCCAGACCTTCCTCTGGCTGTTCGAGCATTCGGCCGCGTTCAACCGCTTCCTCGTCCACCAGTTCAACGAGCGCCTGGCCCAGTTCATCGCGCTGGCGGAGACGGAGCGGACGCTCGATTCGACCGGGCGGCTGGCGCGCAACCTGGCCTGGCTGTTCAACCCGACGCTTTATCCCGACGAGGACCGCACGCTCGAGGTGAGCCAGGAGGAGCTCGGCCTGCTGGCCGGCATGTCGCGACAGGTGGCCAACCAGGGTCTGTCCCGCCTCGCCGCGCTCGGCCTGCTCGAGATCGGGCATGGCAGCATCACCATCCGCGATGTCGAGGGGCTGGCGCGTTACGAAGGGTAAGCGGCCTGAAACCTGCCTGAAAGCAAAGTCGTTCTGCGGCCCGGGAACAGGCGGCGCGCTGCCGAATCCGCGCCGACAACGGCACAAAGTTGGGAGAGCGGTGAGTCATCTTCCGCACGGGCAGAGCGACTGCCCTGAAGAGGACTCACCATGAAAATCGCCCTCGCAGCCTTGCTCGCCTGTGCGGCCACCGCCCTGGCGCCCGCCGCCAATGCCCAGACCCCGCTGCTCACGACCGTGAAGAATCGCGGCCATCTGATCTGCGGCGTCAGCCCCGGCCTCGCCGGCTTCGGCCTGCCGGACGCGCAGGGTCAGTGGTCCGGTCTCGACGTCGACCTGTGCCGCGGCATCGCTGCCGCCATCTTCGACGACCCCATGAAGGTGAAGTTCACGCCGCTCTCGTCGAAGGACCGCTTCACGGCGCTGCAGTCCGGCGAGGTCGATCTTCTGTCGCGCACCAGCACCTGGACGATGGCGCGCGACACGTCACTCGGCTTGAGCTTCGCAGGCGTGAACTACTATGACGGCCAGGCTTTCCTGGTGAAGAAGACGCTCGGCGTCGACAGCGCGCTCAAGCTCAACGGCGCCTCGATCTGCCTGCAACAGGGCACGACGACGGAGCTCAACGTCGCCGATTACTTCCGCAAGAACGGGATCAAGTATGAGCCGGTGACCTTCGACAAGGGCGATGAGGCGATCACGGCCTTCCAGTCCGGTCGCTGTGATGCGCTGACCGACGATTCCTCGGCGCTCTATGCGCTGCGGCTGAAGCTGGTGAAGCCCGACGAGGCTGTCGTCCTGCCCGAGATCATCTCCAAAGAACCCCTCGGCCCGGTCGTCCGCAGCAACGACATGCCCTGGTTCAACCTGGTCAAGTGGGTGCATTTCGCCATGCTGAACGCGGAGGAACTCGGCGTGACCCAAGCCAATGTCGAGCAGCAGAAGTCCTCGACCAATCCGGAGATCCGGCGCCTGCTCGGGACCGAGGGCAAGTTCGGCGAGGCCATCGGCCTGACGCCGGACTGGGCCTACCGGATCGTCAGGCATGTCGGGAATTACGGCGAGGCGTTCGAGCGCAATGTCGGTGCCGGCTCGGTGCTGAAGATCGCCCGCGGCAAGAACGAGCTCTGGACCAAGGGCGGCCTGCAATACGCCCCGCCGATCCGCTGATCCGCCTCCGAGCGGGAACCGATACCGTCATTGCGTCCGCGCCGGTCCCACCGGCGCGGCTTTGTCGTTCTTGAGGGTCGAAACCGGAGTGAAAGTGGCGCATCAGGGCGCCCATTAGGGGCCATCGGCGGCACGCTCGACCGTCGAATGCGACTCGCGCAAACAATCGCCCAAGACAATAGCGACCAAAACGCGATCCGTCTGTCAAGCCTCCCCTTGCAAAGCGCATGCGCCGCTGCGAGGCTTGCATCCAATGAGGCCGAAAGCGGCCCGAACGAAGGCCGGTGCAATGTACGCCGGCCTGCTCAGGGTGGAGACGGACGATGGCAAGCGCGAGCGCCGGCCAGGCGGATACCTTTCCGAAATTGCTGCTGCGCAATGCGCGCGAGCGGGGCGGGCGCGTCGCGTTCCGCCACAAGGACCTCGGCATCTGGCAATCCTGGACCTGGGCCGAGGTCACCGAGCAGGTCCGCGGCTTCGCGCGGGGGCTGCAGGCGCTCGGGCTGAAGCGCGGCGAGAAGGTCGCGATCGTCGGCTACAATCGGCCGCGGCTCTATTGGGCGATGGCGGCGGCGCAATGGCTGGGCGCCGTGCCGGTGCCGGTCTACGCCGACAGCGTCGCCGACGAGATGGCCTATGTGCTGGACCATGCCGAGGCGGTATTCGCCGTCGTGCAGGACCAGGAGCAGGTCGACAAGATCCTCTCCATCGCCGAGCGCCTGCCGAGCCTGCGGCATATGCTCTATGACGAGCCGCGGGGCCTGCGCGACTACGACCATGGCACGCTGCATCCGATCGACGAGGTGATCGCCAGCGGGCTGAAGGACCTCGCCAACAGCGCAGAGGCGGCGCCGGCACTCGAGCGCGAGATGCAGGCCGGCTCGGGCGCCGATCTCGGCATCATCCTCTACACCTCCGGCACGACCGGGCGCCCCAAGGGCGTGATGCTCAGCCATACCAACGTGATCGCGGCGGCCGAGATCGGCTGCCAGTTCGACGGGCTGAACGAGAGCGACGAGATCATCGCCTATCTGCCGATCGCCTGGGTCGGCGACCACATCTTCTCCTATGCGCAAGCGATCGTCGCCGGCTTCTGCGTCAACTGCCCGGAAGGGCCGGAGACGGTGATCGAGGACCGCCGCGAGGTCGGCACCACCTATGCCTTCGCGCCGCCGCGCGTCTTCGAGACGATGCTGACCCTGACCATGGTGCGGATGGAGGATGCAGGCAGCCTGAAGCGGAAGATGTTCCACTACTTCCTCGGCGTCGCCAAGGAGCATGGTGAGAAGATCCTGAACGGCGAGAGCGTGCCGCTGGGCGCACGGCTGCTCTACGGGCTCGGCGACGTGCTGGTCTACGGCCCCTTGCGCAACCGTTTCGGCCTGACGCGGATCAAGGTCGGCTACACGGCCGGCGAGGCGATCGGCCCGGAGCTGTTCCGCTTCTACCGCTCGATCGGCGTCAACCTGAAGCAGCTCTACGGCCAGACGGAAGCCGGCGTCTACATCACCATGCAGCCCAATGGCGAGATCCGTGCCGACACGGTCGGGCGGCCGGCGCCGCTGGTCGAGATCCGGATCGACGACAATGGCGAGGTGCTCTACCGCTCGCCTTCGATCTTCGGCGGCTACTACAAGGACCCCGAGAAGACCGCCGAGACGATGACGGCGGACGGCTATGTCCGCTCCGGCGATGCCGGCTTCTTCGACGAGGAAGGTCACCTCAAGATCATCGACCGGGCCAAGGATGTCGGCAAGCTCCGGACCGGCGAGCTGTTCCCGCCGAAATACATCGAGAACAAGCTGAAGTTCTTTCCCAACATCAAGGAGGCGGTCGCCTTCGGGCAGGACCGCGACTACGCCACCGTGGCGGTGAACATCGACCTCACGGCGGTCGGCAACTGGGCCGAGCGCAACAACGTCGTCTGCGCCTCCTATCAGGAGTTCGCCGGGCACGATCTGGTCTACGACATGATCGCGAGCCATGTGGACGAGGTGAACCGCTCGCTCGCGGCCGAGCCGCTGATGGGCGGCGCGCAGATCAAGCGCTTCCTGATCCTGCACAAGGAGCTCGACGCCGACGATGGCGAGCTGACGCGGACCCAGAAGGTCCGGCGCGGCTTCATCGCCGATCGCTACGCGCCGCTGGTCAACGCACTCTACGACGGCTCGCAGGAGGCGGACATCTCCACCGAGGTCACCTTCGAGGATGGCCGCAAGGGCGTGATCTCGGCCCGGGTCAAGGTGCGCGACGCGACGATCTATCCCTCGACCGCCACTGATCGGCCGGCGCAGGCGAGGGCCGCGGCATGAATGCGGAACCGATGACCATGACGGGTGCGCCGGTGCGCGAGGTGCTGCTCTCGGTCGAGAACGTGTCGCTGCGCTTCGGCGGGGTCAAGGCGATCTCGGATGTCTCCTTCGACATCCGCAAGGGCGAGGTGCGCGCGATCATCGGCCCCAACGGCGCCGGCAAGACCTCGATGCTGAACTGCATCAACGGCTTCTACCAGCCACAGGAGGGGCAGATCACCTTCAAGGGCGAGCGCCGCCACAAGATGCGGCCGCATCGGGCCGCTGCCGCCGGCATCGCCCGCACCTTCCAGAACGTCGCCCTGTTCAAGGGCATGTCGACGCTCGACAACATCATGACCGGGCGCACGCTGAAGATGAAGCGCGGCTTCTTCTGGCAGGCGCTGCGGCACGGGCCGGCGATGACCGAGGAGATCGAGCATCGCAAGGTCGTCGAGGACATCATCGACTTCCTGCAGATCGAGCACATCCGCAAGCTGCCCGTCGGCAAGCTGCCCTACGGCCTGCAGAAGCGCGTCGAGCTCGGCCGGGCGCTGGCGATGGAGCCCGACCTGCTGCTGCTGGACGAGCCGATGGCCGGCATGAACCTCGAGGAGAAGGAGGACATGTGCCGCTTCATCCTCGACGTGAACCAGCAGTTCGGCACGACGATCGCCCTGATCGAGCACGACATGGGCGTGGTCATGGACCTCTCCGACCGCGTCGTCGTCCTCGAATACGGCCGCAAGATCGCCGACGGCACGCCGGCCGAGGTCAAGGCCGACCAGAAGGTGATCGATGCCTATCTGGGAGTGGCGCATTGATGGGTATCGCTCAGCCACGTTCGTCCACCCGCGCCGTCATCCCGGGCGGAGCGAAGCGCAGACCCGGGATCCATTCCGGAGCACTTCCGGAGAGGCTCCGGAATGGATCCCGGATCGGTGCCACTTCGTGGCTTGTCCGGGATGACGGCGCGGTTGGTTCAAGGGGCAAGGGGTCGAACTCATGAGCGACGTCGCCGCACGGCCCGCGCCGAACCTTCTCGCCAACGGCTGGGTCAAGGCCGCCCTGATCCTGGCCGCGATCATCGCGGCCGCCATTCTGGGCGCACGCCTCGATGGTTCGGGCACGCTCTACAAGATCTTCATCGACCCCTTCCAGCAGATGGTCTCGGCGCCCGACCTGCTGGTCCAGACCGTCTGGGAGGGTCTGGTCTCCGGCGTGCTCTACGCGCTGATCGCGCTCGGCTTCGTGCTGATCTTCAAGGCGTCCGGCGTATTCAACTTCGCCCAGGGCATCATGGTGGTGTTCTCGGCGCTGACGCTGGTCGGGCTCTACGAGATGGGCGTGCCGGCCTTCCTGGCGGTGATCCTGACGCTGGGCGTGATGTTCGTGCTGGCGGTGGCGATCGAGCGCGTGGTGCTGCGGCCGCTGGTGAACCAGCCCGATATCATCCTGTTCATGGCGACCTTCGGGATCACGTATTTCCTGATCGGGCTGGGTGAGTCCGTCTTCGGCGGCAATCCCAAGCAGATGATCACCGAGCAGCTCTACCTGCCGCGCGGCTCTGTCGATCTGAAGATCCTCGGCGGCTTTGTGTCCCTGCAGAAGATCGACATCGCGGCGGCGATCATCGCCTCTGTCATGATCGCGGTGCTGGCGCTGTTCTTCCAGTACACCCGCATCGGCCGGGCGCTGCGGGCGGTCGCCGACAGCCACAAGGCGGCGCTCTCGGTCGGCATCTCGCTGAACCAGATCTGGGTCATCGTCTGGTTCACGGCCGGCATCGTCGCGCTGATCACCGGCATCATGTGGGGCGCGCGATCGGACGTGTCCTTCGCGCTCGAGATCGTGGCGCTGAAGGCGCTCCCGGTGCTGATCCTCGGCGGCTTCACCTCGATCCCCGGCGCGATCATCGGCGGGCTCATCATCGGCATCGGCGAGAAGCTGGGCGAGTTCTACTGGGGCCCGCTGATCGGCGGCGGCATCGAGAGCTGGCTCGCCTATTTCATCGCGCTGGGCTTCCTGCTGTTCCGGCCGCAGGGCCTGTTCGGCGACAAGATCATCGAGCGGATTTAAGGGCCGGGACATGTTCTACCGCGAGGCTGGCCAGTTCAAATCCACCTACCAGGCCGACATGGCCGTGTTCCCGATCCGGCAGGACCGGATCGGCCTGGCGATCATTCTCGCCATCGCCTTCGTCGTGATCCCTTATTTCGGGGACGACTTCTTCATCACCTCGGTGATGATCCCCTTCCTCGTCTTCTCAATGGCGGCGATCGGCCTGAACATCCTCACCGGCTATACCGGGCTGATCTCGCTGGGCACGGCCGCCTTCATGGGTGTGGGCGCCTATGCCTGCTACAAGCTGACGACGTATTTCCCGGACGTGAACATCATCGTCCTGATCCTGGTCTCGGGCCTGTTCTCGGCGGCGATCGGGGTGCTGTTCGGGCTGCCCTCGCTGCGGATCAAGGGCTTCTATCTCGCGGTGGCGACGCTTGCCGCGCAGTTCTTCCTGCAATGGGCCTTCGTGCGGGTGCCCTGGCTCTACAACTACAACGCCTCGGGCGCGATCGAGGTGCCGCAGCGCCTGGTCTTCGGCGTGCCGGTCACCGGCGCGCTGGCCGCGCCGGAGACGCGCTATTTCGTCTGCCTCGGCCTCGTCGTGGTGCTGACCTGGTTCGCCTCCAACCTCGTGCATGGCCGGATCGGCCGCTCCTGGATGGCGGTGCGCGACATGGACATCGCGGCCGAGCTGATGGGCATCAAGCTGCTCAACGCCAAACTGCTCGCCTTCGCAGTCTCGTCCTTCTATGCCGGCGTCGCCGGCGCGATGATGATCTTCCTCTGGTATGGCGGCGGCGAAGCGGCGGACGCGTTCTCGATCCGCCTGTCCTTCAACATCCTGTTCATGGTCATCATCGGCGGGCTGGGCTCGTTGATCGGCTCCTTCTTCGGCGCCGCCTTCCTCTCGATCCTGCCGACGGCGATGAAGTTCGGCCTGCCGGCGTTGGGCGTGCCCATGGCGGGCGCCACCGCCGAGCACGTCACCTTCATGCTGATCGGCGGGCTGATCATCCTCTTCCTGATCGTCGAGCCGCATGGGCTCGCGCGGCTCTGGCAGATCGGGAAGCAGAAACTGCGGACATGGCCGTTCCCCTATTGAGGGATCGGACCGGACGACGACCCGCATCGGCCTTCAAGGATGCGGGCGGAGAAAAGACCGGCGGGGTTTCGACACCACCGCCGGAGGGAAACGAACGGAGGACGACCGATGAAGACACAGCATCTGATGAAGGGCGCGGCGATCGGCGCCTTGCTGGCCGCCGCCGGCTTCGCGGCTCCTGCCGCCGCGCAGGAGACGATCTACGTCTCCAACAACGCCTATCGCACCGGGCCCTTCGCCGGCTCGGGCATCCCGATCGGCGACGGCATGCGCGACTACATGACGATGATCAACGAGCGCGACGGCGGCGTGAACGGCGTCAGAATCGTCTATGAGGAGTGCGAGACCGGCTACGACACCAAGAAGTCGATCGAGTGCTACGAGCAGGCGAAGGCGAAGAACACGGTCGTCTATTCGCCCTGGTCGACGGGCGCGACACTGGCGGCAATCCCGCGCGCCCATATCGACAAGATCCCGATCCTCTCGATGGCCTATGGCCTCTCGGCCTCGGCCGACGGCAACTCTTTCCCCTGGGTCTTCATCCCGCCCTTCACCTATTGGGACGGTGCTTCGCTGATGGTGAAGCATATGGCGGCCGAACTCGGCGGCATGGACAAGCTCAAGGGCAAGAAGCTCGGCCTGATCCATCTCGACGCGCCCTTCGGCAAGGAGCCGATCCCGGTACTCGAGAACCTCGCCAAGAAGTACGGCTTCGAGGTCAAGCTCTACCCGGTCGCCGCCGCCGACATGCAGAACCAGGGCTCGCTCTGGCTCTCGATCCGGCGCGACCGGCCCGATTATCTCTACAACCAGGGCTGGGGCGCGATGAACCCGACCGCGGTGAAGGAGGCGATCAAGAACAACTTCCCGATCAACAAGCTGGTCGGCGTCTGGTGGGCGGGCGGTGACGACGACGCGCGCGCCGGCGGGCCGGAGGCGAAGGGCTACAAGTCGCTCAACCTGAATGCGGCCGGCACCAACTTTCCGGTGATCCAGGACATCCAGAAATACGTCGTCGACAAGGGCAAGAGCCTCGCGCCGAAGGAGAAGGTCGGCGAGAATCTCTACAACCGTGGCGTCTACAACTCGATGCTGCTGGTCGAGGGCATTCGCAACGCGCAGCGCATCACCGGCAAGAAGGTCATCAACGGCGAGGACATGCGCCGCGGCCTGGAAGCGCTGAACATCACCGAGGCGCGTCTGAAGGAGATCGGCATGGAAGGCTTCGCCACGCCGACCACGATTTCCTGCACCGACCATTCCGGCCACAGCAAGGCGTATGTGGCCGAGTGGGACGGCACGAAATGGACCAAGAAGGGCGACTGGCTCGAGCCGATGAAGGAAGAGGTCCGGCCGCTGATCGAGGCCGCGGCCAAGGACTACACCGAAAAGGCGGGCAACTGGCCGAAGCGGACGGAGTCCTGCGAGAAGTCGTCGTGAGCAGGCTCTGACCCTTCTCCCCTCCGGGGGAGAAGGTGGCCCGGCGGAGCCGGGTCGGATGAGGGAAGGACGGGTGAGGGCGAGGGAGACTTCCCTCATCCGTCTGCTTCGCAGCCACCTTCTCCCCCGAGGGGAGAAGGATTGGAGGTTCCATGTCCACCGTTACCCTCGACCAGTCGACCACCACCGCGCCTGCCAGCGACACGATCCTGTCGCTGAACAACATCGAGGTGATCTACGACCACGTCATCCTCGTGCTGAAGGGGGTGTCGCTGCAGGTGCCGCGCCAGGGCATCGTCGCCATCCTCGGCGCCAATGGCGCCGGCAAGACGACGACGCTGAAGGCGATCTCGAACCTGCTCAAGGCCGAGCGCGGCGAGGTCACCAAGGGTTCAATCACCTTCGAGGGCGAGCGCGTCGACCGGATGTCGCCCAACGAGCTGGTGCGGCGCGGCTGCATCCAGGTGATGGAGGGGCGCCACTGCTTCGGCCATCTCTCGATCGAGGAAAACCTGCTGACCGGCGCCTTCACCCGCCGGGACGGCAACGCCGCGATCAAGCGCGATCTCGAGAAGATCTACGAGCTGTTCCCGCGGCTGAAGCAGCGCCGCAATTCGCAGGCCGGCTACACCTCGGGCGGCGAGCAGCAGATGTGTGCGGTCGGCCGGGCGATGATGTCGAAGCCCAAGATGATCCTGCTCGACGAGCCCTCGATGGGGCTGGCGCCGCAGATCGTCGAGGAGATCTTCGAGATCGTGCGCCGTCTCAACACGGAGGAGGGCGTGTCCTTCCTCGTCGCCGAGCAGAACACCAACATGGCCCTGCGCTACGCGACCTATGGCTACATTATGGAGACGGGTCGCATCGTCATGGACGGCGAGGCCAAGATGCTGCGCGAGAACGAGGATGTGAAGGAGTTCTATCTCGGCGTTTCCGAGGGCGACAAGAAGTCCTTCCGCGAGGTGAAGAGCTACAAGCGCCGCAAGCGGTGGCTGTCGTGAGGCCTGCCGAACCGGGACGGCACTTGCGCCGTCATCCTGGATCGGCGCCGCTGCGCGGCTTGTCCGGGATGACCCTGGATGAAGGTTGCGAGATGTCCCGAGGACGAAGCCGATGACCGAGCATCACGACGCTCTCGAAACCCGCTCTCCCGACGCCCGCGAGGCGGATCTGTTCGCGCGGCTGCCCGCCGTGCTGGCGGCGGCGCTGCAGGCGCCCGCCTATGCGCGGCATCTGGGCGCCATCGACCCCGCCGCGATCACGGACCGGAACGCGCTCTCGACGCTGCCGGTGCTGCGCAAGGCGGAGTTGCCGGCGCTGCAGAAGGAGGCCTGGCCCTTCGGCGGCTTCGTGCCGGCAGCGCCGGGCGGCTTCGGCCGGCTGTTCACCTCGCCCGGGCCGATCTTCGAGCCGGAGGGGACGGGGATCGATCCCTGGGGCGCGGCACGCGGACTCTTCGCCGCCGGCTTCCGGCCCGGCGACATCGTGCTCAACACCTTCGGCTATCATTTGACGCCGGGCGGCTTCATCATGGATTCCGGCGCGCGCGCGCTGGGCTGTGCCGTCATCCCGGCCGGACCGGGCAATACCGAGCAGCAGATGGAGGTGATCGCTGCCTATCGGCCGACGGCTTACGCCGGCACGCCCGACTTTCTGAAGATCCTGGTCGAGGCCGCCGAGAGCAGGGGCGTCGACATCTCCTGCATCAAGCGCGCGGTCGTATCGGGTGCTGCCTTCCCGCCCTCGCTGCAGGCCTGGGTGCGCGAGCGCGGCATCGACGCCTACCAGCTCTACGCCACCGCCGATGTCGGCATCATCGCCTATGAGACCTCGGCCCGCGAGGGCATGGTGCTGAACGAGAACCTGATCGTCGAGATCGTCCGGCCGGGCACCGGCAATCCCGTGGCGGAAGGGGAGGTCGGCGAGATCGTCGTTACCAATCTCGACCCGCATCATCCGCAGATCCGCCTCGCGGTCGGTGACCTCACGGCGCTGATGCCGGGAACGAGCGCCTGCGGGCGGACGAATGCCCGGATCAAGGGATGGATGGGTCGCGCCGACCAAACCGCCAAGATCAAGGGCATGTTCGTGCGCCCCGAGCAGATCGCCGAGATCGCGCGGCGGCACAGCGAGGTGCACAAGCTGCGCCTCGTCGTCGGCCGCGCCAACGAGGCCGACACGATGACGCTGAAGGCGGAGATCTATGCCCAGCCCGCCGGGCTGATCGACGCGATGTCGTCGACCCTGCAACAGGTGACGAAGCTCAGGGGCGCCGTCGAAATCCTGCCGCTGGGCTCGCTGCCGAACGACGGCAAGGTGATCGCGGACGAGCGGCCCGTCGGCTGACGCCGGGCCGTCCCGCTCACTGCTGGGTCGCGGGCGCGGGCGGCGGCGGCGCGCCTGTCGGCGGCTTGGTGGGGTCCGGCTGGATCAGATCGGTGCGGGCCTTGTGCTGCAATTCCGGCTCGTCGGCGGCGAACATGGCCGCTGCGAGCGGAGATAGCATCATCACCGCGATCAGGCCGATCGCGACATATTCCTTGATATCCAGACGCATGACGTCCTCCCGAAGGTGCGACATCCCCTGCCGTTCCCGGGTGCAACGTCGCCGCTCGCGCGGTTGTTCCGCCGTCGGAATGACCGTCTACCAGCGGATGGGTGTCTCTCCCTGACGCTCCAGCCAGGCATTGGCGCGGGAGAAAGGCCGAGAACCGAAGAAGCCGCGGCTGGCCGAGAGCGGCGAGGGGTGCGGGCTTTCCAGGACATGGTGGCGGCCCTCGTCGACGAGCGCGCGCTTGGTCTGGGCCGGCTTGCCCCAGAGGATGAAGACGACAGAAGACCGCCCGGCGGAGACGGCGGCGATGATCGCGTCGGTCACCGCGCCCCAGCCGAGCAGCAGATGGGAGCCCGCCTTCGAGGCCCCCTCTCGCACGGTGAGCGCCGTGTTCAGCAACAACACGCCCTGGCGGGCCCAAGGGGTGAGGTCGCCATCGAGGGCCGGGGGGAGTCCGAGATCGGCCTGGCGCTCGCGGAAGATATTGACGAGCGAGCGCGGCAGCGGGGGCGGGCCGACATAGGAGAAGGCGAGTCCATTGGCGTGGCCCGGCGTCGGATAGGGATCCTGGCCGAGGATGACGACGCGGACGCTCTCCAGCGGCGTCAGAGACAGCGCCGCAAAGACGCGCTCCGGCGCGGGAGCCACGACATGGCCGGCCTGCTCCGCCACTCCGCCAGGGGCGAAGACCGGCAGCGCACCCCAGCTCGTCGCTCCGGCCTGCGACCGGAAGGCGGCGAGCGCCGCAAGGCAGCTCACTTCAGGACGACCCGTCCCTCGACCTTGGCGTCGACCGTGCCGAGCTTGCGCAGATAGACCATCACCTCATTGGCCATCAGCTTGCCGTCGGTGAGGCCGATCAGCGTCTTGCCGCGCCCGAGCGCGGTGTAGCCGTCGCCGCCCTCCAGCATGAAGTTGTTCGAGGCGACGGTGTATTTGCCGGCCGGGTCGATCGGCTGGCCATCGACGGTGATCGAGAGCACGCGCGAGCCCTGCGGCTGCTTGAGGTCGGCCTCGAATTTGAAGCCGGATATGACCGGGAAGCGGCCGGCCCCCTGCGGCGCGTCGCGAAGGCCGTTCTCGAGCGCGTCCTTGACGTCCTTGCCGGTGATCTCGACCATCACCGTCGCGTTGCCGAAGGGCAGTTCGCTCAGCACGTCGCGGCGGGTCAGCTTGTGCCCGGCCGGGTACTGCTTGTTGGCGCGGATGCCGCCGGCATTGGTGATGGCGAGCTTGGCGCCGGTGGCGGCGCGGATCGCGTCGGCGATGAGATTGCCCATCGCCGCTTCCTGCGTGCGGATGACGCCGGTGCGGGAATCGAGCGGGGCGGCGAGCACGGCGACGTCGATGTCGAGCTCCTTGGAAAGTTCGGATTCGTAGCCCTTTACCAGCGCCGCGACCTCGGGGTCGGGCGTGGCCGCGCGGGAATCGTTGACGCGGAAGGTCGGCGTCCAGGAGACCTGGCGGGCGGCGCCCTCGCCGCGCACGCTGACGGCGATGTCGATCGCGGTGACGTAGTTGCCCTCCTCGTTGGACTCCACCATCACGACCTTGCCGTCATAGGCGATGGCGAGATCGTGGTCGTGGCCGGTGAGCAGGATGTCGACGACGCGCGAGCGCACGATCTCATTGTCCATGGCGCGATCGGCATGGACGACGGCGACGAGGATGTCCGCGCCCTGGCTCTTCAGCACCTTCGCCTCGCGGCGGAGCGCCTCCATCGTCGAGGAGAACTTCAGATCGCCGGTGTTCGAGATCTGGGGCGTGGGGTCGTAGGTCGTGCCGACGACGCCGACCTTGAAGCCGCCGAGTTCGAAGATCTGCGAGTCCTTGTGGCCGGGCAGAGGCTGGCCGGCAGCGTCGCGCAGATTGGCGGCGAAGGTCGGATAGGTCTGGGCGGCGGTGAGCTTGAGATAGTTCTCCTTGCCGAAGTCGAATTCGTGATTGCCCGGCACGAAGACGTCGAGCCCCATCTTGTTCTGCATCGCGACGATATGGGCGCCCTGGTCGAAGCCCGACATCAGCGAGGGCGAGTAGCAGTCGCCGGCGTGGCAGAAGAGCACGGGCACACCCTTGGCGCGCTCGGCCCTGGCGATGCCCGCCGCCCGGGCGAAGCCGCCGCGACCCTTGTCGTCGCTCATCTTGTAGATGTCGTTGACCAGCAACAGGGTGAAGGCCGGCGCCGGGGTCTGGGCGATCGCGGCCGGGGCGGTGGCGGCGAGCGCGGCCGGTGCGGCAAGGACGCCGAGCGCGTTGCGGCGGGTGAGCTTGGTCATGCGAGGGAGCCTCTGCTTGAGAACGGCTCCAGAGTAGCAAAGCCTGCGCCATGCTGACCAGCGGAACCACGGGCCCTGCCGCCTCCGCCGTGGCGTCATGCGATGTCGCACCCCTTTGCGTGACACTGGACGAAACTGGTAACTCGTCTAAATCACGGCTGCGGCAGGGGCTTCGCCGCAAGCCGCGTTTCCGGTCCCTGGCCGGTGCCTGAAGGACATCCGCATCATGACAGTCCAGACCAAGCCGGCCGCCGATATGAGGGCCGTGATGCTCCCGCCCGACCATCCGCCGGTCCGCACCGGGCGCATCGGGGTGCTGCTGATGAATCTCGGCACGCCCGAGGGCACGACCTACTGGCCGATGCGCGCCTATCTCAAGGAGTTCCTCTCCGACCGGCGCGTGATCGAGACCTCGCGCTGGCTCTGGTGGCCGCTGCTCAACCTGGTGATCCTGACGACGCGCCCAAGCCGCAAGGGCAAGGACTACGCCTCGGTCTGGAACAACGAGCGCGACGAGGGGCCGCTCAAGACGATCACCCGCTCGCAGACCGAGCAGCTCGCGGCGCGGCTCTCGGCCGAGCATGGCGAGCGCCTCGTCTTCGACTGGGCGATGCGCTACGGCCTGCCCGATGTGAAAAGCCGGCTCGAGGCGCTGCTGGCGCAGGGCTGCGACCGCATCCTGATGGTGCCGCTCTACCCACAATACGCCGCGCCGACCTCGGCGACCGCCTGCGACCAGGCCTTCCGCGCGCTGATGACGATGCGCTGGCAGCCGGCGGTGCGCGTGGCGCCGCCCTATCACGACGATCCGGCCTACATCAAAGCCCTGGCCGACTCGATGCGCGCTTCGCTGGCCAAGCTCGATTTCGACCCCGAGGTCATTCTCTGCTCCTTCCACGGGATGCCGAAGGACTATCTGCTCAAGGGCGACCCCTATCACTGCCACTGCGCCAAGACCTGGCGGCTGCTGCGCGAGGAGCTCGGCTACAGCCGCGAGCGCTTCCGCATGACCTTCCAGTCCCGCTTCGGGCCGGACGAGTGGCTGAAGCCCTATACCGACGAGACGGTGAAGTCGCTGGCGTCCTCGGGCGTGAAGTCGATGGCGATCGTGGCGCCGGGCTTCTCGGCGGATTGCCTCGAGACGCTGGAAGAGCTCGATGTCGAGAACCGCGAGATCTTCCTGCACAATGGCGGGCAGCAATTCGCCTACCTGCCCTGCCTGAACGATTCGCCCGAAGGCGTCGACGCGATCGAGGCCGTGGTGCGCCGCGAATTGATGGGCTGGGTCTGAGCCGGCGCAGGTTCCGCACGGCCTGCCACGAACTCCGCGACCAGCGCCGCGATGCGCGGCGCCGTCAGGATGCGCCGGTGTCCGAGACCGCTCTGGGCCTCGAGCCGGACGAAGGGGCCGGCATCCGCCAGCGCCTGGGCATGGGCGAAGGGGACCTCGCGGTCGTCCCGGCAATGCAGCAGCAGCGTCGGCCCGCCGTAACGCTGCAACTGGGCGGCGCCGGCGAAGGCGGTGACCGGCACGCCTGCGACCGCATGGATCCGCGCCTCCAGCGCCCGCAGGCCACGCGGGCCGAGCCCGATGCGATCGGCGAACCAGCGCGCGACCTCCTGCATGGACGAGGGCGGCGCGATCAGCACCAGCCGCTTGGCGGTGACGCGCGGCTGCGCCGGCAGCGTTCCCGCGAGCGCCGCCAGCGCGATCGAGCCGCCGAAGGAATGGGCGACGATCGCCTCGACCGGGCCGACGGCGCGCGCCACCGCCGCCAGACTCGCGATGCCCGTGGGCAGATCCAGCGTCGTGCCGGTCGAGGCGCCATGGCCCGGCAGATCGAAGGCGACGACCCTGAAGCCCGCATCGAGCAGCGGTTGCACGAAGCCGCTCATCGCCGTCGCCCGCCCGGTCCAACCATGGAGCAGAAGGACGCAAGGAGCCGCATCGCCATCCGACCGCGGGGCGGGCTCGAACCGATGCGCGGTGATCGAGCCGCAGGGAAAGGGCACCGAAAACACGGTTCCGCCGTCGAGCCGTGCCGCAGGGGTCTTGACCGCGGCCGCGCGATGGCGGCCCTGCTTGGGGCGAGGCGGCGTGCAGAAGAGGCGGAAGGCAACCCGCCCGGTCGGGCCCGGCGCCAGGGATTCGCCGAGGCGGGCCAGAGGCCGCATGAGACGCAGGAGCAAGTCCGACATGACGCTGACCTCGATTTGTTCAATGCTGAACGAGTATGTTCAATGATGAACAAAAAGCAAGAGGCTGTGGCGCCGGTGTCGGCGGCTCCCGTGCGGCCCTGGGATCTGCCGCGCTTCCGCAACTGGCTGGCCGTCGCGCGCGTGCACCAGCTCTGGAAGAAGGTGTTCGGCGAGGCGCTGGCGCCGCTCGGCATCCAGGTCGCGCATTACGACGTGCTGGCCAACATCGCCCATGTCCCGGGCCTGACGCAGCAGGCGCTGGCGGAGAAGCTGCTGGTCGGGCGCAGCGCGATGAGCATGCTGCTGCCGGAGCTGGAACGGCGCGGGCTGATCGAGCGGCGGGCGGACGAGTCGGACCGCCGGCTGCGCCGGCTCTGGCTGACGCCGGACGGGCAGGCGCTGACCGAGCGCGCCATGGCGATCCATGTCGAACGGCTCGAGGCGATGATGACCGTCCTCAGCGACGCCGAATGCGACGCCGTCGGCGAGATGATGCGCCGGATCGCGGCCGCGATGACCCGGTAGGGCTAGGCCCGACATGAAAAGGGCCGCTCTCGCGAGCGGCCCATCCAAAGAGACTAGGCTTCGTGGACAAAGGGTAGCCAGAGTTTGACTGCGGCGATGGCGACGAAT
>LSIG01000193.1 GCA_001556125.1 Rhizobiales bacterium CCH10-E5 | reverse complement strand
GGTTCTTATCCGCCGCATCGCGCGAGCGTCATGAGTTCCGGGACGGACTCTCAGATCCCGTGAGAGGATCAGCAGGTCGCGGTGCCGGTCGAGGGAGGAAGCTCTGTCGGCGCTAAGGGCGCGGGCAACGGCTTCACGAACGCGGCGGGACGGAACCCTCATTGATGATGAAGACCCGCCATCGAGACGATCCTCAAGAAGGCCGAGGGCAACGTCGTAAGCACTGCTCTTGAACGCCGCGTACTCTGCGTGCGGGACCGTCCTCGGTTGCCCGGGGTCGGCTCCGGCGAGCTCTTGGAAGACGGTCCTCGTCAGACTGCGGATTCCGATTCCGACCGGCCATCATTCCGATAATTGACCGGCCGGGATTC
>LSIG01000192.1 GCA_001556125.1 Rhizobiales bacterium CCH10-E5 | reverse complement strand
CGGCGGACCAGTTCGACGATGTCGGCGATGAGTTGCTCCTCATCGTCGCGTCCGCGCGGGATCTGGCGCTGGGTCGAGCGATGCTGCCCGAGCACACGGCAGATCCGTCGCTCCGACACCTTCAGGGCGAGCCGGATATGCTCGATGCAGGCACGGCGACGCGCGGGGCTTACCAGTTTCCCGAAGCCGCCTCCTTCAGGATCAGCTTGTCGAGCGTCGGGTCCGCGACGGCGCGACGGAGCCGGGCGTTCTCGGCCTCAAGCTCCTTCATCCGCTTCACCTGATCCGTCTTCAGTCCGCCGAACTCACGACGCCAGCGGTAGTAACTGACCTCCGTCACGCCGATCGAGCGGATCGCATCGGCAACGGATTGGCCCTGCGAGACCAGCACATCGACCTGGCGCAGCTTCGCGACGATCTCTTCCGGCTTGTGGCGCTTCTTCGGCATGGCGGTCCTCCTGTCTGCCAAAAGACATACTTCAGGGTGTACCAATTCAACGGGGGGGGGATCAATGGCGCCGGAAGCCCCGAGGGCGGGCACGACCGAGTCGGGGTTGGCCAGGGCATGGGCGAGCCCCGCGGCCACGCCGCAGAAGAGATAGAACAGCGCGAACCGCGCCGGCCCGAGCCGGTCCTCCACGGCCGGGCCGACGATCCAGAGCGTCCACATGTTGGGGTTGACGTAAAGCCAGCCCCCATGAAGGAAGATGTTGGTCAGAAACGGCGCCCAGTCGGACGGCGCGATCAGGCGGAGCTGACCGAAGAAGCGCGACGGAACCAGCGCGAAGTCGAACAGGAACCGGTCGAGCACGCGCGGCGGCAGGCCTACCTGATAGAGGAGCGCGAGGACGCTGATCCCGACGACCGTCCAGACGACGATCGGCGGGTATCTGCGCGCGACGGGGGCAGCCCAGGGGAACATGCCACGCCCTCCGCGCTCCTGCGCCCGCCCGTCGTCACGGTTTTTTCCCTGCGACTGTCACACCCGTCCAGGCCGGGGGATCCGAAGCCGGGAAGGATTCGAGCGAGGCTTCGAGGACCGGATCGAACGTCTCGCGGTCGCTGGCGGACAGGTCGGTCGCGCCTTCCTGCGCGACAGCGCGCGAGACGCGGAGATCGGCGCTGCCGCGATCGGTGCGGAACGGGATGCGGAAGGCGCCCGGGGCATCGGCGCCCCTGTACAGCCGATGGTGCGCTTCTCCCGTCCATCGGTTCGCCATCCGTGACGGCGCGGCTTCCTCGCGCACGACGTATCGCCAGTCCTGCCGCTCAGCGAAGTCCACAGCGCTGTCACGATCGGGGAACTTCAGCCGGATCGGGCGATAGGGATCGTCGCTTGCAGTCCATCCCATCAGCGGCTCGATCTGCGGCGGACGCGACGGCTCGAATTCGAGAACCCAGTAGTTGGGCCGAGGCGCCGATGTCATCGCGGAACGGGCCGGACGGTAGATGATCGCCGTCGGCATGTCCCAGGTTGGCAGATCGGTTCCGGGAATTTTCGGCGGAAACGGTGGGCGGTTATGGCCGCGCATTTTCACGATCCTTATGTGGTCTGTGCTTGTCTCTACGCTGCGTATGATCCCTGTCCCGCAAGAAGATCGGCGTCGGTCCGCTGCCGAAGGGATTGAAGCCGGTGCTCAGGCAACGGTCGAAGATCGTTTCGTCCCATCGGGTGAAATCGTCCTCCTCGCCGGCAAGTCGCCCGTCATCCACCACAGGGCACCTCACGCCTTTGCCGATGGGGGAGCGTCATCGAAGGCCGCACCGTCCGAACGATCCGCCTTGCGAAGCCGTAGCCCGAGGAGGATCATCATCACCCCGAAGACCGCGGCGTAGAAGCCGATCAGCCAGCCGAGCGCGAGGAAGCTTTCGACCGGGCGCGTCAGCAGCATCCAGGTCACGACGACACCGAGAACGACCGAGAGAAGGCCGCTCAGGATCAGCCAGATTTCGCCGTTGATTTCCTTTCGCAGGCGGATCGCTGCCGCGATCTCGAGGGCACCCGAGAACACGGACCAGAATGCGATGCTGGCCCAGAGGAATGTCGCAAGCACAAGCGTCGCGACAAAAGGCGAGACAACCACGACGACGCCCGTGGCGATGCCCAGAATGCCGCTGAACATCAGCCAGCCCCAGCGTTCGCCCTTGCGGATGTTACGTATCGCGGCGACGAGGCCGAACACGCCGTCGGCAAAGGCGAACGCGCCGAAGACCAGCGTGAGCGCCAGAAGCGCTTCCGCAGGCATGACGAAGGCTAGCACTGCGATGATCAATGCGAGCACGCCGCGTAACACGAATGCCCACCAATTCCGGGACAGGCTGCACAGGATGTACTGCATCTTGTCGGTCGGGTTTTCAGAGGCTGTGGTCATTGGTCGATCTCCTATTCAGTTCCATGTCAGGTGTCGGAGCCGGCCTCCTCGCCGGTTAGGGCGGCGGCCACGCGGCGGCGATCCTCGATCGGCTGAGGCAAACGCTGCGTGTGAGCGATTTCCCGTTCGATGGGCGCGCGGCCTGATGGATCTCTGACCAACCCGGCTTCGGCAAGCCTCGCGCGTAGTGTCGCGCCCGCATTTTCTGCGATCTCGGCGACCACTGTCTCGGTCAGGCCGAAAAGGTCTGCCGTCTCCGCGATCGTAGCGTTGTCGAGGTGGAGCCGATAGAGAACGCGGCGTTCGACCGACGGAAGATCGGCGATTGCCCGGTGCAGCACCATGGCGATCTTATGCCGATCCGCTTGGCTCTCGGGGTCTGTGCCGCCGTCGTCGGCGAGGAGGTCCTCCAGCATCAGCACTTCGTCGGGCTGGTAGAACTCGAACATCGCCTGATCCGCCTCGGTCGGATCCTCCGCCGGGGCCTCGGGTTCCGCCTCGATGGAGGCGGCATCCTCAGGCACGGCGCGGCGGGCGGCGCGGGATTCTTCCTCGATGGTCTCAAAAGCCAGCCGTTTCAGCCAGTCGCCGACGGAAAACTCCGAAGGCCGATCCTCGAAACGGGCCAGCCCCTTGAAGATCGTCGCATCGAAGAGACCGCGAACGCTCAGATATCCCTCCGGTACCGATCCGCTGCATTCGAGATAGGTCAACTCGCGCCTGACGGTGTCGTAGACCGTATCGAGATGATCCTCGATCAGGTCGAAGAAGAGTTGGCGCCGCTCCGCCTCCGCCGCATCCCGCGCGGGCGGCAGCGGGGCGCCGATCCGGCGCCGGCGGGCGGGACGCTTGTACTCCGGCTCGTGCTTGAGGCGCGCCACATGCCGATCGACCTGGTGGCGCAGGTCGGCAAAGGCCTTGCGCAGGACCGGCTCGATCTCGAACCCCTCTTCCTGCGCCGCGATCACGCCCGATGGCAGTTGCAGGCGCAGGCTGACGTTGATGCGCTTCTTGCCCCTCGTCTGCGAGGCAACGACTTCGAGCCGGACCAGATCCTCGCGAAAGCGCGCAAGGTGCGGTTCAAGTTGCCGCACCTCCTCCTCGATGACCTCAGGCGCGCGCTGTTGGCCGTGCCGGTCGAGATTGCGGAATGATCTAATGACGTTCATGCCGTGGACCTTCCTATAACTCTCCGAAGAGATGGTCCGGCGCGACCGATATCGCGCCGGGCCAGTCTTTTGCGCTGTCACTCGGCGGACTTGTCGTCCTTGGACTGCACCTCATCCTCAACGCTGGGCTTTGGAACGTCCGTCTTGTTTTCGGCAACTTCGCTGGGCTCCTCGATCCCGGCCTTGGCCTGATCGTCCGGGCTGTCGTCACCGGTGTCCTTTACGATCTTTTCGAACACGACCCTCTGTTCGTCTTCCGACCAGGCGACGCGGACCTTGTCACCATCCTCGATCCGCCCGGAGAGCATCTCGCGGGCCAACTCGGTCTCCAGTTCCGACCGGATCAGCCGGCGCAGCTCGCGGGCGCCGAATTCGGGGCGGAAGCCGACCGCGCCGAAGTGATCCACGACGCTCACGTCGAATTCGAGTTCGACGCCCTGGGTAAGGGCGGTCCGCTTCACCCGGTTGAGCTGCAACTCGACGATCTGGCGGATCTCCGACTGATTCAGCGAATGAAAGACGATGATCTCGTCGATCCGGTTGATGAACTCTGGCCGGAAATGACCGCGCAACACCTCCATCAGTTCGGATTTCTGCTTGGCCTCGTCGAACTCCCTGCTGCCGCGTTTCGTGAGGTTGCGCTGGATGATGTCCGAACCGAGGTTCGAGGTGGCGATGATGATGGTGTTAGTGAAGTCCACCACCCGGCCCTTGCCATCTGTCAGGCGGCCATCGTCGAACACCTGAAGCAGGATGTTGTAGACATCGGGATGCGCCTTTTCGATCTCGTCGAGGAGCACGACCGAGTAGGGCCGACGGCGCACCTTCTCCGTCAGCTGCCCGCCTTCGTCGTATCCGACGTAGCCCGGAGGTGCGCCAACCAACCGGGCAACCGAGTGGCGCTCGCCATACTCCGACATGTCGATACGGATCAGCGCATCCTGGTCGCCGAAGATCACCTCGGCGAGCGTCTTGGCCAGTTCCGTCTTGCCAACCCCGGTCGGCCCGAGGAACAGGAAGGTCGCGGTCGGACCGGAACCTTCGCGCAGACCCGCACGCGCCAGGCGCACCGCATCGGCCACGGCGCGGATCGCTTCTTCCTGGCCGATGACGCGCTCGTGCAGCTTCTCCTCGAGCTTGAGGAGCTTGTCCTTCTCCTCGGTGGTCAGCTCCGTGACCGGAACGCCGGTGATCTTGGAGACGATCTGCGCGACGTGATCGGCGCGCACCTCGGCGGTCGCCGAAGCCTGGTCGCGCTTCCAGATTTCCAGAAGCTCGTCCAGCTCCTTCTGCTTCTGCTCCAGCTCCTTCTTCAGTTCTGCTGCTCGGTCGAATTGCTTGCGGGCTGCGGCATAGTCCTGTTCGCGCTTGATCTGCGCGACCTCGGCTTCGAGCTCCTGCACGTCCACGGGCCGCGCAGTGGCCGAGATCTTCACCCGCGCCGCGGCCTGGTCGATCAGGTCGATCGCCTTGTCGGGCATGAAGCGACCGGTGATATAGCGATCCGAAAGCTCCGCGGCGGCGATGATCGCCTCGTCGGTGATCGTCACCTTGTGGTGGCTTTCGAGCGTGTCGCGCAGGCCGCGCAGGATCATGATGACCTGAGCTATCGTGGGCTCGTCCACATAAACCGGCTGGAACCTTCGCTCGAGCGCCGCGTCCTTCTCGATGTATTTCTGGTACTCGTTGAGCGTCGTCGCGCCGATCAGGTTCAGCTCGCCCCGCGCCAGCGCAGGCTTGAAGGTGTTGGCGATGTCGAGACCACCTTCGCCACCGCCCTGGCCGGCGCCGACGATGGTGTGGATCTCGTCGATGAACAGGATCAGGCTGTCCTTCTCCTCGGTGATCTCCTTGAGGATCTTCTGGACTCGCTCCTCGAACTCGCCGCGATACTTCGACCCGGCCACCATCGAGTTGATGTTGAGCTCGACCAACCGCTTGTCGCGCAGCGCCTCGGGCACTTCGCCCGCGACGATCCGTTGTGCAAGTCCCTCGACGATGGCGGTCTTGCCCACGCCGGGCTCGCCGATCAGCACCGGGTTGTTCTTTTTCCGGCGGGCCAGCACTTCGATCGTCGTCTCGATCTCGCGGGCGCGGCCGATGACGGGATCGAGCTTGCCATCGCGGGCGAGCTTCGTCAGGTCACGGCTGAACTGGTCGAGATCGGGGGTGTTCGACGGCGTCTCGACGCGGCCTTCCTCGGCTCCCTTGCCGACCACCTTCGTCACCTGCTGACGCAGCGCCTGCGGCGTCAACCCCAGCTTGCGCAGCATCGCCGCGGCCAGGCCTTCACCTTCCTCGGCAAGTCCGATCAGAAGGTGCTCGGGACCGACATAGGAATGGCCGAGTTCGTTAGACGCGATGAACGCGCGATTCAGCGCATCCTTGAGGCGCGGACTGACGCCGATCTCGCCCGACGCCTTGGCCTCTCCGCGCTTTGCGTCCTTCTCGATCTGCCGGCGCAGATCGTCCACATCGACCTTGAACTGTTCCAGGATCGTCTTGACGACGTCGGACGAGGTCAGCGCCAGAAGCAGATGTTCGGTATCGACCTCGCTGCGCCCGAATTCTCCTGCCTTCTGTGCGGCCTCCTGCAATAGTTTGTTGCCCTGTTCGCTCAGCCGGTCAGCAATGGTGCGTCCGCCGCCGCGCCGCGAACCACGCCGTGGCGTGCCCTCTCCGAAAGTGGCGTCGACGACCTCGTCATCACCGTCGCCCATGGAGCCCAGCGTGCCGCCCCGCAACGGGCTGTCGCCAAAGAGGCTGCCGAAACCGCTGTCGCCGAAGAACTCGTCAAGAAGGGAATGCCGTCCGAACAGGGACTCCAGCGGCGAGGCGCTGCGGCCCGACCGGCGCACCATCTCGCGGTAATGCTGGTCGCAAAGCTCCATGTTCTGAATTCTGCCGTTCACCGAGGCGCGCACGCGCGCCGTCGCCGGGCGACCGCAAATATCGCAAGCTCCGTTTGCCATTTGTCTTCTCCTTTATCTTTATCCAGTCAGGGTTATCCGCCGATCATCTGCGCCAGTGACAGTGTCACGCAGCGACCGCTTCCGTTCTTTTCACCTTGGACCCAATTGCCACCAGATCCGGCTCGTCCAGTGTCTCTCGTTGCAGGAGATCTTGCGCCGATTGCTCAAGAAGATCCCGATTGGTTTCAAGAAGGGTGAGCGTGCGCTTGAACACGCCATCCACGATGTCGCGCACCTTCGCGTCCATCCGCTCGGCAGTGGCGTCGCTGTAGCGGCGGTTCAGCCACGACGACTGGTCGCCGGTGCCGAGAAAGCCGGGCCGATCGGTATCGTAGCTGACATGCCCGAGGTCTTCATCCATCCCGTACCGCGCCACCATGGCGCGGGCGATATCGGTCGCCTTGACCAGGTCGTCGGCCGCCCCCGTCGAGAGGTGATTGTAGATGATCTTCTCGGCCGCGCGCCCGCCAAGCAGGACTGCGATCTTGTTCTCGAGTTCCTCCCGCGTCATCAGGAAGCGGTCCTCGGTCGGGCGCTGGATGGTGTAGCCGAGCGCGCCAATTCCGCGCGGGATGATCGAGACCTTGTGCACCGGGTCCACCCCCGGCAGAGCCATCGCCACCAGCGCGTGCCCCATCTCGTGGTGCGCCACGATCTCGCGCTCGCGCGGATTGAGCACGCGGTTCTTCTTTTCCAACCCCGCGATGATGCGTTCGACGGCATTGTTGAAGTCGTCCATCGTCACCGCATCAGCCTTGCGGCGCGTGGCGAGCAATGCTGCCTCGTTGACGAGATTGGCAAGGTCTGCCCCGGAAAAGCCGGGAGTAAGCGCTGCGACCTTCTCGGCATCGACGTCCGGGGCGAGCTTCACTTTTTTCATGTGCACGCCAAGAATCTGCACGCGCCCCTTCTTGTCCGGCCGATCCACCAGCACCTGCCGGTCGAAGCGTCCCGCACGCAGCAGCGCCGGATCGAGAATCTCCGGACGGTTGGTGGCCGCAAGCAGCACGATGCCGACTGACGGGTCGAAGCCGTCGAGCTCGGTCAGAAGCTGGTTCAGCGTCTGCTCACGCTCATCATGGCCGCCAGCGATCTGGCCGGAGGAGCGCGCCCGCCCGAGAGCGTCGAGTTCGTCGATGAAGATGATCGCCGGCGCGGATTTCCGAGCCTGCTCGAAGAGGTCGCGCACCCGCGCGGCACCGACGCCCACAAACATCTCGACGAACTCGGAGCCCGAGATCGAAAAGAAGGTCACGCCGGCCTCGCCTGCCACTGCGCGCGCCAGAAGCGTCTTGCCGGTGCCCGGCGGCCCGACGAGCAATATGCCTTTGGGGATATGTGCGCCCAGCTTTCCGTATTCGGCGGGGTTCCTGAGGAACTCCACGACCTCCTCGAGCTCGGCCTTGGCCTCGTCCACACCGGCCACGTCGGCGAAGCTGACGCCGGTTTCTTTTTCCATGTAAACCTTGGCCTTGCTGCGGCCGACCTGCATGAACCCGCCAAAGCCTTGCCGCTCGGCGAACTTTCGAAATAGGAGCATCCAGACTCCGAAGAAGACGAGCGCGGGCGCCACCCAGGACAGAATCGTGCCGATCAGCGTATTCTGCGGAACCCCGGTGATCTCCACCCCCGAGCGGTCGATCCGCGCCAGGATCGCGGGATTTACGATTGTGGTGATAAACTGTCGCTTGCCGCCAATCGGCTCTTTGAACGTGCCGGTGATCGCGTCTGATCCGACCGCAACCGAGGCGATCTTGCCATCGTTTAGGTAGGTCTCGAACTGGCTGTAGGTGATGGGGGCGACCGACTGCCAGCCGGCGATCAGGTTCTGGATGAGGAGGATCGCAAAGAAGGCGACGATCCAGTACCAGATGTTGTATTCGGTTCTCTTCTCCATGCCGATCAGCCTTGCCTCTGCATCAGCCGCATCCGGATCCGCTCGAGCAGCACAAGCAGGACGCACCGTTCGTCCGGGGACAAATCCTGCAGGATTTCATCTTCTAACGCCGATTGCCGGGGCGCGAGTTCATCCAGCATCGCCCTAGTCTTTGGGGTTACCGTGACGATCTGCAACCGCCGGTCGCTTTGTGACGGCGACCGCTCGACCCAACCGCCCTTGACCATGCGATCGACGAGCTGGCCCGCAGTGGCTCGGCCTACCTCCAGCCGCCCGGCCAGATCGCCGATGGTCAGCCCGGGCGAATCCTCGACGTGTGCCGCCGCCATCCAGGACAGGCGAGTCAGGCCACTATCGCCGATCTCGTTGTCGATCCGCTGCTGGATGAGCTGCGCGACACGGTGGATCGTCGTCCCGATCAGCCCGATGTCCGAAGCGATCATGGGTATTCTTCCTCCGGCTGTATGACAAACAGGTTAGACTGCCTCTATCCAAGGTGCAACGCACGCAGCATATATGCTTGCACAATAAATGGAACGGCTTATCTTGATGGGCGGTCTCCGAACCGACGTCCGGCCGGCCAGGTTGCCCGACCGACGTCGGTTCGGGCATCGATCAGCTACAGGAGGCCAGCAATGCTCTATCCGACATATCTGCGCCGCAGCGATCCTTTTGCGCTGATGCGCTCCATGATGCGCGATCTGGACCGCGGTTTCTGGCCGCCGGCCCGCGCGGCGTTCCCGGCGGTGAATGTCTGGCAAGGCCCTGAGGCCGTTGCCATCGCCGCTGAACTTCCCGGCATCGAACCGGGCGACATTGAGATTTCGGTTAAGGACAACGTCCTGACGCTTTCGGGCGAACGCAAGGCGCCCGAGGTTCCCGACGGTGCGCACTGGCACCGCAACGAACGCAGTTTCGGCAGGTTTTCCCGGACTATCCGCCTGCCGTTCGCGGCCTCGGATGACAAGGTCGAGGCGAGGATGACGAACGGCGTATTGCGGATCGTCATCTCCCGGCCCGAGGAAGAAAAGCCGAAGAAAATCGAGATCAAGGCAGCCTGAGAGGAGCTGGAACGATGAGCACCGACATCACGCAAGCCGCCGAAAAGACACCGACCGACTCGCCCGAGACCACCGGCGGCGGACGCATCTATCGCCCGTTGAGCGATATCGTCGAGACCGATCAGGGTGTCTCCATGATGCTTGAAATGCCTGGGGTCGCCGCCGATGCGGTCGAGATCACGCTCGAAAATCGTGTGTTGACGATCCGCGGCAAAGTTGACCCGGTGCGGCCGGAAAACCTCGAACTTGCCTATGCCGAATATGGCGAGGGCGATTTCGAGCGTGCCTTCACGCTTTCCGACGACTTCGACCCCAACAGGATCGAAGCCGAGATGCGTGGAGGTGTCCTCACCCTGACGCTCCCCCGAGCCCCTGAAGCGCAGCCGAAAAAGATCGCCGTCAAGGGCGCCTGAAAACCGAAGGAGACCATATCATGCAGATCAAAGACCTCATCCCCTGGGCGCGCAAGGACGGCGCGCCAGATGCCAAGAGCAGCGAAGACAACCCGATCGCGACACTCCAGCGCGAAATGAACCATGTGTTCGAGAACTTCTGGAACCGTGTCGGTCATTTCGAATGGCCCTTTGGCAGCGACGAAGCGAAATCCGACGTGGTCGAGACCGACAAGGCGATCGAAGTATCGATCGAGCTGCCGGGCATGGAGATGAAGGACATCGAGGTGACGGTCAACGATGACATGTTGACTGTGAAGGGGGAGAAGAAGATCGAGCGCCAGGTGGAGAAGAAGGGGTATTACCTGTCCGAGCGCAGCTACGGCGCGATCTACCGGACAATTCCGCTCCCTCCCGGTGTGGATGGCGAAAAGGCGCAGGCATCCTTCAAGAACGGGGTTCTGACGATCAAGCTGCCCCAGACTCCCGAGGCGCAGGCGAAGGTCAAGCGCATCGAGGTCAAGAACGGCTGATTTGCCACATTGGGTGTCGCTGGTTTACGGCGTCCCCTCCGCTCCTTGCGATATCGCACCGTCTGGAGAAGCCCTGGGGAGCTTGTCTCTCCGGGGCGGCCTTCGAGAGGCAATCATGAAAGACTTGCAACGATCCGGGCTGACCCGTGAACAATGGTCGGCGATGACTCTCTACGAGAAGTTCGAGCAATGTGTCATCTTCGTCCTCAGCGTCATCATTGCGGCGATCGTCGTGGCGTCGGTCTGGGCGCTGATGCGCGAAGTCGTGAACCGCCTGGTTCTGGGGGCATTCGACACGCTCGATTACGCCACCTTCCAGGTGGTGTTCGGCATGATCTTCACCGTGGTGATCGCGCTCGAGTTCAAGCGCTCCCTTCTTGTTGCGACCGAACGCAGCTTCGGGATCCTCCAAGTCCGCACGATCGTGCTGATCGCGCTCCTCGCCATCGCGCGCAAATTCATCATCCTGGACCTCGGCGAGACGGAGCCGGCAAAGATTGCCGCACTCGCGGGCGCGGCTCTTGCACTGGGCGCTGTCCACTGGCTGGTGCGCGATCAGGACCGGCGCGAACAGCTCCCTACTGAAAATGCGGATGGCGGTCAATGAACCGAACCTTTTTCATTCGACTTATTTCGGCAACCTCTGCCGCACTCCTTATCATAATTGTGTGGCAGAGCTTTCCTATCATTCAGAGCGTTGTGCTGGGTCGGTTTGCCGAACCGCGCGCCGTCGCTCCGCGCGGCGACTTGGCGGCGTTCGAACAAAGCACCATCACGGTTTTCAATGCCGCTCGAGACAGTGTCGTCTTCATCACGACGGCCGAGCGTGTAGTGGATCCCTGGACCCGGAACGCCTATGACGTTCCGCGCGGGAACGGTTCAGGATTCGTCTGGGACCAACTCGGTCATGTGGTAACGAACAACCATGTTATCGCTGGTGCAAGCCGGGCAGTCGTCAGGTTGGCTGATGGCCGTGCCTTCGCCGCGCGTCTGGTGGGGCGCGCACCCGAGCACGACCTGGCAGTCCTGCACATCGGTGTTGGTGCGGGTCGACCACCGCCGATACCCATCGGAGCCAGCAACGATCTACGTGTCGGTCAAAGCGTGTTCGCCATCGGCAATCCGTTCGGCCTCGACTGGACGATGACGACCGGAATTGTCTCGGCCCTTGGCCGCGAATTGCCGGGCGAAAACGGTCTCCCGATACGGGGCCTGATCCAGACGGACGCGGCAATCAACCCCGGAAACTCCGGTGGCCCTCTGATCGACAGCGCGGGGCGTCTGATCGGCGTCAATACGGCCATTTTCAGTCCATCCGGCGGCAGTGCGGGAATCGGCTTTGCGGTTCCCGTCGATACGGTCAACCGGGTGGTGCCACAGCTCATCGCTCGCGGCAGCTATGCACCACCACGACTCGGCATCTTATTCGATCCCAGGGTCGACGCGATGCTCGCGCAGGATGGCTCCTCCGGCGTCCCGGTCCTCGGAGTCGATCCTGACGGCCCCGCTGCCCGTGCGGGACTGGTGCCCGCCCGCATTAGCGGCGATGGGCTCATTGTAGTCGGCGACCGGATAATCGGCCTTGGAGCGGCTAGAGTTGATGAAGCGGCTGACCTGATCACAGCGCTCGAAGCGCATCGCCCCGGGGATCAGGTTGAATTGCACATCCGGCGCGGCGATCAGCGCAAGAGCCTCAAGATCACACTCGGCGAACCGCGATAGGAGCCGGAAATGCCCGCTGTCTCGACGAGGCATCGATTTATCAATCTCGTCCAATCCGCGCTCTTGCTTGGCCTTATGGCGATGATCGCCTGGGTGTCCATGACAGCGGTCGTCGGCGCGGAGGTCGGCCTGCTGCTTGCCTTCGGAATGGTTGCGGGTCTGATTTTTGTCCCCAATCTGCCGCAAGACTTCTTGCTGTCCGCATATCAGGCGGAGCGCATAACGGGACGTGATGCGCCCGGCCTTGCGCAGGAATAGCGGAACTTGCGCGACGTGCCGATTTGCCGCGCGCGCCGAAGCTCTATCGCGTATCGAGCCCGTTGCCGAACGCCTTCGCGATGGGCAGTCCGGAAGACAGTACAATCTGCGTCACCGATGGACTGCTTCAACTCCTCGACGGTCGCGAACTCGTCGGCGTCCTGGCTCACGAAGTTGGCCACATCGCGAACCGCGACCTGTGGATCATGGGATTGGCAGATATGATGTCACGGTTGGTTTCCATCGCGAGTTGGCTTGTACAATTCCTGCTGCTCCTCAACCTACCTCTTATTTTCGCGGGCGCGGTCTATGTTCCGTGGCATATCGTGGCGCTTCTCATCTTCGCGCCCACCTTGATGGCGCTCGTGCAGCTCGGCCTGTCGCGCACCCGCGAGTATGACGCAGATCGCGCGGCGGCGGAGCTGACCGGCGACCCGGAGGGTCTCATGAGAGCGCTGAGCAAACTCGAACGCCGTGTCGGAAGGTTCTGGGAAGAAATTTTTCTTCCCGGCCGACGCATTCCCGAGCCGTCTCTCTTGCGGACGCATCCAAGCACAGAAAGCCGGATCGCCAGGCTGCGTGAACTCACCGCCCTGGCAACACCGCAATATCCGACAATCGCGGGCATGTCTTATAAACCACGGCTACCCTCGTTCTTGCCGCCCAAATTCCGTCGACACGGAGTCTATTGGTAGAAATCACCTGTCTTTCGTTGCACTCGGGCAAATCTGCGCATACGAGGAAATGCTCGGAGGTGGGCGGGTGTTGTGGGCGATTCGCCATGGCTTATCAGAGAGTTAGAGGATGAGTCCTTTCCCTCCGCCACTACTCAGAATTTCGCCCAACTGCGATGGGTTGCGCAGGAACCGGAGCAGACGCCTCGCATCCGGTTTCCGATCCTCCGGGTTTCTTCGCATCGGATCATGCCCAGAACCTCTACACGCTCGATCGGGTGCAGCAGGTCGGCTTTGGGTTCCGTTTCACCCACGAATTCGACGACTTCATTCAGCGTGTGCAGATCTCGGAGGTGCAGGTTGACCGGGTCGGCGCTGATGCGAAGACCGGCGAAACTCGGACGTTTTTCTCCTACGTGGCGCGCGACGGGCGTGACAACGCACTGGCGAGGCTCGGCGAAATGATGCGGGGAGCAAGCCTTGGCGCAGACTGGCGGCTCAATCACCTGGTGTTTCGGGTGCATCTCGGGAAGCCAGGCACACGAACCAAGAAGGTCGTCGTGAAGCTCAAGCCGCCCGCACACGCCGTCTTCAAGCGCATCCACTACGAGGATCGCATCTTGCGCCTCCTCCGCCGCAACGGAATGCTCCATGACCGAGACGCTTCTGGCTCTGCTGTGGCGGCTGAGTGAGGCCGATGAGCCGATTGATCCACCCCCGTTGAATTGGTCCACCCTGAACTATGTCTTTTGGCAGACAGGAGGACCGCAATGCCGAAGAAGCGTCACAAGCCCGAAGAGATTGTCGCGAAGCTGCGCCAGGTCGATGTGCTGGTCTCGCAGGGCCAATCCGTTGCCGATGCGATCCGCTCGATCGGCGTGACGGAGGTCAGTTACTACCGCTGGCGTCGTGAGTTCGGCGGACTGAAGACGGATCAGGTGAAGCGGATGAAGGAGCTTGAGGCCGAGAACGCCCGGCTCCGTCGCGCCGTCGCGGACCCGACGCTCGACAAGCTGATCCTGAAGGAGGCGGCTTCGGGAAACTGGTAAGCCCCGCGCGTCGCCGTGCCTGCATCGAGCATATCCGGCTCGCCCTGAAGGTGTCGGAGCGGCGGGTCTGCCGTGTGCTCGGGCAGCATCGCTCGACCCAGCGCCAGATCCCGCGCGGACGCGACGATGAGGAGCAACTCATCGCCGACATCGTCGAACTGGTCCGCCG
>LSIG01000191.1 GCA_001556125.1 Rhizobiales bacterium CCH10-E5 | reverse complement strand
TAACCGGCAATCGCCGGTGACCACCGTCAGCTACACCACGCTATGGGACACGACCTAGTTGGTCGCGATTTTCCGCGACAAGCGACGCTGCGAAGCATGGCCTATGAGCTAAAAAACTTCAATGAATGGTGCGAACACCGTAGGTTAGACTGGCGCACCTTATCTTATGACGATGTAACAACGTATCAACGTGAACTACTAGATGGTCACTGGGCCGCCCGCCGCCGCCGCAAGTTGAAGGCCGCAACCGCGAACGCTCGCGCTGATCAGGCAACTCACTTCCTCCGCTGGGCCGCTGATTGCGGGCTACGTCAGCCATTTTCCGTTCCGATGATCGAGAAGATGCGGCCGGTTCGTTCGGGGCGTACGACCGTCACGTCGCTGGCAAGCATGCGGGTCAGAGCAGGCCGGGCGAAGCCGTCAACCACAGAACAAATCGCTAGAGTTGTGATGCTGCCGACGGTCGACCAGGTTCGCGAATGGCTTCATTCATTGCGGAAAAAACGGGGCTACGCCAAGGCACTTGCGTGCAGAATGATTGTGGAGGTCGGCCTTCGCCGTATGGAGGTATCCGGTTTGAGCATTGAGATGTTCCCATCGCTCGAGGCTCTCGAGGAGCTTCGTCGAAGGGGACATCCATCCGCACCCCTGAGAGTCGCCATCACCAAGGGCGGCCGGCCTCGAACAGTCCAGATCCCGATACAGTTCGCGGAGGAATTGCGGACATGGATCGACACTCGCCGAATGGTGCTCGCGCTTCGCTTCAAGCGGCGAACCGGCAACATGCCGTCGAACGCTTTGTTTCTATCCGATTCTGCCGGATTTGAGGGCGTGCCACTCACTGGACACACGATCTACAAGGCGTTCAAATCCGACCCTCGCCCCGTTACCTGGCATCCGCACTTCGGTCGGCACGCTTTCGCCTGCTTTTACGTACTCGGTGCGCTTAAGCTCGATGCAGCAGCAGCCGGCGGATCCATTGCAGACCAAGGGGCTGACTGGCTTCAACTTCGAGGACGGTTTTGGCTCGACATGCTGCGCCGGCAGCTCGGCCACGTCAGCGAAGAAACTACGGATCTGTATTTACGTTGGCTGGCGACTGCGACAAGCGTCGCTTCAATGGCGAACGGCTGGCACGAGTATCTAAATCTATCAGAATCGGTTGAGGATACGGCATCATGACTGCAGTGCAAGTCAATGATGCCGATTTATGCTTTTGGGTGAACCCCGGCGATGCACCAATCTATTATGTTGACCTATCCGAATTTGCGAATGGCGGACGAAAAACTGAGCTTCGCAATGCGATTCAGTGGGTTTGGGGAGGTGATTTTGCCGGGCGACCGCGGTTCGCTCGTCAGATTGCTACGTACTTTCGTCTTGCTAGCCCGGGGCCGCGGCACGGAGTCTCGGTGCGTTCGGCGCTGCGCTATCTATTCCGATTTTTGGACATCACAGACCCCGTAGTCTTGCGCGTTGAGGACCTGACCACTGCGCACGGCAACCAGTTTATGGCTTGGCTGCAAGCGGGCGGGAGCCACAGTACCACCTACCGTACGGTGAAAAGTGTGGTTGAACGCATCCGACAAATCGAAGGTCTCGGGCATCTCTGGTGGCCCGCCCGCCCGGCCGACGTAGGCGCGGTACAAGAAGATGTCGACCTGCTTGGCATGCGTAGGCTTTTCAACGCCCTCAAGAGTGAAGGCCGCGAAATCAAAGCAATGTTCCGCGAAGGAGAGAACCTCGCGGCCACAGGTCGCGATCCCCGGGGTGAGTCAATTTGCCGAGGTATGACACGCTCATATTGGGCGCAGCGCGAGAACCATGCTTGGCTTATTCACCATTTAACAAAGAGCATCCTCCCAGATAAGCGGGGCTTTGATGAAGAGCGAGGCCTTGGCTTAACTAAGGCGAACACCGATGCCCAATATCACCTTGGTCCCGCCTATATTGCGCCAGGCATGACAGATCGTGGTAGGCAGGGAATCGTTGGAAAACTGAGATGGTTCCATCCCAGCTATCATGACACTGCAGTTTTTCTTTGGCTATTCTTATTGGGAACCGGTTGGAACCTTGCTACCGCGCTTTCGATTGATGTTTCATCGGACGAGAAATGGTTTGACGACCATCCGCATAAACCCGAGTTCAAGGTTCTGCTTTCGTACAAAGGACGAGCGCGCAAGCACGTCTTCGCCCTATCGCTCAATAAGCCGGAGTGGCATCCATTCCAGATCGTTCGCTTCATAATCGACCGAACGCGAGTGCTCCGAGAAACCATCCGTCGCCGTCTTGTGGTGTTAGGCCGTCGACTCATTACCGCGTAGCCAGATCCTGACGCATACGAGCTTGAGGC
>LSIG01000190.1 GCA_001556125.1 Rhizobiales bacterium CCH10-E5 | reverse complement strand
CCATGGTTCTTATCCGCCGCATCGCGCGAGCGTCATGAGTTCCGGGACGGACTCTTAGGAGGCCGTTCCGTGTGCTCAGCCTCGATGGCGGCGGTATGCGCGGCATCTATACGGCGGCCTTCCTCGGCCGCCTGACCGATCAGTTCGCCCGGATCAGAGGCGAATCGGCGCTCGATCTTGGTCGAGGATTTGATCTCATCACCGGAACCAGGGGCTCCGTGGGCATTTCTACATTAATACACGCTAAGGGAATTTGAAGTTGTTTGGATTGAAGCGGTTAGCCCGGATTGGCCTGAAGCGTTCGAGGGGTCGGTCAATTTCGTTCCAGAGGTAGTCGCCGGTGAGCGCGATATGCGCCCATGGTAGTGGTGCGACCTGGGAGAGCAGCTCGTCCGGAATGATAATACCCTGACTGCTGATATAATCGACAGCACGGCTGAGATAGACAGTGTTCCACAGGATGATGGCGTTGACGACGAGGTTAAGACCGGACGCGCGGTAAGCCATGGTTTCGGCGACGCGGTTGCGCAATTCGCCGAGCTGGTGGAGGAAGATGGCGCGTGCGAGAGCATGACGGCTTTCACCCTTGTTGAGGATCGCATGCGATCTGCGGCGCAGTTTCGTATCGAGCAGCCAGTCGCAGATGAAGATCGAGCGTTCTATCCGGCCCATTTCGCGCAGGGCCTGGTTCAGCCGGTTTTGTCGCGGCGACGCTGCCAGCTTCTTGAGGATGACGGAAGGCGGCACCAAACCTGCAGCGATCGAAGCCTTCAGCCGCAAGACCTCATCCCAGTGGTGCTCGACGACATCCATGTTGACGGTTCCAGCGATCAGCGCGTCGAGCGGTTCGTAAGCCGGATCGCGATCAATGACAAAGAGCCTGCGATTGCCGAGATTGCGGATACGGGGAATGAGCCTGTAGCCAAAGGCGTGGAACATGGAGAACGTCGTTTCGGTGGCGCCAGCGGTATCGGTTGCGTGCTCATAGATTTCGACGGAGCTTTCGTTGTGAAGGAGGCCGTCGAGAACGTAGGGGGCTTCGCCCTCGGATGCCTGGATCATGCGGGAGAAGAAGGAAGCAAAACGGTTGGACAGGAAGCCATAGATCGACGCCCCCGGTCGCTTGCCGTATTTTGCATTGTAGTCGAGGCTGGCTTCGCCACGCCCGCCAGCCGGAAAGAACTGTCCGTCCGAGGAGGAGATATGGCCGTCACCCCAGATCGCGGCAAAGGGATGGGCCTGCTGCGCATCGACCAGCACGGCGGTCGCCGTGGCGTAGGTTTCCGATCGCATATGCCTGTCCACCATCAGCATCATCTGGTGGATCGTGACGCCGCGTGAGCTTTCCGCCATACGTTCGGCTCCGGCATTGGTGGCGTCGGCAAGGATCGCTGCCATCAGCGCTGCCTCGTCGTTTGCCGTCTCACCGGTACGATAATGCGTGAAGCTGTCGAGGAATTTGGTCCAGCTTTGCACCTCGGCAAGCAGGCTGGTGATCCTGATCCGTGGCACCAGAACATATAGTCGGCGGCTGAGCGCGACGATGCTGTCGCGCTCCTCCTCGCGGATCGGCGAGATCGACAGGCCCTTGTCGGAAATCGCTGCATCCGGAATAGCATTGGCAGCCGCCGCCTTTGCCAGCTCTTTCAGCTTCGCATCGAGCGTGGCGGTCCGTTCTGCTCGCCATTCGGCAAAGCTGTCGGGGAGTGCGAGCCCGAGCCGCCCCTCGGCGCGCATCAGCTCGAAGATCGGCCGAGGCAGAAGATAATCCTCGAAACTGCGCCATGCCCGGCTGCCTTCGACCCAGATGTCACCGGCCCTCAGACGCTCTCGCAGGTGAACGAGGACCGCCACTTCCCAGGCGCGCAGGTCGATATCGGCACTGTTCGGGCGCACGCAGCGTCGCCATTTGCGGGTCAGAAAGGCGAGCGGCACCTGCGCCGGCAATTTCCGGCCGCCATAGAGCGCGCGCAGATGGTCCACTGCTACAAGGATCGGATCATCAGCACGAAACGACCGGAACGAGAACGTGCGGAACATCAGTCTGCCCAGCTTGCGCAACGATTTGTGCCGCTTGATGAGCTCGTCGAATTCGTTACTGCGATCAGGGTGGACGACAGATCTGGCTGCCGCCATGCTGGCGACCAATCCGTCCCAGCCGAGGGAGGCTGCGATCGCCGATGCAAGATCGGTTTTGCTCGCACGAGCGGCCAGAAGCGCCTCGCCGAGCTTGAGATGCTCAAGCGCCACCCCATCAAGAACCTCGGCCTCTTTTAGCCGGCGTTCCGTGCGGCTGATCTCGGCCTTGCGGCGGTTGCTCCCAATCATTTTGCAGAACATGTCGATCGTCAGGTCGGTGATCGACGCCTGTCTCTCGATGACGAAGGCGGCCAGCGTGGCGTAGCGACGTTCGGATGTCAGGCGTCGTATCTCCCGGGCATGCAGAATGCGTGCATCCCTGGCGATGATGCCGTAGCGATTGGCATGGATCGTCTTGCGACGGTCGTCGGGAATGGCGGCTGAGCGCAATACCTCGAGGCGGGCGATCAAGCCTTTGAGGTTCTTCAGCTTCGCCCCTTCAGGTGCTTCCGCAATCCAGCCAAGGTGGCTCCGATCGCCGGCCCGCTCAGCGAGGAGCTGATCAAGCGCCTCGATCGAAGGCTGCTCCAGATCCCGGATCAATTCGCGATAGGCTTGTCGACGCGCCGCCGCCCGGCCGGCCAGTGCCAGACGGATCAGCAGCTCCGGCATAGGAACGAGCAACTTTCGTTCCTTCAAGGCTTCGATCACGGCCTTGGCGATCGGCGCACCTTGTTCAGTGGCCGCCGCCTCGCGTGCCGCCGCCGTTATCAACTCGCGATAGTCACTCGTCCGGACAGGCTGAAGCTCCAGTGCAGAGACGATCTCGCGCGCGTGTTCCCGGCGCGTTTCGTCGCGCTGGGCGTAGAACTCGAACACTGCAGGGTCGATGCCCAGCTGGTCGGCGACAACAGAGACAACCGCCTGAGGTGGAACTTCGCCTATTCGCAGCAGACGGCCCAGATCACGCACCAGTGCGAGTTGGATCGCAAAGCCAAGCCGATTATGCGACCGGCGATGCTCCTTGACGAAGACAATATCCTCGGAAGTCAGTGCATAGCGCGCTTGCGCATCTTCATAAGCTTCGGGTGGTTCGAATAAAACGGCACGCGATTGCTCATCGAGAAACGCCATCAGCCACGGTCACTCGTCAAACTACGGTTTCGGGCGTGCCGGTCTTGCCGGGGCCTGTCCATCCAGTCCGCTTCAACGTGTCGATCAAGGTCGAGCGCGCCACCTTGAACGTCCGGCACACGGACGCCTTGCTGGCGCCAGCTTCCAAAGCAGCTAGAACCTGCTCGACCTTTTCCGCATCGATCGTTGGAGGTCTCCCGCCCTTACGGCCACGTCGGCGAGCCGCCGCCAGGCCGGCATTGACCCGCTCGGTGATCAGCACTCTCTCGTATTCTGCAAGCGAGCCGAACAGGTTGAACAGAAACGCGCCGTGCGAATTCGTGGTGTCGATCGCCTCCGTGAGAGATCGGAAGGCGACACCACGTTCCTTCAAATCCTCGACGATGCGGATCAAGTGGGAGAGTGACCGGCCTAACCGATCTATCTTCCAGACGACCAGGACATCGCCTTCGCGCAATTCGCCGAGGCATGCCTTCAGACCCGGCCGGTCATCACGCGCTCCGGAAGCGCGATCCTGATGGAGATGGCGCTCATCGACCCCGGCCGCGAGCAGGGCATCGCGCTGCAAGGCAACCGACTGGCGCTCGTCACTACTCGATACCCGCATGTAACCGATCAACATGTGCGACAAACCTCAAATCAGGTGTTGCCGCACAGCCTAACATTCCGACAGGGTTTGTCGCGCAAAAAATGGCCCTATTGCGTGGCCAGTTTGCCCCGCGATCACGGTGAGCGGAAATCATGTGTTTCCCGTCACCTGCAAAATGCCCTTAGCGTGTATTAATGTAGAAATGACCACAGAGCCCGGCCATCGACGATCAAGCCGAAGTCGAGCGCGCCTAGGCTCATTAGGTTTCCCGAAACGCGGCTTTGCACCATCACTGTAATGGTGAGCAGCATCGCAAAAGGAATGATCGCCGCCGTTATCAGCGCGGCCCGAATGTTCCCAAGCAGCAAGAACAACACCAGCACGACGAGGAGCGCGCCCTCGGCAAGGTTCTTCTCGACCGTGCCAATTGTACGCTCGACGAGTTCCGTGCGATCGTAGACCGGCTTTACCGTGATCCCTGCGGGCAGCGACCGTGCGGCCTCGGCGAGCTTTGCAGAAGTAGCTTGTGCTACCGTCCGACTATTCTCGCCGATCAGCATGAAGACAGTGCCTAGAACGACCTCCTGTCCGTTTTGCGTCGCGGCTCCCGTTCTTAGCTCTTCGCCCATGAGCACGTCTGCGACGTCGGCTATGCGGATCGGGATCCCACCGCGCTGCTCTATGACGATATTGCGTAGGTCCTCAAGCCGGCTTGCCTGACCCATAACTCGAACAAGCTTCTGCTCTCCGTTATTTTCAACATATCCTGCGCCAACGTTTGCGTTGTTGCGTTGCAGGGCGTTGAGGACATCAGTCATCGTCAACCCATAAGCCGATAACCGAGGCGGCCAGGGGGTTACGTGATACTGACGTTCAAAACCGCCGATCGTATTGACTTCGGTGACGCCTGGGACATTCCTCAATTGCGGGCGGATGACCCAATCCTGCAGCGTCCGTAGATCCTCAGATGTCCAGAGTGATCCGTCGGGTTTGCGCGCACCGGGAAGCGGCTCGACCGTGTACATGAAAATTTCGCCCAGGCCGGTTGCGATAGGTCCCAGCTTAGGTTCCAGGCCGGCCGGCAACTCGGATCGAGCGCCCTGCAGACGCTCGTTCACAAGTTGGCGTGCAAAATAGATGTCGGTCCTATCCCGAAAAATAATTGTTACCTGAGAGAGACCATAGCGCGAAATCGAACGGGTGTATTCAAGTCCAGGCAAGCCAGCGAGAACGGTTTCAACTGGAAATGTGATCCGCTGTTCGACTTCCAGCGGGGAGAAGCCTGGTGCTTCCGTATTGACCTGAACTTGGACGTTAGTAATATCTGGAACTGCGTCAATAGGAAGCCGTTGAAAGCTCCAAATCCCAATTGCTGGTGAAATTAGGACGGTTACGAGAACCAGCCAACGGTGCCGGATCGACAGATGTGGCCTGCCCCCGTTAGGTGGCCCGGTTCTAATCTAGTGCATGGTGGGCTTGGCGGCCACGGTTGAGATGGCCGGCGAAGCGGGTTGGGTTTGCGCAGCCGGCCAGACCACAGCGACCGGTGCTGGCGGCTTGTAGCCGAGCGAGGAGTGCGGGCGCTGGGTATTGTAGTGCTGACGCCAGCCCTCGATGACGATCCGAGCCTCGGCGAGGCTGTAGAACAGCTCGCCGTTCAGAAGCTCGTCGCGAAGCTTGGAGTTGAAGCTCTCGCAATAGCCGTTCTCCCAAGGACTGCCAGGCTCGATGAACGCCGTTTTCGCGCCGACCGCCGCGATCCACTCCCGCACCGCCCTAGCGACGAACTCGGGGCCGTTGTCCGAACGAACATGCCCGGGCACGCCGCGCAGGATGAAGAGATCGGACAGCACGTCGATGACATCGGTGGACTTGAGCTTGCGGTCGATGCGGATCGCGATGCATTCCCGGGTGAACTCGTCGATCACGTTCAACATGCGGAACTTCCGGCCATTATGGGGGCACCTCAAGGTTTGTACGCTAAACCGCGCTAAGCTGGACGAAGCATGA
>LSIG01000019.1 GCA_001556125.1 Rhizobiales bacterium CCH10-E5 | reverse complement strand
TCGAGACGCGATCGTTCGCCACCACGCGGCAGGGGTATCGACAGATGCTCGCCTGGATGCGGTCCTTCGGCGACCTCCAGCGCATCGGCGTCGAGTCGACCGGCAGCTATGGCGCGGGCCTGTTGCGCTTCATGCAGCAGGCCGGTGTAACGGTTCTGGAGGTGACGGCTCCCGATCGGCAAGATCGCCGGAAGCGCGGCAAGAACGATGATCTCGACGCGCAGAATGCCGCGCACGCCGCCTTTGCAGGTAATCGAACCGTCACGCCGCGCAGCCGCGATGGAATGATCGAAGCGCTACGTGTCCTTGTCGCCTGCCGCAAGACGGCGGTGACGGCGCGACGGATCGCGCTGCAGATGATCCACAACACTATCGTCGCGGCGCCAGACGGACTGCGCGATCTGCTGCGCGACATGACCCGAATGCAGCTCGTTCGAACTCTGGCTGCATGGCGCCCTGATCTGACGAGCTACCGCGAGATCGAGGCTGCTTATCGGATAGCGCTCAAATCGCTTGCCCGCCGATATCTCGAACTGCACGACGAGATCGCCGACCTCGACACCATGATCGCCGCCATCGTCGATGAGCTGGCGCCCAATCTCGTGACGCGCAACTCGATCGGTCACAACGGCGCCGCGCAGCTGTTGCTCACCGCCGGCGGCAATCCCGACCGCATGCGATCAGAAGCCAGCTTCGCCGCCCTCTGCGGCGTCAGTCCTGTTCCCGCATCTTCCGGCAAGACGGTCCGACATCGCCTGAACCGTGGCGGCGATCGCGCAGCCAACAGCGCGTTGCACATCATCGCCATCGGGAGATTGCGCACCGACCAGAAGACGAAGGATTACGTCGCTCGCCGCGTCGCCGAGGGTCATTCCAAGCTCGACGCCATACGGGCTATCAAGCGCTACCTTGCTCGCGAGGTCTTCGCCCTCATCATGCAGCGCCAGAAGGAAATCAACGCGACACGTATCGCTGCTTGACAAACAGAAGGGCGTCCAGGGCTCCCAGTTCACCAGCATGGATTGGGCTGCCTTCCTCAAGCACCACAATTTTGAGCACTCGATGAGCCGGCGCGGGAACTGCCACGACAACGCGGTAGCAGAAAGCTTCTTCAACCTGCTCAAGCGGGAGCGGATACGCCGCAAGACCTACCGAACGCGCGAAGAGGCAAGGCAGGACGTGTTCGACTACATCGAGATGTTCTACAATCCCAGACGCAAGCATGTCAGGAATGGGATGCTGTCACCCGTCGAGTTCGAACGGCAGCACCAGATGTAGCCCGAAGGCGTCCACGAAACTCGGGGCTATTCACTGTTGCGGCGCCTCAGGAACGGAGTGTCTGGCTTATCTGGATTTGAGGTTATGTGGCCTGCAGCTGATGCTGCAAGCGTCTCTGGTGTATGGTCTGGCGCTTGAGCCTCTCACACAGCACCTGCTATATGCTCAAGCTGCACGGCGACTACAAGGATGGCCGCATCCTCAATACCGAGAGCGAACTGAGCGGCTAGCTGATCGCTTCGACCAGTTTCGACTTCCCTGGGATCCGTAGCAGCTCGCAGATCGCCCCCTATCATTCCGCGTGGCGACAGGCTCGCCGCGCGGAATGATGGGGCGGTGGCCTCAATCGCCGATCAGATGGGCGCGCGCGATATCGAGCTGCACGCCGACCTCCTCGCCGACCGCAGGGGCGGCGGGCGCCGGGCAATCCACGATCAGTTCGCCGATCGGCGTCTGCACCCAGTAGCGCGCGGTCGCACCGTGAAATGATTTGCGTTCGATCCGCCCGCACAGGGTATGCGCCGAACCGGCCTCGCTCGTGGCCAGAAGCCGCAGACATTCCGGCCGCACCATCAAGGACGGCTTGCCGGACACGTGCCGCGCCGGGAAGGGGAGGACGTTCGATCCCACGCGGATCGCCGCGTCATCTACGATCTCGACAGGCAGGAAATTCGCCGTTCCGACAAACTCCGCGACGTATCGATTGCGGGGGTGGAAATAGATCTGCTCCGGCGCGTCGAGCTGTTCGATGCGTCCGTCCCGCATGACGGCGATTCTGTCGGAGATCGAAAGCGCCTCCTCTTGATCGTGCGTGACGAAGACCATCGTCTTTCCCAGCACGCGTTGCAGCCGAACGATCTCTTCGCGCAACCGCACACGAAGCCGCGCGTCCAGGTTCGACAGCGGCTCGTCGAGTAGCAGCACCTGCGGATCGACAGCGAGCGCGCGCGCCAGGGCGACGCGCTGTTGCTGGCCGCCCGATAGCTGGTGGGGATGTTTGAGGCCCGCTCCGCCGAGCCCAACCAGATCGAGCATCTCCGCGATGCGCTTTTCAGCCTCCGCGGCGTTCACACGTCTGCGCTGGAGGCCGTAGCCGATGTTGTCCGCGACGCTGAGGTGCGGAAACAGGGCGTATTCCTGAAACACCATCGTCATCTGGCGCTGGTTGGGCGCTAGCCGCGTGATGTTGGCGCTGTCAAGAATGATTTCACCCTGCGTGGGTTGATAAAACCCCGCCAGAAGCCGCAGCGTCGTGCTCTTGCCGCAGCCCGAAGGGCCGAGAAGCGTCAGCATCTCGCCACGCGCGATGTCGAGCGAAATGTCGTCGACGGCCACAAAATCGCCGAGACGCTTTGTAACGCCGATTAGGCGCACATGGGCGTCGAACGCCGCGTCAGGCGCGCTGGCGGCTTGCTCGGTCGCCATCAGTGGCATTGTCATGGCTGGAATCCTCGCGAGAATGAAGTGGTGCGTCCCACGACCAGCGCGGCCACGCCGATGCAGAGGAACGTCAGAAGCAGCAGGAAGGTCGTGAGCGCGGCGGCGCCGCTCCAGTCGATGCCGCCGATCATCTGCAGGATGACGAAGGTCACCATCACATTGCCGGGCGCCACGAGAAAGACGACGACGCTGATATTGCTGACAGAGCGCACGAAGGATTGCAGGAAGGACGCCAGAAGCACCTTCGCCAGCAGCGGCGCATAGACATCGGCGACAAGCCTCAGTTCGCCGGCGCCGAGATCGCGCGCGGCGTCCTCGATGCTGCGGTGAATCTGGTCCAGCGCGACAGTCGTCGCCTGATAGGCGAGCGGCAAATGCCAGAAGCCGAGCGCGAACACGACGATCCAAATCGACCCGGCGAGTTCGATCGGCGGCTTGTTGAAGGCCAGAACGAAGCCGACGCCAATGAACACGCCAGGTAGCGCGCCGGGCAGAACCGCAAGGAAATCCAGAACCGGCCGGAACGGCAGGGCGCGCGATTTGAGGAAGGCCGCAAGCTGCCCCAGAATCGCCGTCACCGCGCCCGCGAGCGCCGCCACGAGAATGCTCGACCAGAGCGCGTCGGCATAGGCCCAGGCCTCTTTCCAGTGGCGAAGCGTGAGCGACCAGTCCGAGCCCCATGTGTCCGCCAGACCCGCATAGACGATGCCCAGATAGAGAACGACCACGACAGCGCTGACCAGCGAGCAGACGCCGACCACCAGCCATTTCAGCAAGGCCGGCGTCTTGATCTGCTCCATCGTCCCGCCGCGGCCGGTGACGGTTGAATAGCGGCGATCGCCGAGCAGACGCCGGCTCGCGACGAAGAGCGCCACCGCAGGGACGAGCAGCAGGCCGACGACGACGGCCGCCGCCTTGAGATCGGCGAGCCCCTCCATCATGAACCACGCCTCTGTGGCCAGCACGGGATAGTTCCCGGCGATGACGACGGCGTTGCCGAAATCCGCCAGCACGGTGATCGCGACGACGAGCATCGCGCCGATCAGTCCCGGCGCGACAAGCGGAAGCGTGATCGTGCGCAGCGCCTGACCCTCTGTCGCGCCAAGCGTCAGCGCGGCCTGCTCGGCGCTGGGGTGGATGCCTTCCAGCACGCCTTTCAGGATCATGCTCGCAAGCGGAAAGAAGGCGATGGTCTGGGCCAGCCACAGACCCGTCCAGCCGAAGATGTCGAGATCGAGACCGAGCAAATGACGACTGATCAATCCCTGCCGCCCGAACAGAAGCAGATAGGCGAAGGCGATCATGAAAGGCGGAGCAAAGAGCGGCGCCAGGCTCAGAAGGCTGAAGAAGCGCGCCCCGGGAATGTCCCGACGCGTGGCCGCGAAGGCGAAGGCGAAGCCGATCGCCGTAGAGGAAAATGTCGACAGCAGCGTTATGACGACCGTATTGGTCGCCGCGCGCCGCCATCGCGCGTTGCCCATCATGTTGATGTAGTCCTCAACGCCGGGAAAGCGCAGCACCGCAATTGTCGGCAACACGACGAAAACGACGAGCAAAGCGAGAACGAACACATAGAGCGCGGCGACTCCCCGTTCGATCCGGACGTCGCCGCCGTTCCCTGTCATGATTCCCAATCGTCGCATCGCCAGTATTGACATGATCGTTCCGTTGAGTTCGTCGCTGCGGAGCGCCGGCGCCGCGTCGGGGCGCCGGCTCCGTTAGCCGGCGGGCGGGCGGGTTACTGGCCCGAAACCTCGCCCCACTTCTTGCGGACGCGGTCCATGTTGGCCGTCGCCCATTCCATGTCGTATTTCGCCACCTTCATGTCCGCGATCGACGGCGCGCCGACGGGCGGGGCGACCTTGGGATTCAGGGGGTGGAAAAAGCCGACCTTGGCGGCAATGTCCTGGGCGTATTCGGAGGTGAGGAAGTCGATGAACTTCTTCGCGCCCTCTGGATTGGGGCCGCCTTTGACGATCGAGGCCGACCAGATCGCGACGGCGTTGTCGGGCGGTATGGCGTAATCAAGCGGCTGGCCCCGGTTGAGCTTGGCCGTCAGGATGTCGCCAAGCCAGTAGACGCCGGCCGGCGCCTCACCCTTCTCCACAAGCGCCACCACGATCGGCGCCGAAGGCGTGAACTGAGCGACATTGGCGGAGAATGTCTTGGTGTATTCCCACGCCTTGTCCTCGCCGAGCCGGAAGACCTGCGTCGCAAGCTGGATGAAGCCGATGGCCGAGGTCTGCGGATTGGCGGCGACCAGCTTGCCCTTGAATTCAGGCTTCAGCAAATCGTCCCAGGTCTTGGGATGGGCGACCTTGTCGCCAAACTCCTTGTTGAACTGGGTCGTGTTCCAGAAGATCGCCGTGGCGGTCGCGATCCAGCCGGTCCAGTATCCCTTGGGATCGACGTATCCCTTCGCGACGGCGTCCGGATAAAGGTTCGGCGACTTGTAGGAAACCAGCAGCCCGTCCTTGGCCAGGGCCTCCTGGAAATCGATGGGGGCGGCCGCGAAGATATCGGCGCGCGGCCTGTCCTTCTCGCTGCGGATGCGCGCGGCCAGCGTGCCCACCGCGGGAACGTTGAGATACTCGACCTTGACGCCGGTCCGCTTCGTGAACTCGTCGCTGATGCGACGGTTCATCTCGGCGATCGGAAGGACCGTGTAGACGACGATCTTTTCCTGCGCGATCGCGCTTGCGCCCGGGAACAGGGTGAGCGCAAGAAGCGCCGCGGCCATCTGCATGTTGAGATATTTCTTCAATTCGACTTTGCCTCCCGCATCGGCGCAGGTTCGCGCCTTTGTTGTGTTCCGGCCGCCGATCTGGCGGCGGCCGACCTTCGCGTCTTAAGCGCGCCGCGCGTCACTGGCCGGTGACCGCGCCCCACTTCTTGCGCAGGCGGTCCATGTTCGCGGTCGCCCATTCCATGTCGTATTTCACGACGCTCATTTCGGTGAGCGAGGGCGCGCCGACAGGCGGCGCCACTTTCGTATTGAGGGGATGATAGAAGGCGACCTTCGCCGCAGTGTCCTGCACGAATTCGGAGGTGAGGAAATCGATATATTTCTTCGCCCCCTCAGGGTTTGGCCCGCCCTTGACGATCGAGGCCGCCCAGATCGCGACAGCGTTGTCGGGCGGAACCATGACCTCCAGCGGCTGGTTGCGGCCGACCTTCGCTGTCAGAATGTCGCTGAGCCAGAATACGCCGACCGGGACCTCGCCCTTCTCGACCAGAGCCACGACGATCGGAGCCGAGGGCGTGAACTGGGCCGAGTTGGCGGCGAAGGCCTTGACATAGTCCCAGGCCTTGTCTTCTCCCAGGCGAAACATCTGCGTGGCGAGCTGGACGAAGCCGACGGCCGAGGTCTGCGGGTTCGCGCTGACGAGCTTGCCCTTGAATTCCGGCTTGAGCAGATCATCCCAGGTCTGCGGCGGCTTGGCGTTTTCCCCGATCTCCTTCTTGAACTGGCTAGTGTTCCAGAAAATCGCCGTCGCAGTGGCGAACCAGCCAGTCCAGTTGCCCTTGGCGTCCGCATAGCCCTTGGCCACTGCATCGGGCGGGAGACCAGGGGAAAGATAGGGCGTCAGCAGGCCGTCCTTGGCCAGCGCCTCATGGAAATCGACGGGCGCGGTCGCGAAGACGTCGGCGCGCGGCCGGTCCTTCTCGCTTCGGATGCGCGCGGCGAGGGTGCCGACCGCCGGCACGTTGAGATACTCGACCTTGATGCCGGTGCGCTTGGTGAATTCGTCGCTGATGCGGCGATTCATCTCGGGAAAAGGCGTGACGGTGTAGACGACGACCTTTTCCTGCGCGCTGGCCGCAGGGGCGCAGGAGAGCAGGGCGAGCGCGGCGATGGCCGCGGCCTGCAGGGCTGCAAATGGCGTTCTCATTGTGACGTTCTCTCCCTGTTTCGCGCTGTTCCGCGTTAGCGTCGCTTCATGCGTCAGTTCATGACGGAACCGCCGTCGGCGGAAAGCGTTTGACCTGTGATGAAATCGCTGGCCGGGCTCGCCAGAAAGAGCAGCGCGCCCATCAGGTCCGCAGGCGTGGCTTCGCGCTTGAGTGCCCGGCTGGCGATGTTGTTCGCCACCATTTCCCTGGTCCAGCTCTGGTTGGCGATCATCGCCTCGCTCATGGTCAGCCCCGGCGCGAGCGCGTTGACGCGCACGCCCTGCGCGCCAAGCTCGCGCGCCGCGGCGCGCGTGAGAGAGATCACCGCACCTTTCGAGGCAACGTAATGCGCAAGGCCGGGCGATCCCTTGATTGCGGTGCCGGAGGCCAGGTTGATGATCTTGCCGTAGCCGCGCTCCTGCATGAGCGGGGCGACGGCTTTGATGCATTCGAAGACGCCGCGAACATTCACGGCCATCACGCGATCCCAGTCGGCGCTGTTCAACTCCGTCAGCGGCGTGAGTTGCAACTGCCCCGAAATGGCGGCGTTGTTGACGAGTATGTCAACACCGCCGAAACGCGCACGGGCGGCCTCGACCACGCCGCGCACCGAGGCGGGGTCCGTCACGTCGAGCCACGCCCCGAGGCTTTCGCCGCCGATATCGGCAATCGCCGCGCAGGTCACGGAAACGTCGGAGAGATCGCCGACGACGACGCGCGCGCCGGCTTTCGCAAGCGTCAGCGCGAAGCCCGCGCCCAGCCCCTGCGCCGCGCCGGTGACGATCGCGACCTTGCCAGCAAGAACCTCGCCGGCGGGGACGCCGTGTCCGCTCATCTGTGTGTTCGCCATGGTGTGGGACCTCAATAGGCGCTGGCGCCGCCGTCGATCGGGATGACGGCGCCGGTCATGAAGCTCGAGGCCGGAGAGGCGAGCAGCAGCGCGAGCCCCTTGATCTCGTGGGGCGAGCCGAGGCGGCCAAGTGGCACGTCGGCGACGAACTGGCTGGCTACATGGGGATCGCGCAACCGTCCCTGGCCGATGTCGGTCAGAAACGGACCGGGCGCGATCGCGTTGATATTGACATTGTGTGGCGCAAGCTCGATCACCGACTGACGCACGAGATTGGCGACGGCGGCCTTGGTCGAGGCGTAGGCGTAGCCGCACATGGGCTCGCCGCGCAGGCCCGCGATGGAGCTTGTGACGATAATACGCCCTTGCCGACGCTTGATCATATGCGCCGCCGCCGAGCGGATCGTGACGAAAACGCTAGTGAGATTGATGTTGAGCAGCGCGTTCCAGCGCGCGAGATCGACATTTGCCATGGCGCCGGCCTCGGTGCGCGGCCCCGACCCGGCCGAGAGGCCCGCATTGGCGAAAACGATGTCGATCTGTCCATGCGCGGCGACGATCCCATCGATCGCGCGCGTGATCGCATCAAGATCGGAGACGTCCAGCACGATCGTCTCGACGGCGCCGCCGGCGGCGCGCAGCCGGTCCGCCGCGCTCGCCAGGGCGTCCGCGTCGATATCCGTCATCACCACATGGGCGCCTTGCTCCGCGACGGCCTCCGCCATGGCGAAGCCGAGGCCCCGGGCGGCGCCGGAGACAAAGGCGATCTGCCCCTTCAGCTTCAGTTGTTCATCGACGCGCACGCCATGCTCTCCTTTTTAAAGTCTCGATCGAGCGATGAAGGGCCGCCCCGGGGCGGCCATGCCGCGGGTCAGGCGTTCTTGAGGAAAGCCAGCACGGCCTCGGCCGTGACGTCGGCCTTCTCGGCATGCGGCAGATGGCCGGCGTCCTCGATGATCGTCGTCTTCGCGCCCGGGATCGCGGCGGCCCAGGCGGCGCTGGTGGCGACCGGGCAGTAATTGTCGTGGCGCCCCCACACGATATGCGCCGGCGCCGTGATGCGATGCAGCCAGCGCGCGAGATCGGGATTCGTCAGGCCGACCGGCGCCCCCAGACGCGCCATCGTCGTCTGGTTCTTGATCAGGTTTGCGAGCTGCTCGGGGCCGGGCGTCGCGGAAAGGATGCGCTCAGCGATCGCCTGGTTGTGAAACAGCTTGCGCGTGCTCTCCGGGTAGGACCAGCGGAAGAGATCCTCCTGATCTCCCACAGCCGCGAGGCCGGCCGGGCCGATGAGCGTCACGCTCGCGAGCTTGCCGCAATCGCGCGACGCCATCTCGGAGGCGATCCAACCGCCAAAGGAGTTGCCGATCAGATGCACGCGATCGAGCTTCATCTCGTCCAGCAGGTCGAGATAGAACAGCGTGAGGTCGTTGACCGAGTTGAGCCAGGCGGGATTGTCGGATTCGCCGAAGCCGGGATGCTCTGGAACGATCAGGTCATGATGCTGCGAGACGGCGTTGAAGAACGGCGTCCACACGTTCAATCCCGCGCCCCCGTGCAGGAAGAGCGCGGTCGGACCGGCGCCGCCGCGAAACATCCTGATGGATGCGCCGGCGATGACGGGGTGCGAGACGACATGGGACATGCGATTGGCTCCTTTGGCCCTTCCGGGCGGCGATGTGGCGTGCGTCGGGGATCAGGCGTCGGCAGGCTGCGCAGCGCTTTGATCGGGATGATGGCGTCTAGCGAAGCTTGCGATGAGGCGGGAGACTTCGTCCGGCCTCTCGAGGTTCAGCAGATGCGCGGCGGGCGATAGGATCGTCATGGTCGCGCCCGGAATCTCCGCGCGAAGCCCCTCCAGCGCGGCAGGGGGCGTCGAGGGATCCTGTTCGCCGGCGATGAGCTGCACGGGCAGTCTGATCTCGCTCACGCGACTGCGCAGGTCGAAATCGCGGATGACCCGGCAGGCGACCGCGTAGCTCGCCGGATCGACATGCGCGAGCTGGGCGAGCGCGCCCTCTGCGACGTCGGGCGCGGAGGCGAGAAGATGCGGCGTGAACCAGCGGCCGCGAGAAATCTCGATGAAGGGCTCCATGCCCTGGACCACCGCGTTGCGGGCGCGCTGCTCCCATGCGTCGGGCGGCGGCAGATAGGCGGCCGTCGCGCAGAGCGTGAGCGAGAGCAATCGCCCGGGCGCATGCAGGGCCAGATGCTGGCCGATCATGCCGCCAAGCGAAAGGCCGATGAAATGCGCCCGCCCGACCCCGGCGGCGTCCATGACCGCCAGAGCGTCGGCGGCGAAATCAGCGACGCTCGCCGCCTCTCCGCTGGGGAAGGAACGGCCGTGGCCGCGATAGTCGTAACGCAGGACCTGAAAATGCGGCGCGAGCGCCTCGGTCTGCCGATCCCAGAGCTCCAAGCTCGTGCCGAGCGAGCTGGCGAACATCAGGACGGCGTCGCCGTTTCCTTGAAGTTCATAGTTCAGCCTGCGGCCGTTGGATGTCGCGATTGGCATGGATCAGCCCTTTTTTGGCAAAGTGGCGCCGACGCGGCGCCGTGGCCTGGCGCGCGAGCATGGCGTCCCGAGGAAAGTTGGTTCAGCGGTTCGTCGTCTCCGGCGGCCGCTCCCAGAAGGCCGTTCGGCTGGCGATGAGTTTGACTGCGAGGCTCAGCAGAAGCCCCATCACGGAGAGATAGGCGAGAACGGAGAACACGCCCGCGACGTCGATCACCGCCTGTCGCTGGATGATGAGGCTGCCAAGCCCCACCGAGGACCCGACGAATTCGCCGACGATCGCTCCGATCAGCGCGAACACTATGCCGACCTCAAGGCCCGCGAAGAGATAGGGCAGCATCCCCGGCAGCCGGACTTTCGTGAAGACCTGCAGCGGGCGCGCGCGCAGCGATTTCATCAGCAACAGCCGCCGCTGGTCCGTCGTTCTGAGCCCTGCGATGACGTTGACGAGGATCGGAAAGAAGGCGATCAGCGCCGCCATCACCGCCTTTGAATGAAGCCCGTAGCCGAACCAGATGATCAGGAGGGGCGCGATCGCCACCTTCGGGATGGTCTGGAAAGCCAGAAGCAGCGGATAGATCGCGCGGTCGATCGCCGGCGACAGGCCGATGGTGACGCCAAGCCCCATGCCCAGGACGACCGCCATGGCGAAGCCGACGATCACCTCGACAAACGTGATCCAGAAGTGGGGAAGGATCAGGCCGGAGACGAGGTCCTCATAGATGCGCGCGGCCACCGTCGCGGGCGCGGGGATCACATAGGCGGGCACGTCGAACAAAGCGACGCTCGCCTGCCAGAGCGCAAGCGCGACGATGGTGCAGATGATCGCGGGAAGTCCGCGAGGGGTTGTGAACACAGGCCGCCAGGGCCGCAGTTCCTGCGTCGTGGCCGAGGCTTTCATGCGGGCTCTCCTCTGTGGTCGAGCAGGTCGCGCAGCCGCGAGACATATCCGCCAAACGCGTCGCTGTTCATCTGCTCGATGCGCCGCGGCCGCGGAATGTCGATGTCGACGATCTCGCGCACGGTCGAGGGGCGGCCCGACATGACGAAGACGCGGTCGGAAAGAAACGCGGCTTCGGCGATCGAATGGGTGACGAACACGACCGTCGCGCCCAGGTCGAGGCTGATGCGCTGAAGCTCGAGATTCATCTGCTCGCGCGTCATGGCGTCGAGCGCGCCGAAAGGTTCGTCCATCACCAGCAGCGAGGGCTCGAGAGACAGCGCCCTGGCGATCGAGACGCGCTGCTGCATCCCGCCCGAGAGTTCGTGCGGGAACTTCGTCTCGAAGCCGGCCAGGCCGACCAGCCTGATCATGGCACGCGCCCGACGCTCCTGCTCGGCCTTGGGCAGGCCCCGCACCTCGCCGGGCAGCATGACGTTGGACAGGACCGTTCGCCAGGGAAACAGCACCGCATCCTGAAACACGATGCCGCATCCCTCCTGCGGTCCGAAGACCGGCTCGCCCTTGAAGCGAATCTCGCCTTCTGACGGGCTGAGGAGGCCCGCCAGCATCATCATCAGCGTGCTCTTGCCGCAGCCCGACGGGCCGAGGATCGAGACGAACTCTCCCGCCCCGATCGCCGCGGACACCGAATCGACCGCGCGAACCGGACGCCCGTCGACGGCGCGATACACCTTCGCGACCCTGTTGAACTCGATCAGCCGCGTCGTTCCGGCCAGACGACGATCCTGGAGACGATCCGCCTCCGGGCCCCCGGGCATGGGGGCCCCGGCGTCGGGGGGAAGAGCGTGCGTGTTCATTTCCAGCCTCGCGCCTTGGCGCGGACGGCCTGCGCGTCGATCGGGCCGACGCGATCCATCAGCTCATTGGTGGCGAGCGCCTTCGCGGAGAGATCGGAGGTCAGCACACCTTCCTCCTTCATCACGGCGAGATAGTTCGTCAGCTTGTCGAGATCAAAGCGGCCGATCTGGTCGATGGGCGTCTCGTCCCCGAGATTCATCATGAACGAGAGCTCGGCCATGCCGGTCCTCAGCGCGTCGGCATCGGTGGCGCCCTGCCTGGAGGCCGGATTGGCCTTCCAGTAGATGCGAAGCGCGGCCTCGGGGTTTTCGCGCATGAAGATGCGCGCCTTCACCAGAGCGCGCAGGATGCCCACGGCGCGGTCCTTGACCCGGTCATAGGCGCTGTCGGCGACGAACAGCCCGTCGCTGCCGATGAAGCCGATCCGGGGGTGATGCAGATAGCGCAGCTTGACGCCCGCGCGCTCCAGGGCCGCGTAGCCGCCGTCCCACAAAGAGAGCGCCTGCACCTTGCCCGACTTCAGCGCCTGCAGCGCGCTGTCGCCGACGCCGACCGGGAGAAAGACCGACGGATCGGATTTCAGGCCGGCCGCGCGCAGCATCGAGCGCGCGACGATCAGCGAGCCGCTTCCCATGTTGGAGACGCCGATCGTCTTGCCGGCGAGATCGGCGACGCTGCGGGCCGGGCTGTCGACCGGAACCGCCATGAAGAAGATGTTGTGGTTCGAGTAATTGAAGATGAACTTACCGCGCATCCCCTGCGCGTAGCCATAGAGGTAGGGCTCGAAGGCGAACTGCCCGAGGTCCGCGCCGCCGCTCGCCGTGATCTGAGCGGCCTGCGGCGCGCCTTGCGCGTAACGCACCGCGACGTCGAGCCCCTCTTCAGCGAAGAAGCCGGCCTCCTGGGCAACGTAATAGTCGACATAGGCCGCGGCGGGCACGGGCGACCCGTTCTGGATGACCACCTTCTCGAACGCCTGCGCGAGGCCGGTGGATGCCAGCAGCGCGATCGCGGACGCGGCCTTCACAAGATGACGTCTCAGCATGTCTGGTTTCCTCCCGATTTCGGCTTTTTCTTTTCGGCGGCGAACCCGCTCTCAGCCCGCCTTTGTCAGGACGAAATCGCCCATATCGGCCGATTGCGTGACGCGCCAGTATTCAAGCAGCGAGAACGGCCATGTCTGCGACGCGCGGCCGGCGGCGTTTCGATACCAGCTGCTCACTGTCGCGACACCCCAAGATTTGGTTAGGTTTTCCGCATCGACCCGGCGGTTGAACGCCTCGAACGGCTCCATGCGGCAATCAATCGCTGAATAGCCTTTCGCGAGCATTTCGCCGATCGCCGAGGTTGCGTATTTCACCGCGCATTCGGCCGAGAAGATCGCGCTGCCATTGACCACGACGCCGGTGTTCGGCCCGCAGGACATGAACAGGTTGGGAAAGCCAGGGATGACGACGCCGAGATAGGCGCGGCAATCGCCCGCCCACCATTCATGCAGGTCGCGCCCCTCGCGCCCGATGACTTTCATCGGATGCAGATAGTCCGACGCCAGAAAGCCGGTGGCGAAGACAATGACGTCGACCTCATGACGCTCGCCGTCGGCGGTGACGATCGCGTCGCCCTCGATCCGCGCGAGAGGCTCAGTGATCAACTGCGCATGGGGACGCTTCAGCGCCGCTGTCCACACGCCGTTGTCGCGCAGCATCCGCTTGGCGCCCGGCGGATAGTTCGGCGTCAGCTTCTCGAGAAGGTCGGGCCTGTCCGTGAGCTGGGCCTCAAGATGCGCCATGCACTCCTGGCGCAGCCTCTCGTTCGCCCGGCCGACCGACACAGGATGTTTCCAGTCCTTCTCCACCTGCACGGACGGCAGCCGGCCCTCGGCGGCGATCCAGAACTGCCAGAAGCGGAACCAGCGGCCATAATAGGGGATATGGCGCAACAGCCACGCCATGCCCGGCTTGATGTCGTCATGATAGGTCGGCGTCGGCAGCATCCAGGGCGGGTTGCGCTGGAATACGCGCAGCGCGTCGACCTCGTCGACGATCGAGGGGACGATCTGATAGGCGCTGGCGCCCGCGCCGATCACGGCGACGCGCTTGCCCTTGACGTCAATGTCCGCAGGCCATTGCGCCGAATGGAACCAGCGGCCCTTGAAGCCGTCGAGCCCCTCGATCTCGGGAATCGAGGGCTGGCTGAGCTGCCCGACCGCCGAGATCACCGCGTTGAACCGGCGTTCGGACCTGGAGCCGTCCGCCTCGCGGATCGAGAGCCGCCAGACGGCGGCCGCCTCGTCCCAGGTCAGCCCCGTGACTTCGACGCCGAACCGGATGTGCGGGCGAAGATGGGCGAGCCGGGTGACCTCGGCGATATAGGACTGGATCTCCGATTGCCGCGAGAATTGCTGCGGCCAGTCCTGGCGCTGGGCGAAGGAAAGGCTGTAGGCGAAGTTCGGCGTGTCGAGCCGGCATCCGGGATAGCGGTTGGCCCACCACACGCCGCCCACGTCCTCGCTACGCTCGAAAACAGTGAAACTGACGCCGGACTGGGACAGGCGATGGGCCGCGGCGACGCCGGAAAGGCCCGCGCCGATCACGGCCACCGAGAAATCGCGGCCGGGCGCGAGGTCTTCCTTGCGCCAGTCAGGCGCGCCCATGTCGCGCGGCAGCCCGAGCTCCGAGCTCAGCAATGGCAGATAGTCGTCGCCCGCATCCTTGGTCATAAACCGCATGATGCGGTTCAGCCAGGCCGCGTCGGGCACCTCGGGAGAGGGCGAGCCCCGGTCGCGATAGGCGACGATGGCGCGCACGGCGAGCGAGCGCGCCTTCGCCTGCGCCTCGTCGGACATGCCGCCCTGACCTTTGATGGAGGCGCCCATGGGGGGCGTGGGCGGGCGCAGATCATCGGCGATCAAAGTCTCGTCCGCCGTGATCATCGCGAGCGCGGCGAGAAGCGCGGGGAGGTCCGCATCCTGCACGGCCTGCTCGATTTCCTCGCGGCTAGCCGTGATCGGCGAGACCTCGTCATATTTGCGTAATCCGCCCTGCGCCTCGCGCTCATCGGGCATCGCCCGCCATGCAGCAACCATTTCTCGCCGATCCTTGCGCTTCATCCACTCCGTAGCTCGCGCTGCGCCGACCCCGGGCGCGACGAGCCTTTTTCAAGGGCGCTGACGTCAGGACGTCTGCGCGGCGCGCGCAGCGAGCGACGTGCCCCCGGTCGACCAGTCCGTCTTCGCAACCTCTTCCAGCACTACCCACACTTTCGCGGGGTCACAGCCGGCGGCAGCGGCGTAGGCTGCTGTGACCTCCTTCAGGATTTTTTCTTTTGCAGCCGGGTCATATTGGGCGGCGTGGCTGATCCTGATCACTGGCATTGAACTTCCTCCGACCCCGCGCTTGTGCGGCGGGCTTTTCGCGGCGTCTGCGTTCTCTACGCGCTCTGGCGAGTCGGTTGGCGTAGACGACCCGACGACTTTCTGTAGCGGGATGTTCCATCATAAGCAACATAAAATTTCACATATAGGAACATTCTGAGTCGCTCGAGGGAAAACGCTCAGGCGGATGCGTTTCAGGCAGGTATTGTTTCTTTATAAGAAACTATGCATTGTTCCTATCGGAACGCCTTGGCATTGGAGATCAGGCCGTGAATGGGTCGCCGACCTTATCCTCCGTTGAGAGGGCGCTTGCGCTTCTTGAAGTGCTCGCGCGCGAAGGAAGCCTGAATCTCACCCAGCTCAGCGAGCGGCTGGAAGCGGGAAAGACGACGACCTTCCGGCTGGCGGCGACCCTGGTGGAACGCGGCTGGCTCATCAAGGGGCCTGACCTGCGCTACAGCCTTGGGCCCGCCGCTCTCGGCCTGGCCGGCGAGCGCGGGGGCAGGATCGACCTGAAGAAGCAGCTCCTGCCCATCATGATCGAGTTGCACGAGGAGAGCGAAGAGACGGTCCACCTCACGCGCCTCGAGGGGCGTTACATCGTCTATCTGCACCAGCTCCTCTCCCCCAAGCCTGTGGTGTCGCTGACCTCACTGGACACGCGCTCCCCCGCCCATTGCGTCTCGCCTGGGCTGGCGCAGCTTGCAGCCCTGCCCGATGCGCAGATCGATTGGGTGCTGAGCGCGCCGCTCGTTCGCTACACCAGCATCTCGCCCACCCATCCCGACGCCGTGAGAATGCAGATCGCGCGCGTTCGCAGCGCCGGCTACAGCATTAATCTCGGCTCGTTCCGAGAGGATGTGGGCGGTGTCGGTGTTGCCGTCCGGAACGCGCGCGGCGAGCCTGTCGCCGGCCTGTCGCTGTGCATCCCAGTCTTTCGCCTTTCCGCGCTTGACATTCCCAAGCTCGGCGAGCGCCTGATGCGGGCGGCGCAGGACGCCGAGATTGTCATGCGAGACGAGTTCGCGCGTCGTCCAGAATGCGCGTTCGAGGCGTGAGAGCGGCGCAGCACGCGCGGTCCGTCGCGCAGCCCCAGTTCGCGTCCGGCGTCAGCGCCATTGAGGCCGTTTAGGGATTTGCAGGACGGGAGGATTTCTGGGTCAACGCAGCCATTCAGGAGCGCAGATGAGACAAAAAGTCGCCGATCGCAGAGGCGGCGATCCACCAGATCACGGTGCTCTATGCCATCGAGACAACGGGTCGTGTCGTAGCGGTAATTGCCGCTTCCGATCCTCTATGAGAACATCGGCATCGCGGTGGCGAAGATCTTCGCAAGCCTCGAGAATCAGCCCGAGATACCCAAAGGCATAGGCCCAACGTCCTTCGCTGGCACCAACTCATCCTTGAAACATTTCCAGCGACGTGGATCGAACAGCGCCTTCAGCCAGGTGATGGTCGTGGTCACTGCCGCCCGCTCGCGAGCATCCGACCTGTAGGTCAGCCAGATGTCCCGATATTTGGTCACAGGCAGGTTCAAGGGAACCACCTTGTTGCCAAACGCGACGGAATAATTTGGCAGCGCTCCGATGCCGATGCCAGCTTCTATCGCCCGGATCGCCCCGCAACTCCCCAGGACCCTTGCTGCCACCTGCTCGTTGCGGAGCTCTCCCAAGACGTTGGCGACGTGCCCCTCCTCGACATGGCCGTCGAGTTGCTCGACGAAGCGGTGCCGTCTGAGTTCGGCGAGGTCGGCGGGGCACCCATATAGATCCAGATAGGCCTGTGAGGCGAATAGTTCGAAATGCATGCGGCCCAGTTTCCCCGCTACAAGCTCCGGCACGCTGGGTGGCGTCATCTGAATCCCGATATCGCTGTCGAATCTCAGGATGTCGGCGACGCCGTTGGCAATGCGAAAATCCAGGCCGATCGTGGGGTTTGCTTTGTGAAAGGCTGCTGCGTTCGGGACTAGCCAGTTTACGCCGAGGCCCTGCGTCACCGTGATCGACACGAAAGCGCGGTCTCCGCGGACTTCTGCCGCCAATTGATCAAGGCCGTATACCGGAGCGGCCATTTGATCGATCAGGGCCAATGCCCGTTGGCCAAAGAGAGTTGGAGAAACGCCCTCTGGCAACCGGTTGAGCAGCCTGGCACCAAGTTGTTGCTCCAATTCGCCGATGCGCCGGAACAAGGTCGCGGCCCCGACGCCCGCCCGCGCGGCAGCTCGCCGGATGCTGCGTTCTTGGGCGACCAGCGCGAACAGCCGCAGATCGTCCCAGCTCATTCGGTCGATTCGAGGTGATTTGCTGAAGGTGTCGCGAGCCATGACTTTGATCTGCCGGCGTACAAAGTGGAACGCCTTGCGCCTATAATGGAACGCAAACGTTAATCGACCTTATGGCACCCGACCTGCGTAATCGCGAGCGACTAGGGCGGTGCCGCCGAGTAGGGGCGGCCACTGAGCCATGAAGGTGGGGCGATGTCATGCATTTTAAAAGAACCTGGCATCCGTACCCTACGAGCCGCACGGCTCGCGCCACGCCTATCGACGTCCCTGGCTGGTTAAACTGGGGTCAGAAGCAGCTGAGCGACGCGCTTGCAATGGCGGCGGCTCGGGAGGCGGGGCGTGCTGCCCAGGTCGGAGCCCTGGAGGAGGCGTTGCGTTCATGCGACGCCGATCACGAACTGCTCCGGGAGACCGGCCTCCTCAACCCCGATGGAACCCCAGTGCTCCGTTGGCATGCGAGGTTCGACGACGGGCACGACGCGATCGCGATCCGGCATGGGATCGAGCCAATGCGAAACCCGGCGTGTCGAGAGGGGAATTTTGTAGCCGGCGTCGGGTCGGAGCCGCGACGCGGACGCTGGCGCTCACCAAAGCGCTCGATCTGGTTCGATTTCGTCAGGCGACGGGTTCCTCCCTCGAGCGATTAGTCCTCGCCCTGCTCTTGAAACACCGTCGCCAGACCATTCCGCGCTGTAGCCCGGCCTCTCGGGAGAGGGAACAGCGCGGCTCTACCGGCGCGCTCGCGGGCCGCCGTCTCCTCCCCCTATCCGAGAGTTGTCCAAACCATGCACAAGCCAACCCTATCCGGCGGTTCGAATGCTGGCTCCGCTATGTCTGTTTCCAACCCAGCTTCGCCTCCTCCTGATGTGGCCGGTCCGGCCTTCCTGGTTCCCCAACCTTATCGTGCCCTGAAAGGAGCGAAGCTGCGGATGCGTGAATTTCTCTTCGGGCCGGCCTATCAGCGGCATCAGGTCACGCTCACGATCGCCGCGGGTGGCACGGGCAAGACGTCGCTATGCATCGCCGAGGCCGTGGCGATGGCCTCTGGCGCGGCATTCATCGAGAAGCCTCTCCAGCCGCTGCGGGTGTGGATCTACAACGGCGAGGAGCCGATTGACGAGATCGACCGCCGGATCAAGGCGGCGGCCATGGCGCAGAAGCTCGACCACGAAGCGTTGAAGGGGCGGCTGTTCGTGAACTCGGGACGCAGCGCAAGCCGCATCAACCTCTCCAGCGGAACGGACAAGGCGCGGCTGGAGGTTAACGAGCAGTTGGTCCGGAGCCTCGTCGACAGCATCGCTGGCAAGATCGACGTCATCATCGTCGATCCGTTCATCTCGACCCACTCGGTCTCTGAGAACGACAACACTGGCATCGACATGATGGTGAAGGCCTGGGCGCGGATCGCCGAGCAGGGCAAATGCGCCGTCCACCTCGTGCACCATGCCTCAAAGGGCGGCAGCAGCGACAGCGCCGACGCCAGCCGCGGAGCGAGTTCGCTTGCAGCGGCCGCGCGGTATGTCCGCAACCTCTCGCAGATGGGCACCAAGGACACCGAGAGGCTCGGAGTCAGGGATGGCGGTGCCCAGCGCTATGTGGCGATCAGGGCGACCAAGCAGAACAACTCGGGCGAGAGCGCCGCCAACTACGTCAAGCTCTCCTCGGTCGCGATCGGGAACGATCCCGATCCGAAGAATCCCGGCGACATCGTCGGCGTGGTCGAGCCGTTCGCCCCGGAGATCGAGCAGTACGGGCTCGATGACATCGTCTCGGCGGCGCTGGACGCGCTTGCCAGCCTCGAGACGCAGTATGTCTACAGCGCCAACTCTCCTGACTGGTTCGGATATGCGATTGCCGAGGAACTCGGAGCCGACGGCAAGATCCACAGGAAGGACATCGAGAGCGTCATTGACCTGATGCTGCGCACCCGCGTCATCGAGATTTATAACAGGCCGGGCAAGAACGGTCGCAAGCGCGATTGCGTAAGACCCGTGGGAATCTACGCGTCGGCGGCAGGCTCGCTGGCTCCGGCAGCCTTGCTACCTTCCAAGGATGAGAGCGAGGCCGGCCTGGAGGCGGCGCCGTCGCCGTGAATGCGCGCTCGCTCCCGCTCGGCCCTGTACGCCGGGCGGGAGCGAGGCTCCGCCAGAACAGCCCGGCTTCTCTGGCGGAGACGGCCTGTCCCCCCAGAGACATTCATGGCGGGGTCTCTTCTTCCTCGCGCCCATACTCGCGCGGCGTCAGCCACGGTGAGGAAAAGCCGCGCCTTCCGCCGCCTCTGTCGTTGGACTGCGACTGATAACCGTTCACGGTAACGTCCCGGACTGCCATCCTTCCCTCGCGCTCCCGTCAAACAGAATCTTCCGTTGGCGGCGTCAGGGTTTCTGCCAACAGATAGATCAGTCGGAAGGCTGCATAGCCTTCCGACTGATCTGGTACGATGATCGTCCCCGACTCCCAGGCTCGCTCGGGAGCGCGACGCTCATGCGCGCGATGATCGATGAGCGGCTCGGCGGGGTCGCTGCGGTTGGCCCGTATGGTGCCGAGGGGCCGCTCGGCAGCCACGACCAAGATCGCATCGAGACATCCACCACCACCGCCCACCCCTGAAGGGGGTGGGCGGTGGTGGTGGATGATCAGATAGCGAGCGTTAGCGTCCAGGTTTGGCGGCCCCCCGAAGAATGAAGGCGCGAGGGAATGCGATGGCCTCGCGCGTGAACCTGGCCAACAAGACAGGAGTCGGCTTTCCATGGAAGAGAGGCGCGAGGGGAAAATATCTCCCCGTTCGGAATCTCGGAGCCATGCAACATCCCTTGCAGGCGTTCGGCCGACCCGCCGCGATCCTGGCCGGCATCCGTGTCGGGAACAGTCATCGGGGGGCGCGAGGGAAAAGGGAGCTAGAATGGTCCAAACGTAGCTTCCCTGCTTTCCGACCCGGTCAAGACGCGGCGAGGATCCCTCATGTTTTCCTGTTTGAGACGGAGCTTGCCCGTGAGCATCGCCTGTTGCCCACCAACGGCCTCGCCTAAAGCGGGGCGATGATGAACCGCGCGACAAGCGTGGCCGATCAAGGAGAAGCCGCAACCGCCGCCGATCATGTCGTGATCTTGCGTCTGCTCGGCGGCCGCCAGGACTGGGCCTCGATCCTGAGATCGACCGATCCCTGACCCGCGGCGGCAGGTTGCCTGGCTTGGAAGTCATCACCACCGTCGAAGGCGGCGCCCATATCGCATCCGCCTCATCCTCCGGAAGCTCGCGGGATGCGGATCAGGCGAGGAACATGGAGCAGCAGGGTTGCATCATGCTCCTCTCGCGCCCGCCGTCCCCTTCCTGCCAATTAACCATGATCAAGGGTGCGGCCCGCAGCGGGGGTTTTTGCCTTGATCGAACATATGTTCATGATATGTTCTTTCTTGCGGCGCCCGCGTGATCCGGAGGAGCAGGGCGACGAGTCAGCCAGGCGGATCCGCCGCCTATCATCGTCTTCAATTTCCGGGGATGCTCAATGCGTATCGAGAAGGCCATGTCGGACCGGCCCACGAACCCAGGCCAGCAGACCCGGTGGGTCGCCTATGTCGAAGGCAATTTGGCGGGCGGCTATCTGCCGAAGTATGCCTTCACCTGGCGCGGATTCGCCTGTGGTGAAAACGATGCCATCACCAACGCGGCGAAAGCCGCCCAGCTTGCGCTGCGCACCTTCGATGCCCTCGACAGGCGGCCCGTCACGTTGGCTGATCCGTTCGTGGCGACGGCGTTGCGCGTCGAAGCCGTGCCTGAGGGATACCCCACTCGCAACGACTTCACGCATGGGCTGAGCGTCGTTGGGGAGCCCTTCATCCAGCGAGGTGGCCCCGAGGAGAAGCTCTGCTTCACCGTGGAGCGGTCCGACTACATTCCCGGATCCAGCGAGCACAAAGTCGCAAGCCGGGTCAGGCGCGAGATCGAACGTCTCCTGATGATCGACCCCGCCATTCGCCGGGCTGCCCGGGACGGGCGGCAGATCTCCATTTCCTGGCAAACGCGTGTCGATGTGCTCTATCCGACCGGAGGTCCTCAGCGCCCGTGCCGCGAGGTGGGATTCAGCGTGTGCGACGAGCGGCACGTCGGCATTCCCCTCGCTGAAGCGACCGCCAACGCGATCCTGATGTTAATGCTCCAGGCGCGCGTCGCCTACAGCACCTGGAAGCAGTGCCGCCTGTTCTCCCTGATCTGGTGGCCCCCGGTCAACGAGCGGCCCGGATATCAGGACGCATTCGAGGAGCAGAGGGCGAGGTTGCTGTGCAATCCCGGCAGGCTTTTCGGCGAGGCCATCTGGGACCTGCTGAGGTTCGGGCATGCCGACCTGGCGGCGCATGCCGTTGCGATGGCCGATACGACCGAGCCGCGTGTCTCTGCTCCAATCGCCGAGAGCGCCGGGACTTCCAAGGCCGCGCGGACGGTGCCGTCCTTACCCAACGCCGCCACCCTGAACTGATCCCCGATCAGGGCGACGAGCCCGATCGCTCTAAACGCCTCCATGCCACGATGGCATGGGGGCGCCTGCCGCTGGAATCTGACCCCGTCACGCGCGGGCGGCCGGCGCCAACCATTCGCGGAGCTTAGACCATCTCCGCCGGCCGGAAGTGTTTTTGACAGCCATGGCGACTGCTTTCTTCTGCCCCAGCAGGATGACGAGGCGCCTGCCGCGTGTGACGCCGGTGTAGAGCAGGTTCCGCTGCAGCATGGCGTAATGCTGGGTCAGGACCGGGATGACCACGACCGGATATTCAGAGCCCTGCGATTTGTGGATCGTGGTGGCATAGGCCAGCACCACCTGGTCGAGCTCGCCGAACTGGAATGAGATGGAGCGGCCATCGAAGTTGATCGCCATCTCGCCGGTGTCAAGGTCGATCGCCTCGACGAAGCCGACATCGCCGTTATAGACTTCCTCGTCGTAATCGTTCTCGATCTGCATCACCTTGTCGCCGATGGCGAAGGTGGTGCCGAACTTCTCGATGCGGGGTTCGGTGCGCGGGTTCAGCGCCTTCTGCAGCTCAATGTTGAGCGAGCGTGCACCCACGCCGCCGCGGTTCATCGGGCAGAGGACCTGAATGTCGCGGACCGGGTCGACGCCGAAGCGGCGCGGGATGTGCTCCCGGACGATCTCGATCAGGCGTGGTACGGCGATCTCCGGATTGTCGGCCGGCACGAAATAAAAGTCCGTCTCGCTCTCCGGCCTTGTGAGGTCCGGCAGCCTGCCGGCATTGATCCGATGGGCGCTCTGGATGATCTGGCTTTGCGCGGCTTGCCGGAACACCTCCGTCAGATGGACGACGGGCACGGCGCCGCTCGCGATGATATCGGCCAGCGCCTGACCCGGCCCCACGGGCGGCAATTGGTCAACGTCGCCGACGAAGATCACCGCGGCGTCGTCCGGCACGGCCTTCAAGAGCGCGTTCATCAGCAGGACGTCGACCATGGACGTCTCGTCGACGACGAGCAATTCGCAGGCGAGTGGATTCTCGTCGTTGCGCTTGAAGCCGCCGGTCTTCGGATCGACCTCCAGCAGGCGGTGGATGGTCTTCGCCTCGCGCCCTGTCGTCTCCGTCATGCGCTTCGCGGCGCGGCCGGTCGGGGCGCAGAGCAGGAGATCGACGCGCTTGGCCGCGAGGATCTTCAGGATGGAATTGACCAGCGTGGTCTTGCCGACGCCAGGCCCGCCCGTGATCACGGTGACCTTGGAGGCGAGCGCGGTGCGCACAGCCGCCTTCTGGCTGTCGGCGAGCGTCAGCCCGGTCTTTTCCTCCACCCAGGGGATGGCCTTCTCCGCGTCGATCTCGGGCCAGGGCGTTTTGCCGGATTTCAGGACCTTCAGCCGGGCGACGATCGACTGCTCGGCTCGGTAAAGCCCGGCGAGGAACACGCAAGGGCGCTCCTCGACTGTATCGGCGATGACGGCGCCGGTCTCGAGCTCCAGCTTCAGCGCATCGATAATCAGGCCTTCCGGGATTTCCAGCAGTTCCACGGCGAGAGGCAGGAGTTCATTGCGCGGCAGGCCGCAATGGCCATCGTCGAGCGCTTCGGTGAGGGCATAGGAGATGCCGGCACGGGCCCGGATCATCGCTGTCTTATCGATGCCGAGCTTCATCGCCACGGCATCGGCGGTACGGAAACCGATGCCGCGGATGTCGCGCGCCAACCGATAGGGGTCCTCCGAGATCAGCTGGACGGCATCGTTGCCGTAGGTCTTGTAGATGCGAACCGCACGCGAGGTGCCGACACCATTCGCGTGGAGGAAGATCATGATCTCGCGGATGACCTTCTGCTCTGACCAGCCGGCGACGATCCGCTCCGCCCGCTTCGGCCCGATGCCGGTGACCTCGCGCAGCCGATCCGGCTCGGCCTCGATGACGTCGAAGACCTTCTCACCGAAAGCGCGCACCAGCTTCTTCGCATAGACCGGACCAATGCCACGGATCATGCCGGAGCCGAGATACTTCTCGATGCCCTCGATCGTGGTCGGCGGCATGGCCTTCAGGAAGCGCGCCCGGAACTGGATGCCGTGCTGGCGGTCGTTCGACCATTCCCCGCTCGCCTGGATGAACTCGCCGGCGGATATAACCGCCGCGTGCCCGACGACGGTGACAAGATCGCGTTTGCCGCGCGCCTTCACGCGCAGCACCGCGAAGCCGTTCTCCTCTGTGTGAAAGGTGACGCGCTCGACGAGGCCCGCCAGGACCTCGGTCGCGGATTCAGCCGGATGGGGTTTCATGGCGGTTATATTCCGCGGTTCTCCGATTGAGAGAAAGGACCCTGGCGGCCCTCGTTTGCCGCGCTGTGGCGTCTGTTGACGCTGCCATCCTTTCCTCGCGCTCGCTTGCCGGGCCGCCGCGTCTCGTTTCCGGCTCGGGTCTTCGCCACCATCACCAATCCTCAGGCTGTGCCGCCCCAGGAACGGGGTTCCCGGCGTAAGCTATTCGTTGACGTGCGTAAGCAATAAGCTTACTTTCCATCATGATCCGGTCTTTCAAGCACAAAGGCCTCTCCGAGCTATGGGAGAAGGGACGGACCGCGAAGGTCGACGCCAAGCTGCAAGACCGCGTGCTTCGCCGCCTCGATGCCCTCGACGTGGCCGGAAGACCGGAGGACATGAACCTCCCCGGTTTCGACTTCCATGCGCTGAGGGGCTTCTACCCGACGCGGTACACGGTCCATGCCAACGGGCCGTGGTGCATCACCTTCGCCTTCGACGGCTTGGACGCCCTAGCCGTCGATCTGGAGAACTACCGAGGCCGTGCCCCCATCCCGCGCTACCGTCAGGAGCCCCGCCATGCCCGACACGATCCCCGCCGTACGATCCCGTGACCGCGCCCCGATCCATCCGGGCGCTCTGCTGCGCGAAGACGTCATTCCCGCTGTCGGCAAGCCGAAGGCGGAGATCGCGCGACTGCTCGGGATTTCCCGTCAGCATCTCCACGACATCCTGTTAGAGAAGAAGCCTGTCTCGCCAGCGGTGGCGGTGCGGCTTGGCAAGCTCTTCGGAAATGGCGCCGGCCTTTGGATCCGCATGCAGGGAGCCTACGATACCTGGCATGCCGAGCGCGAGGTCGACGTCTCGAACATTCCGACGCTGACCGCGGCCTGACGGGGCAGCCCCCGACCAATCCCGCGTGGCGCTCGCGGCCTGCCGCGACGTCGCCAGGCAGGCTAGCGGTAGGGTCAGCGGTGTGCCTGAGACCCCGGTGCCAGAGACAGTGCCCCGGAGGCCGTATGCTTTTCCAGCCAGATCGAGAAGGCGGCGTCCCGACCGAAGACCCGGCGCATCAGCGCGAGAGAAGCCGTGGCCGCCCGTGCCGGGGATATGTTGCGCATCGTCATCAGCTGGGCCGAGTGGTTGAACCAGATTTCGTCGAAGTCGCGATCGCGGTCGAGTTCGTTGTCGAAGTCCATGATATGTGCCTCCTTCCAGGCTCAGAGACGGCCCTTGTTGGCCGCGAAATACGCTTGCAGTTTCGTGATGAGAGCCGGCGAGGCTGCGGTCAGCACGTCGCAAGCCCGGCGGACGTTCGGATTCTGATGTCGGAGCAACTTCCCCATCAGGGCGAGATCGTCCCGTGGCGCCGCGGCGATCGATTTGACGAGGTCGCGGACCTCGTCGTCGGCGTTGCGCGCCAGGGACGCCAGCTTGTCGCGGGCGACCTCCAGCTGCGCCTCGGCGCTGGTCGCGCGGCCGTTCGCGTCGGTGACGGCCTTGAACGCGATTTCGGCCGCACGCCTTTCCACGCGGGCGTCGAAGCTGCGGGTCCGCTCCTCGTCGAGGAGCCGGGCTGCGTCAGCGCTTCGACGTTCGGTTTCCGCGACCAGCGTCGACATCGAGGCCATGGCGAGTCCGGTCGAGGTTGCGGCCATGAGGAAGCCCGCGACGATGGCTTTGCGCGTCAGATCGCCACGCACCCGCTTCTCCGTCGCTGCCGCATGGCCGAATTGGGTTTCGGCGCATGAGACCCGACGATCGAGATCGTCGATCGCGTCGAAAACGGGCGCGACGGGATCCTTGTCGCGCACGCCCGTGGACATTCTCAGCGCCTCGGTGAAGCGGGCCATGCCGATCTCACCAGGGCCGGAATTCCGGATGGTCGAAGAAGGTCGCCTCGACCGTGCGGATCATGGTCAGGGCGCCCTGCGCCTCGAAGCGGTTCCGGCCGGCGATCATGGCGTGGGGCGGCGTGCTGGTGCGGTGCACGTCGGCCATGGTCATGCCCAGATGCGGGAGGCGGGCCGGCTGGCCGATCTGGCTGGCGAGCTTGACGAAGGCGGGATCGGCGATGGCCGCGTCGGCGTCGAGCCCGCCAGCCTCGTTGTGGACGAGCAGGATCGAGGCCGCCCCGCAATTGAGCGCGATCCGCGCCGCGGCGGTGATGCCATCGCGCTTCGAGATCGGGACGATGAAGCGGATGTCCTCCGCGACCGCCGCGCCCCGGTCGTTGACCCATCTGAGGACATGGCCCTCCATGTTCGCGCCCAGGTCCACGATCGCCGGGCGAGAGCTGCCGAACACCCTGTTCTCGAGGAAGGGCACCACGGCTTCCGGCCTGTCGTCCTCCAAAGCGTTCTCGGGCGGCATCGACTTGAAGTAGCGCCGAGAGGTCGGGTTCGCGGGCTCGACGTCGAAGATGTCGATCTCGACCTTCCGGAAGATGGCGGTGCTGGCCATGAGCATCGCGAGGGTGCTCTTCCCGCCGCCGCCGGCGGCAGCGAGGACGTACTTCTTGCCGGGCGAGGCGGCCTTCGTCGTGGTGGTCATGGATCACTCCTTATGGTTGTCTGGTTGGTCGTGGGCCAGGCGGTGGTGATCGGCTTGGTTCAGTCGATGGCATCCGGTCGTCGGAGGTTCGCCACCGTGCGCGGAATGGGCCGGCCGTTTTCGGCGACGAGAATCGGTATGGCCGGGGCCTGGGCCGGCGCCGGGCGGCGGGGACCGGCTTTGCGGGGACGCCCCGGTTTCCCGGGCTCGCCCGTCGGCCTGTTCCTGCGCCGGTACTGCGCGGCATAGTTCGCGGCGAGCTCCGGGCTGATCTGGAAGCCGTTACGAGCGAGATCTGCCAGAATGTCTTTCCAGTGAACGTCGCGCTCGAGCGCGGCTTCGATCGCCGGCATCATCTTGAAGAACTCGCTCTTCAGGGACACTGCCGTCGGCCGCGGAGCGAGCCGGGCCAGGCTGTCGGTTCGCGGGTCGCTCATGCTGCTGCCCTCCTTGCGCCTATATTGGCAGCATGATTTCTCGGGCGCACGTTGTTTAAGTCGCCATGAAGATCGTTCATGCCGAGCGCGCCAAAATCGTCAAACGCGTCAAAATAATATTCAGCGAAATATTGCGAGCTTTAACGTATCCAATTTTGTTAGAAACGTTGCGGCTATGTTCCAGATATGATCGCAGTCAATTTTATTGGATGTAGGATCAACTACAGTATGCCAGTGACGACATGTTTACGGCGCTGCCGCCTGACATGTCTGCTGGCCAAGGGGCTCTGCCCCCGTGGACCCCCGCCGCCCTTCGGTCGGGCTGTCCGCGCGAACGCACGGAAGGCCTGCCATGGCAGACCGAAAGCAAGATGAGAAGGACGAGAAGAGCCGCCCCTTCGTCTTCCGAGTGGCGAAGGAAGAGGCGGAGAAGCTGGTCAAGGTCGCCGTGGCAATGGGGGTAACCCCGGGCCAGCTGGCACGAAGCATCATCGAGCGCGAAATCGGCCTGATCGCCCGAACCGCCACGGTCCGGCGCCGGGTCGCCAATGCCGACCTGCTGGGCCAGGCGCTGGGTCAGCTCGGCTGGGTCGGCAACAATATCAACCAGGTTGCCGCGCACCTGAACGGAGGCAGGCCCCTGCCTTGGAGGCAAGATGAGCTGGAGCGTATGCGGCTCGACCTGGACACCGCCTTGAGTGCCGTCATGGCCGCGCTCGGACGGGGGCGGCCATGATCATCCGATCCAGCTATGTGAAGGACGATCCCAACCGGGTGGCCCATCTCCTCAACACCAGGAACAACAGGCGCGTCGTCGAGCACCGCGATTTCGACCGCGGTTATCCGGGCGATCTGCGCGGTTTCCTGGCGTTCTCTTCCGCCCTGACCGCAGTCCATCCCAGGGCGCGGATCACGCTCGGGCACTTCAAGATCTCGCCGGCGCAGGCCTTGAATCGCAGGCAGCTACTTCGTACGGTCGCCCATATCCGGCGGGAGAACGGCATCTCCCGCAATCACCCGATGCGCTTGATCGAGCATGACAAGGGGGACAGGCCGCCGCATTTTCATCTCCTCTTCAGTGCGGTCGATCCTGCGACGGGGCGGGTCCTCAGCTCGAAAGACAACTATGTGCGCGACGAACTCGTCAGCCGCCGCCTTGAGATCGCCTTTGGCGAGGCTCTGACGCCGGGGCCGAGGGTTCAGCGGAACGCTGCGGACCTACGCGCTCGTGGCCGGGATCGAGAGGCGCAAATTCTCGAACCCTGTGAGCCGGTCCGCAGACGCGACAAGGATAGCGAGGCCGACCGCCAGCAGGCTGCCCGGACGAAGCTGACGCTGGCGGAATTCCGTGACCGTCTCCTCGCCGCCGTCAGGAAGGGGCTGCACTCAGGAGCCCTTCCTCGCGCCCTTGCCGCGCAGGGCTTCTCGGTTGCGATCGGGAACCGCAAGGAAACCCTTATGGCCGTCCACGACGAAACCGGCATGGCGCTACCTTTCGCCGCGTCGGTCGAGATCGCCTCGTGTGGGAGCCTGGAGATGATACCGTCGGTGATCGCGCAACTCCGTCGCGACGCACCGCCTCTTGCCCAGGCTCGCCGCGAGGGAGCGGCCCGGACGCTGAAACGAGCCGAGCGCGATCTCGACCGTGAAATCGATCGGGGCCGTTTCGAGGCTGCGGCGGACGGTGAGTTCGACAGCATCTTCAGCCGGATGCGGCGCGCCCGCGAGAAGGCAGAGGCCGATTCCAGCAAGGTCGGGCGGGGCCAGTCCCAGGCTGCAATGCGCCGGGCTACCCTGGCGACCCGACGCGAGACGGCCCGGATGAGGCAGTTGAGGATCGACCGGGCTTTTCGGACGGCGCGCATTCTGCAGTCTCGCCGCGCTCGCAAGGTTGCCTTCGCCCTGGCCGCAGGTGGGATGCTGTTGACCGGCGCGGGGTTGTCGGTTGCGCTTGGTGTCGGCTTCGTCGCGACCATCGCCATGAAGGGTTACGGCGACACCTTGCGCGCTCACGCGCGGATGCTGGTGGCCCAGAGGCGCGCGGCGGTCACCAGAATCCGCCCTCTGCCTAAAAGGCAGGTTGCGCCGGTCGCCGTCACGGAAAGGGGGATGGCAGATCCGCAGAAGCCGTCCGCCCTCGCGTCTACCCCTCCTGAGAAGGAACGCAAGCCGGCGGGCTTCGACTTCGCCCTGATCGGAAAGTCTCATCGCGTGCTCGCCGCGATGGCCCTGGAAGCCCTCTCGGGCGGAGCCGTTCCGATTGCGCGCGATGCCCTGCAGCGCGCGCTCGGGGAGGATGCCTTTGCCGGTCTGGTGTCGCTCGCCCGAGGCGGCAGTGTGCGGCAGCGCAAGGTGGTCCGGTCATGGAACGGTGGCCGCTCCATCCACGCGTTCGCGGCCGAGGCGGCCCTGCGCCGCGCCGGGGAAGTCGATTCGGCGAAGGCCATGGCCGCCATCGGCCGTCAGCGCAGGCTCAGGGAGCGCGGTCAGACGAAAGGCCGGGGTTGACCGGGGGCGTCAAGCGGGCGTTCCGGTCCGTCTGCGCTTGAAGCCAGACGAGAACCTCCGCGCGGTCGTAGTAGGGCCGGCAACCCTCCCGAATGACCGCCGGAGGGCCCGTCCGGCGCCGCCGCTGGGAACTCAGGGCTGCCTCGGAAATCCCGAGGATCGCGGCGAGTTCCTTCGCCTTGATCTGGGCACGCGGAAATTGGCGAACAGATTCGATCTGATAGGCGAGGGAGGACATGGCTTGACGACCGCTCCGGAGCGAGAACGCTTCGTCGCTTCGCGAAGCATCGGAGCCATCAAACGCGAGATCGGCTATATGCCCCGCGAGTCGTCGATCCGCATGCGCTAGACTACTGGCGCTTCTACGTCCGAGCCGCCCCGCTACAATCTTGCCTCATCGGCAGCCAGGATTGCGGGTCGTCACTCCGCAATGCACCCGGCCAATCGCACGGTTCCATACGCAAATAATATGATGAAATACCTAGCTGTCAATCCATTTGTTTGAACGGCGCGTTTCCGTTTCGGCATCGAGTCGGCCCCCAGAGATAGGCGCGACCCTCCAAAACGTGAAAATCCGCGACAAGACGCCGACGGGAATTGCTCTTTGGCAAGGCCCAACTATCATCATCGAATGGTTGTTTCCGCGAGGAATAATGCAATGCAGGTCCGTCTGGATGAAAATGCCTTGCATAAGATGAAGTGGCACGCCCGCGAGGTTCTCGCACCCGCACGCCATGGGCACACGCTCGAGGCTCTGGCCCGCGGACTAGGCGCAAATACCTACAGAGGACCATTAACCTATGCCCGAAACTTCGGCGGGATCATGTAGGATGGCGACGGCTTGAAGGCGGTAGCATTTCTAGCCGAACGAGAGGTCACGGTTCGGTCCGGCGGACTCGCTGATGTTGTCGCGGGGCATTTGGTCAAGCGCGAGCACTTCTGCTGAGGGTCAGAGCAACTGGTGGCAGCGTCCCCGCCCAGGTCGCCGGCTTTGCCTCGCCGTCTCGGCCAGCGGAGGAACGATGAACCCCGATTTCGCCGCGATGGCCGAGAGCCTGCACCCCTCGTTCGAGCGTCTTGTCGCCGGACAGGCATTTACCGGCGGAGCGCTGCCCCGCGACATGCCATTGAGCTGCGTCTACCTGTTCACCCAGGGCGGGCGACACCTCTACGTCGGACGCTCGAACGAGCTGCGGAAGCGGTACGCTAGGCACTGCAACCCGGGCGCGACGCATCGCATGGCGGCATTCGCGTTCCGCCTGGCCCGGGAGGCCACCGGCAAGGCCAAGTCGAGTTACAAGGCCGGGGAGGACAGCCGAGCCGGCCTGATCGCGAACGCCGAGTTCCTCGCCGCCTTCACCGAAGCCAAGGCCCGCATCCGCCGAATGGACTACCGGTTCGTCGACGAGGCCGACCAGACTAGGCAAGCGCTGCTGGAGATCTATTGTTCGGTCGCACTGCGAACGCCGTACAACGACTTCAATACGCACTAAGCGAGCAAGGTGACATGGACGAGCGTAGCTCATTCTCGGCACGCCACGGATACGCCGCGCCTGAGGCCGAGATCACGGTGCGCGAGGACGCGCCCGAGCTCGTGAGGGCCGCGGTGCTCGCTCTAGGGAATGCAAGCGGCATGTCGGTCGACACGCTTCGCTCGACTGTCTGCGAGGTGCTGTTGCGCGTTCCGGACCGCAACAACTGGAGCCCGTCGAACGTCTCGGAGGAGACTCAACACCTCGTCTTCGAGGCCCCGTGGTTCCGCGTCTACGACATCGCCGAACGCATCTACGACCGGCTCTACAACCAAGGTCGGCGCGCAGAGGTCGAGTTCGCCTATCAGCTGAACGAGGTCTTTCGCGAGCATGGCATCGGCTACGAGATGAAGGACGGCCGGGTGATCGGACGCGGCTCCCTGGCCTTCCGGGAGGCGACCGAAGAGGCGATCAGGCTAATGGACGCGGCTGCTAAGCCGACGGCTGCCATAAAGATGCGCCACGCGCTTTCGGACATCTCCCGCCGGCCGCCGGACATCACCGGCGCCGGGCAGCACGGGATGGCTGCGGATTCCGATTCCGACCGGCCATCATTCCGATAATTGACCGGCCGGGATTCC
>LSIG01000189.1 GCA_001556125.1 Rhizobiales bacterium CCH10-E5 | reverse complement strand
GTCATAGCCCCATCCTCTCAGGAGTTGGGGCCTCCGGCAAAGCCGGGGCGGTTCACTTCGATCGCCGTCCTCGTTCCCTGCTACAACGAGGCCATCACCATCGCGGCAGTGGTCGATGCGTTCCGTCAGGCTCTGCCGGAGGCCCGCATCTTCGTCTACGACAACAACTCGCAGGACGGGACCGCCGCCGCGGCCGCTCAGGCAGGCGCCATCGTCCGCAGCGAGACGCGGCAGGGGAAAGGCCATGTCGTACGACGGATGTTCAGCGACATCGATGCCGACGTGTACGTCCTCGTCGACGGCGATGCGACCTATGAGGCGGCGGCGGCACCAAGGCTGGTGGCCGGTTTGCTGGCGGGCCCTTATGACAAGATCAACGGCGCGCGCGTCCACGAAGCGCAGGCAGCCTACCGCCCCGGCCATGTCCTGGGAAACCGGATGCTCAGCGGCCTCGTCTCGTGGCTGTTCGGCGCGCAGAGCCGCGACATGCTCTCCGGCTACAAGGTTCTCTCGCGCCGTTTCGTCAAATCGTTTCCCGCCACGAGCAGAGGCTTCGAAATCGAGACCGAGTTGTTGGTCCACGCCCTGGATCTCGGGGTTCCAATGTCAGAAATGGACACAGTCTACAAGGAGCGGCCCGTAGGCTCGACCAGCAAGCTCTCGACCTTCAAGGATGGCTTCCGGATCCTCAAGCTGATCCTACATCTGGTCCGCGACCTGCGGCCGCTGCAGTTCTTTTCCCTGCTCGGAGCCTGTTTCTTCGTCACCTCGATCCTGATCAGCATTCCCGTGATCATCGGCTTCATGGAGACGGGTCTGGTCGCGCGCCTTCCCACAGCCGTGCTTTCGGTGGGCCTGATGCTGACGGCGCTGCTCGCCTTCGTGACCGGGTTGATCCTCGACAGCGTCGCGCGCGGTCGGCGCGAGGCAAAGCTGCTGAGCTATCTCGGGCAGCCCGCACCGGGACAATGAGCTCGTGACCAACCCGCTCCTGCAGCGCTTCACGAATTTTCTCGGCGTCGGCGCGCTCGGCTTCCTCGTCGACGCCGGGACCTTCGCGCTTGCCCTTGAGCGACTCGAGCTCTCGTCCTATGCGGCTCGCTTGGCGGCGTTCACGGCCGCGGCGACCTTCACCTGGGTCCTCAACCGCCGCTATACTTTTGCCAAACGGCGCTCGGATTACCAGGCGGCCGAGTTTGGACGTTATGCGCTGGCCAGTGCCGTGGCGGGATCGGTTAATCTGGGTAGCTACTTTTTAGTCCTTTGTGTGACCGGTTCCGTCTGGCCGTGGCCCTACGTCGCCCTGGCCGCCGGCGTGGGCGTCGGGCTGGCGGTCAACTTTTTGCTCTATGATCGCTTTGTTTTTCCTGGGTTTCGATAGCCGCTGGATTGCTGCTGCCGCGGAGCTGTCACGGCGGCGGCCGTCGATGGGCCATCTGCACCAGAGCGCTGGTGCTGCCGCGCTCAGGCCCATCGGGCTGGTCTCTCGCCTTCGTCTCCGATCGGTTCGCCGCTGGCTGGAGTGGGTTTCGTCGGTTGTGTGCGTCAAGTTCTGCAAAATCGGTTGGCTGTGACGGTGGTCATGCGGCTTGTCTGAGAGCTGTTTTCTTGTGCTCTCTGAGGTCGTCCATGTTGAGGTATCGGTTTGCCTCCATCCAGTTTTCGTGGGTTTCGACGGCGAGGGCCCGCACGAGGCGCAGGCAGCTTTCTGTGTTGGGGACGATGCGCACGACACAGGTCCTTCGGCGGATTTCCTCGTTGAGGCGTTCGAGCATGTTTGTGCTCTTGAGGTGCTTGTGGTGCTGCCTGGGCAGCCTGAAGAAGGTCAGGGTCTGCTCGATGGCCTCCTCGGCCCTGCCGGTCAGGCGCGGATAGCGCGACGACCACTTGGCCAGCCATGCGGCGAGATCGGCGTTGGCCTCGGCGAGACCGCGACGGTCATAGATCCAGCGCAGCTCCTGGAGGCAATCACCGGCGTGCTTGCGCGGCAGGTGGTCGAGGGCGTTGCGCAGGAAGTGAACGTAACAGCGCTGCCTCGCCGATCGCCTTGACCAGGCCGGGATGATCGTCCGAGACGACGAACTCGACGCCCTTGCGGCCGCGTCCCTTGAGGCCCACGAGGAAGTCGCGCGCCAGGCCGAGCGGCTCTCGCGGTTGGCCATCTCGGCGGCCAGGATCTGGTGCCGCCCGTCCCAGTCGATGCCCACCACGATCAGCACGGCCTGGCTCATGACGACGCCGGCCTCGCGCACCTTCTCGTAGCGTGCGTCGAGGATCAGATAGGGAAACGGCTCGGTCAGAAGGCGCTCGGCAAAAGCCTTCAGGCTCTCATCGAGGGGCTTGTTGATCGCGCTGATCGCCGAGGCCGAGAAGGCGTGGCCGCACAGCTCCTCGGCGTTCGCCTTGACCTTCCGCGTCGAGACGCCCTGAACATACATCTCCGCCACGGTCGCGACCAAGGCCCGCTCCGAGCGCTGGTAGCGTTCGAATAGCTCGGTCAAGAAACGTCCCTACCGATCCTGCGGCACCCGCAGTTCGAGCTTGCCGACACGGATCACCAGCGTGCGGCCATAGGAGCCCGAACGATAGCCGAGACGGCCGTCGTTGCGCTCCGCCTTTGCCGCTCCCACGGCCTCGGTCATCTCCGATTCAAGAACCTCTTGCAGGATGGCTTTGACGACATCGCGCAGCCCATCGGGATGCTGCTAGAAAAGCTCTTTAACGGCGGCAATCGCGGGCTTAGCCTCGTTTATGGTCATGGTGGGCTCCGGCTGGAGTGAGGTGCGTCGAACATCACCGGCCTGCCATGGCCAACCTCACATTTTGCAGAACTCCCAGCACACTGCCGTTGACCTGCCACTGGTTTGTCATCCAGCGGCGATTAGAGCCTCGGCGGGTTTTACGCCTTGTGGCGCAGCGGGAGCAACGTGCGATCGGCGGAGCTGGTCGGGGTTGCGCAGCCGATCGTCCGTTGCGGTGAAGTTGGCGGCGTAGGCCGCCGGCGTGAGGTATCCGAGCGCCGAGTGTGGGCGCGCGGTGTTGAAGTCAGCGATCCAGGCCGCGATCTTGGTGCGGGCGTCATCGAGGTCGAAGAACAGCGTCTCATTGAGACACTCGTCCCGGAAGCGACCGTTGATGGTGTCAACGGCGGTCGGATTCCAGGCCAGCGTGGCGGAGTAAAAGCAGGCCACTGG
>LSIG01000188.1 GCA_001556125.1 Rhizobiales bacterium CCH10-E5 | reverse complement strand
GGGCAGGGGTGGGGGGCGAACGACCGGGTGACAGTTGCACCACCAAAAGCGCTGGATCAACCGTTCACGCCTCGATGAATGCGAGGCGCTCCCCCTTTACGCCCCCCACCCCTAACCCCTCCCCACAAGGGGGAGGGAAATAGCCTCACGCCGCGAAAAAGACCGTCTCGTTCTCGCCCTGCAGATGGATGTCGAAGCGGAAGCTGCCATCGAGCTGGCGCGTCGCGATGAGAGTCTGGCGCCGCTCGGCGGGCACCAGCGCCAGCACCGGATCGGCCGAATTCGCCGCTTCACCTTCGAAATAGATCCGCGTCGTCAGCCGGGTCAGGATGCCGCGGGCGAAGACCGACAGCGAGAGATGCGGCGCCTGCAGCGTCCCGTCCGGCGCGGCGACAGGGCCGGGGCGGATGGTTTCGATCTGGAATGTTCCTTCGGCGGTCGCCTCGATGCGGCCGAAACCGGTGAATCCGGCGTTGCCGGCGGCGTTGTAGCGGCCCTGCGCGTCGGCCTGCCAGCTCTCGAGCATGGCGTCTCCCACCGGGGCGCCGTCGCCATCATAGACCGTGCCGGCAATGCGGATGCGCTCGCCGGCGACACCCTCGGCCGCGACGGTCCCGGTGGCGAGTTCGCTGCCGCCATAGGCGCGCGGCGTCAGCGCATAGGCGAAGAAGGGGCCGATGGTCTGCGACGGCGTGATGCCGAGCGGCGCCCCGACTGTCTGGGGATCAGTGCTCATGCGGCTCCTCCACCGGCGTCGCGTTGCGCCCGCGCAGGACGATGTCGAACTGATAGCCGAGCGCCCATTCCGGCTCGGTCGTGGCGAGGTCGAAGCGCGAGACGAGGCGCTCGCGCACCTGTGCGTCGGTGATCGACTGGAAGATCGGATCGTATTTGAACAGCGGATCGCCCGGGAAATACATCTGCGTGATGACCCGCGACAGGAAGCTCGGCCCGAAGAGCGAGAAATGGATATGGGCCGGGCGCCAGGCATTGTGGTGGTTGCGCCAGGGATAGGCGCCGGGCTTGACCGTGACGAAGCGGTAGCGCCCTTCCGCATCCGTCAGGGCCCGGCCCGCCCCGGTGAAGTTGGGGTCGAGCGGGGCGGGATGCTGGTCGCGGACATGGACATAGCGCCCGGCCGCATTGGCCTGCCAGATCTCGATCAGCGTATGCGGGACCGGCCGGCCATCCTCGTCGAGCACACGACCCGAGACGATGATGCGTTCACCCAGCGGCTCGCCGGCATGCTGGCGGGTCAGGTCCGCATCGCCCGCGGCCACGGCCGAATGGCCGAAGACCGGGCCGGTCGTCTCCGAGAGGGTGTGCGGCAGCAGGATCAGCGGCTTCGACGGGGCGCGCTTCACCGTCGAGCCATAGGCGGGTGAGGCGTTCGCCGGATGTGCGGCCAGGCTCTCGCGCGGATAGATCAGGCTCATGCCGCCACCCCATGCGCTTGCTTGGTGCGGGTGTGGAGATCGCGCAGCACCGACAGTTCCTGTTCGGTCGCAGCCGGGGTTTCCGCGACGTCGGCCGCGAAGCGCAGCGCCCAGCCGCAACCAGCCTGGACCTGCTCGCGCGTCACGCCCGGATGCAGCGAGACGACGGCGAGTTCGGCGGTCTCCGGGTCCGGCTCGAGCACGCAGAGATCCGTGATGACCTTGGTCGGCCCCTTCGTCTTCAGGCCGAGCGCGGCGCGGTCCCCCTTGCCCTTGCCGTGGCCGAAGGAGGTGATGAAGGGCAGCCTGTCGACGAAGGCCCGCGTCCCCATCGCCATGGTAATGAAGATCTGGCCGCAATTGCTGGCGATCTCTGGCGCGCCGCCGCCGCCGGGCAGACGGACCTTGGGCTGATCATAAGGACCGACGACGGTGGTGTTGAGATTGGCGAAGCGGTCGATCTGCGCGCCGCCGAGGAAGCCGATGGTGATGCGCCCGCCCTGGAGCCAGTAGCGGAACATCTCGGGCACCGCGACCGTGGTCAGCGCCGTGTCGCAGAGCTCGCCGTCGCCGATCGAGAGCGGCAGCACGCTGGGCCGCGTCGAGAGCGTTCCGGATTCGTAGATCAGCGTGATCTTGGGCGCATGGGTGAGGCGGGCCAGGTTGCAGGCGGCCGAGGGAGCGCCGATGCCGACGAAGCAGACATCCTGGTTCGTCAGCAGCCGCGCCGCCGCGATCGTCATCATCTCGGTGGGGGTCGCGGTCATCAGGCTGCCTCCTTCCGGGCCTGCGTATGGCGGGCGAAGGCATCGGGCCCCTTGTCCAGCACGTTGTCCTTGATCCAGGCCAGGAAGGTGTCGCGTTCGCGCGCGATCTTGTCCCAGGCGATGTAGAAATCGTTGGCGCGCTTGTAATAGCCATGGGCATAGGACGGGTAGGCGCCACCCGGCACATGGGCGATCGCCGTGACGGCCCAGGAGGGCAGGATCACCGCATTGGCGTTACGCGGGCCGAAATCGTCGACGATCTCCTCGACCGTCACGAGCGAGCGCTTCGCCGCCAGAACCGCCTCCTTCTGCACGCCGACGATGCCCTCGAGCAGGACATTGCCCTCACGGTCGGCCTTCAGCGCGTGGATGATCGCGGCATCGGGGCGGATCGCCGGCACCGTCGCCAGAACCTCGCCGGTATAGGGACAGGTGACGGAGCGGATCTGCGGGTTGACGCTGGGCAGATCGACGCCCTTGTAGCCGCGGAAGACGGCGAAGGGCAGGTTCGCCGCGCCCGCCTCATAGGCGTTGGCCATGGCGGCGTGGCTGTGTTCCTCGATCTCGAGCCGGTGCGGCCAGCCGTTCTCGACCGCGTCGCGGAAGCGATGCAGCGAGCCGACGCCGGGATTGCCGCCCCAGGAGAAGATCAGCTTCTCCGCGCAGCCGGTGCCGATCAGCTGATCGTAGATCAGGTCCGGCGTCATCCGGATCAGCGTCAGGCGGCGCTTGCCCTGACGGATCACCTCATGTCCCGCCGCATGGGGGATGAGATGCGTGAAGCCCTCCATCGCGACGGAACAGCCATCGCTGAGGACCGCCTCGATTCCCTGCGCGAGGGAGACGAATTCCGCCACCTTGACATCTCCTCAATTTGTGCGTTTATCGCACACTGTGTTGATATTCGAACGTTAGGCCGACGGAGGCAGGCGGTCAAGAATGGCTGGAGAGGCTGCCGACCGCGACCATATGGCCGCTCTCGAAAAGGGGCTGGCGGTGATCGAGTGCTTCGACGCCGCGCATGACAAGCTGACGATCGCCGAGGTCGCGCGCGCGACCGGTTTGACGCGGGCCGCCGCGCGGCGCTGCCTGCTGACGCTGACCAAGATCGGCTATGCCAGCTTCGACGGCAAGTTCTTCCGGCTTACGCCGCGCGTGCTGCGGCTCGGCCATGCCTGGCTGGCCTCGGCCGCCCTGCCCCAGCTCGTGCAGCCCTTCCTGGAGCGGCTTTCCGAGGAAACGCATGAATCTTCCTCCGCTTCGCTGCTCGACGGGCACGAGATCGTCTACATCGCGCGCTCGGCCCAAAGGCGGATCATGTCCGTCGGGCTCTCGGTCGGCACGCGGCTGCCGGCCTCCTGCACCTCGATGGGTCGGGTCCTGCTGGCGGCGCGCGATCCCGCCGACGCCCGGGCGCGCATTCTGGCGGGTAAGCCCCGTGCCCTGACACCCCACACCGTGACCGACCCCGACCGCCTGGCGGAGATCCTGGCCGGGGTGCAGGCTCAGGGCTACTGCATCGTCGACCAGGAACTCGAACTGGGCCTGATTTCCATCGCTATGCCGCTCATGAACGCGCGCGGCGAGGTGGTGGCCGCCTTCAACCTCTCCGGCCAGGTCCAGCGCAGCTCGGCTGCGGAGATGGCGGAGCGCTTCCTGCCGGGCATGCGCCAGCTCCAGGCGCTGCTGCGCCCCCTGATCAGCTGAAGGACGACGCCATGCTGGAGCTGAAGGCGGGGCCGCTGAGCGCCCGCATCCACCCGGAGATCGGCGGCATCATCGCCGGGCTGGAGTGGCGGGGGCCGGATGGCCGCCTGCATCCCCTCTTGCGCGCCCCGCCGGGCCTCGCGCCTTCGACCGCAGCCCCCAACAAGATGGGAAGCTGGGCGATGGTGCCCTTCGCCAACTGCGCCTTCGACAGCCTCATTGACGATGGCGAGCAACGCATCGCACTACCGGACAACCGGCTGGGCGGGGGGCACTGCATCCACGGCTTCGGCTGGGAGTCGGACTGGGTCGTACTCGGCCATACCGCCGGCCATACCGTGCTGGAACACCGACGCGAGGCGGGTCCCGACCCGTATCGCTACCGGGTGACCCAGGACATCGTGCTGGATGAGGCCGGTCTGACCGTGAATCTCGCGCTGACCAACGAGGCGGACCAGGCCCTACCCTACGGCCTTGGTCATCACCCCTGGTTTCCCGCGGCGCCGGATACGCGGCTGCGGATGGCGGCGCGTGGGGCTCTCCTGTTCGGCGGCGAGGGCTATCGTGCCACCGGCTCGCGCGATCTCGACGCCGGCGGCCCCTATGCGGAGGGCGCCGTCTTCGCGACCGGCGAGGAGGTCGCCTGGAGTTTCCTCGGCTGGGACGGGACGGCACGGATCGAGACGCCCTCGACCGGACTCGCCATCACGCTGACCGCGAGCGAGAGCCTGCGCTGCCCGGTGGTCTGGGCGCCGCCGGGCGCGGATTTCCTCTGCGTCGAGCCGCAGAGCCACGCCATCGGCTCGCCGAGCGAGCGGGCGGCGCGCGAGGCGGCGCCGCTGACGCGCCTCGCCCCCGGCGAGACGCTGCAAGGCTGGCTGCGGATCGTCCCCGAGGCGCTGTGAGCGCGGCTCAGCGCCAGCGCGGGCCGGTCTGGTAATAGCGCTGCATGTCGTAAGGCTGATAGCCATAAGCGCCGGCCGGCAGGGCGGGACGCAGCAGGATCTGTTCGCGGGCGGCGTCCCAATTCGGCGCCTTGCGCTGCTGGGCGACGGCAGCGGGCTTCTTGCTCTTGGCCTTGGCGATCTTGGCCTTGCTGCCGCCGGACGCCTTGGCGAATTGCGAGAGATTGTCGGGCGCCGCACCATTCAGCGCGATCCGCGTCTGGCTGGCGCCGTGCTTCTTCACGAGGGCGAAGAGCTTGGCGGCGTTGGCCGGGTGCAGGCGGATGCAGCCATGAGAGGCCGGGCGCCCGAGCGCGCCGACAGCGGTCGTGCCATGGATGGCATAGCCGCCGCGGAAGAACACGGCATGGGGCATCGCCCCGCCATATTTGCGCGAGTACCAGTTCTTCTCCAGCCGGGTCGGGCGATAGACGCCGTTGGGTGTGCGGTAGCCCTTGCGGCCCGAGGAGATCGCCCAGTTGTAGCTCTCGCCGTCCGTGGTGGTGACCTGGATGCGCTGGGCGGCGATGTCGACACGGACATCAACACCGGCTTCAGCCGAGGCGATGCCGACGAGCGACAGGAAACAGGCGGCCAGCAGGCCGAACAGACGACGCATCACACCACTCCGAAAACACGCAACCGCTGAACGCCTCGGCCTTGTCCTGCACCGGGATCGGGCCCGGAGCGGCGGCCATTGCCGATCAGCAAACGCCGACAGCCGGCGCTTGTAAAGCGCGCGGCCCAATCGTGGTTTCCGGACCGGGGCAGGCTCTCGTCCTCACAGCTTTGCGGGGAGCGCTGGCAGGTGTAGCAAAAGGCGTCCCATCTTCTCCCGGCGCTCCCGGTCCTCCATGCTCGACATGCTCCTGCCGGCCGGCGTCGCGCCCGCCATCGCGCTGCTGCTGATCGCCGTCAGCTTCCTGACCTCGGCCTTCACCGCCGCCTTCGGCATCGGCGGCGGGGTGGCGATGCTCGGCGCGCTCGCCGGCACCGTGCCGCCCTCGGTGATCATCGCGGTTCACGGGCTGGTCCAGGTCGGCTCCAATGTCGGGCGCACCTATGTGCAGCGGGCGCACGCGCTCTGGCCGCTGGTGGCGCGCTTCACCGCGGGTTCCGTGATCGGGGCCGTGATCGGCGCGCTGCTGGTGGTCGAACTGCCCGAGCGCATCCTGCTCGGCCTGCTCGGCGCCTTTATCCTCGTCATGACCTGGCTGCCCAAGCCGCGGATCCCCGGGCTGGCCTCGAGCGGACTGGTGATCGGCGGAGGGCTCTCGACCATCATCACCATGTTCGTCGGCGCGACCGGGCCCTTCGTCCAGGCGCTGCTGCTGCCGCTCAAGCTGGAGAAGCGCCAGCTGATCGCCACCCATGCCGCCTGCACGACGATCCAGCACCTGCTCAAGGTCTTCGCCTTCGGCGCGCTGGGCTTTGCCTTCTCGGACTGGCTGCCGTTGATCGGCGCCATGATCGTCTCGGGCTTCGCCGGAACGATGCTGGGGACGAGGCTGCTGGAACGGCTGCCGGAGCGCTGGTTCGCGATCGCGATCAAGGCGATCCTAACGGTGGTCGGCATCGACCTGCTGCGCCGCGCCGCCGGCTTCTGACGCGGCGGTCGTCTCACACGACCTCAGATGAGCTTCACCTTGCCTGTCGCGAGATCATAGACGCCCCCGGCGACGGTGAGCTTCTTCTGGGCCACGCGCTCGGCGAGGATCGGCGCGGCGCTCTTCAATCGTTCGACATTGAGGCGGACATTGGCCTCGATCGCCGCCTCCAGCAGATCGGGCGCGCCGGCTTTCTGCGCGTCGAGCACGGCCGGCCTGATCGCGTTGATCAGCGAGGGGAGGTGGCCGGGCAATTGCGTGCCGTTCTTCACGACGTCGATCGTCGAGGCGATGGCGCCGCAGCGCGTGTGACCGAGCACCAGAATCAGGGGCGATTGCAGCACAGCGGCGCCGAATTCCAGGCTCGCCAGCCCGTCCTCATTGACGAAATTGCCGGCGACCCGGACCACGAAGAGATCGCCGGCGCCCTGGTCGAAGGCAAGTTCGGGCGCGAGACGGGAATCGGCGCAGCTGACGATCGAGGCAAAGGGGTGCTGCGAACGCGTCCGGGCCGCGCGGCCGGCCGAGAAGTCGCGCTGGTTGGGCTTGTTGGCCGCATAGCGGGCATTGCCGGCCATCAGCCGGTCGAGCGCCTCCGCGCCGGTGATCGGCGCGGGCGCGGCGGTCGCTTGCGCCCAGCCCGGCCCGGCGAGGCCGGCCGAAAGCGCGAAACCTGCGCCGAGGCCGAGCGCGGCCCGGCGGGACAGGGAGGAAAAGCGGGCGTTCGAGGCACAGCGGTCGCACATGGGAGCCATCCTTCAAGCCAGCCGCAGCGTCCACATCCGGATGAAGCGACACGCCCGGCTTGCCTTGCAACAGTATCGATGCTGCAATAGTGGAACAGTCCAAAGTCTGCATCGTTCTTTCGACAGCAAGGACTTGCTGAACGATCCTTGAAAGAGGCTGTTATCTTCCGTTGAATTACAATTCGCGCCAAATTATTCCTATTTCACGAGCCCCAACCGGGCCCGCCAGCTATCCGCGCGCGATTCTCCATTGCGCGGACTCGGTGCTGCGGATGCATATGGCCGAGAAGATCGTCAGTCGGATCTTTGGCCGCAACCTGCAGTCCCATGCCGCCGGTCTCGTCGTCGTCATGCATTGCGAGGCCGAGCGCGGCGCCGGTCCGAGGCCGACTCTGGCGCTGGTCCAGCGCGAGATGGGCAGCGCCCGCACGCTCGCCGCCTTCTTCGGGCTGCTGCGGCTCGCCGGCTATGTGACGCGCGAGCCCGTGCCCGGCGATGCCCGTTCGGCCTGGCTGGTGCCCGCCCCGCCGCTCTATGAGGGGCTGCGGCAATGGCTGTCGCACCATGCCCGCTGCGGCGAGATCCTGGGCCTGACCGAGGCCGGGCTGGCGGAGCGGCTGCGCAGCGACGATGCCTTCCTGCGGCTGTTTCTCGGCCATGCCCGCGATCTCTTCGCGCGGACGCGGGAGGCGACGGCCGGGAACAGCGCCTGGGCCTGGCTCGACCGCTTCGACTGCGGGGATCGGATCGGGCTCATCCTCCTCGGCGCGCATCATCGCGCAGCGGCGGGCGAGCCCGGCGATCTGGCCTGGTTCGACCTTCACGCCCGCGAGGTCGCCGCGCGCCTCGGCCTCTCCCATTCGCATGTCCGCAATGTGATCAACCGGTCCGAGGCGGAGGGACTGCTGGTGCAGGACCGCAGTCGGGGCCGGGTCGCGCTGACGCCGCGCCTGCTGGCGGAGAGCGAGGCGTGGTTCCGCAGCTTCTGGGGCTGGATTGTCGAAACAGCGCAAAGGGCGCAGGCCACCGAGGCGCCGCCGCCGGGGTGACGGCGGAGCCGAAATCCGGCATAGGCTCGCGCCAGCCCTCCCGGAAGCCGGCTTTGCCATGCTCAAGACCCGCATCATTCCCTGCCTCGACGTCAAGGACGGCCGCGTCGTCAAAGGCGTGCAATTCCTCGACCTCGTCGATGCGGGCGACCCCGTGGAGGCCGCCAAGGCCTATGATGCGGCCGGGGCCGACGAACTCTGCTTCCTCGACATCACCGCGAGCCACGAGGACCGCGGCATCCTGTTCGACGTGGTGACGCGGACCGCGGAAGCCTGCTTCATGCCGCTTACCGTCGGCGGCGGGGTGCGCAAGGTCGAGGACATCCGCGGGCTCCTGCTGGCGGGCGCCGACAAGGTCTCGATCAACACCGCCGCCGTGACCAACCGGCAGTTCGTCAAGCAGGCGGCCGAGAAGTTCGGCGACCAGTGCATCGTCGTCGCGATCGACGCCAAGCAGGTTTCGCCGGGGCGCTGGGAGATCTTCACCCATGGCGGCCGCAACCCCACGGGTCTGGAGGCGGTGGCCTTCGCGCAGGAGGTCGTCTCGCTGGGTGCCGGCGAATTACTGGTGACCTCGATGGACCGCGACGGCACCAAGGTCGGCTACGATCTCGGCCTGACGCGCGCGATCGCGGATGCGGTCAGCGTCCCGGTGATCGCCTCGGGCGGCGTCGGCGACCTCGACGATCTCGTCAACGGCGTGCGAGAGGGCCATGCCTCGGCCGTGCTCGCGGCCTCGATCTTCCATTTCGGCACCTACACCATCCCCGAGGCCAAGGCGCATATGGCGCGGGCGGGCTTGGCGATGCGGCTGGATTGAAGCGATGACCTTCACCCTCACCGATCTCGAAGCCCGCATCGCCGAGCGCGCCGCCGGCTCCCCGGACGAATCCTGGACGGCCAAGCTCCTCGCGGCCGGGCCGGAGCGCTGCGCCAAGAAATTCGGCGAGGAGGCGGTCGAGGCCGTGATTGCCGCCGTGAAGGGCGACCGGGAGGAACTGATCGCGGAAAGCGCGGATGTGCTCTATCATCTCTTGGTTGTACTCAAGGCCCGCGATGTTGCATTGCAGGACGTGTTGAGCCAGCTTGAGGCCCGCACCGTGCGCTCCGGTCTGGCGGAGAAAGCCGCACGCCCCCGTTGAAGAGCCGAGGCTAGTCCTGCGTTGAACCTCGAAGCCTGGATTGCGGGCCGCACCATGGACCAGCGCGCGATGCCCGCCCCGGCCCTTCCCGAACTCGATTCGCCCTATCGCAGCTTCACCCGCGACGAGTGGGCGCATCTGCGCGCGGACACGCCGCTGACGCTGTCGGTCGACGACCTGACCAAGCTGCAGTCGATCAACGACCCGATCTCGCTCGACGAGATCGTCGCGATCTACCTGCCGCTGTCGCGCCTGCTCTCGCTCTACGTCGCCGCGACGCAGGGACTGTTCAAGGCGACGCAGCGCTTCCTGCTGGCCGAGGCCGAGGTCAAGGTTCCCTACATCATCGGGGTCGCCGGCTCGGTCGCGGTCGGCAAGTCGACCACGGCGCGCGTGCTCAAGGCGCTGCTCTCGCGCTGGCCGAACACGCCCAAGGTCGAGCTCGTCACCACCGACGGCTTCCTGCTGCCGAACGCCGAGCTCGAGCGTCGCGGGCTGATGCAGCGCAAGGGTTTCCCCGAGAGCTATGACGGCTCGGCGATCCTGCGCTTCCTTTCCGACGTCAAGGCCGGCAAGCCGCAGGTCAAGGCGCCGGTCTACTCCCACCTCGTCTACGACGTGGTGCCGGGCGAGACGGTGACGGTCGAGCGGCCGGACATCCTGATCCTCGAGGGGCTGAACGTGCTGCAGCCGAGCCGGATGCCGAAGGACGGCACGGTCATCCCCTTCGTCTCGGATTATTTCGATTTCTCCGTGTATCTCGATGCGGACGAGAACGATCTTCACCGCTGGTACGTCAACCGCTTCATGACACTGCGCCAGACGGCCTTCCGCGACCCGCGCTCCTTCTTCCGGAAATATGCCGAGATCCCGGAGGAGGAGGCGCTGACGATCGCGGAGAACCTCTGGACCGGGATCAACCTGCCGAATCTGCAGGAGAACATCCTGCCGACGCGTCAGCGTGCCAGCCTGATCCTGACCAAGGGCGCGAGCCACCGGATCCAGCAGGTCGCGCTGCGGCGGCTCTGAGGCGATGACGCCCCGCGCAGCCCCGATCCGCTTCTCAGACATGGCGCATTGATGGAGACCTTCTGGTCGCTGGCCGGCATGGCGGGCGCGGCCTTCGTCGCCGCGACGCTGCTGCCGGCGCAATCGGAAGCGGTGTTTGTCGGCCTGCTGGCGGCCGGGAGGGTCGATCCGCTGCTGCTGTTCGGGGTCGCCAGCCTCGCCAACACCGCCGGCTCGGTCCTCAATTGGTGGCTCGGCCGGCTGATCGCGCGTCACGGCGTCGAGAAACTGCCGCGGCGGCTGCGGCCCGATCCGCGGCGGCTGGCCCAGGCGCAGGGCTGGTTCGCCCGCTTCGGCTGGCCGTCCCTGCTCTTCGCCTGGCTGCCGATCGGCGGCGATCCGCTGACCTTCGTGGCCGGCACGTTGAACTACCCGCTCGGGCGTTTCATCCTGCTCGTATTCGCCGGCAAGGCAGGCCGCTACGGCGTCCTGTTAGCCGGCTGGAATTCGTTGACGTAAGGACACTTCCGCAACCTGAGCGGCGTTGCGCCGGGCTTGCGCACAGGCTACCAGCGGACGCCCTTTCCTGGAGATCTGATCATGAGCATTCAGCGCATCGCCGTCGGTCCGCGCATGTCCAAGGCCGTCGTCCATGGCGACACCGTCTATCTGGCGGGTCAGGTCGCGGACAAGGCCGCGGGCAAGAGCGTCGCCGAACAGACCGAGGAAATCCTCGGCATCATCGACGGGCTGCTGGCCGAGGCCGGCACCGACAAGAGCAAGCTGCTGATGGTCAACATCTGGCTGTCCGACATGTCCACCTTCGCCGAGATGAATGGCGTCTGGGACAAATGGGTCGTCGCCGGCCAGACGCCCGGCCGCGCCACGGTGGAGGCGAAGCTGGCGGCGCCGCAGTTTACCGTCGAGATCGCCGTCATCGCGGCGAAGTGAGTCCAGCCTGCTCCCCCTGAGACGGGGCGCAGGTTTCTGGCCGTGATCCGCAGGAGACGGGAGGCGGCATCGTGACCTCTCAGACCGACATGTCCGCGATGATCGCGAGGATCGCCGACCGGCACGACGTGCCCCTGGCGGTTCTGCTCGCGACCATGGCCAGCCTCGTCAAGAGCGGCGTCCGCCCGAATCTGGCGCGTCTCGAGCAGTTGCTCGGGCGCAAGGCCCGGGAGGTCGTCGCGCTGCGGCGCCGACTCTCGCCCCCGAGCCAGGACCCCGTCGTCGACGAGGTACGACGCAAGGCCTCCCGTGCGCTCGAAGCCGGGCAGTTCGCCGAGATCGAGCGCGCCCTGGCGCAGCTCGAGCTCCACTTCTTCGGCGGCATGACGGATCTTTCCACCATGCCGGCGGACCGGCGCGTCGCCGCCGGCGAAACCCGCAGCGACCGCGCCGCCACGGCGCTGCTCGAGCTCAGCCCGACCGCCTGCCGCGAGGCCTCGCAGCGTTATGCGGAAGCTGCCGCCATCATCGGGCTGGCAGATATTCCCCGCAGCCGCGACATGGCCCTGCGCCAGGGCGACGCGCTGGCCCGGATCGGCGAGGATTTCGGCGATGCGGCGGGCTTCGAGGCCGCGATCGAGCATTTCCGCAGGCTCCTGAACGGGCTCGACAATCTCGACGACACCGCCGCCTGGGCCGCCGTGCAGGAACGGCTGGCGCGGACGCTGGCGGGGCTCGCCGGGCTGACCGGCGAGGAGCGGCGACTGACCGAGGCTCTCGCCTGCTGCCGCGCTGCGCTCGACGACCTGCGTCACGACCAGGCCCCGCTGCTCTGGCGGGCCCTGAAGCTACGGTTTGCCCGGATCGCGATCCCGCTCGCCGAAGAACGCGAGGACGATGCGTTGCTGGAGGAGGCGATCTCGGCTCTCGCCACGGCTCTCGCCCGCTGGAACCGGGACGGCGACGAGGTGCGCTGGCTCGAGGCCGAGCAGCTGATTTCGCGCGGGCGGGCTGCTCTGGGACGACGGACCAGCGATCTCGCCTTGCTGGAGCGCGCCTTCAACGGCTTCAACCGGGTCGCCAAGACGGTGAACCGGCAGCGCGAGCCGCTGCGCTGGGCCGAATTGCAGGACCAGATGGGCGGCGTCCTCGCGGCGATGGGTGAACGCTACAGTGAATCGGTGGTGCTGGAGGAGGCCGTTGCCGCCTTCGATGCGGCGCTCGAGGAGCGCCGGCGCGAGCGCAGCCCGCAACTCTGGGCGGCGAGCGCCGCCAATCAGGGGCTGGCCTCGATGCAGCTCGCAGCCCGGCGCAAGGACCAGGGGCTGGCGCAGCGAGCCTTGCTTCAGATCGCCGCGGCGGTCGAGGCGATGCGAGAGGCCGGGAACGGCGCCGAGGTGGCCGCCCTGCAGAAGAAGCTCATCCAGGCCGGCAGCCTGGCCGAGGCGATGAGCCGGGGCTGAGCGCGGTCAGGCGCCGGACACTGCGCGCTGGCGCTTCGCCAGCCGCGTCAGGGCCTCGTCCAGCGTGGCGTCGCGCTTGGCGAAGCAGAAGCGCACCACCGTCTTCACCGCGGCCTGGTCATAGAAGGCACTGACGGGAATCGCAGCGACGCCGTGCTCGGTCACCAACCGGCGGCAGAAATCGACGTCGTCGCTTTCGCCCAGGGGCGCGATGTCGACATTGAGGAAATAGGTTCCGACGCTGGGCAGCACGCTGAAGCCGAGGTCCGTCAGACCCTGCGCGAAGCGGTCGCGCGAGCGCTGGAAATCAGCCCGCATCCCCTCGAAATAGCCGTCCTCCTTGCCGAGCCCGTAGGCGACGGCCGCCTGCAGGTTAGGGGGCGTGGTGAAGGTGATGTACTGGTGCGCCTTGGCCAGCACCTTCATCAAGTCCGGCGCCGCCATCACCAGCCCGACCTTCCAGCCGGTCAGGGAAAAGATCTTGCCGGCCGAGGAGATCTTGACCGTGCGCTCGCGCATGTCAGGCCGGCCGAGCACCGGCACATGACGGTGGCCGTCGAAGACGACATGCTCCCAGACCTCGTCGCAGATCGCGATCGCATCGTGGCGGATGCAGAAATCGGCGAGGAGATCGAGATCGGCCGGGGAGAAGATTGTCGCCGTCGGATTCAGCGGGTTGTTGAACAGCACCGCCTTGGTGCGCGGCGAGAAAGCGGCGGCCAGCGCCTCTTCGCTCAGGCCAAACTGCGGCGGCTTCAGCGTCACGAATTTCGGGATGCCGCCGGCGCGGCGCACCAGCGGGACATAGGCATCGTACATCGGCTCGAACAACACGACCTCGTCGCCCGGCGACAGGATCGCCATCAGCGCGCCCGCGATCGCCTCGGTCGCGCCGGACGTGACCATGATCTCCGTTTCGGGATCGAGATCCAGCCCCTGCCAGCGCTTGTAATGGGCCGCCGTGGCCCGGCGCAGCTCCGGCAGGCCCATCATCGGCGGATACTGGTTCCAGCCGTCGACCACGGCATCGGCCGCCTTGCGCCGGACATCGAGGGGGCCCGGATCGTCGGGGAAGCCCTGGCCGAGATTGACGGCGCCGGTCTCGCGCGCGAGCTGCGACATCACCTCGAAGACACTGGTCGAAAGGGCGGAGAAGATCGGGTTCATCGCATGGGTCGCCTGAGCGGAAGAACAGGGCCGCGCGTCTAGCATGCCGACGGCTGCGACGCACGCCGGCTCCCGCGCGACAACCCGTTACAAAATGCCGAGTGATGAATGTTGACATTCATCACAATTCATCATTTAGTCCGTGCAGCCGGTTCACGACGCCCCTCGGCGCGACTTCGCCCCTTTGGCGCGACGGGATGCGACGTGAACCGGTGACCCTCCAGACGATCACATCCGGTTGCCGCCGGTCGGGCCGCCTTCTAATCAGGCGCATGGCCTCCACCCGCACGCCCTCCATCATGATCCTCGGTACCGGCTCCAATGTCGGGAAGTCGCTGCTCGTGGCCGGCCTGTGTCGCCTCTTCGCCGACCGCGGGATGCGCGTCAGGCCTTTCAAGCCGCAGAACATGTCGAACAATGCAGCCGCCACCTCCCGGGGCGAGATCGGCCGGGCGCAGGCCTTGCAGGCGCGCGCTGCCCGCATCCCGGCGCATGTCGACATGAATCCGGTGCTGCTCAAACCCGAGAGCGAGGCGGGCAGCCAGATCATTCTCCAGGGCCGCGTGGCCGGTCATCTCTCCTCGGGAGACTTCGCGCGGCGTGGCGATTTCCTGCCCCGCGTGCTGGAGAGTTTCGAGCGGCTGGCCGCTCAGGCCGACCTCGTTCTGGTGGAAGGGGCTGGATCGCCGGCCGAAACCAATCTCCGCGCCCGCGACATCGCCAATCTCGGCTTCGCCCGAGCCGCCGGCGTCCCGGCCGTGCTGGTCGGGGACATCGACCGCGGCGGTGTCATCGCCAGCCTCGTCGGCACCCATGCCGTGCTGGACGAGGCGGACCGGGCGATGATCCGCGCCTTCGCGGTCAACCGCTTCCGCGGTACGGTCTCCCTGTTTGCGGAGGGTGTCGAGACGATCCGCGGCGCCACCGGCTGGCCCTGCCTGGGGGTCGTGCCCTGGTTTGCCGAGGCCTCGCGCCTGCCCGCCGAGGATGGACTCGACCTCCGCAGCGCACCGGCACGCCCTGGTGCCCGACTGAAGATCGCCGTGCCCGTGCTGCCCGGCATCGCCAATTTCGACGATCTCGACCCGCTCAAGCTGGAGCCGGCGGTCGAGCTCGTGCTGCTGCGGCCGGGCCAGCCACTGCCGGGCGATACCGGGCTCGTCATCCTGCCCGGCTCGAAGACGACTCTGCGCGACCTGGCCGCTCTGCGCGAGCAGGGCTGGGACATCGACATCCTCGCCCATCGCCGGCGCGGCGGCCATGTGCTCGGCCTCTGCGGCGGGTACCAGATGCTCGGCCGGGTGGTGCGCGATCCCCACGGGCTGGAAGGGCCGCCGGGGGAAGCGCCGGGCCTCGGCCTGCTCGACGTCGAGACGGAGCTCGACCGGGCCAAGACCGTGCGCGAGACGGATTTCGTCCATGCGGCGAGCCGCAGCGCGGGGCTCGCCTACGAGATCCATCTCGGCCGCACGGAAGGCGCCGACCGGAGCCGCGCGCCGTTCGCGGTCGGAGGGCATGGCGAAGGCGCCGCCAGTCCGGATGGCCGGGTCATTGGCAGCTATCTGCACGGCGTCTTCGCCTCCGACGCGGTACGCTCGGCCTTTCTGGCGTCTGTCGCCGGAACCGGAGTTTCGGGCACGCTTTCCTATGAGGATTCGGTCGAAGCGACACTGGATGCGCTCGCGGCCCATCTGGAGCGGCATCTCGACGTCGAGGCGCTTCTCGCGCTGGCGCGGGACCGCCCCGCTCCGGGCTGACCGTCGGTGATCAGGAACCAGGAGTCGCGCCGGCGCGTTTCGACCTCACCTACCCCCGCGCGGCGCCGGCACGAGCGTACCGGTCGAAGCCCACGCTTAATCCAGATCAATGCCAGGCGGCGTCTTCCGTGGTCCTGTCGAAAGATCAGCTTCGCCAGAGCGTTGACGAATGATGAAATTCGTCATAGCCGTCAGGTCCCGCCGACAGACGCCGCCTCCAGAAGGACAGGCCTTTCCGTGAGTCACCCCGAGCGCGATACGAGGCGATGCATCGTCGACGCGGCCGAGCGCTTCTTCCGCGACATCGGCTACCAGAAGACGACTGTCGCCGACATCGCGAAATCGCTGCGCATGAGCCCGGCCAATGTCTACCGCTTCTTCGACTCCAAGAAGTCGATCAACGAGGCGGTTCTGGCCCGCTTCAAGGGCGAGCTCGAGGAATCGCTCTCGCTGATCATCGCGGAACCGCGCTCCGCCGGCAGCCGGCTGCGCGAGATGCTGATGGCCTCCTACCGGATCAATCAGGCGCGCTTCATCGACCAGCAGCGCATGCAGGAGATGGTCTGCGCCGCGATGGAGGAGAGCTGGGACGCGATCCTAGGCCATATCGAGCGCTACGACGCCCTGATCGGCAAGGTCGTTGCCGAGGGCGTGGCGAGCGGGGAGTTCCGCCCCGTCGACCCGCAGGCAGCAACGCAATGCATCCGGACTGCCATGATCCGCTTTCAGCACCCGCTGCTGATGGCCCAATGCGCACGCATCCCCGGCCCCAGCGCCGAGGAGATGATCGAATTCGTCATGGCCGGGCTCGAGCAGCCCAAGACCGGCGCCTGAACGACCTTCCGACGAGACCGGGCGCGACGGCGCGTTGACAAGCCGCCGAGGGAGCAGGATACCCCGCCCGTCATGGCCAGTCCCTCCAAGCAGAGCTTCAAGAAGCTCGCCGTCATCGCCCACGACCTCGCGGCGACGGCGGCGGCGATCTGGCTCGTCTTCGTCGTGCGCTTCGAGGGGCCGCTGCTCGAGGAGCATCTGCGCTATCTGCCGCGCTTCCTGCCCTTCTTCGTGGTCTATGGCGGGCTCGTCTACTGGGCCTTCTCGCTCTACCGCTCGAAATGGCGCTTCGCCTCGCTGCCGGACCTGTCGAACATCGTCAAGGCGACGACGATCCTGACGCTGACGCTGATCATCGTCGACTATGTCCTCGTCTCGCCGAATTTCTACGGCGCCTTCTATTTCGGGAAGATCAGCATCGCCCTCTACTGGCTCGTGCAGATCGCGCTCTTGGGCGGCCCTCGGCTGGCTTATCGCTATTTCAAATTTTCCCGGTCGCGCCACCAGGCCGCGCGCGAGGCGGCCCACCCTGCGCTGCTGCTGGGGCGCGGCTTCGAGGTCGAGATGGTCATTCGTGCCATGGAAGCCGGCACGATGCGCAAGCTGCGCCCGGCCGGCATCCTCTCGCCCCGGGCGGACGATCTCGGCCAGAGCATCCGCGGCGTGCCGGTGCTCGGGCTGCTTTCTCAGATCGAGGAGATCGCCGGCGACGCGGCGGAGCGGGGCGAGGGGTTCCGCCGCATCGTCGCCACGCCGAGTGCCCTCCTGCCGGAGGCGGAGCCCGATAAATGGCTGGCGCGCACGCGCAAGCTCGCCCTGCCGATCTCGCGCATGGAGACGCTGGGCGAGGGCGCGCGCGATACGGAGTTGGCGCCGCTCGAGATCGAGGATCTCCTGGTGCGCTCGACGGTCCGGATCGACCGCGAGCGGCTGGGCGGCTTCCTGAAGGGCAAGCGCGTCGTCGTCACCGGCGGCGGCGGCTCGATCGGCTCCGAGATCTGCCTGCGCTGCGCCGCCTTCGGCGCAGCCGAACTGCTGATCGTCGAGAGCTCCGAACCGGCCCTCTTCCAGGTCACCGAGCAGCTTGCGGTGCAGGAGCACGAGACGCGGGTCTCGGGCGTGCTGGCGGATGTGCGCGACCGCGACCGGATCACCGCCCTTTTCACCGCCTTTGCGCCCGACATCGTCATCCACGCCGCGGCGCTCAAGCACGTGCCCTATCTCGAGGCGGATTGGAGCGAAGGCGTCAAGACCAACATCTTCGGCTCGGTCAACGTCACCGACGCCGCGATCGCAGCGCGCGCCAAGATCTTCGTGCTGATCTCGACCGACAAGGCGATCGAGCCCGTCTCCATGCTCGGGGCGACGAAGCGCTTCGCCGAGATGTATGCCCAGTCGCGCGATGCCGAATTCGTCGGGGCGGGTCGCGGCATGCGCCTCGTCGCCGTGCGCTTCGGCAATGTGCTGGGCTCGGTCGGCTCGGTCGTGCCGAAATTCAAGGCGCAGATTGCGCGGGGCGGGCCGATCACCGTCACCAGCCCGGACATGATCCGGTACTTCATGACCATCCGCGAGGCCTGCGATCTCGTGCTGACGGCTGCCTCCCATGCCCGCTCCGACGGGCCGGAGGAGGAGCGCGCCGCGGTCTATGTGCTGAAGATGGGCCAGCCCGTGAAGATCATGGATCTGGCCGAGCGGATGATCCGGCTCGCCGGTTTCGAGCCGGGCGAGGATATCGAGATCGTCGTCACCGGCGTGCGGCCGGGCGAAAGGCTTAACGAGATCCTCTTCGCCCGCGACGAGCCGATGGCCGAGACCGGGCTTGACGGCGTGATGGCGGCGAAGCCCGTCTTTGCCAACCGCGAGCGCCTCCAGAGCTGGCTGTCACGCCTCGAAGACGCGCTGAAAGCGGATGATCGCGCCGCTGCCGACACGGTGCTGGACGAGGCGATCCCCGATTTCAGATTGCGTCACGGCGCTGCCCCAGGCGCTCCAACCCAACCCGCGTCGCAAGAGGCGGTCGCCAGCCCGCCCTGAGCAGGGCTTCGGGCCGCGCCACCAGGCTGCCCGCGAGCTTGTCGAATGCCTCCCGCCGTCCGACCAGCCCTGCCGCCAGCCGCAGCCAGCCCGCCGGCACGGGAACGAGCCCGGGCGCGCGCCCCATTCCCTTGCGCAGGGCCGCCAGCATCTCCGTCACGGCCAGCGGCTCCGGATCGGCCAGGGCATAGGCCCGACGGGCGGGACAGCGCGGCGTGAGCGCGAAGAGCACGGCGTCCGCTAGGTTCTCCACCGCCAACAGCGAGCGCGGAGCCGTCAGCCCGCCCAGCGGCAGCGGCAGCGGCAGCCGCGCCAGCTTCAGCAAGGCGGCCATATTGGCCTTCACGCCCGGCCCGTAGACCAGCACGGGGCGCAGCGCCACCCAGTCGAGATCGATGCCGGCGAGGCCCTGTTCGGCGGCGAGCTTGGAGCGACCGTAGGCGTCGTCGGGGGCGGGGGGAGCATCTTCCTCCAGCGGAGGGCCGTCCGAGGCTCCGGACAGCGCCTTAATCGAGGAAACGAAGACGAAGCGACCAACCCCGGCCCGATAGGCAGCCTGCGCCAGATCGAGTGTCGCCCGCGTGTTGATCTGCCGATAGAGCGCCTCGTCGAGCCCCGGACCGGCATGGGCGAGCCCTGCGAGGTGCACGACATGGGCGACACCCGCGAGCGCCTGCGCCCAATCGATGGGCGCGGCGAGGTCTCCGGTGACGACAGCCTCGATGCCGGGAGGAGGCTCCGTCCCGTTGCGCTGCGTAATGCGGACCCGGTAGCCCGCCTCCAGGAGCGCCTGCACGACATGGGGGCCGACGAAGCCGCCGGCGCCCGTGACGAGAACGCGCTCGCCACTCATGAGGGCCGTCGGCGCGCGAAGCGCCGCATCAGCAGACCCGTCAGAAGCATGGCGAGGCCGAGCGCGCCGATCTGCACCGGGGCTGCCGGCACCCAGATGGTGAGGCCGGCGAGCCCGATCAAAGCGAGGTTGAGCAGGCCGATCTCGATCGCGATACGCAGGACTGCATGGCCGTTGGTGGTCGCCTGCTGGTAGAAATGCGAGCGATGCGCCTCCCAGACGCGCTCGCGGTGTGCCAGCCGGCGCAGCAGGGTCAGCGTCGAGTCGGCGACATGGTAGAGCGGCAGGATCAGCGCCGCCGTCAGCGCGCCGGTGCCGGCCAGGCGATAGAGCAGATAGGCGCCGAGCAGGCCAATCGGCAGCGAGCCGACATCACCCAGAAAGAGCCGTGCCACGGGCTTGTTGAAGGGTGCGAAGCCGATCAGCCCGCCGCACAATGCCGCCGCCAGCAGGCCGGCGGCGGGATCCACGAGGCCCAGCAGCCCCGCCATTGCAAGGGTGCCGGTGAACGGAACGAAACCCGCCACGGTGAGCCAGTCGAGCCCGTCCATGAAATTGGTCAGGTTGACGAACCAGATCCCGGCGAGCAGGGCGAGACAACGCTCCACCGCGAGCGGCATCAAGCTCGGGAAGAGCCTCAGGTCCGGCGCGGCATAGACGATCACGACCGCGACGCAGAGCGCCTGCAGGCCGAGCCGCAGCCCCGGCGAGAGCGGCCGGATATCGTCCCAGGCACCGACCACCGCCAGCGCGGCCGCGGCGGCCGCAACGAAGCCGAGCCCACCCAGTCCGCCGGTGGGCGGCAGAAGCATGGCCGCGGCTGCCAAGGCCGCGAATGCCCCGGCGAGGACGGCGATGCCGCCACCTTGCGGCGTCGGCACGCGATGGCTGGAGCGGGCATTGGGACGCGCCAGTGCATAACGCAGCAGCAGCGGCCGGAGCAGGACGCAGAGCAGCGCCGAGACCGCAGCGGCGGTGATCACGGTCAAAAGCGAGGCGAGCGTGCTGGACAAGGCGGCAGGAACCCGGGCGTCGATGCGCCTTCCCTAGAGCATCGGATGCTCCGGCGGGAATCGTTTTCGCGCCGACGGCCACACCAGATGAGGTGAGGCGCTTGCCCGAACCAGCACAAAGAGGGAACATGCAGGATGATCGCCGCCGATTCCCTGCTGAACCCGCCGCCGACGCGGCCCGACGTCACGCGCGCCGTCTGCCGTGGTGCCTCGCGGCATCTGCGCGCGCTGGGCTACGCGGTCGTCAAGGAGATGACCTTCGCCAATGGACGCCGCGGCGACATCGTGGCGCTGTCGCCTTCCGGCGAGTTGCTGGTGATCGAGGTCAAGTCGGGAATCGAAGATTACCGCGTCGACGGCAAATGGCCGGATTACCGCGACTTCTGCGACGGCTTCCTGTTCGCGGTGGCGCCGGAATTCCCCGTCGAAATCCTGCCCGAGGATGTCGGGCTGATCGTTGCGGACGCCTATGGCGGGGCGCTGCTGCGCGATGCACCACGCCATGCGCTGGCGCCGGCGCGTCGCAAGGCGTTGACCATCGCCTTCGGCCGGCTGGCCGCCGCGCGGCTGGCGGGGCTCGAAGACCCGCAGCCGGCCTAAGGCATTGCTCCGCCGCGGCGGTCTGATCAGCGCGGGGCGCGCTTGGCGAGGATGCGCTGCAGCGTGCGCCGATGCATCCCGAGCCGGCGTGCCGTCTCCGAGACGTTGCGGTTGCAGAGCTCGTAGACACGCTGGATATGCTCCCAGCGCACCCGGTCCGCCGACATGGGGTTCTCCGGCGGCTGCGGCCGCGCGTCGCGCGCCGCCGCGAGTGCGGCGTGGATTTCGTCGGCATCCGCGGGCTTCGCCAGGAAATCGAAGGCCCCGAGCTTCACCGCGCTGACGGCGGTGGCGATGTTGCCATAGCCGGTCAGCACCACGCCGCGCGCTTCGGGCCGGCGCTCCTTCAGCCGGGCAATGACATCGAGGCCGTTGCCATCGGCGAGTCGCAGGTCGATGACCGCGAAGGCGGGCGCCGCATCATCGACGGCCGCAATGCCGGCGCTGACGCTGTCGGCAATCCGCACCGCATAACCGCGGCTTTCCATGGCGCGAGCGAGACGGGTCAGAAAGGGCTTGTCGTCATCGACCAGCAGCAGCGACCTGTCCGTCGCCGCAGCGGCCGGCACGGGTTCGGCCAGCATCTCCTGCATCACAACCTCCTCCGGCCGGGCTCCATCCGAGCTCCGGCAGCGCGGCCCTCGCCGCAACGCGTGGTGGGGTCGGCCTTCATGAGCCAACTCCATGTGGTATCGCCGGTTCCGCCTGTGAAGCCCCCGCCCGAGGCAGATCCGCCTCGAAGGCGGCCCGCATCCAGGTCATCCGCACGCAGGCCCCGCTTGCGGGCTCGGCCCGGTTCGAAAACTCGATCACCGCGCCGCCGCGCTCGAGCAGCGTCTTGGCGATGAAGAGGCCGAGCCCGAGGCCTCCGCCAGCCCGGTTCTCGCCGGCGCCATGGGTCAGATACGGGTCTCCCGCCCGCATCAGCACATCGGGCGGGAAGCCGGGGCCGTCATCCGCGATCGTCAGCATCACATGATCCTCGTTCCACTCGGCCGTGATCGTCACGGCCGTGCGGGCGAAATCGACTGCATTGTCTACGATGTTGCCGAGCCCATAGATCATGCCGGGATTGCGGCGGCAGACGGGCTCGGGGGCTTCGCCGATCATGGCGATCTCGAAGGGCACGCCGAATGGCCGCTGCGGCCCTGCCGCCTCTTCGATCAGAAGCCGCAGGCTGAGCTGATGCAGCGGTCCGGCTTCGTCATCCTGCAGCGAGGTCAGTTTGCCGAGGATACCGCGGCAACGCTCGACCTGCTCGCGCAGCAACGCGATGTCCTCCGCCATCTCGCCGTCCGGTGGGGCGAGCCGGGAGAGTTCCTTGGAGACGAGGGCGATGGTGGCGAGCGGCGTGCCCAGTTCATGGGCAGCGGCTGCAGCCAAGCCGTCGAGCTGGGAGAGGTGCTGCTCGCGGGCCAGGACCAGCTCCGTCGCCGCGAGTGCGTCCGAGAGGTCGCGGGCCTCCTTGGCGACGCGCCAGGCGTAGATGCCGGTGAAACCCAGCCCCAGCACCAGCGCGACCCAGCTGCCGAGCTGATAGTGAAGCGGCAGCACCGGCCGGTCCGGGCCAGCCCAGGGCAGCGGCCAATGCGTGACGCTGACCAGCGTCGCCAGGGCGATGGCGAGGCCGCCCAGCACCAGCGTCCGCTGCGGCGGCAGCGCCGTGGCGGAGATCATGACCGGGGCCAGGAGGAGGATCGAGAACGGGTTCTGCAGCCCTCCGGTGAGATAGAGCAGCACCGAAAGCTGGACAATGTCGAAGGCGAGCAGCGCCGTCGCAGCGCCCGGCTGCAGCCGGTGGTTCAGCGGAAACCGGATGCGCAGCGCGATGTTCAGCCAGGAGGACACGGCGATCGCGGTGAAGCACCAGCCGAAGGGCAGCGGGTAGCCGAGCCCGAAATGGACGCCGGCGACCGCGAGGCTCTGGCCGGCAATGGCGAGCCAGCGCAGCCGCACGAGCGTGTCGAGGCGAAGCTGGCGGTTGACCCGGCCGAAGGCGGGGCGTGTGGCGTCTGCGGGGATCATGCGCGGAGACGATCCTGCGGCGCGTCGGGGGTCAAGCGGCTCTCCGGGTTGCTGTGGACTGTGAACGATGGGGAAGGAGTGAAATCTTAGCCTTTTGCAGGGTTGAATGAGAACAAATTGGGCATAGGGTGCGTTGTTGCTGCGGCGCATCGTCTCTGCTGCGCCGCCGGAAGGACCAGATGTATGTATGGGGCCGCCATGTCGTTCGCCTACCATGCCTATGAAGCGGCTCACATGATGCTCGGACCGGCGCGAGGCTTCTCGGATGCGATGCATCTGGCCTTCCGCAATCCGGCCAACCCGCTGACCTACACGCCGATGGGGCGCACCATCGCCGCCTCCTGCGAATTGTTCGAACGCACGACCCGCCGCTACGGCAAGCCGGCCTTCGGCTTGCCGGAGACCACGATCAATGGTGTCAAGGTCGCGGTCGAGGAACGTGTCGTCTGGGAGCGGCCCTTCTGCCGCATGGTCTATTTCGACCGCCGCATCGAAGGCCGGCGGAAGCCGCAGCCCAAGGTCCTGATCGTCGCCCCGATGTCGGGCCACTACGCCACGCTGCTGCGCGGCACGGTGGAGGCCTTCCTGCCCGGGCACGAGGTCTACATTACCGATTGGGTCGATGCCCGGCTGGTGCCGCTGATGGCGGGCCGCTTCGATCTCGACGACTATATCGACTACGTCATCGCCATGCTGCAGATGCTCGGGCCCGAGACGCATGTCATGGCCGTCTGCCAGCCTTCCGTGCCGGTGCTGGCCGCCGCCGCGCGGATGGAGGCCGAGGGTGACGCCTGCGCGCCGCGCTCGATGACGCTGATGGGCGGGCCGATCGACACCCGCCGATCGCCGACCGCGGTGAACTGCCTGGCGATGGAGCGGGGAACGGACTGGTTCCGGCGTAATTGTATCACCAAGGTGCCTTTCCCGCATCCGGGCACCTTCCGAGATGTCTATCCGGGCTTCATGCAGCTTTCGGGCTTCATGGCGATGAACATCGACCGGCATGTCAGCGCCCATTACGAGATGTACAAGCACCTCATCGCGGGCGACGGCGACTCGGCCGAGAAGCATCGCGACTTCTACGACGAGTACATGGCCGTGATGGATCTGACGGCGGAGTTCTATCTCCAGACCGTCGAGACCGTCTTCGTCGAGCACGCCCTGCCCAAGGGCACGATGATGCATCGCGACAAGCCGGTGGACTGCAGCGCGGTCCGCCGCGTCGCGCTGATGACGGTCGAAGGCGAGAAGGACGACATTTCCGGCGTCGGCCAGACGCAGGCCGCGCATGATCTCTGCCCCAACATTCCCGACGACAAGCGCGTGCATTATCTCCAGATGGGAGTCGGCCATTACGGCGTCTTCAATGGCTCGCGCTTCCGCTCGGAGATCGCCCCGCGCATCGCCGATTTCATGCTGACGCTCGACATGGAGGCCGCCAAGAGCCGCCGCGACGCCAGCGCCAGCGTGGCGCGCAAGGGGCTCAAGGTCGCGAGCTGAGGCGTTGCGGCGCTGCAGAGCGCGGTCACCCCAGACGTAAAACGCCCGCCGGTCCGGACCGGCGGGCGTTTTCGTTCCAACCGCTCAGCGGAAGAAGATGACCGTCTGGAGGATGAAGATCGGGATCAGGATCGCGCCAGACCAGGCCATGTAGCCGAAGAAGCTCGGCATCTTCACCTTCCGGTCCTTGGCGATGGCGTAGACCATGAAGTTGGGCGCGTTGCCGATATAGGTGTTGGCGCCCATGAAGACCGCCCCCGCCGAAACCGCCGCCAGCGTCAGCGCTCCCGTGGTCATCAGGACCTGCGGATTGCCGCCCGCGAGCTCGAAGAAGACGAGGTAGGTCGGGGCGTTGTCGAGGAAGGAGGACAGGATGCCCGTCAGCCAGAAATAGGCGACCGTGTTGTGACTGCCGTCGGGATTGGTGACGAGTGAGACCAGGCCCGAAAAGGCGCCGTCCCGGCCCGCCTGGAGCATGGCCAGCACGGGAATGATGCAGACGAAGATGCCGGCGAAGAGCTTCGCGACCTCCTTGATCGGCCCCCAGGTGAACTCGTTGCCGGCCCGCACGGGGTTTGGCGTCAGTTTCAGTGAGAGGGCTGCCAGGGCCAGAAGCACGATATCCCGCACGACATTCTGAAGCTCGACCTTCGAGCCGAGAATGTCGAAGACGATGCCCGGCTTCCAGCTCGCCGACATCAGGATCGCGGCGATGACGCCACCGAGCAGGATGAAGTTGACCTTGCCATAGAGCTTGATGTCGCGGTCGGGCGTGGGGTCCTTCAGCGGCGGCATGCCCTCTTCCCGGCGATAGAACCAGCTGTCGAGCGCGTAGAACAGCGCCAGCAGGATCGCGACGGCGAGCAGGGTCTCGGGCAGCAGATGGGTCGTGGTCCAGAAGAAGCTCACACCGCGCAGGAAGCCGAGGAAGAGCGGCGGGTCGCCGAGCGGCGTCAGCGAGCCACCGATGTTCGAGACCAGGAAGATGAAGAAGACCACGACATGCACGTTGTGGCGGCGGCTGTCATTGGCGCGCAGGACGGGCCGGATCATGATGATCGAGGCGCCCGTCGTGCCGACGAAGCTCGCCATCAGCGTGCCGATCGCCAGCAAAGCGGTGTTCGTGGCCGGGTTGCCGTGGAGATTGCCCATGATCAGGATGCCGCCGGCGATCGTGAACAGGGCGAAGAGCAGGATGATGAAGGGGATGTATTCGAGCAGCGCGGTGTGGGCCAGCGCCCCCAGCGCCGGTTCGAAGCCGCGCAACGCAACCAGCGGGATCAGCACCAGCGCCGCCCAGACGGCGGCGAACTTTCCGTAGTTCAGCTCCCAGAAATGCGGGAACAGGATCGGGCCGAGCGCGATCGACAGCAGCATCCCGGCAAAGGGCAGCGCCCAGAGCACCCCCATCGAAGCACCGTCGATGCCGGTGGCGGCAAGGGCCGGGCCGGCAGGCAGGCAGAGCAGGACAGCAGCGGCGAGCCCCGTCAGACCGGTGTTCTTGGCCATCCCCCGCCCCACTCGTCTCATGCCGTCGTCATTGGTTCCGGCACGGTTATACGATGGTCATGCCCCCCGCAACCGGGCCGACAGTGGCGGATCCAGGTTTGCCTGCCTGGCGATTCGCGAGAATAATCTTCTGCATGCGGCGCTGGCCGCCCGCGATTCGGACCCTCCCATGTGTCGCTTCCTGGCCTATTCCGGCGCCCCGGTCTTCCTCGAGGATCTCGTCGCGGCGCCGTGCCACTCGCTGATCCACCAGTCACTCCATGCGGCCGAGGCCAAGACCGGCACCAATGGCGACGGTTTCGGCGTCGGCTGGTATGGCGACCGGCCCGAGCCCGGCCAGTATCGCGAGGTGCGCCCGGCCTGGTCCGACGAGAACCTGCTCTCGATCGCGCGCCAGGTCCGCTCCCCGCTCTTCTTCGCCCATGTGCGCGCCGCGACCGGCACCGCCACAACGCGGGCGAACTGCCATCCCTTCGCCCATGGCCGGCATCTCTTCATGCACAACGGCCAGATCGGCGGCTATGGGCTGATCCGCCGCCGCCTCGAGGGGCTGATCCCCGATTCGCTCTATGCGGCGCGGGTTGGGACGACCGATTCGGAGGCGTTGTTCCTGCTGGTTTTGGCGCGCATCGAGGCCGGTATGGCGCCGGGCGCCGCATTGGCGGCAGCGCTCGGCGACGCGCTGGCGCTGATGCAGCAGGCGGGCACGTCCGAGCCGCTGCGCTGCGCCGCCGCCCTGTCCGACGGCGAGACGATCCATGCCGTGCGCTGGGCTTCCGACGGCAAACCGCCGAGCCTTTATGTCTGCCAGCGGCCCGACAGCGTCGTGGTCGCGTCGGAGCCGGTCGATGCGGCGCGCGAATGCTGGCAGCCGCTGGCCGGCAGCGCACTGGTGACGGTCAGGGCCGGGACGGTCGCCATCGCGCCGTTCGAGGTCGGCCTCGCCGCGGCCGCCTGATCCGGTCGGTTGTCAACGAGACGGATGAACCCGGAGGGGGGCTCGCGCGATTAAGGAGAGGTCGCTCGCATCGCGGCTGAACACCCCGCCGCCCCGACCTTCCCCTCCCAAAGGCCGTCGGGGCGGCGATCCCGGCCAGCGATTCGCCGCAAGGAGCCAAGGACGGAGCTCAAGCCGGCCAAATCGAGGGATGTCGGACGACCGAGAGAGAAGCGACCGGACATGCGATCGCATCCGATCGGCGCGGCGGTGGTCAGGATCGGATCTCTGAGAGGGGAGATGGTGGAGCCAGGCGGAATCGAACCGCCGACCTCTTGAATGCCATTCAAGCGCTCTCCCAACTGAGCTATGGCCCCACTCTCAGCCGGCGGACATGGGGGTCGGCCGGGGTCTTGTTCGGTTCAGGAGCACCGGGCTTTCGCCTCGGACGATCCCGGAACCGGGCGCCGCGTCAGCGGCGAAGCGCTCTATAGGCGGGAGCGGAGGAAGACTCAAGCACCGATTGTCGCTCGATCGTCATTCTTTTTCGTCGCCCCGGCGGGAGGGGTTCAGACGTCCTCGTCGCCCTCGATGTCGCCATCGATCAGGTCGGCGACGTCGTCGTCGCCTTCCTCGTCCTCTTCCAGGAAGGTGTCGTCATCGGGCGCGACGTCGTCCTCGACCTCGATGTCGTCCTCGCTGGTGACGACGGCGTCCTTCTCGGTCGCCTCGGCATCGGCCTCGTCGAGCGAGACAAGCTCGACCGCGCTGTCGGCGGCCTCGACCTCATCCTCGTCCTCGTCGGGCTTGGCCGCGGCGGCTGCCGCCTTGGCCTGCGGCTCAAACATCGAGCGCGGATAGGACTGTCCCGTGTAAGGCGAGACGATCGGGTCCTTGTTCAGGTCGTAAAATTTGCGCCCCGTCGTCGGGCAAACGCGCTTGGTGCCAAGTTCCGGTTTCGCCACTGCGTCGGACCTTCAATCATTCATGTTCTGAAAAGCAGGCGCGTCCGTTAGTCGGGGTGGCCCGCCCTGTCAAATGCTGATTCGTTCCCAAGGTGCAGGAACGGTGCCGCAGCCGGCAGCGTAAGGCCGCCCGTCCCGGACGTGACGCCTGCCGGACAGGCATGCTAGGCCACGCCCTGCCCGATCGACCAGCCTGCAGAAGAACACGCCCGTGGCCCATTCTCACACCCCCGTTCCCGTCACCGCCCGCCGTAGCGGCCCGCTGCGCGGCCGCGTCCGCGTTCCAGGCGACAAGTCGATTTCCCACCGCGCGATGATCTTCGGCCTGCTCGCGATCGGCGAGACGAAAGTGACCGGGCTGCTCGAGGGCGAGGACGTGATGCGCACGGCCGAGGCCGCGCGTGCGCTGGGCGCGATCGTCCATCATGACGGGCCGGGCTCCTGGCGCGTGCGCGGCGTCGGCGTCGGCGGGCTGCGCGAGCCGGCCGGCACGCTCGACTTCGGCAATGCCGGCACGGGCTCCCGGCTGATGATGGGCGTCTGCGGCTCGCATCCCATCACCACGACCTTCGACGGCGACGCCTCGCTGCGGAAGCGGCCGATGCGCCGCATCCTCGATCCGCTCGAGCAGATGGGAACGGTCATCGTCTCGCAGAAGGCGGGCGGGCGCGTGCCGCTGACGCTGCGCGGGCCGAAGGAGGCGCTGCCGATCGTCTATCGCACGCCGGTCGCCTCGGCGCAGATCAAATCCGCGGTGCTGCTCGCCGGCCTCGCCGCGCCGGGCGAGACGACGGTGATCGAGACGGAGGCGACGCGCGACCACACCGAGAAGATGCTGACGCATTTCGGCGCGCAGGTGACGGTCTCGCCCGAGGGCGAACATGGCCGGCGCATCGTGCTGAAGGGCCAGCCGGAGCTGCAGGCGGCGCCGATCGTGGTGCCGGCCGACCCTTCCTCCGCGGCATTCCCGCTGGTCGCGGCGCTGATCGTGCCGGGCTCGGACGTGCTGATCGAGAGCGTGATGACCAACCCGCTGCGCTCGGGACTTCTGACCACGCTGCGCGAGATGGGCGCCGACATCACCGTCGAGAGCGAGGCCAATGAGGGCGGCGAGGCCGTGGCGACGCTGCGGGTCCGCGCCGGCTCGCTGAAGGGCGTGACCGTGCCGCCGGAGCGGGCGCCCTCGATGATCGACGAGTATCCGGTGCTGGCGGTGGCCGCCTCCTTCGCGACCGGGACCACGCGGATGCGTGGCCTGCAGGAGCTGCGGGTCAAGGAATCGGACCGCCTCGCGGCGGTCGAAGCCGGGCTGAAGGCGGCGGGCGTGACCTGCGCGATCGAGGGCGACGATCTGGTCGTCGAGGGCTCGGGCGGCTCCGTTGCGGGCGGCGGCACCGTCGCCACCCATCTCGATCACCGCATCGCAATGAGCTTCCTCGTCATGGGGCTGGCGACGGACAAGCCCATGCAGGTCGATGACGGCGCCATGATCGCGACGAGCTTCCCGAGCTTCGTCGCCCTCATGAACGGGCTCGGGGGCGAGATCGGATGAGCGCTTCCCCCGCCGGGCTCGTCATCGCGGTCGATGGGCCCGCCGCCTCCGGCAAGGGCACGCTGGCGCGCCGGCTCTCGGCACATTACGGCTTGCCCTATCTCGACACCGGGCTGCTCTACCGGATGGTGGCGCGCGCCATGCTCGAGGCCGGTCACGACATCCGCGACGCGGCGGCGGCCGGCGAGATCGTTTCCCGCTTCGATCAGGGCGCCTTCGACGAGGACACGCTGCGCGACCGCGAGATCGGCGAGGCCGCCTCCGTGGTCGCCGCGATGCCGGCCGTGCGCAGCGGGCTGATCGAGCGGCAGCGGCGCTTTGCCGGGCAGCCCGGTGGCGCCGTGCTCGACGGGCGCGACATCGGCACGGTGATCTGCCCGCAGGCGCGGGCCAAGCTCTTCGTCACCGCCACGCCCGAGGTGCGCGCGGCGCGACGCCACAAGGAACTCGCCGGCCGCGGCGAAGAGGCCACCTTCGACAACATCCTCGCCGATATCCGCCGGCGCGACGCGCGCGATTCGGGCCGCAGCGATGCGCCGCTGAAAGCCGCCGACGATGCCGTCATCCTCGACACCTCGGCGCTGACGATCGAGGAAGCGCTGGCGGCGGCCATCGCGATCGTCGAGCGGCGGCGGTCCGCACAACCGGAACGTATTCTCACGGAGCGGTGACCGCCCGGTTTTGGGGCTTGGACAGAATCAAAAGCAGGCGCACAGTTTCGTCACGATGGGATGACGGAGGTGGCGATGCGGCGCTGGCTGTACGGTCTCTTGAGTCTGGCGGTTGCGGGGCTCGTCTCCGCCGCCGCCCGTGCCCAGCCGGCCGCCGGCCCGCCTGAAGAGGTCGATGTCGCGCTCGTTCTCGCGGTCGATGTCTCCTTCTCGATGGATCTCGACGAGCTCGCCCTGCAGCGCAATGGCTATATCGAGGCCTTCCGCTCCAAACCGCTGCACGACGCCATCGCCAAGGGCGCGATCGGCAAGATCGCCGTGACCTATTTCGAATGGGCGGGCGGGCATTTCCAGCATGTCGTCAAGCCCTGGACGATCATCGACACGCCCGCCTCGGCCATCGCCTTCGCGGAGGAGCTCGGCGAGGCGCAGACGCGGCGGGGGCGGCGCACCTCGATTTCGGCGGCGATCGACACGGCCGTGCAGCTGCTCGAGCAGGCCAATGTCACGCCGATGCGCAAGGTCATCGATATCTCCGGCGACGGAGCCAACAATGACGGACGGCCCGTGACGGTCGCGCGCGACGAGGCCGCAGCCAAGGGCATCAGCATCAACGGGCTGCCGGTGATGCTGAAGCAGGCGAGCTATTTCGACATCGACAATCTCGACGTCTACTACAAGGACTGCGTCGTCACCGGGCCGGGCGCCTTCGTCATCCCGATCCGCGAGCGCACCCAGTTCGTCGATGCGACGCGCACGAAGCTGATCCGCGAGATCGCCGAAATGCCGCGCGAGGGCGAGGCGGTGGTGCAGAAAGCGCAATCGACCGGCAGCAACGCCAGCTGCCTCGCCGGCGAGCGGCAATGGCGCGACCGGATGGGGAATTGAGAGGCCTCAGGCCGTCATGCTCGGGCTTGACCCGAGCATCTCTCTGACCGGCGCCCTTCCTTCGCGAGATTCTCGGGTCTGCGCTTCGCTCCGCCCGAGAATGACGGCCAATCTCTCACGTTCCTCTCGGCTTGGCCCGGGTCGTCGGTGGGGCGGCTGCGGGATCGTCCGGCCAGGGATGGCGGGGATAGCGGCCTTTCATCTCCGATTTCACGGCCGCCCAGGAGCCGCGCCAGAAGCCCGGCAGGTCGCGGGTGATCTGGACCGGCTTGTGGCCGGGCGAGAGCAATTCCAGAACCAGCGGCACCCGCCCGCCGGCCAGCGCCGGATGCTTCGACAACCCGAACAGTTCCTGCACGCGCACCGAGATCGTCGGGCCGGCCTCGGCGCCGTAGTCGACCGCGAGGCTGGAGCCGGTCGGCGCGGTGAAATGCGTTGGCGCCTCGGCGTCAAGCCGTCGCTTCAGCTCCCAGGGCAGCAGCTCGCTTAGCGCCCCGTCGAGATCGCCAGGCTCGATGGCCGCCAACGATGCCCGGCCGACGAGATGCGGCGCGAGCCAGAGCGCAGCATCAGCCGCCAGCCCTTCGTCCGACAGGTCCGGCCAGGCCTCCGTCGCACCGGCCTCCAGCGCGGCCCGCCGCAGAAACCCGACGCGCTCGCGCAACTGCCGCTGCGCCTTCGTCCACGGCAGCAGGCCGATGCCGAGCGCGGCGATGCCCTCCGCCAGAACGGTCGCGTTCGCCAGCGTCGGCTCGGCCGGCAGCGGCCGCTCGGCGAGGCTGAGGGCGCCATAGCGCCGCACCGCCCGCACGCGCAGCGCACGGGCGGTCCGGTCGAAGCTCGTCTCGCTGCGGTCCTCGATCGCGAAGGGCGAGAGTCCCTCGGCGACCAGCCAGGCGATGTCGGCCTCGGTAAAAGACGCAGCCGAGAGGATGCGCGCCTGCTGGGCCGCGCCGGTCATCTCCGCGATCACAAGATGGGTCTCGCGGGCGAGCCGCTGGGACGCCTCCAGCGTTGCGCCGCGGCCATTGGCGAGGAGATATTGCCCTGAACCGGCGCTGCGTGCCTTGGCGATGCGCTCGGGATAGGCGAAGGCGAGGAGAAGCCCGACCGAGAGGGCATCGCGGGGTCTGGACGGGCCTGCGGCCCGCTCGGCGGCGCGGGCCCAGCCCTCGGCGAGGCGGCGCATATCGGCGGCGCGGCCACCTCTCTCGCGTTCCAGCCGGTCGAGCCGCTCCGACAGGTCGATCGCGTCACCCCCCAGTCCGCGCTCGACCAGAAGCGCGGCGAGCTGGGCGGCCGGACCAGCCTGTCCGTAGCGCGCCGCGACCACGACCATGCGGGCGATCCGCGGCGGCAGCGGCAGGGTCTGGAGGGAGCGACCTTCCGGCGTGATGCGGCCATCGTCATCGAGCGCGCCAATGCTGTTCAGAAGGCTGCGCGCCTCCTTCAGGGCCGGCGCCGGGGGCGGATCGAGGAAGGCGAGGCTGGCGGGGTCCGCCACGCCCCAGGCGGCACAGTCGAGCAGCAGCGGGGCGAGGTCCGCCGAGAGAATCTCGGGGCGGGCGAAGGCTTCGAGCGCGCCGTTGCCAGCCTCTTCCCAGAGCCGGTAGCAGATGCCCGGCTCGGTGCGCCCGGCGCGGCCGCGGCGCTGGTCGCTGGCGGCGCGGCTGGCACGGCGGGTCTCGAGACGCGTCACGCCGAGATCGGGCTCGTAGACTGGCACGCGGGCGAGCCCTGAATCGATCACCACCCTGACGCCCTCGATCGTCAGCGAGGTTTCGGCGATGGCGGTGGCGAGCACGACCTTGCGACGGCCAAGCGGCGCCGGCAGCACGGCGCGGTCCTGCTCGGCCTGGTCGAGCGCGCCATAGAGCGGCGCGATCTCGACATCCCTGTCGCGAATGCGCTCGCGCAGCCGTTCCTCGACCCGCCTGATCTCGCCCTGGCCGGGCAGGAAGACGAGCTGCGAGCCGGGCTGCTCGTTCAGCGCCAGCAGCACCGCATCCGCGACCTGATCCTCGATCCGTTTCAGCGGGTCGCGGCCGAGATAGCGGGTCTCGACCGGGAAGGCGCGGCCCTGGCTCTCGATCACCGGCGCTTCACCGAGCAATCCGGCGACGCGCGCGCCGTCCAGCGTCGCCGACATCACCAGGATGCGAAGATCTTCGCGCAGGCCGGCCTGCGCATCCAGCGCCAGTGCCAGCCCGAAATCGGCATCGAGCGAGCGTTCGTGGAATTCGTCGAAGAGCACGGCAGCAACGCCATCGAGCGCCGGATCGTCGAGGATCATCCGCGCGAAAACGCCTTCGGTGACCACTTCGATGCGCGTCTTGGGGCCGATCTTCGATCCTAACCGGACACGCAGGCCGACGGTTTCGCCGACCCGCTCGCCCAGCGTCTGCGCCATGCGAGAGGCCGCGCCGCGCGCCGCCAGCCGGCGCGGCTCCAGCACGATCAGCTTGCCGCCCTGCACCCAGGGCTCGTCGAGCAAAGCGAGCGGCACGCGCGTGGTCTTGCCGGCGCCCGGCGGCGCGACGAGGACGGCATTGGGCTGGTTGCGCAGGGCGGCCGCAAGATCGCCGAGCACGGCGTCGATCGGGAGGGGCGTGTCGAAGGCGCGCATGGAGGCCGGATGTGACCCACGCGCGCCGCGTACGCAAGCGCCCCTGCGCAAGCCTCTCGCCAGTGCGCGCGCGCCATGCTAACCGCTCGGGCCATGACCGATATCCAGACCGCCACCGGCCAGGCTCGCATCCAGGCCCGTTTCCAGGCCTGCGCTGCCGAGGGCCGCGCCGCGCTCGTGACCTTCGTCACCGCCGGCGACCCCGACCTCGCCACCTCGGCCGCGATCCTGACCGCCCTGCCCGCGGCCGGCGCCGACATCATCGAGCTCGGCGTGCCCTTCACCGACCCGATGGCCGACGGCATTCCCGTCCAGCTCGCCGGGCAGCGCGCGCTCAAGGCCGGCCAGACGCTGAAGAAGACGCTGGCGATGGTCGCGGAATTCCGGGCCGCCGGGCACGACACGCCGATCGTGCTGATGGGCTACTACAACCCGATCTATGTCTATGGCGTTGAGCGCTTCCTGCAGGATGCGCGGGAAGCGGGCGTCGACGGTCTCATCGTCGTCGATCTGCCGCCGGAGGAAGACAGCGAGCTCTGCCTGCCGGCGCTGGCGGCGGGCGTGAGCTTCATCCGCCTGGCGACGCCGACGACCGACGACCGGCGCCTGCCGAAGGTGCTGCAGAACACCTCGGGCTTCGTCTACTACGTCTCGATGACCGGCGTGACCGGCGGCGCCATCACCAATTACGACGCGGTCGGCGATGCGGTGGCGCGGATCAAGCGCCATACCGATCTGCCCGTCGCCGTCGGTTTCGGCGTCAAGACGGCGCAGGACGCCGAGACCATCGCGCGGGGCGCCGACGGCGTCGTCGTCGGGTCGGCGCTGGTCGAGCGCGTGCGCCTCTCGCTCGACGCCGAGGGCAAGGCCACGGAAAAGACGGTTTCGGCTGTCACCTCGCTGGTCTCCGAACTGGCGGCGGGCATCCGCTCGGCCGCGAAGGCGGCGGCCTGAGGCCCCCGGCCTCGCCCGTCCTCCGCGCCAGAACCGCAAGGGTCGATCCATGAACTGGATTTCCGAAGTCGTCCGGCCACGCATCAAGACGCTGTTCAAGCGCGAGAGCCCGGAGAATCTCTGGATCAAATGCCCCGATTCCGGGCAGATGGTGTTCCACAAGGATGTCGAGGCCAATGGCTTCGTCATTCCCGGCTCCGACCACCATATGCGCGTCACCGCGCAGGACCGGCTGAAGATGACCTTCGACGAGGGCAAGTGGCTCGACGTGCCGCTGCCCGAGGTCGCCGCCGACCCGCTGAAGTTCCGCGACGAGAAGCGCTATATCGACCGGCTGAAGGATGCCCGCGCCAAGACCGGCGCGGCGGACGCCTTCAAGGTTGGCTATGGCCGGGTGAAGGGCTTCGCCCTGACCATCGCGGTGCAGGACTTCCATTTCATGGGCGGCTCGCTCGGCATGGCGGCGGGTGAAGCCTTCATCAAGGGCGCGCAGACCGCGATCGAGAAGAAGACGCCTTATGTCGTCTTCGCCGCCTCGGGCGGGGCGCGCATGCAGGAGGGCATCCTGTCCCTGATGCAGCTGCCGCGGACCACCGTCGCGGTGCGGATGCTGCGCAAGGCCGGCCTGCCCTATATCGTCGTGCTGACCAACCCGACCACCGGCGGCGTCACCGCCTCCTACGCGATGCTGGGCGACATCCACATCGCCGAGCCTGGCGCCCTGATCGGCTTCGCCGGGCCGCGCGTGATCGAGCAGACGATCCGCGAGAAACTGCCCGAGGGCTTCCAGCGCGCGGAATATCTCAAGGATCACGGCATGGTCGACATGGTGGTCCACCGCCACGATCTGCCGGAGACGCTCGCCCGCCTCGGCCGCCTGCTGACGAAGCAGCCGGCGGCGGGCAAGGAGACCCGGCCGGTGCCCGCCGCGCCGGTCGCCGAAGCCGTCTGAGTCGGCGTTCGGCATCATGGGGTCGTCCGATACGGTTCTGGCGCGCCTGCTGGCGCTGCACCCGAAGCTGATCGACCTCTCGCTCGGGCGCATCCTGACGCTTCTAGAGCGCCTCGGCGACCCACAGAAGCGCCTGCCGCCGGTCATCCATGTCGCCGGCACCAATGGCAAGGGCTCGACCATCGCCTTCATGCGGGCGATCCTGGAGGCGGCGGGGCTCTCCGTCCATGTCTACACCTCGCCGCATCTCGTGCGCTTCCACGAGCGCATCCGGCTGGGAGCGCCCGGCGGCGGCCGTTTCGTCGCCGAGGCGGTGCTGGTCGAGGCGCTGGAGCGCTGCGAGCGGGCCAATGCCGGCGATGCGATCACCTTCTTCGAGATCACGACCGCCGTCGCGCTCCTCGTGTTCGCCGAGCATGAGGCGGATGTGGTTCTGCTCGAGGTCGGCCTCGGCGGGCGCTTCGATGCCACCAATGTCATCGCCAACCCGGCCTGCACGGTGGTGACGCCGGTCTCGCTCGATCATGCCGAATATCTCGGCGACACGGTCACCAAGATCGCGGGCGAGAAGGCCGGCATCTTCAAGCGCGGCGCGCCCGCCGTCATCGCCCCGCAGGAACCCGAGCCGACGGCGGTTCTCGAGGCGACCGCCGAGCGGGTCGGCGCGTCCAAAATCCTGATCGGCGCGCAAGACTTCTCGGTCCACGAGGCCGGCGGCCGGCTGGTCTATGAGGATGGCGACGGGCTGCTCGACCTGCCCTTGCCGAAGCTCGCGGGCCGCCACCAGCACGTCAATGCCGGGACCGCGATCGCAGCCCTGCGCGCGGCCGGCTATGGCGGCCTGCCGAGCTCCGCCTTCGAGCAGGGCATGCTCAATGCCGACTGGCCGGCGCGGCTGCAGCGGATCGCCCGCGGCAAGCTCGCGGAACTGGTGCCAGGCCGCGCCGAACTCTGGCTCGATGGCGGCCACAATCCCGATGGGGGCCGCGTGCTGGCCCAGGCCATGGCCGATCTCGCCGACCGCAACCCGGCGCCGCTGGTGATGATCGCCGGCCTGCTCTCGACCAAGGATGCGGGCGCAACGCTCGGCCATTTCAAGGGGCTGGCGCAGCTGCTGTTCGCCGTCCCGATGCAGAACCAGCTCGCCGCCCGTCCGGCCGAGGAGGTGGCGGAGCTCGCCCGCGCAGCCGGTCTCACCGCCGAGGTCGCGGGCTCGGTCGAGCAGGCGCTGCGCGAGATCGCCGCGCGCGACTGGTCGGCCCCGCCGCGCATCCTGATCTGCGGCTCGCTCTATCTCGCGGGCGAGGTGCTGTCGGCGAACGGGACGCTGCCGGCGTGATCGCGCCTCATGGCGCGTACAGCCACGGGTTGAAGACGGGTACGCCGCAGGCTTCAAAATCCCTGACGTTTCGCGTTGCAACCGTCAGACCATGAACGGATGCCGTCGCCGCTATCATGCTGTCTCGATCCGGCTTCGGATCGGGCACGTGCATTGCAGCACAGCGCAAAGCGACAACGGTATCGAAGGCCAGCACTCGCGCCTCGAACCGGGGCAGGAACTGTTCAGTCATCCATGATCGGAGAGAATTGGCCTGCCGACGATCATGGCGCCCCACGAGGAGAATTCCCTGTTCGATCTCCATCACCGTGACGACCGACACATAGAGGCTTTCGAGGGGAACGGCTTGCGACCACGCGTAGACGTTTGCATCGAACCTGTTCTTGCGACGCAATTCCGAGATCACATTGGTGTCGAGCAGGAACATCACTCGAAATCAGCCGGCTTGAAGCTGAACCTGCGTAGCCTCGGGGGATCGAATTCGAAATCCGCTTCAGGCCTCGGATCGGCAATCGCTTCGGCCAGTGTCATCCCCTTCGACGAGAGCTTGCGGTAATCCTCGATCGACAGCAGCACGTGAGAAGGTCGGCCCCGATCCGTGATGAATACGGGTCCGTCTTGGGCGGCCTTCTTGGCCCGACCCGTGTCGTGATTGAACTCTCGGCTGGACAACGTCGTTGGCATGCTAGCCTCCCGAACATCCCTCATCGCCATCGCGATTGTAGCAATGTTCCTACATTTTGGCCAGCGCCAGCATAGGCTCTTGCTGGGAAAAGGAAGACCGTGATGACACCGTTCGGATCAACTGGCCGCGAAGTGCCCGCCATCGGCCAGGGCAGCTGGTACATCGAGCGGGGCGACCGGGCCGAAGCCGTCGCGGCGCTACGGCGCGGGCTCGATCTCGGCCTGACGCATCTCGACACGGCCGAGATGTATGGCGACGGGCGCTCGGAGGCGATCATCGGCGAGGCCATCGCCGGACGGCGCGAGGAGGTCTTTCTCGTCTCGAAGGTGCTGCCGCACAACGCCTCGAAGGCGGGCGTGCGCGCCGCCTGCGAGCGCTCGCTGCGCCATCTCAAGACCGACCGGCTCGATTGCTATCTGCTGCACTGGCGCGGGCCGCACCCGCTGGCGGAGACCTTCGCCGCCTTCGAGGCGTTGAAGGCCGAGGGCAAGATCCTGTCCTGGGGCGTCAGCAATTTCGACGAGGACGATCTCGACGAGGCGCTGGATGTCGCGGGCCCCGGCCAGATCGCCTGCAACCAGGTGCTCTACCATCTGCGCGAACGCGCGATCGAGCATGCGGTGATCCCGTGGTGCGAGCGGCACGGCGTCGCGGTGACCGCTTACAGCCCGTTCGGGCACGACGGATTCCCGGCGACGGGCAGCCCGGGCGGCCAAGTTCTGTCGGAGATCGCCGCGGCTCATGGCGCCAGCCCGCGACAGGTCGCGCTCGCCTTCCTGACACGGCGCCCGAGCGTCTTCGCGATCCCGAAGGCCGGGACGCAAGCCCATGTCGAGGACAATGCCGGCGCGCTGCGGCTCAGGCTGACGGAGGGCGACCTCGCGCGGATCGACGCAGCCTTTCCGCTGGGGCGGAAGCCGTCCTCGCTGCCGATGCTCTGACGGCGGCTGCGCTCAGGCGGCGCGCGCCAGCCGCTCCAGCGCGGCGGCCGGGTCGATGCGGCCGTCATAGAGCGCGCGGCCGGTGATGGCCCCTTCCAGGATCGCGGCATCCGGCGCCATCATCCGCTCGATATCGGCCATGGAGGCCAATCCGCCGGACGCAATGACGGGGATGGTCAGCGCCTTCGCCAAGGCGATGGTGCCGTCCCAGTTGATGCCCTGGAGCATGCCATCGCGGGCGATGTCGGTGTAGACGATCGCCGCCACGCCGGCATCCTCGAAGCGCCGCCCGAGATCGGCGGCCGCCAGCGTCGAGGTCTCGGCCCAGCCTTCCACGGCAACATATCCGTCGCGCGCATCGATGCCGACCGCGACCTGCCCCGGAAAGGCCTTCGCCGCCTCGCGGACGAAACCGGGATCGCGCACCGCGGCGGTGCCAATGATGACGCGGCGGATGCCCTTGGAAAGCCAGCCCTCGACGGTCTTCATGTCGCGGATGCCGCCGCCGAGCTGCACCGGGAAGGTGACTCGCGCCAGAATGGCCTCGACGGCCGCCGCATTCATCGGCTTGCCGGCGAAGGCACCGTCGAGATCGACGACATGGAGCCAGCGGAAACCCTGCGACTCGAAGGCGGCGCCCTGTGCAGCCGGATCGTCGTTGAAGACCGTCGCCTGGTCCATGTCGCCCTGTTTCAGGCGCACGCACTGGCCGTTCTTGAGGTCGATGGCGGGGAAGAGGATCACGGCTTCCACCTCAGGAAGTTGGCGAGCAGCCGAAGCCCGAGCGTCTGGCTCTTCTCCGGGTGGAACTGGGTGCCGGCGATGTTGTCGCGCCCAACCATGGCGGTGACGACGCCGCCATGGTCCGTGACGGCGATCACTTCCTCGGGATGGGCCGCCGCCAACGCATAGGAGTGCACGAAATAGGCGTGCAGGCCATCGGGGCCGGTCGCGATGCCGTCGAGCAAGGCGTGGTCGTTCTGCTTGCTGAGCGTGTTCCAGCCCATATGAGGGATCTTGAGACCCTCGCCCTGCGGCACGATCAGCGAAACGTCGCCCTCGATCCAGCCGAGACCCTCGGTGACGGTGTATTCGAGCCCGCGCGAGGCCAGCAGCTGCATGCCGACGCAGATACCGAGGAAGGGACGACCCTTGCCCCGCACGACCTCCTCCAGCACCTCGACCATGCCCGGCACGGCATCGAGCCCGCGGCGGCAATCGGCAAAGGCCCCGACGCCCGGCAGGACGATACGATCCGCCGCGCGAACAGCATTGGTGTCGCTGGTGACGGCGATGGTCGAGGCGATCCCGGATTCGGCCGCCGCACGCTCGAAGGCCTTGGCGGCGGAGTGCAGATTGCCCGAGCCGTAATCAATGATGACGACCGACTGGCTCATCGGCCCTGCGCCTCGGGAAACAGCCCGATCACGGGGACGGGGCTCGTCGGCTGGCTGCGCAGCGGCTTCGCCGGGGCGATGCGTGACGGCACCGTCTCTCCGGCCAGCGCCCGCTCGAAATAGCGCCGCTCGGCCTCGGACAGATCGCGCGCCTCGACCACATCGGCTAGGCGCCAGCCCTGCCGCGCGAGCTTGCGGGCCAGAAGGTTGTGGCCCTCCAGACCGAGAAAGAGCGCGATCGTCCAGTGGGCGATCAGCATGGCGCCGCTGGTCAGGCCGAACCGGCTGCTCGCATAAAGCAGCGCGCCCCACAGCAGGACATAGAGCAGCGTGGCCAGCCAGAGTCGCTTGCCGAGCAGCCAGAAGCCTCCGAAGACGAAGGCGGGCCAGGCGAAGGTCTCGGGCAGGAGCTGCGCCTGCTCGATCTCGTCACGCGCGCCGCCCGAGCCCGGCGGCGGAATCATCACCGTGTAGAATGCCATGCTGCGATCCTCTCAGAGCGCGCCCTTGGTCGAGGGCACGCGGCCGCCCTCGCGCGGATCGACCTCGAGCGCGTGACGCAGCGCCCGCGCCAGCCCCTTGAAGCAGCTCTCGGCGATGTGATGGGCGTTATCGCCATAGAGCGTCTCGACATGCAGGGTGATGCCGGCGTTCATCGCGAAGGCCTGGAAGAACTCGCGCACCAGCTCGGTGTCGAAGGTGCCGATCTTCTGCGCCTCGAAGCGGGTGCGGAAGACCAGGAAGGGCCGGCCGGAGACATCGACGGCGACGCGCGTCAGCGTCTCATCCATCGGGAGATGGATGTCGGCATAGCGGCGGATGCCCTTCTTGTCGCCGAGCGCCTGCCGCAGGGCCTCGCCCAGCGCGATGCCGGTGTCCTCGACCGAATGGTGATCGTCGATATGAGTATCGCCCTTCACCGCGACCTTCAGGTCGATCAGGGAATGGCGGGCGAAGAGGTCGAGCATGTGGTCGAAGAAGCCGACGCCCGAGGCGATCTCGGCCTTGCCGGATCCGTCGAGAACGAGCGAGACGGCGATGTCGGTTTCGTTGGTGCGGCGCTTCACTTCGCCAGAACGCATGACGGCCTCGGTTTCCTCACGAAATTCGGCCCCGCTTTAGCAGGAGGGCGGAGCGAAGGCCATCATGGAACAGCCTGGTGCCGAACCTCTGCGTCATTCCGGACAAGCCGCGTCAGCGGCGCCGATCCGGGATCCATCGAAGGACGGCCGGCTCTACGATGGATTCCGGGACTGCGCTTCGCTTGCCCGGAATGACGGCCCAGCTGCTTGAGGGGCGCGACTCCCTGCGACGCTCATATCCCCGCGAGCGCCCGCTCCAGATCGGCGACGAGATCGTCGGCATGCTCCAGGCCGGCGGAGAGGCGTATGAGGCCTTCGGAGATGCCCATGCTGGCCCGGATCTCGGGCGAGAAGCGCTGATGGGTTGTCGTCGCCGGGTGGACGATCAGGCTCTTGGCGTCGCCCAGATTGTTGGAGATGCGGATCAGTTTCAGCCCGTTGAGGAAGCGGAAGGCGGCGTCCTTGCCGCCCGCGACCTCGAAGGCGACCAGCGTCGAGGGGCCGGTCATCTGGCGGGCGATGATCTCGGCCTGGGGATGGTTCTTCGCGCCCGGGAAGATGACGCGCGACAGGCCGGGACGGCTGGCGAGCCATTCGGCAATGATTGCGGCGTGTTGGGCCTGCTGGCGCACGCGCAGCGGCAGGGTCTCCAGCGCCTTCAGCATCACCCAGGCGTTGAAGGGCGAGATCGCCGGGCCGGTCTGGCGCAGGAAGGTCTGGACATGGGTCTCGATGAAATCCTGCGAGGCCAGGATCAGCCCGCCGAGACATCGGCCCTGCCCGTCGATGTGCTTGGTCGCCGAGTAGACGACGCAATCGGCGCCGAGTTCGAGCGGGCGCTGGAAGAGCGGCGTGGCGAAGACGTTGTCGACGACGAGCGTCGCGCCGACCTCTTTGGCCAGCGCGGCAACGGCGGCGATATCGATGACCTCCAACGTCGGGTTGGAGGGGCTTTCCAGAAAGAAGACCTTCGTCTGCGGC
>LSIG01000187.1 GCA_001556125.1 Rhizobiales bacterium CCH10-E5 | reverse complement strand
TGCAGATTCCGACGCGACCGGCCGGGTAATCCAATAATTAACCGGCCACTGTTCCGAGAATTAACCGGTCGGGATTCCGAGAATTATCCGGCCAGGGCGGGCGTTGGTTCTGGGTCGTGTTTCTGGATGTCGTGATTGGTGCTTCCGGTCAAGCCGGAGCCGCTGCGGGCGGCTCCGGTTGGCGCTTTCTCAGGCTCTCGCCGGCGAGTTCGATGCGATAGGCGTTGTGGGCGATGCGATCCATGATCGCGTCGGCGATGGTGGGGTTCCCGATAATTTCGTACCAGCGATCCACGGGGATTTGGCTGGTGATGATGGTGGCACGACGCTCGTAGCGATCCTCGGTGAGTTCGAGGAGGTCGCGTCGCTGTGCGTCGTCGAGCTTCTCCGGCCCCCAATCATCGATGATCAGGAGTTCGACCCTGGCGAGGGCCTTGAGCAGGCGGGCGTAACGGCCCTCGTCACGGGCCTGGGCCAGGGTGGCGAAGAGCCTGGGCGCGCGATGGTAGGCGACGGAGACATCGTCACGGCAGGCCTTTTGCCCCAGCGCGCAGGCGAGCCAACTCTTGCCGACACCGGCCGGGCCGGTGATCAGCAAGCTGCGATGCTGGCGGATCCAGTCGCCGCCGGCGAGGCTGAGGAAGAGCCCGCGGTCGAGGCCGCGCGACGCCTTGAAGTCGACATCCTCGATGCTGGCGTTGTGGCGCAGCGCGGCGGCGCGAGCGCGGTTCTCGAAGCGCTTCTGACGGCGCGTCGTGCTCTCGCGTTCGAGCAGGAGGGCGAGCCAGTCGGCGTGTTCGAGGGCGCGGCTTTCGGGCTGGGCCTGGAGCTCCTGGAAGCCTTTGGCCATACCGTGCAGTCCGAGCTCGGCGAGCAAGCCCATGGTGGGATGGATCAACATGCTGTCTCCTGATCAGTGGAAGTAGCCGGGGCCGCGCAGATTGCTGTGCTCGATGATGGCGGCGGGTTCGGTGGTGGTCCTGGCCGCTGCCGCGGCCTGCCTGACGGCAATGGCGGCGACAGCGCGGTAGGCGAACGCGCCGATCTCGAGGGCGCGGGCGGAGACGGCTTCGGCCTGGGACGGCCTGAGATCGCGGAACAGCCGCAGCACGCCGAGACAGGTTCTGAAGCCGTGCTCGGGATGCGGCCGGTTGGCCAGGATGGCGATGACCAGTCCTTCCGTGCTCGGGCCGACCGTCGCGGCCCAGCGCCGGAGCCGTTCCGGGCTCCAGTCGGCGTAGCGCCGGTGGGAGCTCGGCATGTGATCGGGGTTGGTGCCGTGCCGGCGGCCGCCATAGCGACGCTGGTGCGCGGCGACCCGCTGGCCACGATGGAAGACCTCGATCGTCCGGCTGGTGGCCCGCAGATCGACCTGCTCCCGGATCAGGCCGTGGGGAACGGAGTAGAAATAGCCGTCATACTCGACGTGGTAATCGACGCCGGCGCGGGCCAGGCGCCACTCGGCGAACTCGTAATCCTCGGGCAGCGCCGCCAGGGCCGGCCGCTCGACGGTCTCGAACAGATGGCGGCGGGTCACGCCGAGGCGCCGGATGACATGGTCGTTGATCCGGTCGACGGCGCCGCGGATCGCGGCATTGGCCTCGGCCAGCGAGAAGAAGGTCTGGTTGCGCAAGCGGCCCAGGATGGCGCTCTGCGCGAACCGAACGCCGTTCTCGACCTTCGCCTTGTCACGCGGCTTGCGCGGCCGCGCCGGCAAGACGCCGACGCCGTAGTGCGAGGCCATCATGCCATAGCTGCGGTTGAGCTCCGGATCGTAGAACGAGGCCTTGTTGACCCCGGCCTTCAGATTGTCCGGCACGATCAGGCGTGGGACGCCATCGAAAAACCGGAACATGCGCACATGCGAGCCGATCCAGTCCGGCAGTCCTTGAGTCCAGCTCGCTTCGGCGAAGGTGAAGTTCGAGGCGCCGAGCACGCCGACGAAAATCTCGGCCTCCCGGATGATGCCGGTCCGGGCATCGACGATGCCGAGCTTCTTGCCGGAATAGTCGACGAACACCTTGTCGCCGGCGACGTGCTCCTGCCGCATCGTCGGCGACAGCCGGCGCTGGAAGCCGCGCAGGAGGTCGCAGAACCTCGAGTAACCGTAGCCCTGCGGGTGGATGGTGCGATACTCTTCCCACAGGATCGCCATCGTCACGCCGGGCCTCTTCAGCTCGACGATCAGTTCGCTCCAGTTCGGCTCGACCCGCCGCCGCTGACCGCTCTTCGCCCCGGATCGCGCGAAAAGCCTGCCGGCAAGGGCGTCGTCCGTCAGCTCCGCCGGCAGCGGCCAGGTCAACCCGGCCTGGGCCGCGCGCCCGAGGTTCTCCTGAACGGTGCTGCGGGCAATCCCCAGCACCCGACCGATCTCGCGGGCGCTCACCCCGCCATATGCAAGCCGCAGCATCTGCCGCAGTTCTCTCATCGTCAGCTTCCTCTTCGTCGGCATCACAGGCTCCGTCTCGGGTGAAACGGAAATCCTGATGCCTGAGTGGCTGACCCAGAGCGCTCATACCCCCGGCTGGTGGCCGGTCATTAATCGGAATGGTGGCCGGAGAATTATCGGAATCCCGGCCGGTCAATTATCGGAATGATGGCCGGTCGGAATCGGAATCCGCA
>LSIG01000186.1 GCA_001556125.1 Rhizobiales bacterium CCH10-E5 | reverse complement strand
GCGCGAGGCCTGGGCGGTCGCCTTCACGGACGCCGCGAGCTGCTCGGTCGTCGCCGCGGTCTCCTCGAGCGAGGAGGCCTGTTCTTCCGTGCGCTTGGACAGGTCGTCGGCGCCCATGTTGATCTCGCGGGCGGCCAAGCCGACATCGGCCGAGGTCACCTGGATCGTCTTCACCGTGGCCGAGAGACGGTCGACCGTGTCGTTGATGGCGTTTTTGAGGTCGGCAAAGCGGCCGCGATAGGTCGTGTCGACCCGATGCGTCAGGTCGCCGGCCGCGATGGCCTGCAGGGCCTCGGAGAACTCGCTGGTGGCGCCATCGACGACGGCGTTGATCTCGTTGATGCCGGCGACCAGCTTCTGCATCTGCTCGTCGGCCTGCTCGATCTGCAGCCGCGCCGAGAAGTCACCGGCCGCCGCCGCCGCCACGACCTCGCCGACATCGGAGACCACCGCTTCCATCGACTGCGCGCGGGCCAGCCGCGCCGCCGCGGCCGCCTGCTCCTGCTGCTGCAGCAGCGCGACCTGCTCGGAGCTTTCGCGCAGCACGGAGACGGCCTTGGCCATGGTGCCGATTTCGTCCTGCCGGCCGCGATGCGGCACGGTCACCTTCAGATCGCCCTGGGTCAGCGCGCCCATGACGGTGCTGAGATCGAGGATCGGCTTGGTCAGCGAGCGCTGGGCGTAGAACAGCGCCATCAGCAGCGAACCCAGAAGCATGACGACAAGCGCGACCGGCAGACCGATCTGCGCCAGCTGTGTGAAGCTCGTCGCCTCGTTCTGGAGCGCATCGCTCGCAGCATCGGTGGTCTTCGCGAAGCCGACCAGGAGATCGTTCAGAGCCTTGCGGTTGTTGCGGTTGGCCTCGTTGTTGCCCTGGGCATTGGCGGCCGCCGTCGAGACCTCCCGGCCTAGCCGGATCGTCTCGGAACGGAAGGTGATGAAATCCGCGATCGCCTTCTCGATGGCGCGTGTCTGAGCCCGTTCGGATTCCGGCGCCATCCGGGTGAGGTCGGCGGCAAGAGCCCGCATCTGCGGGAAGCGCGCTTCCATGCCCTTGGCGAAGGGTTCAGCGGCCGCGGCGTCCTTCGACATGTAGATGCCGCGCGCATCCATCACCACACCCAGCACATGGCCGTTGATCTTGTCGGTCGCCAGCGTGATGTCCGAGAGGTTCGCGGCGCGCTGGTTGAGATCGTTGGAGCGCGACAAAGCCCAGAGTCCGAGGGCCGACGAGATGACGGCGCCCAGCGAGACGATTGCCAGGATCGCGATGATTTTGATGCGGATGGATTTCAACGTCTTCGGGCCCCAGCAACGGAACGTAAAACGCTCCATCGGAAATGATATCGAGAGCCTGCTTCGGCTCAGACGAAGAGGAAGGTCCAGACCTATCCCAACGTCATTACGGCTCCGATTTCCGCCCTGTTCCTTTAAATTTCGATTAAGAGCGAAGACGAATTGCACAAGCATTGTGCAACTTAAGCGCGATAGAGCTATGATTTCAGCGACATCCGGTCATCGAACGATCAGGGCTGCCGCCCCGACGGGCCCTGTGCAGGGCGGCCTTCGAATCACAATCCGGCGGCAGAGACCACGTCACCAGCTGTAACGGAGCGCCGTCTTGCCGCCGAAGCTGCGGCTGTTCGGTGCGAACTCGCCCTCGAAGGTGGCGGCGAGAGTGAGGAGCGGGCTCAGCCTGAGCTCGGCGGAGGCCGTGGTGCGCAGGGCATTGCGGTCGAGCGCGGTTCCGCCGACGATGAAGCTCGCGCCGGGCAGCGTCTGGAAGCTCGCCAGCGCACTCGAGCCGACATTGCCGTTGCGGATCCAGGCGGCGCCGGCCTCGAGCTTGAGCGGCTTGCCGGCGAGCACCAGTTGCATATCCGCGCGCAGGCCGAGTTCGCCGCGCAACCGTGTCGTATCCTTGCCGGCATAGGCGAGCGCGAAGGTGCCGGGCCCCGACAGCGCGGTCTCGCGATAGCCCGGAAGCGAAACGATGGTGAACTGGCCGGCGGCATAGGAGGTCACGCCGAATGAGGCGAGCCCGAAGCGATGGCCGGCTTCGATCCGCCCCGCCCAGCTGTTGGCGATGAAACGGCCCTCGAGGCGGTCGAGCCCGGCGACGGTCCGGTCGGTGGTGACGTCCTGCCAGGTATAGGCCATCGACCCCGTGAGATAGCTCTGGCGGATCTGCTGACGGATGAAGGCGCCGGCCTGGAACAGGTCGGAGGTGCCCGAGCCCAGCCCGAAGCTGTTGAAGCTGGTCGCGCCGCCACCGAGCGCGAAGCCCGCGACGGTGTCGGGCGATATCCGGTAGTCGGCGCCGGCCATCGCGCCGTAGATCCGGCTGGTCGTGGCGGCGGTGCCGGCGCCGGCATCGGCCCCGTTGAACTGCGCCGCGCCATAGCCGCCGGCCCAGACGCTCCAGCGCCAGAGATCGGGATCGGATGTGATCGCGGGCTGCCTGCCACCCTTGCGCGTCGGCAGATCCTCCGCCTGCTCCTTGGTGGAGGAATAGGAGGCATAGCCCGTGGGCGCCGGCGCCAGCGACACGCCGCGCCCGTCCGGTGCGACGGCCGTCAGCGATCCCATGAACTGGGTCATCACATTGGCGCTGGTCTGCTGCACGCCGGTGGCCGGCTCGCCCGAAACCTGCGACAGGCCGGCCGGCGTCAGGCTGCCGAAGACGGTGGGAATGCCGCCGGTGCGCTTGAAGAAATCGGTCAGAGCATTGGCGGCACTGGTCTGGTTCGGATTCAGGCCACGATTGGGAAGAGGCGAGACCGCCGGTGTCGTGGACGACGAGGTCGAGGTGGCGGTCGGCGTGAAATCCAGCGTCAGGTCGAGGAAGGCGTTGTTCCTGTCGTAGCTCAGCGCCGATTTGAAGCCCGATGGCAGGTTGGTATCGACCTTCTGACCGAAGGTGCCGGTGACGCCGCCGGCCGCGTTCAGGATGGTGTACTGCTTGGCGACATAAGTGCCCGGCTCGAAGCTCGCAGCGACCTTGGCTCCACCAAGCGTCGCCGTGCCGGTGACGTTGACCCGGTCGGAGGCCGCGGGCGAAACCTCGACCGCATAGGTCGAGCCTGCGCTGAAGGTCAGGTTGCCGTTGACCGACAGGGTGCCGATCGAATTGCCGGGCGCCAGCGTGCCGCCGTTGATGCTGGTGGTGCCCACCGTGCCCGAGCCGCCGAGCGTACCGCCGGCGTTCACCGTCAGGCTCGATGAGGAGGCGATCGAGCCGTTGACGATCAGCTTGCCGGCCGACACCGTGGTCGCGCCGGTATAGGTGTTCGCGCCCGAAAGCGTGACATCGCCCGTGCCGGTCTTGGCGAGCCCGCCGGTGCCGGCGAGGATCGCCGACAGCGTGCCGGCCTGCAGATCGAAACTCGCGGTCGAGGAGAGCGTGCCGTTGCGGACCGTGCCACCGGTCAGCGTGAAGGCGCTGGCGGTCTGCGTGGTGCCGCCGAGATCGAGCGTGCCGGCCGAGACCTGCCAGGCCATCGTCGCGCCGGGTGCGTTACTCACGGTCCAAGTGCCTGTCCCGGACTTCGCCAGGGTGCCGAAGTTCCGGTACTGACCAGCGGGCCCCAATTGCGAGAGATCGAAGGCACCGTTCGACGCCCCGCCGAGCGCGAAGGTGCTTGTGCCGGAGGCCACGACGTTGCCGGTGACCGTCGCTCCTGACCAGACTTCGAGGCGGTTGGTGCCGCCGCTGAAGGTGATGGCATTGGCACGCGTGACGCCATCGCCTGAGAGGCCACCGGTGACGGTGGCGCTCCCTGAGAGAATGAGAGTCAGATCGGAGCCGATCACGCCGGCGCCGCCCGCGCCGGGGACGGCGATGCCGCCGCCGCCATTGCCGCCATTCCCGCCCACGAGGCTTCCATTGATCGTCGCGCTCGTCGACGCGCCGATCGTCAGGCCGCTGCCGCCCGCCCCGCCGACGCCACCCTGTCCGAGTGCGCGATTGGCGCCTGCGCCATTGCCGCCATTGCCTCCGGTCAGCGTGCTGTCGACCGTCACCGTGCCGGAGCTGCCGAGGGCGGCTGCAGCGCCGCCATTGCCTCCGGCGCCGCCATAGGCGTTGTCGGTCGCGCCGACGGTCGCGCTGCCGCCGTTCCCGCCCTGGCCGCCTGTCACGGCCTGGTTGAAGATGATGGTCGCCGAAGCGGAACTGGTCACGCCGGCACCGCCATCGCCGCCCCGGCCGCCTCGCGGATTGTTGACGGCGCTTCCATTGCCGCCTGCCCCGCCGGCGCCGCCGGTGATCACGGCGTCGATCGTGGCAGTTTCGCCGGTCGGGACCGGGATGGCGTTCGCACCCGATCCACCGTCCGTCGCGGTGGGAGAGCCGGCACTACCCGCGGTACCGGCCGTCCCCATCGTCGGCGTGCTGTAGGTCACACTCTGGGCCTGAGCCGCCCCCGGCGACAAGGGGCCCGCCAAAAGGAGAGCGGGAACACAGGCGATCAGCAGGGCGCACCGTCCGGCGCCGCCGAGCATCGCGGCGCGCAGCCGCGGGCAGACCCCTGCGCTCCGGGCCGGGCTTTGCCGTCGAACGGGCGCTGTGTCGGAAGCGGGAGAATGGCTGGGCGAAATCCGTTCGAAGTCCTGCGCGGCGCCACACGCCCCGCCCGTTGCCGCCGTCATGCCAGCCCCCGCCGCCCCCGGGGTCTCCAGCGCCCCGAATCGCCGCCCTGAGGGGCGGCATGGCGTCAGAGGGCGTCAGTTATGGTTAGCGCAGCGTAAACGGATGTTACCGGGCGGCGCCCCGAAACGGCGCGACACAGCGCCTCGACCGGGTCCCCGGTGCTTCAGCCCCGGCCGCGCGCGCTCGCCTGAGGCTTGACGCGGTGGTTGAGGAAGTTGCGCAGCTCGGTGACGCGGCGGGTGTCGTCCAGCACCTGGGCGTCGAGACCGTGTGCCCAGGCGAGGTCCTGGCGGCTCCTGTCGGCGTCGAGCGCGCGCAGCTCCGACAGCCAGGTTTCGGCGGCGGCCTCGTCGCGCCGGAAGCCCTCCTCGACCAGGATCGGCACCATCCGCCCGAGGATCGAGGCGACCTGGCGCAGCGGGAACTCCGGGTGGTACTGCACGCCCCAGAACACGCCGCCCTCATGGCGGATCTCGGCCGCCTGCACGTCGCTATAGGCGTTCGAGGCCAGGATGGTGGTGTCGCCGGGCGGCAGCACCACCGTGTCGAGATGAATCGCCGGCGCATCGAAGGCGGCCGGGCGCCCGGCCAGCAGCGGATGGCTGCGGCCGGCCTCATTGACCGTGATCCGCCGCGCGAAGCCGACCTCGCGCCCGCGCGGGTTGCGCGTCACCGTGCCACCGGCCGCGACCGCACCCATCTGGATGCCCCAGCAGGAGCCGAAGCAGGGCGTGCCGCTGGCATAGATCGCGCGCATCAGTTCGATCTGCCGCGTCACCGCCGGCTCGAGTTCGTAGATGTGCAGGGCCGAGCCGGTGAGGACGATGCCGTCATAGGATTGCAGGCCCGCCCCGTCCGGCAGATTGGCGCCCTCGTCGGCCGGCAGGCAGATGTCGGTTACCACGCCGGGCTCGATCGCGGCGATCTCGGCTGCATAGGCCTCGGCCGGCTGGGCGCCGTAGCCGGCCGCATGGCTCTCGCGCTGGGCGCGGGTGTTGCCGTCCACGAAGAGCAGGCGGAGCGGGCGACGGACGACATCGAGCATGGGAGGAGCCGCGGGTGACTGTGGGTGAGGGATGCGCCGGGCGCCGGGCGCCACTGCGCCTCATCCCACATGACGCGAACCGCGCGCAAGGCTATTGCAGGAGCCCGTTTCCCGATCGGTTGACCGCTTGCCCGCGAACCAGACCCTCAAGCAGCGCCTCTGGGGCAATGCCTATCTGCTGCTGACCCTGACCACCCTGATGTGGGGCGGCAATGCCGTCGCCGGCCGCCTCGCGGTCGACGCCATCTCGCCGATGGCGCTGACCTCGCTGCGCTGGGTCGTGGTCTGCGCGGTCATGCCGGTGCTGCTGCGCCACCAGATCAGGGCGCATTGGCCGGTGCTGCGGGCGCATTGGAAGTTCGTCGTCGCGATGGGCACCGTCGGCTTCACCGCCTTCAACGCCCTGATGTACCTCGCCGCCTATTCGACCACCGCCATCAATATCGGCATTCTCCAGGGCTCGATTCCCGTCTTCGTGCTGATCGGCGCCTTCATTGCCTATCGCACGCCGATCGGCCCGGTGCAGGCGCTGGGCGTCCTCGTCACGCTCCTCGGCGTCGCCGTCGTCGCCAGCCGCGGCGACATCGCGGTGCTCCGGCAATTCGCCTTCGCGCCGGGCGATCTCTTCATGATCATCGCCTGCACCTTCTATGCTGGCTACACGGTGGCGATCCGCTCGCGGCCGCAGGTGCCGGGGTTGGTCTTCTTCTCCGCGCTGGCGATGGTGGCGTGCCTGGTCTCGCTGCCGCTGCTGGTGATCGAGGTCGCGCAGGGCGCCTTCACGGTGAAGACGCCGCAGGGCTGGCTGATCCTGCTCTATGTCGCGATCGGCCCCTCGATCCTGTCGCAGCTCTTCTTCATGCGTGCGGTCGAGCTGATCGGCCCGGGCCGCGCCGGCGTCTTCGTCAACCTCGTGCCGGTCTTCGCGCCGATCCTCGCCGTGCTGATCCTCGGCGAGCAGCTCGCGCTCTATCACGGCGTCGCCCTGCTGCTCGTGCTCGGCGGCATCTTCATCGCCGAGCGGCTGGCCAAGCGCGTCTAGCGCAGCGCCGAGACCGCCAGCCGCGCCACCGCGGCATGGGCCGCCTCGCGCGCCTTCGCATCCGCTGTCGAGCCCGCGAGATAGACCGCAATGGCGAAGACGCGCCCGTTCGGCAGGGTCACGAGCCCGATGTCGTTGGTCGCGTGGTTGATGCCGTCCATCGTCAGCCCGGCGCCGGTCTTGTGGGCGAAGCGCGCGCCCTGCGGCAGGCCGGCGCGGATGCGATCGGGGCCGCTCTTCGTTTCAAGGGTGATCCTGTCGATGAGGGCGCTGTGCGCCGGCTCGCGCAGCCAGTTGCCCTTGGCCTGCGCCTCGACGAAGGCGACGCTGGCCTCGGGCGTGGCGCTGTCGCGCGGATCCTTCAGGGCCGCCTGCAGGGCCGCCTTGCGCCTGGCCGGATCGAGCGCGGAGAGCCTGGCGCGATAGGCGGGTTCGTCGATCACGTCCGACCAGCTAAAGCCCGGCAGACCGAACACCTCGGGCTGGAACTGCCGCTCATAGCGGTCGACGGAAATGCCGGTGATGCCGCCGGCCCTCAGCATGGCGGTGACCGCCTGCGGCCCGCCGATCTCGCGCATCAGGATGTCGGCAGCCGTGTTGTCGCTCTCGCCGGCGGCGAGCGCGATCAGCTCCCGCACCGGATAGGCGTTGGCTTCGCCCTTGAAGGCCTTGGCGAGCGGGCTGTGATAGAGCGAGAACTCGCTGCGCTTGATCGTGACCGGCTGGTCGAGCCTGAGCTTGCCGGCCTCGACCGCCTGCAGCGCCGCAATGGCGAGCGGCCATTTGAACACGCTCTGCATCGGAAAGCGCTCGCTGCCGCGATGCGACCAGAGCGAGCGGTCCTTGAGATCGAGCAGGGCGACGCCGAGCCGGCCCTTGGCGTCGCGCTCGATCGCGACGATCTCGCGCGAAAGCCTCGCCTTGTCCCAATCAGCGGCGGCCGGTGTCGGCGCGAGCCAAGGCGCGGCAGCGGCGCAGGCGAGGATGGCGGTGGTGATGAAGCGAGGCATCGACGTCTCCCGTGAGCGGCGCGCACGGAAGACGGCGAATGGGGCGCCGGTTTGTCGGACCGGAGGCGGGCCTCAGCTCGCCTGCTTCACCGCGATGCCCTTCTCCTCGAAGAGCGCCTGCAATTCGCCGGCCTGGAACATCTCGCGGGTGATGTCGCAGCCGCCGATGAACTCGCCCTTGACGTAGAGCTGCGGAATCGTCGGCCAGTTGGAATAGGCCTTGATGCCCTCGCGGATCTCCTGGTCCTCGAGCACGTTCACACCTTTGAACGGCACGCCGACATAGGACAGGATCTGCACGACCTGCCCCGAGAAGCCGCACATCGGGAATTGCGGCGTGCCCTTCATGAAGAGCACCACATCGGCGGACTTCACCTCGGCATCGATGCGGGCGTTGGTGTCGGACATGAGCGTATCTCCGGAGTTCAGTTCTGGCTCGCCAGAGCGTCCTGCTCGTTGAGGCGATGCACGATGCGAAGGATCTCGTTGGTCTGGGTCAGCATCCGGTTTTCGAGCAGGACGAGATCGCTCTTCACCTCACCGATATCGCGCTCCAGCCGGCCGAGGCGAACGTCGTGTCGCCCGAGCGTCTCGATGACGTGATCGAGCTTGCGGTCCATATTGCGCAGGAGAACGAGCGTGTGATTGGCGACGTTCGGATCGGGCTCGGCCATGGCGGCTGCTCCAGGGTTCGCCTCAAATATCAGGCGTCACCGTCGTCAGCGCAAGGGCGTGGAGGACGCCGCCCATGTTCCCCTGCAGCGCGGCATAGACCATCTGGTGCTGCTGCACGCGCGTCTTGCCCTTGAAGGCGGCCGAGGTCACGGTCGCCGCATAATGGTCGCCGTCGCCGGCAAGATCCTTGATCTCGACGATCGCATCCGGCAGCGCCGCCTTGATCATCGCCTCGATGTCGCGCGCATCCATCGCCATGGCGGTTCCCCTCAGGCGGCCTTGCCGGCCATATAGGCCGGCAGCCAGGTTTCATGCGCGCTCTTCAGCTCGGAAACGGCCACAGGGGTCTCGCCGGCCAGCGCCAGCACGGCACCGCCCGTGCGGCCGAGTACCGTCACCGGCACGCCCGCCGCCGCGATCTCGGCCCGGACCGCCTCGGCCGAGGCGGCCGGCACGGTGACGAGATAGCGCGCCTGATCCTCGCCGAAGAGTGCGGCATGGGCCGGACCCGCCGGCAGCGACTCGATGGTCGCACCAATCCCGCCGGCCATCGCCATCTCGGCCAGCGCGACGGCGAGCCCGCCGTCGGACAGATCGTGGCAGGCGCTGATGCGGCCTGCCGTGATCAGGCCGCGCACGACATCGCCGTTGCGGCGCTCGACGGCGAGATCGACCGGCGGCGGCGCGCCCTCCTCGCGGCCGCAGACCGTCGCGAGATAGGCGCTCTGGCCGAGCCAGCCCGTGGTCTCGCCGATGAGCAGGATCGCCTCGCCCTCCGCCTTGAAGGCGACGGTCGCATGCTTGGTCACATCGGCGAGAACGCCGACGCCGCCGATGGTCGGGGTCGGCAGGATCGAGACGCCATTGGTCTCGTTGTAGAGCGAGACATTGCCCGAGACGACGGGGAAGTCGAGCGCCCGGCAGGCCTCGCCGATGCCACGGATGCAGCCGACGAGCTGGCCCATCACCTCGGGCCGCTCGGGATTGCCGAAATTGAGGTTGTCGGTGATGGCGAGCGGCGTCGCTCCCGTCGCCGTGAGATTGCGCCAGGCTTCCGCCACCGCCTGCTTGCCGCCCTCGAAGGGATCGGCTTCGCAATAGCGCGGGGTGACGTCGGCGGTCATCGCCAGACCCTTCGGCCCGTCCTCGATCCGGATCAGCCCGGCATCGCCGCCCGGCGTCACCACCGAATTGCCGAGGATCAGCGTGTCGTACTGCTCCCAGACCCAGCGCTTCGAGCACAGGTCGGGCGAGCCGATCAGCTTCAGCAGCGCCTCGGCGTTGCTGATCGGCGCCTCGACGCTCTCCGGCGCAATGCGCTGCTGCGGCGGCGTCTCGATCCAGGGCCGGTCATATTCGGGCGCCTCGTCGCCGAGCTCCTTGATCGGGAGATCGGCCATGGTCTCGCCCTGGTGCTTCACGACGAAACGCAGATTGTCGGTGGTGTGGCCGACGACGGCGAAGTCCAGCCCCCATTTCCGGAAGATCGCCTCGGCCGGCTCCTCATGGCCGGGCTTGATCACCATGAGCATGCGCTCCTGGCTCTCCGAGAGCATCATCTCATAGGCGCTCATGCCGTCCTCGCGGCAGGGCACGGCGTCGAGATTGAGCTCGACGCCGAGATCGCCCTTGGCGCCCATCTCGACGGCCGAGCAGGTCAGGCCAGCCGCGCCCATGTCCTGGATCGCGTCGACATGGCCGGCCGCCATGATCTCGAGGCAGGCCTCGAGCAAAAGCTTCTCGGCGAAGGGGTCGCCGACCTGCACGGTCGGGCGCTTCTCCTCGGCGCCCTCGTCGAAGGCGGCCGAGGCCATGGTCGCGCCATGGATGCCGTCGCGGCCCGTCTTGGAGCCGAGATAGACGATCGCCTTCCCCACGCCCGAGGCCTTGGCGTAGAAGATCTCGTCAGCCTTCGCGATGCCGACCGCCATGGCGTTGACGAGGATGTTGCCGTCATAGCGCCTGTGGAAACCGGTCAGGCCGCCGACATTGGGAACGCCGAAGGAATTGCCGTAGCCGCCGACGCCGGCGACCACGCCCGAGACGAGATGGCGCGTGCGCGGATGGTCCGGCGAGCCGAAGCGCAGCGCGTCGAGCACCGCGATCGGCCGCGCGCCCATGGTGAAGACGTCGCGCAGGATGCCGCCCACGCCCGTCGTCGCACCCTGATACGGCTCGATGAAGGAGGGGTGGTTGTGGCTCTCCATCTTGAAGACGATGGCGAGGCCGTCGCCGATGTCGATGACGCCGGCATTCTCGCCCGGCCCCTGGATCACCCAGGGCGCCTTGGTCGGCAGCGTCTTGAGGTGGATTTTCGAGGACTTGTAGGAGCAGTGCTCGTTCCACATCGCCGAAACGATCCCGAGTTCGGTGATCGTCGGCTCGCGGCCGATCAGATGCAGGAAGCGCTGATACTCGTCGGGCTTCAGGCCATGTTCGGCGACGAGCTGCGGCGTGATCTTGATGTCGTTGGGAATCACGGGGCGAGGGTTCCTGCCGTTCCGGCCGCGCGGCCAGTTTCGATGCGCGGGGCATAACCCGACTGACCGGCAGTGACAACGCATTCCCGCCGCATCCGCCCTGCGCGACCCGCTTGGCACGCCCCCTGCGCTGTGTCCGTCGGCACGGAGCGGACCGTGCCGCGGAGGAACAGATGATGTCGCTTTTGTCCCGTTTCAGCACCGACCGTTCCGGCAATGTCGCGATGCTGTTCGGCTTCGCGGCGGTCCCGCTGATCGGGCTGGCCGGCATCATCGTCGATTACGGCCGGGCCACCTCGGTGCGCACCACGCTGAACGCCGCCGTGGACTCGGCCGCGCTGATGGTGGCGCGCGAGGCCAGCAGGCTGACCGATTCCCAGCTGAAGACCCGTGCCGAGGCGCTGATCCGCGCCAATCTCGCCGGCGGCAGCACGGCGACGCTCGACGGCTACACCGTCACCATCGACCGCACGGCCCGCACCGTGAACGTCTCCGCCAACAGCACCGTCGAGACGAGCGTCGCGCGCGTGATCGGTTTCGACAGCATTCCCGTCGCCTCCACGGCCCAGGCCGCCTGGGGCACGAACACGATCGAACTGGCGCTGGTGCTGGACAACACCGGCTCGATGGCCTCCTCGAACAAGATGACCGAGCTGAAGAAGGCTTCGCTCGATCTCCTGAAGATCATGAAGGACGCCTCGACCGCCACGGACCAGATCCGCATCTCGATCGTGCCCTTCGCCACCCAGGTCCGCCTCCCGACGAGCTACAAGGACGCGCCCTGGCTGCGCTACGACCAGACTCGCACAACGGGCAGCGGCGGGAATCGGAAGACCGAGACGATCAGCAAGGCGACCTGGCAGGGCTGCATCAGCGACCGCGACAAGCCCAACGACGTGAGCGATGCGAGCGCCGTCGCCGGCGCCACGGCCACGCTCTATCCCGCCGACTTCTGCGCCCAGTCGACCCTAACGCCGATCCGCCCGCTGACCAGCGACTGGACGGCGCTGGAAAGCACCGTCAACGCCATGACCCCGGTCGGCAACACCAATGTCACCATCGGCGCGGCCTGGGGCATGGCGAGCCTGAGCCAGGGCGCGCCCCTTCCCGAAGCGGCCGCAGCGACGACGCCGCGCCTGACGAAATACATGATCCTGCTAACCGACGGCGACAACACGCAGAACCGCTTCGGCGACGGCCAGACGACGATGGACCAGCGCACGGCTGCGGCCTGCGCCAGCGCCAAGACGGCAGGTATCAAGATCTATTCGATCCGCGTGATCAACGGGAACAGCAGCCTGCTGCGCGGCTGCGCCAGCGAGACGTCGATGTTCTACGAGGTTTCGAATGCCAGCCAGCTCGGGCCGATCTTCCAGCAGATCGCCCGCGAGATCAGCCAGATCCGCCTGACGATGTGAGGCCTTCGAGCGCCGCGCGCAGATCGGCCGGGATCGGCACCGGGCGCTGCGTGGCGCGATCGACATAGACATGGGTGAAGCGGCCCTGCGCCGCCGCCCGCTCGCCGCCCTGGCGGAAGACGCCGATCCGGTAGGTGACGGAGCTGGTGCCGAGCCGCTCGACGCCCAGTCCGAGTTCGACCGTCTCCGGAAAGGCCACGCTCTCGAAATAGGTGCAGCTCGTTTCCACGACGAGCCCGACGGTGCGGCTACCGGCGATGTCGAGGAAACCGCGCTCGATGAGCCAGGCGTTCACGGCAGTGTCGAACCAGGAATAATAGACCACGTTGTTGACGTGGCCGTAGACGTCATTGTCGTGCCAGCGCGTCGGGATCGCGCGGAAGACGCGGAAGGCGGCGCGCGCGAGCCGTTTTGGTCTGCCGCTCATGGCCATCCTCCCGCTCTCAACCGCCCGCCTTGTCGCCCGTCCCGATTTCGGTCACGCCGAGCGCATCCGCCAGCCGCGCCTTGGCCGAACCGGGTCTGAGCGGCTTCTGCTGGCTCTCATGCGGTGCCCAGCCCGACAGCCAGACCATCTCGAAGGTGGCACGCAACCGACCATCCGCATCGGCGAAGTGCTCGGCATAGAGCGCCGCCGCCCGCATCAGCGTGTCGCGGCGCAAGCCCGTCCGGCGCCTCGCCGTCAGCGCATTGCCCCAGCCCAGCGCCCGCAGATCGCGCAGCAGCCCGAAGAGATCGCGGTAGCGCACCGTCACGACCTCGCTGTCGACGACCGGCAGGGCGAAGCCCGCCCGCTGCAGCAGGCTGCCGAGATCGCGCAGATCGGCGAAGGGCGCGACACGGGGACTGGCGCCGCCCGATGTCTCCGCCTCGGCCTCGAGAAGGATCTGGCGCAGTTCGGTCAGCGTCCGCCCGCCGAGCAGACAGCCGATGAAGAGCCCATCCGGCCGCAGCGCACGGCGGATCTGGATCAGCGCGCCGGGCAGGTCGTTGACGCCCTGCAAGGCGAGAAGGGAGGCGCAGAGATCGAGGCTCGAGGCGGCGAAGGGGAGCCGTTCCAGATCACCCACCAGATCGGGCCGGCCACCCGGGGCCTCCGCCATGTGGAGGACGCGGTCGGCCTTGGCTTGCAGGGCCGGGGCGGCCATCGGCAGGGCCGAGCCGAGATCGGCCGCGTCGCCGAAGCGGCGCAGCACCGCCGCCAGCCGCTCCTCGAGATCCTCCGCGGCACGCCGCAGCAGGAAATCCGGATAGCCGGCCGCGAGCGCCCGCGTCAGCCGCCGCCGGCCCAGCGCCCGGTCGAAGACGCTGACCGCGTCACTCACGGGTCACGTCCGTCTCACAGACGATCCAGCAGCCGCTCGAGTTCCTGGCGCAGCTGCGGCCCTAGATCCTGGCGGTCGAGCGCATAGGCCACGTTGGCGGCGAGGAAGCCCATCTTCGAGCCTGTGTCGTAGATGTCGCCGTCGAAGCGCACGGCATGGAACGGCTCCAGCCGCGACAGCGCGATCATCGAATCGGTCAGCTGAATCTCGCCGCCGGCACCCGGCTCCTGATTGGCCAGCAGGTTGAAGATCGTCGGCTGCAGGATGTAGCGGCCGGTGATGTGCAGATTGGACGGAGCGGTGCCCTTCGGCGGCTTCTCGACCATCTTGGTCACCTTCGAAACCTTGGCCTCGCGCTTCTCGACGCCGACGATGCCGTATTGATGCGTCTGGTCGTCCGGCACCGGCGCCACGGCGATGTGGTTGCCGCCATGCTTGTTGTAGGCGTCGATCAGCTCGGCGAGGCATCCCTTGCCATGGGTGTGATGCAGCATGTCCGGCAGCAGCAGCGCGAAGGGCTCGTCGTCGCCGATGATGTCGCGCGCGCACCAGACCGCATGGCCCAGCCCGAGCGGCTGCTGCTGGCGGGTGAAGCTCGTCGCGCCCGCCAGCGGCAGATCCGCAGCGAGCGCTTCGAGCTCGGCCGTCTTGTTGCGCTTGCGCAGCGTGTCTTCCAGTTCGTAGGCGAAGTCGAAATGATCCTCGATCACCGCCTTGTTGCGGCCGGTGATGAAGACGAAGTGCTCGATGCCGGCGGCGCGGGCCTCGTCCACCACATGCTGAAGCGCCGGCCGGTCGACGACCGTCAGCATCTCCTTCGGAATGGCCTTGGTCGCAGGGAGAAACCGGGTGCCGAGACCGGCGACGGGGAAGACGGCCTTGCGGATGCGTTTCGACATTGAAGGTCCAATTGTCGCCTCGGCCTCGGGTGCCTGTGGCGGTGCGGGTGGAAGAGCGGCCGGCGCGCGGCTTGGTACAGCCGGTCAGATCGTATTAGAAGCACAACGAGCTTGCGAGACCGTGAACGCCTTTTGCGTCGGGCGGTTCCTGGCGACGGAAGGTGTCGGAAGACGATGACGGTCCTTGTTTCGGGCGGTGCCGGTTATATCGGCAGTCACATGGTTCTGGAACTGCTGGACCGTGGCGAGAGCGTGGTCGTTCTGGACAATCTCTCGACTGGCTTCTGGTGGGCTGTGCCGAAGGAGGTGCCGCTGATCCAGGGTGATGTCGCCGACCAGGAACTCGTCGCGCGCCTCATCGCCGAACACGGCATCTCCGAGATTGCCCATTTCGCCGCGAAGATCGTCGTGCCGGAATCCGTTGCCGACCCGCTGGGCTACTATCTCAACAACACGGTGAAGACGCGGGCGCTGCTGGAGAGCGCGGTCCGCGGCGGCGTCCGACGCGTCATCTTCTCCTCGACCGCGGCGGTCTATGGCGAACCGCCGGTGAGCCCGGTGCCGGAGGAGATCGAGCTCAACCCGATCAACCCCTATGGCCGCTCCAAGCTGATGAGCGAGTGGATGCTCGCCGATGCGGCGAAGGCGCATGGCCTGGGCTACGTCGTGCTGCGCTATTTCAACGTGGCGGGGGCCGATCCCCGCGGCCGTTCCGGCCAGTCCTCGCCCAACGCGACGCATCTGATCAAGGTCGCCGGCCAGGCGGCGCTGGGCCAGCGTGACGGCCTCGAGGTCTTCGGCACCGATTATCCGACGCCGGACGGGACCTGCGTCCGCGACTACATCCACGTCACCGACCTCGCCCGCGCCCATCTCGCGGCGCTCGACCATCTGCGCGGCGGCGGCGCGAGCCTGACCCTCAATTGCGGCTATGGCCGAGGCTATTCGGTGAAGCAGGTCGTCGAGGTGGTGAAGAAGGTCTCCGGGGTCGATTTCCCGGTGACGTTCTCGGGCCGCCGTGCCGGCGACCCGGCCGCCCTCGTCGCGAAGGCCGACCGGATCCGCAACGAGCTCGGCTGGAAGCCGGAGCATGAGGATCTCGAGGAGATCGTTCGCCAGGCGCTGGCCTGGGAGGACAGCCTGAAGACCCGCAACGCGGTCTGAGCGATCCGGGCTCAGCCCGTCGCGGCCAGTTCGGCGGGATCGCGCACCGCCGTCACCGTCAGGCGACGTCGCTCGGCTGTCCGCGTCACCCAGTCGATCGACTTGCCGGCAGCCATGCCGATCAGGGCCGCGCCGATCGGCGTCATGACCGAGATCCGCCCGGCGTCGATGTCGGCCTCTTCGGGCCGCACGAGCGTGATGGTGCTTTCCTTGCCGGACCCCTCGTCCCGGAAGGTGACGCCGCTGCCAATCCGGACATGATCGCCTGAATGCCGCCCGGGCGGGAGAATGCGCGCGCGGTCGAGCTCGCGGGCAAGCGCCTCCGCCAGATCGGCCAGCCGCTCGCCGGCGCCGTCGACGGCACGGCTGAGCAGGAGATGGTCCTCGGAGGTGAGCACGATGGCGGGACGCGCGGAGCGCTTGGTGGCAGAATTCATGCTGTTTCCTGATGGTCTGTCGCAGGCTGGCGACGCGTTTCGATCGCGCCGGCGACAGCCGTGGGACGATGGGTGATAGGCTGAAAATGCTGCCGATCGGCGCTTTGGCGACCCCGAACCCGGAGCGCACAGCGCAGCGGGCGCGGGGCTAGGAGCCCGCGATGAAGGAACCGGAACGGCGAAAGCCGCAGCAGATGATCGACAGCCGGATCATGCGCAGAGGCTCGGCCATGCCGCCGGCTTTGTCAAATCGGCGCGATCCTCCGACGCCGAGCCCAAGGATTGCCGCCGGGCTTAACCTTTGGTTAATCTTGTTCGGGCGCTCTGGGGCGGCCCTTTTTCTCCAGCCGTCCGGGTTTGTCATGCGCCTGTCCGTCATCGCCGCAACGGCCCTGATCAGCCTGGCGCCTGCCCTCGCCCAGACGACCGGTTCGATCAGCAATTCAGCCGCCCGCACGCGCGAGGCTCCGCCGACGCCGGCGCCGCGCCCTGCGGAGAGCGATTTCGGCGGCTTCCTCCAGCGCCTCTGGCCGCAAGCCCAGGCCCGCGGCATCTCGCGCGCGACCTTCGACCTCGCCTTCCGCGGCGTAACGCCCGACCCCGCCATCGCGGCGCTGACCAAGAAACAGTCGGAATTCACCGCGCCGATCTGGGGCTATCTCAACAGCGCGGTCGGCGGCACGCGCATTCCCCGCGGCCGCGATGCGGCCGCCGACAACGCCTCGGTGCTGGCGCAGGTCGAGGCGCGCTACGGCGTGCCGAAGGAGATCGTGCTCGGCGTCTGGGGCATGGAAACCAATTACGGCTCGTTCAAGGGCGACAAGGACACGATCCGCTCGCTGGCGACGCTCGCCCATCTGCGCTATCGCGGCGACTTCTTCCGCGACGAACTGCTGACCGCTCTCGAGCTGATCGAGGAAGGCCATGTCGAGCGCCGCGAGCTGCGCGGCTCCTGGGCCGGCGCGATGGGCCACACCCAGTTCATGCCGTCGAGCTACCGCAAATACGCGGTCGATTTCACCGGCGACGGCCATGCCAACATCTGGAGCTCGACCTCCGACGCGCTCGCCTCCACCGCCAACTACCTCAAGGGCCATGGCTGGGTGCCGGGCCTGCCCTGGGGTCTCGAGGTCTCGCTGCCGCAGGGCTTCGACCACAGGCTGAACCGGGCGAGCTTTGCACAGTTCGCCTCCGCCGGCGTGCGCAAGGCCGATGGCGGGCGCCTGCCCTCCTCCGGCGAGGGGCGGTTGTTCTACCCCGCCGGCCATCGCGGCCCGGTGATGCTGCTGACCGCGAATTTCGACGTCATCAAGAAGTACAACTCCTCGGACGCCTATGCCCTCGCCGTCGGCCATCTCGGCGACCGCATCCTGGGGCGCCCGGAGATCCAGGCCGACTGGCCGGTGCAGGCGCCGCGGCTCGACAAGGCTGGCATCCAGGACCTGCAGCGCCGGCTCAAGACGCTCGGCCTCTACGACCACGACGCCGACGGGCGCATCGGCACCGGCACGCGCGAGGCGGTGCGCCAGTACCAGCTCCGCCAGGGCGAGATCCCCGATGGCTGGCCGACGCCGGCCCTGCTCGCAAGGCTGCGCGGCGCGCGCTGACGGGCGCCGCGTCTTCCGCTATGATGGCGCCGCCCCGACGAGGGGCACGGATCGAGAGCCCGATGCGGTTGCGCGCCCTTCTCACGATGCTTGCTGTGGCCGGCCTGCTGCTCCTGACCGGCGGGCCGACGTCGTTCGCGCAGCAGGCACGGCAGGCCCAGCCGCAACAGCCGCAGCAGCGCAGCTTCTTCCAGCTCTTCTGGCAGCAGCCGGCGCAGCCCCAGGTCGTCCAGCCGCAACGACAGCGCGTTGCGCCGGTGGTGCGCCGCCGCCCGGCCGCGCCTGTCGTCGTCCGCGACGATCCCGTCATCCCCAAGGTCGACGTCGCCCACCACATTCTGGTCATCGGCGACTCCCTCGCCAACCTTCTGGCCGATGGGCTGGAGGACGCGCTGGAAGACCGGCCCGATCTCGGCGTGATCGCGAAAGCCAAGCCGGATTCCGGCCTCGTCCGCAGCGATTTCCACGACTGGCCGAAGGTCGCCGCCGACCTCGTCGCGGCCGACACCAAGGTCGGCCTCGCCGTCATGCTGATCGGCCTGAATGACCGCCAGGCCCTGCGCGAAGGCGAGACGGTGCACGAGCCGCTGAGCCCGCGCTGGCTCGAACTCTATCGCGAGCGCATCCAGGCGGTGGCGCAGGTCTTCGCGTCGCGGCGAATCCCGCTGATCTGGGTCGGCGCGCCGCCCGTCCAGAACGCGCGGCTTTCCACCGACCTCGTCACCTTCAACGATCTCTACCGCCAGCAGGTCGAACGCGTAGGCGGACAATATGTCGACCTCTGGGGCGCCTTCGTCGACAGCGAGAACCGCTACACCGCCATGGGCCCGGACGTGTCGGGCCAGACCACACGGCTGCGGCTCGGTGACGGCATCCATTTCACCAGCGCCGGCGCCCGCAAGGCGGCCCATTTCGTCGATGTGCTGGTGCGGCGGCTGTTCGCCCCCGGCCTGCAGAGCGGCATCATCGCCCTGCCCGTCTCGCCGGAGACGGGAGCGCCGATCAATCCCGAACTCCAGGCGGGCGGCATCGAACGGTTGATCGACCAGATGGTCGCGGGCGTGCCGGTGATCAGCCTGCCAGCCGCGCTCCAGGCCAAGCCGGCGGCGGGGCCCATCCTGCCGCTGACCGGCACGGCGGGGCCCGGCGAGCAGGCCTTATTGGTCTCGATCCCGGAAGCACGCGGCCGCGGCGAACTCGCCGGACAGCTCGACCGCATCTTCGGCGAGGGCATCCTGCCCGAGCCGAAGCCGGGGCGCCTGGACGATCACCGCTGGCCGAGGTGAGTGACGTCATGGTCTGGTCCAGCCCGACCATGACGGAAGCTCATCACACCGGCAGGATGGTCTCGCCCATCAGGTGCTTGTCGATCGCGTGCGCCGCCTGGCGGCCCTCGCGGATCGCCCAGACGACGAGCGACTGGCCGCGGCGCATGTCGCCGGCGACGAAGACCTTGTCGACGCTGGTGCGGTAGTCGCTGTCATTGGCGACGACATTGGCGCGCTTGTCCACGGCCGCGCCCGACTGCGCGATCATGCCCTCGATCACCGAGCCGGCGAAGCCGATGGCGAGGAAGCAGAGATCGGCCTGCAGCGTGAACTCCGTGCCCGGGATCGGCTTGCGCTTCTCGTCGACACGGACGCATTTCACGCCGGTCAGCTTGCCGTTGCGGCCTTCGAGCCCGAGCGTCGCCGCCTGGAACTCGCGCTCGGCGCCCTCGGCCTGCGAGGAGGAGGTGCGGAACTTCGTCGGCCAATAGGGCCAGACGGTGAGCTTGTCCTCGATCTGCGGCGCCATCGGCCGGATGTCGAGCTGCGTCACCGAAAGCGCGCCCTGGCGGAAGGCCGTGCCGACGCAGTCCGACGCCGTGTCGCCGCCACCGACCACGACGACATGCTTGCCGCCGGCCAGGATCGGCGTGATGCCCGAGACGTCGTCGCCGCCGACCCGCTTGTTCTGCTGGGTCAGGTAGGGCATCGCGTAATGCACGCCGTCGAGATTGGTGTCGGGGAGACCGGGATCGCGCGGCGCCTCGGCGCCGCCGCTCATCAGCACGGCGTCGTAGCCATCGACCAGCTCGCGGAAGGGCAGCGTCACGCCGATATTGACGTTGTAGTGGAAGGTGACGCCCTCGGCCTCCATCTGCTTCACGCGACGGTCGATGTGCTTCTTTTCCATCTTGAAGTCGGGGATGCCGTAGCGCAGCAGGCCGCCGGCGCGGGCCTCGCGCTCATAGACATGGACCTCGTGACCGACGCGGGCGAGCTGCTGCGCCGCGGCGAGGCCCGCGGGGCCGGAGCCGACGACAGCGATCTTCTTGCCGGTGCGGATCGCCGCCGGCTCGGGCACGATCCAGCCCTCCTGCCAGCCCTTGTCGGCGATCGCCTGCTCGATCGTCTTGATCGTGACGGGCATGTTCTCGAGGTTCAGCGTGCAGGCTTCCTCGCAGGGCGCGGGGCAGATGCGGCCGGTGAACTCCGGGAAGTTGTTGGTGGAGTGGAGGTTGCGCAGCGCATCCTCCCAGCCGCCGGAATAGACCAGCTCGTTCCAGTCCGGGATCTGGTTGTGGACCGGGCAGCCGGTCGGCCCATGGCAGAACGGGATGCCGCAATCCATGCAGCGCGCCGCCTGCTTCTTGACGTCGCGCTCCTCCAGCGGGAGCGTGAACTCCCGGAAATGGCGGATGCGGTCGCCGGCGAGCTGATACTTCTGCTCCTGCCGGTCATATTCGAGAAAGCCGGTGACCTTGCCCATGCCTGTGTCTCTCGCCGTCCCGCCCGGCTCAGCCGGGCATCCCCGCGGGGCGGGGCGCCTGTCCCGATGAAGCCCCGGGGCGGCAGAAGCCCGCCCGGGACCGACCCTCGTGTTATTCCGCCGCCTGCAGCGAGCGCGCCTGTTCCATCTCGCGCAGCGCCCGGCGGTACTCGACCGGCATCACCTTGACGAACTTGGTCCGGTAATCGGCCCAGTTCTCCAGGATGCGCCTGGCCGTCTCCGAACCGGTGTAGTCGACATGGTTCGTCAGCATCTGCATCAGGCGCTCCTCGTCATGGCCCGACATGTTGGCCATGTCGATGCGGCCCTTGTGCTCGAGATCGCCGCCATGATGGTGCAGCCGCTCCATCAGGTCCTCCTCCTCCTCGACCGGTTCGAGATCGACCATGGAGAGGTTGCAGCGCTGCGGGAAGGTCCCGTCCTCGTCGAGCACATAGGCGATGCCACCCGACATGCCGGCCGCGAAGTTGCGCCCCGTCGGGCCGATCACCGCGACGACGCCGCCGGTCATGTATTCGCAGCCATGGTCGCCCGTGCCCTCGACCACGGCGACCGCACCCGAATTGCGGACGGCGAAGCGCTCGCCGGCGATGCCGCGGAAATAGGCCTCGCCCGAGATCGCGCCGTAGAGCACCGTGTTGCCGACGATGATCGAGCGCTCCGGCACCGCCTTCGAGGCCGGGTCCGGCTTCACGATCAGCTTGCCGCCCGACAGGCCCTTGCCGACATAGTCGTTGGCCTGGCCCGTCAGCTCGACGGTCACGCCTGCCGCGAGGAAGGCGGCGAAGCTCTGGCCCGAGGTGCCCGAGAGCTTCACCGTGATGGTGTCCTCCGGCAGGCCGGCATGGCCGTAACGCTTGGCGACGGCGCCCGAGAGCATCGCGCCGACGCTGCGGTCGACATTGCAGATCGGGTGCTCGAGCACCACCGGCGTGCCGGTCTCCAGCGCGTCCTTGGCGCCCTCGATCAGCTTGCGGTCGAGCACATCGTCGATCGGATGCTTCTGCAGCTCGACATGGCGGATCGCCACGTCCGGCAGATCGACCTTGTGGAACAGCCGCGAGAAATCGAGCCCCTTGGCCTTCCAGTGGTCGATCGCCTCGCGCTTGTCGAGCAGGTCCGAGCGGCCGACGATCTCGTCGAGGCGGGTGAAGCCCATCTCGGCCAGGATCTTCCGCACGTCCTCGGCGACGAAGAAGAAGTAGTTGATGACGTGCTCGGGCAGGCCCTTGAAGCGCTTGCGCAGCACCGGATCCTGCGTCGCGACGCCGACCGGGCAGGTGTTGAGATGGCACTTGCGCATCATGATGCAGCCTGCCGCGATGAGCGGGGCGGTCGAGAAGCCGAACTCGTCGGCCCCGAGCAGCGCGCCGATGACGACGTCGCGGCCCGTGCGCAGGCCGCCATCGACCTGCAGCGCGACGCGGCCGCGCAGCTGGTTGAGGACGAGCGTCTGCTGCGTCTCGGCGAGCCCGATCTCCCAGGGCGAGCCGGCATGCTTCAGCGAGGTCAGCGGGCTCGCGCCCGTGCCGCCCTCGAAGCCCGAGATGGTGATGTGGTCGGCGCGCGACTTGGCGACGCCGGCCGCGACCGTGCCCACCCCGATCTCGGAGACGAGCTTCACCGAGACATCCGCAGTTGGGTTGACGTTCTTCAGGTCGAAGATCAGCTGCGCCAGATCCTCGATCGAATAGATGTCGTGATGCGGCGGCGGCGAGATCAGGCCGACGCCCGGGGTCGAATGCCGCACCTTGGCGATCTTCGCATCGACCTTGTGGCCGGGCAGCTGGCCGCCCTCGCCGGGCTTGGCACCCTGCGCGACCTTGATCTGCATGACGTCAGCATTGACGAGATATTCGGTCGTCACGCCGAAGCGGCCGGACGCGATCTGCTTGATCGCGGAGCGCTTCGAGCGCCCGTCGGCCATCGGCTTGAAGCGGATCGGCTCCTCGCCGCCCTCGCCGGTGTTCGACTTGCCGCCGATCTGGTTCATCGCGATCGCGATGGTCTCGTGCGCCTCGCGCGAGATCGACCCGAAGGACATCGCGCCCGTGGCGAAGCGCTTGACGATCTCGGAGGCCGGCTCGACGCTCTCGAGCGGCACCGGCGCGCGGCCGTTGTCGCGCGCCTGCTTCAGCTTGAACAGGCCGCGGATCGTGGTCAGCCGCTGCGCCTCGTCATTGACCTGCTGCGCGAAGGCCTCATAGCGGTCCTGGGCGTTGAGGCGCACCGCATGCTGCAGCGAGGCGACGACGTCCGGCGTCCAGACATGCTCCTCGCCGCGGATCCGGTAGACATACTCGCCGCCGATATCGAGGCTGTTGCGATAGACCGGCGCGTCGCCGAAGGCGTCCTTGTGACGGCTGACGCTCTCCAGCGCGACCTCGTCCAGGCCGACGCCCTCGATCGCGGTCGCGGTGCCGAAGAAGTAGCGCTCGACGAAGTCGCTGCGCAGGCCGACCGCGTCGAAGATCTGCGCGCCGCAATAGGACTGGTAGGTCGAGATGCCCATCTTGGACATGACCTTCAGCACGCCCTTGCCGACGGACTTGATGTAGCGCTTGACCACCTCATAGGCGTCGACCTCGGTCGGGAAGGCGCCCTGCTCGTGCAGGTCGAGCAGCGTGTCGAAGGCGAGATAGGGGTTGATCGCCTCCGCGCCATAGCCGGCGAGGCAGCAGAAATGGTGGATCTCGCGCGGCTCGCCCGATTCCACGACGAGGCCGACCGAGGTGCGCAGACCCTTGCGGATCAGGTGATGATGCACGGCCGCCGTCGCCAGCAGCGCCGGGATCGGGATCCGGTCCGGCCCGACCAGGCGGTCGGACAGGATGATGATGTTGTAGCCGCCATGGACCGCCGCCTCGGCGCGCTCGCAGAGGCGTTCCAGCGCCGCCGCCATGCCGCCCGCACCGTCGCGCGCCGGATAGGTGAAGTCGATCGTCTTGGTGTCGAAGCGATCCTCGTAATGGCCGATACAGCGGATCTTCTCGAGATCGTCATTGGTCAGGATCGGCTGGCGCACCTCGAGGCGCTTGCGCCGCGAGGTTCCCTCCAGGTCGAGGATGTTCGGCCGCGGCCCGATGAAGGAGAGCAGGCTCATCACCAGTTCCTCGCGGATCGGGTCAATCGGCGGGTTGGTGACCTGGGCGAAGTTCTGCTTGAAATAGGTGTAGAGCAGCTTCGACTTCGACGAGAGCGCCGAGATCGGCGTGTCGGTGCCCATCGAGCCGACCGCTTCCTGCCCCGTCACCGCCATCGGCGCCATCAGCAGGCGGGTGTCCTCCTGCGTGTAGCCGAAGGCCTGCTGGCGATCGAGCAGGGCGACATCGGTGCGCTGCGCGCGGGCCTCGACCGGCGGCAGGTCCTCCAGCACGATCTGGGTGCGCTTCAGCCACTCCTTGTAGGGGTTGGCCTGGCACAGGCTCGCCTTGATCTCGTCGTCGCCGATGATCCGGCCCTCTTCGAGGTCGATCAGCAGCATCTTGCCGGGCTGCAGGCGCCACTTCTCGACGATCTTCTCCTCCGGGATCGGCAGCACGCCGAATTCGGAGGCGAGCACCACGAGCCCGTCATCGGTGACGAGATAGCGCGCCGGCCGCAGGCCGTTGCGGTCCAGCGTCGCGCCAATCTGCTTGCCGTCGGTGAAGGCGATCGCGGCCGGCCCGTCCCAGGGCTCCATCAGCGCGGCGTGATACTCGTAGAAGGCGCGCCGCTCCTCATCCATCAGCGGGTTGCCGTTCCAGGCCTCGGGAACGAGCATCATCATCGCGTGCGCGAGCGAGTAGCCGCCCTGCACCAGGAATTCGAGCGCGTTGTCGAAGCAGGCCGTGTCGGACTGGCCCTCATAGGAGATCGGCCAGAGCTTCGAGATGTCGGGCCCGAACAGCTCGGAATCGACGCTCGCCTGCCGCGCCGCCATCCAGTTGACGTTGCCGCGCAGCGTGTTGATCTCGCCGTTATGGGCGACCATCCGGTAGGGATGCGCCAGCCGCCAGGACGGGAAGGTGTTGGTGGCGAAGCGCTGGTGGACGAGCGCGATCGCGCTCTCGAAGCGCTCGTCCTGCAGATCCTTGAAATAGCTGCCGAGCTGGGTGACCAGCACCATGCCCTTGTAGACGATCGTGCGCGCCGACATCGAGACCGGGTAATAGGTCGCGGTGGCGCGGTCCTTCAGCTTGTAGACCTTGTTGGAGACGGACTTGCGCAGGACGTAGACCTTGCGCTCGAACTCCTCCTCCGTCGCGATTTCGGCCGGGCGGCCGACGAAGAGCTGGCGATGGACCGGCTCGGTCTCCTTCACCGCCTTGCCGAGATCGGAGCCGTCGACAGGCACGTCGCGCCAGCCGAGGAAGATCAGCCCCTCCTCGGTCACGGTCTGCTCGACGATGTCCTCGCAGATCCTACGGTCGCCATTGTCGCGCGGCATGAAGAACTGGCCGATCGCGTAATGGCCGACCTCCGGCAGGGTGATGCCGAGCGTCGCGCATTCCTCGCGGAAGAAGCGGTCCGGGATCTGGGTGAGGATGCCGCAGCCGTCACCGAGCTTGGGATCGGCGCCGACCGCGCCGCGATGGTCGATGTTGAGCAGGATCTGCAGGCCCTGCGCGACGACGGCGTGGCTCTTGCGGTTCTTCATGTCGGCGATGAAGCCGACGCCGCAGGAATCCTTCTCCATCGACGGATCGTAGAGGCCCTGGCGCACCGGCATCGCCGGATCGCGAACCTCGGGGAAGCGCTCGAAGGCCGGCGTGGCCGGCGTGGCGCTGCCCGAGGTCTCCGCGCGCTCGAAGGCGCCGCTCGACTGGCTGGTTTCGCTCATCGTCAAACCCCGCTTGCCACGGCCCGCCCAGCTTCCGCCGGAGGGCCACCTTGAGTCCATATCACCTGTCCGCCGCACCGGACCCGTCTTGACCCCGGCTCGCGGAGCCGCAGCAAGGACGGGGCCAACCGGGCCGCTCGCTTTGTCGTCGGAGGTGGCTTGCGCTGGTCTCGGGGCGCCCGCGTCCTCCGCAGGCGCTGAGGGCTTTCGCCCTGCCGCGCCTGTCAGGCTGCCGCTTTGCGGGCGGCGCGCGTACGATTGGCTTTGGCGTGTTTGGCCGTGCCTTTCGTCATCGATCCGCTCCGTTGCGTTTGGCACGACCGTTCTCCCAGAGGGGCCCGATCGGCACGGCGAAAAAAGGGACAGCAACACTGTCCTATCTCGTGAATTTGCCAGAATTCCAATCTTCGCACAAGCGGTGAATCGACACCCTTCGGAAATTTTATGTTGAGTGAGCCCCGCATCCCGACATTTCTGGCATGACTGGCCGCGGAGACCGCTCACTTCCTGTCGGGTCTGTCCCTCGGCGGCTCTGGCGCCCCGAGGACCGGGCGCCTAGGCTGGCGGCTTCCGTGCTCCATGGTCAGGCCCGATGTCGCTGGTGATCGTCCCCGTCTATGCCGCGCTGCTGGCGCTGCTTTTCGTCATGCTCTCCCTCTCGGTCGTGCGGCAGCGGCGCAGCGGCCGCGTCGCCATCGGCACCGCCGGAGACCGCGAGCTCGAGCGGCGCGTCCGTGTCCATGGCAATTTCGCCGAATACACGCCGCTCGCTTTGCTGCTGCTCGCCATGGCCGAGTTTCGTGGCGCGCCGGCCCTGCTGCTGCATGGGCTCTGTCTCTGCCTGCTGCTCGGCCGTGCCAGCCATGCCTGGGGCGTCTCGCATCTCGACGAGGATCTGCGCTTCCGCGTCGCCGGCATGATCGCGACCTTCCTCGCGCTGATCGCGGCCTCGCTGACCCTGCTCGTGCAGGCGCTGGTCGGCTAGGCGCCCGGCGCCCTTGGCGAGGGCGCCGTCGGTCTCTATCGCTGGCGGCATGAACTTCATCAGCGACAACATCGCGGGCGCCAGCCCGAAGGTCATGGCGGCGATCGCCGCCGCCAATGACGGACCGGCCTCGGCCTATGGCACGGATGGCTGGACGGTCGCCGCCGAGCGGCGCATCGCCGAGATCTTCGAGCACGAGGTCGCGGTCTTCTTGGTGACCTCGGGCACGGCGGCGAATGCGCTGGCGCTGGCGAGCCTGACCCGCCCTTGGGGTGCCGTCATCACCCATGAAGAGAGCCATGTCGCGGACGACGAATGCGGCGCGCCGGAATTCTTCAGCGACGGCGCCAAGCTGATCGGCCTGCCCGGCGCCGGCAACAAGCTCTCGCCCGCAGATGTCACCCAGACGCTGGCCCGCTTCCGCGAGGGCGCCCTGCATCAGGTCCAGCCGCAGGTGCTGTCGATCACCCAGGCCACCGAATGCGGCACGATCTACACGCCCGACGAAATCCGCGCGCTGAAGGCGGCCGCCGCGCCGCGCAGCCTTGCTCTGCACATGGACGGCGCCCGCTTCGCCAATGCGCTGGTGACGTTGGGCTGCAGCCCGGCCGAGACGACCTGGAAGGCGGGCATCGACGTACTCTCCTTCGGCGGCACAAAGAACGGCGCCTGGGCGGCCGAGGCGGTCGTCTTCTTCGATCCCGCCCGCGCGGCCGAGATGAAATGGCGCCGCAAGCGCGCCGGCCAGACTCTCTCCAAGGGCCGGCTCATCGGCGCCCAGTTCGAGGGGCTGCTCGCCGACGGGCACTGGCTCGACCTGGCCCGCTATGCCAATGCGCTGGCGCAGCGCCTCGCGCAGGCGATCGGGCGCAGCACCCAGGCCCGCCTCGCCTGGCCCTGCCAGGCCAATGAAGTGTTTCTGATTCTGTCTCCGGCCCTGCAGGCACGGCTGAAAGCGGCAGGGGTCGGCTATCTCGACTGGTCCGCGCGCGCGCTCCCGGTGGGCGAAGCGCTCGCCGAGGGCGAGGTGGTCGGCCGCTTCGTGATGTCCTTCGCCACGCCCGAAGCCGATGTGACCCGGCTGATCGCCCTGATCGAGGCCGCGGAGGGCTGAAACCCTCCCGTTTTCAGCCCCACGCCTGCCGCAATCCCTAAGGAAGACTGAACGCCTGTCAGTTCGTCCTTGGAAAGGGATGCTCCCCATGGCCATTCGATCGACCGCGGCACGGCGTAGCACGTTGATGGGGGTGGCCGTCGCCGGCGCTCTCGCCGGCGCGACCGGCACCGCCTCGGCCCAGTATTACCTCTACGACGCCGCGCCCTATCTCGAGCAGCGCTTCGGCTATGGCTACGGCTACCGCTATGTCGCGCCGCGCCCGCCGGCACCAATCCCGCAGCGCGCGATCTCACGCATCGCAGCGCGCGACTTCGGGTTGATCCAGGTCGATCGGACGATCGCCACCGGTTCCGCCTATGTCGTCGACGGCCGCACGCGCAGCGGCGCCCGCATCCGCCTCATCCTCGATCCCTATAGCGGCCAGGAACTCGACCGGATCGTCCTGCAGCCGGCGCCCCGGCAGGCCCCGCGCGTCGCCCGCATCGAGCCGCGCGAGGAGGCAAAGCCGCGTCCGCAGCGGCTGACGCCGCAAC
>LSIG01000185.1 GCA_001556125.1 Rhizobiales bacterium CCH10-E5 | reverse complement strand
GCAGCCGGATCGGCACCATAGCGCCGCCGTTGGGCGGGGGCGTCCACATCATCAAGCTCCGAAACAGGAGCTTGGCGATGGGACGCTACGAACTCAGCGATTTCGAATGGACGGCGATTGACCTGCCACTGGTTTGTCAGCCAGCGGCGATTAGAGCCTCGGCCGGTTTTACGCCGTGTGGCGCGGGGCTAGCAACGGGCGATCGGCGGAGCTGGTCTGGGTTGCGCAGCCGATCGTTCGTTGCGGTGAAGTTGGCGGCGTAGGCCGCGGGCGTCAGGTAGCCCAGCGACGAATGCGGACGCTGGTCATTGTAGTCGGCAATCCAAACCGCGATCTTCGCGCGGGCGTCGTCGAGGTCGAAGAACAGCGTCTCATTGAGAAGCTCGTCGCGCATGCGACCGTTGATGGGGTGGACGGCCCCTGCACCCGGCATCAGCGTGGCATCGTGGCTGTCGTGGCAGTCAAACTCAAAAAGGAGCCGTCCCATGCAGATCAGTGTCGTCGTGACGTTGCCCCCTGAAGCGCCCTCGGTTTGAATTGGACTGTGTTTCGGCGTGCAAGTTTGGGTCTGACTCAGTTTCGCTGCAGGTTGGGGCTGTTCTGACGCTGGTTTCCAGAAGGAATCAGCATGATGAAGCAGCGATTTCGACCGGCCAGCTTGGTTCCAGCAGGTCTTGTCGTCGACGGCATCGCGATCGAAGGCGATCGGGTTGTTGTCCGAGCCCGGTCCGCCGTCAGAGCCTGCCCATGTCCTGACTGCGGGGCGTTCTCGCAGCGGATCCAGAGCCGGTATTTCCGGCGAGCAAAGGATCTGCCGCTGAGCGGCCGACGCGTCGAACTCTACGTTCTCGTCCGGCGCTTTCGGTGCGATGCGGTCCTATGCGGCCGCCAGATCTTCGCGGAGCGCTTTGGTGACCGCATCCTCGCGCCACGAGCACGCCGAACCGATCGTCTCGATCATATCGTCCAGCATCTCGGCCTCGCCCTGGACGGCCGGCCTGGCGCGAGTTTTGCCGCTAGGATGATGCTGCCGGTCAGCAACGATACGCTGCTGCGTGTGGTAAGGCAGCGCGCAAGGGTGCCGAGCGAGCCGCTACGCGTGATCGGCATCGATGATTTCGCCTGGCGGCGCAATCACCGCTACGGCACGATCGTCTGCGATCTTGAGCGCCGCCGACCGGTCGTTTTGCTTCCGGATCGGGAGCCAGCGACGTCCGAGGCTTGGCTCAGGCACCAGCCAATTGTCCATACTGTCGCCCGGGACCGCGGCGGTGGGTACGGAGAGGCGGTGGCGCGAGCCCTGCCGCATGCCGTTCAGGTCGCCGATCGCTGGCACCTGATGGAGAACGCCAGCCGTGCGTTCCTCGACGCCGTGCGCAAGTCGATGCGCCAGATCCGCAGCGCCATCGGCGCCACGGTCGTCAACCCCTCGCTTCTGACGGCGGCGGAGAGGCTGCAATACGAAGGGTATCTGCGGCGCGAGGAGACAAACGCAGCGGTTCTTGCCCTCTGCAAGGAAGGCGTGCCGATCAAACAGATCGTCAGGCGCACGGGCCAGCACCGCCAGACCGTGAGGCGCATAGTCAGAGGCGAGAGAAACGACGTCTTCCGCCCTCGCCAGAGTTCTCTGGAAGCTCATCTACCCTGGCTCGATGCGCAATGGGACGCTGGCGTCCGCAATGCATCCGCCCTCTGGCGATCGATACGGAAAAGCGGCTTCCGGGGAAGCCTCAGGGTCGTCTCCGAATGGGCAACACGCCGACGGCGTGCGGAGTGTCCAGCGACATTCGGAACTGCCCCCTTTCCGTCATGAAGAACTGACCCCCATGCCGATTGCCCTTCAGGCGGTTGCGGGTTGAAGCGTCGCAGCGGCCTTTTGCAAAAGGCCGCTGCGACGCTTTTCGCGGAGCCGATAGCTGTCTCCGCGGATGGTGATGACGTGGCTGTGGTGGAGCAGTCGATCGAGGATGGCGGTCGCGACGACGGGATCGCCAAAGACCGAGCCCCATTCTCCCACGGCCCGGTTGGAGGTCACGAGCATGGCGCCGCGCTCATAGCGGCGGCTGACGAGCTGGAAGAACAGATGCGCGGCGTCGGGTTCGAACGGCAGATAGCCGAGCTCGTCGACAATCAGCAGTTTCGGCTTGGCGTAGTGGGTCAGCTTTTCCTCGAGCCGCCCTTCGCCATGGGCCTTGGCCAGTTGCGCGACCAGCGTCGTCGCCGGCGTGAATGTGAGATCGCCTGCAATGTTGGGTCTGACTCAATCTCGCTGCAGATAAGCGGTGATCTGGCGCTGCTTTCCAG
>LSIG01000184.1 GCA_001556125.1 Rhizobiales bacterium CCH10-E5 | reverse complement strand
CGTTGAGCGCCAGCAGGTTGGTCTGGAAGGCGATGTCGTCGATGACGCGGATGATGTCCGAGATCTTGGTCGAGGCATCCTCGATCCGGGCCATGGCGTCGACCGCCTGGCCGGCGATCGAGCCGCCGTTCTGCGCCGCCTTCATCGCCTCGTCGGCAACGGAGGCCGCCTGGCGCGAGGCCTGGGCGGTCGCCTTCACGGACGCCGCGAGCTGCTCGGTCGTCGCC
>LSIG01000183.1 GCA_001556125.1 Rhizobiales bacterium CCH10-E5 | reverse complement strand
GATCGACGCGCATCACCATATCTGGGACCTCGCCAACGACCTGCCCTGGCTGAAGGAGGAGCGCATCCCGTTCCGCTATGGCGACTATTCGCCGATCTGCCGGGACTACCTGCCGGCCGACTACCGCGCCGACACCAAGGGCTGGCCGGTCACCGGCTCGGTCTATGTCGAGGCCGAGTGGGCGCGCGACAAGGCGGCGCTGGAAAGCCCCTGGGTCGCGGCGGTCGCGGCCCGCGAGGGCGTGCCCTCCGTCATCGTCGCCTGGTGCGATTTCGCGGCGCCCGAGGCCGGCGCTCTGCTCGCCTCCCATGCCGCGGTGCCGATCGTTCGCGGCGTCCGGCACAAGCCCGCCGCAGCGGCAAAGCCAGCGGACGCCCGCCGCGGCGCACCGGGCTCGATGGACGATCCGCGCTGGCGCGAGGGCTATGCCCTGCTGGCGCGCCACGGGCTGTCCTATGATGTGCAGACGCCCTGGTGGCATCTCGATGCGGCGGTCGATCTGGCCAGGGATTTCCCGACGACCCAGATCGTCGTCAACCACACCGGCCTGCCGGCCGACCGCAGCCCGGAAGCGCTCGCCGCCTGGCGCCGCGCGCTGGAGCAGGCGGCCGCGCAGCCCAATATCGCCCTGAAGATCTCCGGCATCGGCCTGCCGGGGCGGCCCTGGACGGTCGAGGCCAACGGCCCGGTGATCCGCGACGCGATCGCGATCTTCGGGCTGGACAGGGCGATGTTCGCCAGCAATTTCCCGGTCGACGGGCTCGTGGGGGATTTCGACACGATCTTCACCGGCTTCCTCACCGCGACGGCGGCGATGAGCGAAAGCGAGCGCGACCGCCTGTTCCATGACAATGCGCGTCGGATCTACCGGTTCTGACGGGCGCACCCGCAGCAGCGCTTCATTTCGATAAAACCGGAAATATCGATTGACGACCTTTGCGGTGTCGATCATGCTCGCGGCATGGACACGATCATCGCAGCGTCGCGCCTGGAGGCGCTGGGCAACCCGACCCGGCTTTCGCTCTACCGCGCCCTCGTCCGCGCCGGTCATGGCGGGTTGTCGGTGGGGGATTGCCAGAGCCGGCTGGGCATCGCGCAGTCGACCCTCTCCTTTCATCTGAAGGCGCTGATCGTCGCCGGGCTGGTGACGCAGGAGCGGCAGGGCCGCACCCTCGTCTGCCGCGCGAATTTCGAGGTGATGAACGGGCTCGTCGACTTCCTCGTGGCGGAGTGCTGCCGCGACGAGTGCTGCGAGACGTCGGGTGCCAGCGCCGCCTGACGGCGCCGGCGATCAGGGGACAGGGAGAACAGTCATGAGCCAGACGATCGCCATCATCGGTGCGGGACCGGTGGGCCTCGCGGCCGCCGCACATGTGATCGAGCGCGGGCTCGATCCGGTCGTGCTGGAGAAGGGGCCTGCGGTCGGCCATGCCGTTCGGCACTGGGCGCATGTTCCGATGTTCTCGCCCTGGGCCTTCAATGTCGATGCGGCGGCCGAGCGGCTGCTGGAAGCGGTCGGTTGGACGCGCCCGGACGGCGACAGCTATCCGACCGGCGGCGATCTCGTCGCGCGCTACCTCGCTCCGCTGGCGGCGATCACTGCGATGCGCGAGCGCATCCGGCTGAGCACCGAGGTCGTGGCCGTCTCGCGCCGCGGCTTCGACAAGGTCCGCACCGCCGGGCGCGAGACCGCGCCCTTCGCGCTGCGCTGCCGCACCGGCGGCGAGGAGACGACGCTCTTCACGGATGCCGTGATCGACACCTCCGGCACCTGGTTCTCGCCCAACCCCGCCGGCTCGGGCGGGCTTCCCGCCATCGGCGAGGCGCAGAACGCCGGGCGGATCCGCTATGGCATGCCGGATGTGCTCGGCGCCGACCGCGCGCGCTATGCCGGCCGCAGGGTCGCCGTGCTCGGCGGCGGTCACAGCGCCATCGGCACGCTGACCGCGCTCGCCGCCCTGCCCGACGCCCCGGTTCCGACGGCGATCAACTGGCTCTATCGCGGCGCGGATGTCGCCAAGGCCTATGGCGGTGGCGCCGCCGACCAACTCTCGGCGCGCGGCGAACTCGGTCTGCGCCTCGCGCAGCTCGTCGAGAGCGGGCGCCTCGCCGTCGAAACCGGGTACCGGCCCGAGCGTATCGAGAGCGATGCGGCCGGACTGCGGCTGATCGCCGATGACGGTCGCACGGTCCTGGTCGACGAGCTGATCGTCGCCACCGGCTTCCGCCCGGACCTCGGCCCGCTCCGGGAATTGCGGGTCGCGCTCGACCCGGCGCTGGAATGCCCGCCAGTGCTGGCGCCGCTGATCGACCCGAACGAACATTCCTGCGGCACGGTGCGCCCGCATGGCGCGGCCGAGCTCGCCCATCCCGAGCCCGGCTTCTACATCGCCGGGATGAAGGCCTATGGCCGGGCCCCGACCTTCCTGCTCGCGACCGGCCATGAGCAGATCCGCTCCATCGTCGCCGCGCTCGCGGGCGACCATGAGGCGGCAAGGCGGGTCGACCTCGTGCTTCCCGCCGCCAGCACCGCCTGCTGCGCGCAGGATCACGACGCGAAGGCCGCCGGCGAGACCGGCTGCGGTTGCGGCAGCACCACCAAGGCCCCGGAGCTCGCGACCGCCTGATGACGACCATGCCCACCCCACTGCCCCAGACCGCCGCGCAAGGCGGCCTGGGTCTCATCCTGGCGCTCGGCGCCACGCAGGTCGCCGGCTATGGCACGCTCTACTATGCCTTTGCGGTGCTCGCGCCGGAGATCACCAAGAGCTTCGGCTGGGCGCCGGAGTGGACCTATGGCGCCTTTGCCGCCGGGCTGCTGGCCGGCGGTCTGGTGGCGCCCTTCTCCGGCCAGTTGATCGACCGTTACGGCACGCGGGCGATGATGAGCCTCGGCAGCGTGCTGGCGGCGGCCGCGCTCTACGGCCTGTCGCAGGCGCGCGACCCGGTGAGCTTCTATGCCGCCATGATCGCGGTGGAGACCGTGGGAACGCTCGTGTTCTACGATGCCGCCTTCACCGCGCTGACCCAGGCTCACGGGGCCGGCGCCCGCCGCGCGATCAGCAAGCTCACGCTGATCGGCGGCTTCGCCTCGACATTGTTCTGGCCGCTGACGACGGCCCTGCTCGCGCATCACGACTGGCGCAGCATCTACCAGTTCTATGCGATCGGCTATCTCGTGCTGTGCCTGCCGCTGCATGCGCTGCTGCTGCCGGCCCGTAGCGGCAAGGCCGCGGCCGTCACGGCGCCCAGGCCGGAGGGGGATGCGCACACCTATCTCCTCGGCCGGGACCGGATGCGCGCCTTTCTGCTGCTGGCACTGGCCTTCTCCCTCCAGGGCTTCGTGGTCTCGGCCATGTCGGTGCATCTGTTGACGATGTTGCAGGGCCTGGGGCTCAGCGCGGCGCTCGCCGTCGGCATCGGCGCCATGGTCGGCCCCTCCCAGGTGGCGGGGCGGCTGGTCGAAATGCTGTTCGGAACGGAACTCGAGCCGACTACGACCGCCTGGGTTTCGGCGACGCTGATGCCGCTCGGCTTCGCGCTGCTGCTGGTCAGCGGCACGACGGCGACGCTCGCCGGGCTCTTCGCCATCGCCTATGGCGTCAGCATGGGGCTGAGCTCGATCGTGCGGGGCACGGTGCCGCTGCGGCTCTTCGGCCCGGCCGGCTATGGGGCGATGCTGGGCAAGCTATCGGCGCCGGGGCTGGCCATCCGGGCGGCTGCGCCGGTCGCCTTCGCGGTCATGGTCGAGCGGGCCGGGCTGCTGCCGAGCACGATCCTGCTGATCGTGCTCTCGGGCGCGGCCGCCCTGTCGCTGTTCCTGCTGTCACGGCTGGCTGCCGCCCTGCCGGCCCCGAAATGACCGGCCGCCAGCGCAGGGTGCGAGCAGACCGACCGCTCCAAAGCGCCGGCCCTTCAGCGACGCAACCGGTATCTCGCCCGAGACCCGGACATCGCCAGGACGTTGCGCGAGGCCCCGCCGTCGGGTCTGCGATCGATTGTGACGCTCACGCCGCCCGTTCCAGCGTCATCGGCGTCGCGCCATCCATCCGGCCGATCGCCGCCAGCACGGGAGCGAGTTCATCCGCCGCCATCTGTTCGAAGGGCAGGTTGACGAAGGCGGTCACCCGTGCGGTGAGCTGGCGGTAGCTCTGCAGGAAGGCCGCACGCTGGGCGGCAGCGGGGCCGGCTGCCGCCGCCGGATCGTCCAGTCCCCAATGGGCACGCAATGGCGCGCCCGGAAAGACGGGGCATGGCGCCTCCGCCGCGCCGTCGCAGACGGTGACGACGAGGTCCAGTGGCGGCGCCTCGGGTCCGAGGAACTCGTCCCAGGACTTCGAGCGCATGGCGGAGACGTCGTATCCGAGTTCCGCCAGCAACCCGAGGGCCGCCGGGTGAGGCGCCTCCTGCGGGCGGCTGCCGGCCGAGAAGGCCTCGATCCGTCCCAGGCCCTCACGGTTGAGAATGGCCTCGGCCATGATGGAGCGGGCCGAGTTGCCGGTGCAGACCACGAGGACACGCAGCGGCCGCTCGCTCGCGACGGGCTCGCGCCGCGCCGGGATCGCCGTGGCCCCTGGCGGGCAGGCGGCCGGGCCCTGGGTGCAGCAGGCATCCGTCAGGAACGCCAGCAGCGCATCGGCGGGGCCTGGCTTGGCGGCGAAGATGATGTGACGCCCCTCGCGCCGCGAGGCCAGCAGGCCGACCTGCTCCAGCGCCGCGAGATGGGCCGAGAGGGTGTTGTGCGCGACGGCGAGCAGCCGGCCGATATCGCCCGCCGCCAGCCCATGCGGCCGGTAGCGCATCAGCAGGCGAAAGATCTCGAGCCGCGTCGGCTGGGCGAGCGCTGCCAGGAGCGCGACCGCCTCCGCGGATTCCAGCCTCGGCGCCGGCCCCTGCTTCACGCTGCGTCATCCCTCTGCAATGGATCGGCGCGCGACGTGTCCTTGCCGATCGCGTCCAGCCGGTGCTGCAGAGCCATGCCCTTCAGCGTCGCCAGAGGCAAGCTCGCGAAGAGCGAGATGCGGTTGTTCAGCATGCGGTAGGCATCGGCGAAGGCGAGCGCCTTCTGAACGTCGTCGCCTTCATGGGCGGCCGGATCCGGCAGGGTCCAGAGCGCCGTCACGGGATTGCCCGGCCAGGCCGGCGGAACGGCATTGGCCGCCGTCTCCGAGAGGGTGAAGACGAAGTCGAGCTGCGGCGCGTTCGGGCCGGAAAATGCGTCCCAGCTCTTGGGCCGCAGGTCGGAGACATCGTGGTTGAGCGATTTGAGCAGCCTGACGACGAAGGGATTGATCGAAGCACGGGGCTGCGAGCCGGCACTGTAGACGGCGAACTTGCCGGCCATGCGCCGCATGATCGCCTCGGCCATGATGGAGCGCGCGTGATTGCCTTTGCACACGAAAAGCACCGCGAGAGGAGAGGTCGTCATGGCGTCGTCCCGATATGTCGGTTTCGGATGACATGAGTCTCATCGCAGAATATGTCGTTGTCAACCGACATATTGACATGATGCTTTCATCTGGGTGATGCAGCCTCCCTGAGACAGACAGGGAGCAGAGTCATGCGGATCGGCATCAACGGCATGGGGCGGATCGGGCGTCTGGCGCTGCGGGCCGCCCTGGGGGCGGCCGACCGGCAGGGCGACGATCCGCGCGCCGGCAACCGGCTCGACGTCGTCCATCTCAACGAGATCAAGGGTGGTGCGGCGGCGACCGCCCATCTGCTCGAATTCGACAGCATGCAGGGCCGCTGGCGCGGCGGCATCGCGAGCGCCGGCGAGGATGCGGTCACGATCGGCGAGCGCCGCTTAAGTTTCTCGGCGGCGGGCGAGCCGGGCGACATCTCCTGGGGGGATCTCGGCGTCGATGTCGTGCTCGAATGCACCGGCAAGTTCCTGACGCCGGCGACACTGGAGGGGCATCTGAAGCGCGGCGCCAAGCGCGTCATCGTCGCCGCCCCCGTGAAGGACCCCTCGGTCCTCAACGTCGTCGTCGGCGTCAACGAGCATCTCTACGACCCCGCCGTTCACCCGATCGTCACCGCCGCCTCCTGCACGACGAACTGCCTAGCCCCGGTGGTGAAGGTCGTGCACGAGAATTTGCGCATCCGGCACGGCCAGATCACCACGATCCACGACCCGACCAACACCAATGTCGTGGTCGATGCGCCCCACAAGGATCTGCGCCGCGCCCGCTCGGCGATGCTCTCGCTGCAACCGACGACGACCGGCAGCGCCACCGCGATCGCGCTGATCTATCCCGAGCTGAAGGGCAAGCTCGACGGCCACGCCGTGCGCGCGCCCGTCCTCAACGCCTCTCTGACCGACTGCGTCTTCGAGTTGGAGCGGTCGACGACCGCGGCCAAGGTCAACGCGCTGTTCGCGGAGGCGGCCAAGGGGCCACTGGCCGGAATCCTCGGCTTCGAGCCGCGCCCGCTGGTCTCGATCGACTATCAGCGCGACACGCGCTCGAGCATCGTCGACGGTCTCTCGACGCTGGTCACCGACGGCACGATGCTGAAGGTCTACGCCTGGTACGACAACGAGATGGGCTATGCCTGCCGCATGGTCGATCTCGCCTGCCATCTCGAACAGGCCGGGATCTGATCGGGTGACCGAGGGAACCCGCAACTACGCCATCGTCACCGCCGCCTATTGGGGCTTCACCCTGACCGACGGCGCGCTGCGCATGCTCGTGCTGCTGCATTTCTTCCGGCTCGGCTATTCGCCCTTCACCCTCGCCTTCCTGTTCCTGCTCTATGAGGCGGCCGGGATCGTCGCCAATCTGATCGGCGGCTGGCTCGCGGCGCGCTACGGCATCACCCGCATGCTCGCGGTGGGTCTCGGCACGCAGATCGCGGGCTTCCTGCTGCTGTCGGGCCTGTCGCCGGACTGGACGGCCGCTGCCTCCGTCGCCTGGGTGGTGATGGCGCAAGGCGTCTGCGGCGTCGCTAAGGACCTGACCAAGACGGCCTCGAAATCGGCGATCAAGGTCGCCGAGGCCGCGGCACGCAGCGAGGACGCTGAGGGACGGCTGTTCCGCTGGGTCGCCTGGTTCACCGGCTCCAAGAACGCGATGAAGGGCGTTGGCTTCTTCCTGGGCGGGCTGCTGCTGGAGGCGCTCGGCTTCCGCGGCGCGCTCTGGGCGATGGCGGCGATGCTGGCGCTGATCCTGCTCGGCGTGGTGATCGCGCTGCCGGCAATGATGGGCAAGGCCAAGGCGAGCAAATCCGCGCGCGAGCTCTTCGCCAAGAACCGGGGCGTCAACCTGCTGGCGCTGGCCCGCGTCGCGCTGTTCGGAGCGCGCGACGTCTGGTTCGTCGTCGGCGTGCCGGTGTTCCTCTATGCCTCGGGCTGGACCTTCACCATGGTCGGCAGCTTCCTGGCGCTCTGGACGATCGGCTACGGCCTCGTTCAAGCGGCTGCGCCCGCCCTCATCGCCCGAAGCGCCGACGGGCTGTCGAGCGAAGTCCCGGCGGCGCGGCTCTGGTCGCTGGCGCTGGCGGCGATCCCCTTTGCGCTCGCCGCCTTGCTGCTGAGCGGGGCCGTCTCCCGGCCCGATCTCGTGCTGGTCGCGGGGCTTGGCCTGTTCGGCTTCGCCTTCGCGGTCAACTCGTCGCTGCACTCTTACCTGATCCTGGCCTATGCGGGCTCGGAGAAGGCGGCCGAGGATGTCGGGTTCTATTACGCCGCCAATGCGCTGGGGCGGTTCGGCGGCACGCTGCTCTCGGGCCTGCTCTACCAGGCGGGCGGGCTGCAGGCCTGCCTGATCGGCTCGGGCCTGATGCTGGCGGCGTGCTTCGTGGCGACGCTGGCTCTCCCGGGGCGGAGGGATGCTCCGCTCCGGGCGTGAGCCGGTTCAGGCCGCCTTGCGGGCGACGTCGAAGGGGATTTCGATGTCGACGGCCAGCGTCGAGACCTGGGCGCCGCGCTCCATCGTGACGCTGACCTTCTCTGAATCGATCTGCATGTGCTTGGAGATCGCACGCAGGATCTCGTCCCGGAGCTTGGCGACGAGATCGGAGTCGCCGACCGCGGCGCGCTCATGCGCCAGCAGGACCTTGAGGCGCTCGCGGGCGGCGGGGGCCGACTGCACGCGCGAGAAGAAACGACGCAGGTTCATGCCGCCTTCCTTCCGAAGATCTTGCCGAAGAAGCCGCGCTTCTCGCCCGGGACCATGATCGGCAGGTTCTCGCCCTGGAGCCGGCGCGCGGCCTCGAAATAGGCGATCGAGGGGGCGCTGCGGTCATCCGCCAGCGTCACCGGCGAGCCCAGATTGGAGGCGCGCAGCACGTCCATGCTCTCGGGGATGATGCCGAGCAGCGGGATGGAGAGGATCTCCAGCACGTCGTCGACCTTGAGCATGTCGCCGCGCTCGGCCCGGACCGGGTCGTAGCGGGTCAGCAGCAGGTGCTTCTCCATGTGCTCGCCCTGCTCGGCGCGCAGCGTCTTGGAATCGAGCAGGCCGATGATGCGGTCGGAATCGCGCACCGAGGAGACCTCCGGATTGGTCACCACGATGGCGACGTCGGCATGGCGCATGGCCAGCGTGGCGCCACGCTCGATACCGGCGGGGCTGTCGCAGATCACCCAGTCGAAGACGCTCTTGAGCGCGCCGATGACCTTCTCCACGCCCTCGGCGGTGAGGTTGTCCTTGTCGCGGGTCTGCGAGGCCGGCAGCAAATAGAGCGTCTCGACGCGCTTGTCGCGGATCAGCGCCTGGGTGAGCTTGGCCTCGCCCTGGATGACGTTGACGAGGTCGTAGACGACCCGGCGCTCGGCCCCCATGACGAGGTCGAGATTGCGCAGCCCGACGTCGAAATCCACCACCACGACCTTCTCGCCACCCTTGGCGAGCGCTGCCCCGAGCGCGGCGGACGAGGTCGTCTTGCCGACGCCTCCCTTGCCCGAGGTGACCACGATGACCTTGCCCATAGACCTCTCCCGATTGTCCCGATGTCGCCTGGTCAGGCGATCGACCCGACCTTGAATGTTTCGCCTTCGAGCCAGATCTGCACGGCCTTGCCGCGCAGCTCCGGCTCCATGTCCTCGGCTGTCTTGTAGAAGCCGTCGATCGCCAGCAGCTCGGCCTCGAGCCGGCTGCAGAAGATGCGCGCCGACGCGTTGCCCATGGTGCCGGCGAGCGCCCTGCCCCGCAGCGTCCCGTAGACATGGATCGAGCCGCCCGCGACGATTTCGGCGCCCGAGGCGACCGAACCGACGATGGTCACGTCCCCTTCCGGGAAGAACAGTGACTGGCCGGAGCGCACCGGCTGGGTGACGATGATCGAGGGCGTCGGCTTGCCCGGCGTCGGATCCGAGCGGACGACGCTCTCCGCCGCCACCGCGTCCGGCACCGGCTCCGGAACCGCCTCGGCGGCCGGCGGCTCGACATCGGCGGTGGAACGCCCGCCGGACATCGCCGGCGGCAGATCCGAGCCCAGCATGGAGGCCCTGGCTCCCTCGATGCCCATGATCCGGACGCCACGACCGGAGAGCTTGCCGACGAGGTCGCGCAGCTCCGCCCGGTCCAGCTCGAGCCCCTCGATGTCGAGCACGACGGGCCGCCGCAGGAAGAAGCCGGCCGAGAGCGCGGCCAGTTCGTCGAGCCGGATCAGCCAGTCCTCGAGCGGCAGCTCGGGGGTCAGCGTCAAGGCAAGGTAGGAGCGCCCCTTGAGGCGGATGGGCCTGGGTTTGGTTAACACGGCGGTCATCTTGGTAAATTTTCGGTGTCTTCGGTGTATTCAGGCAATGGTTAACGGCCGGTAAATGACGCGGCTCCGGAGGCCATTCGCACGGGCTGTGGCAGCCGCGCCGCAGCGCCTTCCGAAGCATGAGGCGGCGCGCCCGAAAACATGCCATCCTCGCAGCCGGGCAATGGGCCTGCGGAGCCGACCATGGACATCATCGTCACGCCCAGCGGCCCGACCAGCTGGGCCCTGACCGACCTGCTCGGACGGAATATGGGGCGCGTTGAGCTGGCGGCGCCGGACGAATACCGAATCATTCCCGGAGATCGCGTCGCCGAGAGCATGCGCGCGATGAAGCATGGCCCTTTCGCCACGCTCGATGCCGCGCTGTCGCAGATCGAGGTGTTCACCCGCTCGACGTGCCGGCTCGCCCCCGCGGCCGACTAGCGCGGAGCGGCGGGAACGGCCGACCCGGTGCGCGCGCGCAGCGTCTGCGCGACCGCGGTTCCCTGGTCGATCAGCAGGTTGATGTCGTTGGTGGCGACGATCAGCCGGGCGCCGAGATCGAGCGCATGCGATTGCAGCAGCGCCGCGCCGACGCCGATGACCCCGAAGACCTTGCCCTGCGCGTGCGTCGCGGCAGCGACCGAAGCGAAGGCCGCCAGAACCTCGGGATGATCGACCGCGCCGAGGTGGCCCATGTCGGCGGCGAGGTCGTTGGCGCCGATGATGACGGCGTCGATGCCGGGAACGGCCGCGATGTCACTGGCCGCCGCGACGCCACCGGCGCTCTCGACCATGGCCACGACGAAGGTGTCCGCCTCGATCCGCTGGACCATCTCGGCGGCCGGGGGCACCTGGAAGCCGAGCCGCGCCAGCGGGCTCGGCAGAGAGCGCTTGCCGAGCGGCTGGAAGCGGCATTTCTCGACGATCAATCGCGCTTCCTCCGCCGTCTCGACATGGGGGACTACGACCCCCTCGGCGCCGCAGTCGAGCACCCGCGCCAGATCCGGCGCGTAGGGCCCGCCGACGCGGACCAGGCAGGGCAGCCCGGCCTCGCAGGCGGCGACGCTGATCGAGGCAGCGTCACCGATCGCGATCGGGCCATGCTCCATGTCGACCAGCAGAAAATCGAATCCGCAGCTGCGCGTGACGGTGACGATCTCGACCGTGCGGACGACGCAGGCCGCAAGCCCGATGGCCGTCTGGTCGCCCGCCATCATCGCCTTCAGCGTCCGCCGCATGCCGTTCTCCCTCGCTTCGCCGGCGCGCCGATGGGCTGGCACGCGGCCTCTATGCAGGATGCGTGCAAGCGTGCGGCGTGACCAGCCGGGCCGCACCGACGCATCGCGGACGCTTGAACCCGGCCGCCGCCGGCCCCACAAGAGCGTTCAAAGGGCGCCTCCCGGCGCTGCTCCACGGAGACGATGATGGCTTTGCCGCAGACGATGAAGCAGGTGCGCTTTTCCGGCCCCGGCGGGCCGGAGGTGATCGAGATCGAGACGGCTCCCGTGCCGCAGCCCGGCGCGGGCCAGGTGCTGATCGCGGTGGCTGCCGCCGGCATCAACCGGCCGGACTGCCTGCAGCGGGCGGGCGGCTATCCACCGCCGCCCGGCGCAACAACTGTGCCGGGCCTGGAGGTCTCCGGCCACATCGTCGCCGTCGGCGCGGGCGTGGCCGAGAGCCGCATCGGCGAGGCTGTCTGTGCGCTGCTGATCAGCGGCGGCTATGCCGAGTATGCCGTCGCCGACGAGGCGCTCTGCCTGCCGGTGCCGAAGCCGCTCTCGCTGCTCGAGGCCGCCGGCCTGCCCGAGACCTATTTCACCGTCTACGACAATGTCTTCACCCGCGGGCGGCTGCGGGCCGGCGAGACGATCCTGATCCATGGCGGCTCGAGCGGCATCGGCTCGACCGCGATCCAGCTCGCGAAGCAGTTCGGCGCGACCGTCTATGCGACCGCCGGCTCGCCTGAGAAATGCGATTTCTGCCGGTCGCTGGGAGCCGACGAGGCGATCGATTATCGTGCGCAGGACTTCCTGGCCGAGGTCAAGCGCCTGACCGACGGCAAGGGCGTCAACGTCGTCCTCGACATGGTCGGCGGGCCCTATATCCAGCGCAACATCGCGGCGCTGGCGGTGGAGGGGCGTCTCGTGCAGATCGCCTTCCTGCAGGGCCCCAAGGCCGAGCTCGACCTGACGGCGATGATGATCCGCCGGCTCACGCTCACCGGCTCGACCCTGCGGCCGCGCTCGGTCGCGCTCAAGGCTGAGATCGCCGCGAAGCTGCGCGAGAAGATCTGGCCGCTGCTGGAGGCCGGCGCGGTAAAGCCGATCATCCACGCGACCTTCCCGCTCGAACAGGCACGACAGAGCCACGAGCTGATGGAATCGAGCGCCCATCTCGGCAAGATCATGCTGACTGTCGGCGGCTGAGCTTTCGGCCGAAGCTCGGCGCCGCTCAGGCGCCGAGATATCGCCGCAGGAAGGCGACGCTGCGGGTTGCCGCGTCGAGCTGGGCGGTCTGGCTGAAGCCATGGCCCTCGCCCGGATAGATCTGCGTCTCGACCGGCACGCCGCGGCCGCGCAGCAGCGCCTCGATGCGCTCGGCATTGCGGACGGGGACGATGCGGTCGGCGGAGCCGTGCAGGATCAGCGTCGGTGCGCGCGGTCTGCCCTCGTCGAGATCCTCAGGCAGGAAGCCGAAATAGCTGACGACGGCGCCGATGCGCCTGTCGCGCGCGGCGAGCGACAAGGCGAGCGCGCCGCCCAGCGAGATCCCGACGATGGCGAGGCGCGAGGGATCGATGGTCGGGTCCTTGCGGACGCTCTCGATCACCGAGGCAAGCCCGCTGCGCCAGACCGGATATTTGCGGCCGATCTCGCCATAGGAGGCACGCTGCTCGCCGGTGACCTCGAAGTAATGCGGGAACAGGACGGTGTAGCCCTGCCCTGCAAGCGCATTGGCGGCGAACTGGTATTGCGCGCGCCTCGTAATACCATCGGCGCCATGGAGCAGCAGGATGGCGGGCCTGCGACCGCGGCCTGCCCCCTCGACACGGTCGATGGTCACGGGCGCCTGGGCCAAGGCCGAAGATGGGGCCCCGGCAACGAGGGCTCCGGTGAGACCGAGCAAGGCGGTTCGGCGATCCATGAGGGCTCCATCGACAAAAAAAGACGGTGACCGCCGCGGCATGAGCCGGCGGCGGTCGGAATGCCAGCGCGCGGCAGGGCCGCGCGCTGTTTCGTCACTTGCGGGCTTCGAAACCCTTGCGGATCTGCGCGACGGCAAAGTCCTGCGCTTCGCGGGCCTTGGCGACGACCGCGTCCATGCCGAAGAACTCGTGCGTCACGCCGGTGTAGAGCTGGTGCGTGGTCTCGACGCCCGCTTCCTTCAGTTTGGCGACGATGAGGTCACCGTCCGACTTCAGCGGATCGATCTCGGCGTTGATCACCGTTGTCGGCGGCAGGCCCTTCAGATTGGACGCGACGAGGTTGAGGCGCGGGTCCTGCGTATCGGCCTCGCTCTGGACGACATGCTTCACGAACCAGGCCATCATCGGCGTGTTCAGCGGCTTGGCGTTGGCCTGCTCCTTCTTGGAGGGCGTATCGAGGCTGGTCGTCGCCACCGGATAGACCGAGACGATCGCCAGCGGCTTGGTCAGGTTCTGGTCGCGGGCGGCGATGGCCGTGTTGATGGCGAGGTTGCCGCCGGCGCTCTCGCCGACCAGCGCGATGCGGTTGGGATCGTAGCCCCAGCCCTGCGCGTTCTTCAGCACGTATTTATAGGCCTCGATCGCCTCGTCATGCGCAGCCGGGAACTTGTTTTCCGGCGCCATCGGGTAGTCGACCGAGACCACCGCCGCGCCCGTCTTGCGAGCAAGCGCCGAGGGGGTGGCGTCGTAAACGTCGAGGCTCGCGATCACCCAGCCGCCGCCGCGGAAGAAGACGATGATCGGAAGGTTGGAATCCTTCGTCGCGTTCTCCGGCACGTACCAGCGCAGCCGCAGATTGCCCATGTCGGCGAAGCGGCTGTTGGAGACCTTGAGGCCGGCATGCGGATCGGCCTCGATCTTCTTGTCCTTGATGATCTTCATCACCGCGTCGGTCGGCGTCGGCTGATCGCGGGCATCGCCCGGTTCCAGGCTCTCGATCGGCTTGCCGCCGAGGCCGGCAAGTACGGACAGAACCTCGGCCATGTCGGCGTCGGGCTTGGACGGGCTCTGCATGACCGCAGCCGGCGGCGCGGCGGTCTGGGCGAAGGCGGGAGTGAGCGCACTGGTCGCGAGCATCAGCGAAAGCCAGACGGTTTTCGCCGGCACGAAGGAAGAGATCGGCATCAAGGGATCCTTGTTGGAAGGTTTGCACTCCCAACCGGGGCAGCCTGCGGAGGTTCCGTAACGACGACGCCGCGGTCGATCCGGACCGCGGCCGTCTTCACGAAACCGCGGTGGAACAACCGTCGGGCACAGCCTGTTGTGGCGGGACGAAGCGCGGGCCCGTCGCCGGACGATGGCGGCCCGCCATGGCTGCGCCTTCCCGACATTCCGCCGACACAGGAGTTGCCCTTGCCCGCCCATGCCATCGTCGGGACGCAGACCGTTCCCATCGAGATCACGCTGAACGGGGAGCGCCGTTCGCTCGAGGTCTCCCCCGTTACCTCCCTGCTCGATCTGCTGCGGCACGATCTGGAGCTGACCGGCACGAAGAAGGGCTGCGATCACGGCCAGTGCGGGGCCTGCACCGTGCTGATCGACGGGCGGCGCATCAACAGCTGCCTGCAGCTCGCCGTGATGCAGGACGGCAAGTCGATCACGACGATCGAGGGCCTCGCTCAGGACGGCCGTCTGCACCCGATGCAGCAGGCGTTCATCGAGCATGACGCCTTCCAGTGCGGCTATTGCACGCCGGGGCAGATCTGCTCTGCGGTGGCGCTGATCGAGGAGGGGCACGCGAACAGCCGCGAGGAAATCCGCGAGTTCATGAGCGGCAATCTCTGCCGCTGCGGCGCCTACACCAACATCGTGGATGCGATCGAGGACGTGGCGGGCCGGCAGCGCCAGCCGGCGCGGGAGGCCGCGGAATGAACCCGTACTCCTATCACCGGGCCGACAGCATCGAAGACGCGGTCCGCGCGCTCGCGGCCAGCCCCGGCGCCCGGATCGTCGCGGGCGGCACCAATCTCGTCGATCTGATGAAATACGGCGTCGAGGCGCCGTCCGCGCTGGTCGACATCACCCGAGTCGAGGCGCTGAACGGCATCGCGGAGACCGAGGACGGCGGACTTCGCATCGGGGCGCTCGTGCCCAACACGGTCGTGGCCGAGGATGCCCGCATCCTGGAACGCTACCCGCTGCTCGCCAGCGCCATCCTGGCCGGAGCGACGCCGCAGCTGCGCAACGCCGCGACCACGGGCGGCAATCTGAACCAGCGCACGCGCTGCTACTATTTCTACGACGTCAAGACGCCCTGCAACAAACGCGAGCCGGGCACCGGCTGCGGTGCGATCGGGGGCGTCAACCGGATCCATGCGATCCTCGGCGCAAGCGGGCATTGCATTGCGACTCACCCTTCCGACATGTGCGTGGGGCTGGCGGCTCTCGGGGCGGAGGTGCGGGTCCAGGGTCCGAACGGTGCGCGCAGCATACCCTTTGCCTACTATCATCGTCTGCCGGGCGATGCCCCCGAACGCGACAATACGCTTCAGGCCGGCGAGATCGTGGAAGCCGTGATCCTGCCCGCCGAAGCGCAGGCCTTTGCCACCCACCACAGCTATCTCAAGCTGCGCGACCGGCTCTCCTATGCCTTCGCGCTGGTCTCGGTGGCGGCAGCGCTCGACATCCGCGACGGGCAGATCGCTTCGGCCCGCCTTGCGCTGGGCGGCGTGGCGCACAAGCCGTGGCGCCGGCAAGAGGCTGAAGCCCTTCTGGTGGGTCGCCAAGCCGACGAGGCTGTCTTCGCCGCGGCAGCGACGACCCTGCTCGCGGGCGCCGAAGGTCACGAGCACAACGGTTTCAAGATCGACCTCGCTCGCCGCGCCATCCTCCGTGCCCTGCGACAGGCGGCCGCCGGCACGCCGCAATCGCAGACCGATAAGCGCATCGCGTGAAAGGCTTCCGATCATGCTGAAGAACGATCTCCATGTCGGCGCGCCCCGCAGCCGCGTCGACGGCCCTGCCAAGGTGACAGGCCAGGCCACCTATGCCGCCGAGTTCACGACGCCCGATCTGGCCCATGGCTACATCGTCGAAAGCGCGATCCCGCGCGGGCGAATCCGGTCGATCGACATCCGCGCCGCCGAAGCGGTTCCAGGCGTAATCAAGGTCTTCACCCATGAGAACCGCCCGCGGACGGCCTGGTTCAGCTTCAGCTACCAGGACATGGTCGGCCCGCCGGGCAAGCCTTTCCGCCCGCTCTACAGCGACGAGATCCAGTATAGCGGCCAGCCGATCGCACTCGTTGTGGCGGAAAGCTTCGACGTCGCCCGCCACGCCGCTTCGCTGGTTGCCGTCGATTACGAGCGCACCGAGCACGAGACGGATCTCGGCCGGGCCCGGCACGACAGCTACGAGCCGCCGAAGAGGCGCCTGGGCATCGCCCCTCCGCCCAAGCCCAGAGGCGATGCGGCGGCCGCCTTCGGTGCCGCGCCGGTGCGGGTCGCTGGCGAATACGCGATCGCCGCGGAGTTCCACAACCCGATGGAGCCGCATGCGACGACGGTGATCCGGGGCGAGGACGGCAAGCTCACCGTCCACGACAAAACGCAGGGCGTGCAGAACAGCCAGGCCTATGTCGCCAGCGTCTTCGGCCTGTCGAAGGACGATGTACGGGTCGTAGCGCCCTTCGTCGGCGGCGGCTTCGGCTCGGGACTGCGACCCCAGCACCAGCTCTTCCTTGCGGTGATGGCGTCCCTGGCGCTGGAGCGTTCGTTGCGCGTCGAGCTGACGCGCCAGCAGATGTTCGGCCATGTCCACCGGCCGGAGACGATCAACCTCGTCTCGCTCGGCGCCGGCGAAAATGGACAGCTGCGCTCGATCCAGCATCAGGCAATCGCGGCGACGTCGCGGTTCGAGGACCATCAGGAGGTCGTCGTGAACTGGTCGGGCCTGCTCTACCCGGCCGAGCATGTCGATCTCCGCTACGAACTGGCCAAGCTCGATATCTATTCGCCCGGCGACATGCGGGCGCCCGGCGCACCGCTCGGGGTCTTCGCGCTGGAAAGCGCGATGGACGAACTCGCGGTCTCGACCGGCATCGACCCCGTCGAGCTGCGGCTGCGCAACTATGCCGAGCGGGACGAGAACGAGGACAAGCCCTTCACCTCCAAGGAGCTGCGCGAATGTTACCGCCAGGGCGCCGAGCGCTTCGGCTGGAGCCGTCGCGACCCGCGCCCTGGCTCGATGCGCGAGGGACATGAGCTGATCGGCTGGGGCATGGCCAGCGGCGTCTGGGAAGCGAACATGATGAAGACCTCGGCACGGGCCAAGCTCACGGCCGATGGTCGCCTCGCCATCGCCTGCGCGACTTCCGATATCGGCACCGGCACCTACACCATCCTCGCGCAGATCGCCGCGGATTCGCTCGGGCTGCCGATGGAGGCGGTCGAGGTCTCGCTCGGCGATTCGACCCTGCCGGATTCGCCGGTGCAGGGCGGGTCCTGGACCGCGGCGTCCGCCGGAAGCGCCGTCTCGGCGGCGTGCCTGAGCCTGCGCAAGGAGCTGCTGCGGCTGGCCGCGAAGATCGACGGCTCGCCCCTCGCCGAGGCCGGCCTCGGGGATGTCGCCTTCACGCAGGGCAGCATCCGCCTGATCGCCGATCCGGGCCGCGCAGTCCCGCTGGCGCAGGCGCTGGCGGCCGGCGGCAAGGAGAGCCTCGAGGCGACGGAATCGGCAGGTCCCGGCCTGATCGGCATGATGCTGCCGAAGAGCCATTCGTCCTACACGCATTCGGCCGTCTTCGCCGAGGTGCGGATCGACGAGGAGCTCGGCGTCCTGCGGGTCACCCGCATCGTCAGCGCGGTCGCGGCCGGGCGTATCCTCAATCCCAAGACGGCGCGCAGCCAGATCCTCGGCGGTGTGGTCTGGGGCGTCGGCATGGCGCTGCACGAGGAGGGGATGACCGATCACCGCCTCGGCCGCGTGATGAACCACTCGCTGGCCGAGTACCATGTGCCGGTGAACGCCGACATCCACGATATCGAGGTGATTTTCGTGGAGGAGGAGGATGAAAAGACCAGCCCGATCGGCGTGAAGGGGCTGGGCGAGATCGGCGTCGTCGGCACGGCGGCGGCGATCGCCAACGCCGTCCATCACGCGACGGGGAAGCGCATCCGCAATCTTCCCATCACGATCGACAAGATCCTCGCCGGCTAGGTTGCCGGGCGGCGTCGGACCCGCGCCCGGCGCCATGGCCGGGCCGCGATCATCGTGCTGTTATGGCGGCGAATCGCGCCCTGACACCGCCCCCTGCGTCGCCCTGGAAGAGACCGCGCATGCCGACCGCCGCCTCCGCCGCTACGCCTCAGAGCGTCCCCCGCTCGAAGCTGTCGATCGCGGCGCTGGCGAGGTCTCCGATGGATTGCGAGCCGTCAGCCATGAGCCGCACCACGATTCCGCCGAGTTTCGCCTTCGCCACCTGGTCGTCGTCGCGGAAGCGGCCCTGGCCGGCGAGGACGGCCCAGGCGCGGGCCTGGACGGCCTCGGCGACGAGCAACTCCTTCGAATTGAGAACCCCGGGAAAGCGGAAATCGGCGGTCTGCATAGGCGTGGCCTTCATCGTTGAGAGCGCGAGATATGATGCGGCGAGCGCCGCGCAACCCCACTCTCCCAAGGTCAGTTTCATGATGTGTCGCCCGCTCGCGGGCATTGCCCCATGACGACGCAGAAGCCCCCGACGGGTTCCGTCGCCGCGCTCGGAGCGATCGTCTCCGGCGCGCTCCTGCTGCAGCTTGCCGGCACCATCGTGAACATGGTCGTGCCCCTGCGCATGGCCGTCGCCGGTCAGCCGCCCCTGCTGATCGGCCTCGTCGCCTCGGCCTATTCGGTCGGATTTCTGGTCGGCTGCTTCGCCATGCCCTCGCTGGTGCGCCGGATCGGCCATATCCGGGCCTTCGCGGTCTTCGCGGCGTTGCAGGCGGCGGCGACGCTGAGCTTTCCGCTCATGTCCGAAACTTGGTGGGCTGCGCCGCGCCTGTTCATGGGGCTGGCCGCAGCCGGCCATGGGATCTGCATCGAGAGCTGGATCAGCGGCCAGGCCAGCGGGGCGCGGCGCGGGCGCATTTTCGGTGTCTACCAGCTGCTCAACCGTGTGGCGATGATCGGCTCCCAGCTCGGCGTCGGCTATCTCGCGATCCAGTCTCAGGACGTGTTCCTGCTGGCGAGCATGGTGTTCTCGATCGCGCTGATCCCGGTGGCGCTGACGCGGGCCCGCGGGCCGGAGTCGAGCGAGGTCGTCTCGGTCGGACTCAAGGCGCTCTGGCGGCAGGCGCCGGCGGCGGTGGTCGGCTGCCTCTATGTCGGGCTCGTCAGCGGTCCTCTCACCAGCGTCACGCCCGCCTATGGCATCCTGGCGGGGCTCGACCAGCGCGACACCATCCTGCTGACGGCCGGGATCCAGCTCGGTGCCCTCCTGATGCAATGGCCGATGAGCCTGCTCGCCGACCGGGTGGCCAGCCGCCCGATCATGCTCTGCGCCGTCAGCCTCGTCGCCGCCACGGCCTCCGCGCTGCTGATCATCCAGAGCGCCGAGCCATCGCAAGCGCGGTTCTGGATGTTCGGCCTGTTCGCGCTGATCGGCGGCTGCAGCGTCCCGCTCTACACCGTGGCGGTGACGCATGCCTATCTGCGGATCGGCCGCGAGCAGGCCGTGGGTCTTTCGGCCCAGCTCCTCTTCTTGTGGGGGACGGGTGCCGCGATCGGCCCCGTCGTCGCCACCGCCCTGATGCAGGTGCTGGGCGCCGGCGGGATGCTGGTCTATCTGATGGGATTGTCGGCGCTGGTGGCGATCTACATCGCGCTGCGGATCACTCGGAAGCCGTCGCCCGTCATACTCGAGGGCGAGCGGGTCTCGCCGGGGCCGACCATCCCCGAGATCGAACTGACGAAGCGCTAGCGGCGCGGCAGAGGAGCCCTCTTTGTCCAGCACTCCCTATTTCGACGGCGTCGTCATCGACCAGACCGATCGCAGCGCGCCGCTCGAGCTCGAATTCGGCCGCTCGAGCGACTGGCAGGACGAGAACCTTATCTATCTCGTCGTCGACGGCCGTCCGCTGATCATGGACGATGCGACGGGGCGGCAGATCTACCGGGCGATGATGAAGCTCGGCGCCTTTCTCGGCTACGATCAGGCGCCCTGAAGCCCACGGGCATAGCCCGGCAGCGTCGTCACCCCCTCGCCCGCGCCGATATCGAGCACCTCGTCGGCGGTCGCCGCGAGCAGCGCCCGGTCATGGCTGATCAGGACGAGGCCGAGCCCTTCGCTGGCGACGATCTCGGAGAGCAGGGCCATGGTCTCGCGCTGGACCAGCGGATCGAGCCGCGAGGTCGGCTCGTCCGCAACGATCAGCGCGGGTTTCAGCAGCAGGATGCGCGCCAGCGCCAGGCGCTGCGCCTCGCCTCCCGAGACCTCGCCGGGGCGCCTCCCGAGCAGCTTGCGGTCGAGCCTCAGCCGCTCGAGCAGCGGCGGCAGCACGTCGTCGAGAACGAAACCGGGTACGACCTCGGCGAGATCGGCGAACTGGCGTGCGAAGCTGCGTCCGGGCAAGAAGACGCTCGCCGGGTCCTGATGGAGCTTCTGGTAGCGCTGGCGCAGGCGGCGCGCGCCGGCACGATCGCGATAGGGATCGACGCCCTGCCAGCTCACATGGCCCGCCGCCGGCGGCCGCAGGCCGAGCAGGATGTTGCCGAGCGTGGTCTTGCCGCAGCCGCTGCGGCCGGTCAGGCCGAGAATGCCGCCGGCCGGGACATGGATGTCGACGCCCGAGAAGAGCGGCGCGGCCCCGCTGAAGCCGAAGCCGAGACCATGGGCCGCGAGCACCGGCGCATCGAGATCGCAGCAGCGCAGGCAGGGCCGCCAGCCGGCGGGATCGGCCGCGAGCCAGGCCCGCGTATAGGGATGCTGCGGCGCGGCGAAGACGGACTCCGCCGGTCCCTGTTCCACGATCCGCCCGTCGCGCAACACGGCGAGGGTCCCGCCGAGCGCCCGGGCCAGCGCGACGTCATGGGTGATTACGAGCAGCGCGCGTCCGGCGCCTCCGAGCGCGGCCAGCAGCGCGGCGGACTGGGCGACGCGCGCGGCGTCGAGCCCCTTGGTCGGCTCGTCGGCGACGACGAGCGGCGCGCGCCCGACGAGAGCGGAGGCGACGAGGACGCGCTGGGCCATGCCGCCGGACAATTCGTCGGGGAAAGCGCGCGCGACGCGCGGCGGCAGGTCGACGGCGGCGAGCGCCTCCTGCGTGGTGAAGGCCGGCGCCGGGCGCGCGTCGGGCGAAGCGCGCAACTGCCCGGTGATCCGCATCGTCGGGTCGAGCGCGGCGCGTGGTTCCTGCGGCAGCAGCAGTGTCTCGCGTGACCAGAGCAGCCGCAGCAGCCCGGCCTGGCTGGCCTCGACCGGCGCATGCCCGTTGATGGCGATGCGGCCGCTGGCGGTGAAGCCGGCCGGCAGGAGGCCCATCACGGCCTGGGCGATCAAACTTTTGCCGCTGCCGGTCTCGCCGATCAGGAGCAGAACGGAGCCACTGGCCAGCGTCAGGTCGATGTCGGAGACCAGAGCGGTGCCGCTCCGGTCCCGGATCGTCAGTCCCGAGAGGACCAGTGCGGGCGCCGTCATCACATCTCCTCCGGCAGAGCGGGTGGCTCGGCGAGGGCCTGGCCGAGCAGCGTGGCGCTGAGCACGGCGAGGAAGATCGCCAGGCAGGGCGCCGCCATCTGCACCGGCGCCTCCGCCAGATAAGGCAAGAGCTCGCTGATCATCGCGCCCCATTCGGGCGTCGGCGGCTGCAGGCCCAGCCCGAGGAAGCCGAGCGCGGAGATCGACATGATCGCGGCGCCCAGCCCCAGCGTCGCCAGCGTCACCGTCTGGCGCAGCACCGGGGGCAGGACATGGCGGCGCAGGATCGTCAGCGCCGGGAAACCGGCGAGGCGCGCCGCCTCGACATGGGGCTGCGCCAGCTCGCCGATGGCGATGGCGCGGGCCATGCGCGCGAATTGCGGCCAGAGCGCGAGCTTGATGCCGATCAGCATGGGCAGGACGCCGCCGCCGAGGAAGCCGGAGATCAGCAGCGCCAGCAGGATACCCGGAAAGGCGAGCATCAGGTCGGCGAGGCGCATGATCGCGATGTCGGCGAAGCGGCCGGCATAGGCGGCCAGGAGGCCGAGCGCGAGGCCAACCCCCGTCGAAACCGCTACGCACAGCACGGCGATGCCGAGAGACCTCGATCCGCCATGCACCAGCCGCGCCGCGATGTCGCGGCCGAGATGATCGGTCCCGAGCCAATGCTTCGCGCTGGCGCCCTCCAGAGCGCTCAGAAGGTCCTGGGCCGTGGGATCATGCTGCACCAGCCAGGGACCGACGAGCACCAGGGCTGCGACGACTCCCAGGATGGTCAGCGGAAAGACAAGCCGCCGCCGCGGCCGTTCGGAAGCCGGTAGCGCAAGGGACAGCGTCATGCGGCGGCCACCTTGAGGCGTCGGGGATCGAGCCCGATGCAGGCGAGATCGGCGAGCAGATTCACGGCCGCATACATCGTCCCGATCACCAATCCCACGCCCATGATCATCGGCACATCGCGCGCGATCAGGGCCTTGACCAGCACCTCGCCCAGGCCTGGATAGTTGAACAGCGTCTCGACGACGACGAAGCCGTCGACGACATAGGCGAATTGCAGGGCGGCGAAGGTCGCCACCGGGATCGCCGCGTTGCGCACGCCATGATGCAGGAAGGCGGAGCCGGCGCTGCGGCCGCGGATGCGCGCAAACGTCATGTAGAAGGCACTTCTGACCTCGACCACCGCATTGCGGATGATCCGCACCGAGAAGGCGGCCAGCCCCAGCGCCAGCGTCAGCGCCGGCAGCACCATATGCGCGCCGGTGCGGAACCCCGCTGGCGGCAGCCAGCGCAGGGTGAGTGCGAAGAGCGAGATCAAGCCGATGCCGACGAGGAAGCTCGGCATCGAGGCGAGCGCCACCGCCAGCGCATTGGTGCCCCGGTCGAGCCAGCCGCCGGGCCTGAAACCGCAGGCGATGCCGAGCGGCAGCGCGAGGGCATAGGAGAGCAGCCAGCCGAGCGCGCCGAGACCGAGCGTGAAGCGGCCATGATAGGCGATTTCTTGCCAGACAGGCTTGCCCGTCACCAGCGAATGGCCGAGATCGCCCGTCGCGAGACTCCCGAGCCAGGACACATACTGGACGGTGAGAGGGCGATCGAGCCCCTCCTCGCGGCGCACGCGTTCCGTCGTCTCGGCTGTAACGCGCTCGCCGACGCGCGCCGCCGAGATCGCGAGCGCGGTGTCGCCCGGCAGCGCGTGGACGAAAGCGAAGCAGAGGCTGGCCAGAAGCCAGGCCGTCAGTATCGCCTGCAGCACGCGCGAACCGACGAGGGTGCCGAACGTCCTCATGCCGCCCGGCCCGCCCATGACGAGATGCGACTCATTTCCACGCCATGCGCTCGATCAGATAGCGCATCTCGTAGGGGTCGATGCCGACGCCGCTCACTCGTTTCGACACGGCGACGTTGTGCTCGAACCAGGATACCGGGACACCGGGAGCCTCGTCGTGGATCAGGCGGATGATCTGGCCGCGCAGCTCGCTCTTCTTCGCCTCGTCGAAGCTTGCGATATAGGCGTCGGTGAGCGCCTTCATCCGGTCGCGCCCCTCCCAGCGCACCGTGCCCCAGGACGAACGTTCGCGGGTGAAGTCGGGGATGACCGTCGCGATCGGCTCGGGCACGTTGACATAGGTCCGGGCGACGAGCGTGAACTGCATCGTGCCGTCCTTGATCGCGGCGGGAACGCTTCCGCTCGCTCCGACCTCGATCGCCACATCCATGCCGATCTGCTTCAGTTGCGCCTGGATCGCGGCGGCCATGACCGGAAGCTCGGGGCGATTGGCGAGAGTCAGGAGCTTCGCCGCCAGTCGCACGCCGTCCTTGGAGCGGATCCCGTCGGGGCCGGCGGACCAGCCCGCCTCGTCGAGCAGCTTGCGCGCAGCAGCGGGGTCGAATGCGACTTTCGGCAAATCGGATCGGTGCCAGTTCGACAGGATCGGCGGCAGGAGCTGGCTCGCGCTCGAGTCGGGATGGCGCAGGATCGCGCGGGCGATGCCGTCGCGATCAATCCCCATCGCGATCGCCCGGCGCACGCGCATGTCCGAGAATTGCGGCAGGCCGCTGTCGAAGAACAAGGCGCGGATGCGCGGGATGGTGAGGCTGGAGACCTTGGTCTGCCCGGCCGCGTCGATGCGCGGGATCGCTGCCGGCGCCAGGGTATAGATGAGGTCGGCATCGCCGGCGATCGCGATATTGGCGCGGGTGTCGCCATTGACCACGGCCGTGTAACGCGCCTTCGCGATGGCGGGCTTGGCACGCGCATAACCCTCGAAGCGCTCCAGCTCCAGAGTCGTCTTGCCGTCGACCGAGACCAACTTGTAGGGGCCGGTGGCAACGATCTTGACCACCTTGCCATCGGGCCCATAGGCGGACGGCGCCAGCACGATCGAGGCGTAATCGCAGAGGAAAGCCGGCAGCACGCTGAAAGGCGTCTTCGTGCGGACGACGATCTCGTCGCCCTCGACCGTGATCGTGTCGAGCGGCACGGCCGAGAGGCTTTCGCCCCGGAAGGACGTCTTCAGGCTGTCGGCGACGGCATCGGCCGTGACCGAGCTGCCGTCGTGAAAGGAGGCGCCCGCCCGGATTCTGAAGCGCCAGCTCAGCTTGTCCTCGGAGACACGCCAGCTCTCCGCGACTCCGCCGATGAGCTGCCCCTCCGGCTCCACCTGGACCAATGTCTCGCCGATCCCCATGCGGGCGAGGATGAAGCCCGTGTCGGCCGGATCGTTTGAGGTGTATTCCCAGGGCGCGACGACGCGCAGAACCGGCTCGCCCTGCTGGGCGGAGATCGGCTGGGAGGCCAAAGGCCAAGCGAGGGCGGTCGCGAGCAGCAGACGGCGCGTCAGGATGGTGATCGTCATGGTGGCTCTCCGGGAACCAGGCTTCAACGAGGTTTGCGGGCGGACAGGATGAAGGTGTCGTCATAGGTGGCGAGCAGGCGCAGTCGCTCGCTCCAGGTGGCGGAGGCGAATTGCCGGCGCTTGATGCCCGTCAAAGGGCCGGTGCGGATATCGGCGAAACCCGCCGCCTGCAGCATCGCCTGCAGGGCGGGGGCCTTCAGCCCGTCGCGGAAGAAGACGCCGCGCATGATCCGCTGATGGGCCTGCTCGTCCCAGAGGCGCGGCGCGCCGGTCAGGCGATCCAGCCATTGCGAAAGGCGCTGGAGCAGCCTTGCGCGCCGCGAGCGGTTGACCCAGTCGCCATCGATCACGACCACGGCCCCGCCGGGCTTCAGCACGCGCAGCCAGTCGGCCAGCGCGGCCTGGGGATCGAGGAGGGTCCAGACCAGATGGCGGCAGATCACCAGATCGTAGCGGGCGTCCGGCATCATCGTGTTCTCGGCATCGCCGAGATGAAAGCGCACGGCGGAGCCACGATGTTTCGCCTTCGCCCGCTCGATCATCGGCTCGCAGAGATCGATGGCATCGACGCTGCAGCCGAAGCCGAGCAGCACCCGCGTGACCTCGCCGGTGCCGGAGGCGAGTTCGAGCACGCGGTCGCCCGGTCCGATCGGCGCATGGCGCGCGATCAGCCGCGACCAGGCGTCGAGTTCGCCGCGCGAGCGGATCTTATGGCCGTAGGAGAGATCGAAGGTCTCGGCGCGCTTCGACCAATAGGCACGAATCTCGTCCTTGAGGCCGAAATTCGAACCCGCTTGCGCGGCGTCTAGGGTTGATTCCTGCAGCATCCGTCACCGGGCTCCCGCGAGCGGGGAGCGGTCGGTGCTGTGGCGCCGTTGCGTTCCGGACGCGCGACAAGCCCGCGCGGGAGAGCGACCGTCATCAGAGCTCCTTCCGGGGCACCCCGCCCGGTCGATTGGCTTCACGACGTCGGCAGGTCTCCTGGCTCGCGGGTCGATGCTGCGTCCGGCCTTCCCGGGCGAACCCAGTGGCATGATCGAACGTCGCTCGCCGCTGACAGTTGCGGGGGCAGCTCCGGATTTGCGCCCTGACGGACGCGCACCGGATTCCCTTTTGATCCCTCTCGGGAACCGACGCGGCGAAAAGAGCATGCCGGATGCTGCGCCGCAAGACAGAATGTCGCAGGCGGTCGCGGGCGCGGCGCGGCGCCCGGTCTTTTCGAGATCGCGCATGGCTTACGCGGCCTGCCGGTCCCAGGCCGGGAAGGGATCCTCGAGCGCGAGGAGGGACTGCGTCATGCCGGTTGCAGCGCTGCCGGTAAGGCAGGCGTCGAGCATCGCGCGGATGGCCGCCTCGTCCATCTCCTGCGTGCCGATGAAGACCAGTTCCTGGCGCCGGTCGCCCCAGGTCGGCGACCAGTGCCTGCGCATCAGCGAGACGAATTCCTCCGAGCGCGGCCAGCGCTCCTTGGGCACCGCCGCCCACCAGCTGCCCATGCCCTCGGTGCGGGTGATGCGGCCGGCGAGCGAATACTCCCCCACCCAGCGCGGCCGCGTCGCCAGCCAGAAATGGCCCTTGGCGCGGATCACACCTGGCAGGCGTTGCTCCAGGAGATCGTAGAGCTTGCGCGGGTGAAACGGGCGGCGGGCCCGGTAGACGAAGGAGCGGATGCCGTATTCCTCCGTCTCCGGGACGTGATCCTTGAAGCCGAACAGTTCCTTGTGCCAGAGCGGATGCTCCTGCGAGCGTTCCTCGCTGTAGAGCCTGGTGTCGAGCACGGCGGCCAGCGGCACGCGGCCGAAATCGGCTTCGACGATCCGGGCATCGCCGTTCAATCCGCGTACGACCTGCCGGACCTTCTCGCGCTGCTCGGGCGTGGCCTCGCCGATCTTGTTGATGACGACCACGTCGGCGAACTCGATCTGCTCGACCAGGAGATCGACCAGCGTGCGGCCATCGCCCTCGCCCGCCGTCTCGCCGCGGTCGGCCAGAAAGTCGCGGCTGTCGTAATCGGCCAACAGGTTGAGCGCGTCGACGACGGTGACCATCGTGTCGAGCCGCGCGACATCGTCCAGCGACTGGACGTCCTCGTCGCGGAAGGAGAAGGTCGCCGCGATCGGCAAGGGCTCGGCGATGCCCGTGCCCTCGATCAGCAGGTAGTCGAAGCGCTTCTCGGCCGCGAGCCGGCGCACCTCGCTCAGCAGATCGTCGCGCAGCGTGCAGCAGATGCAGCCATTGCTCATCTCGACGAGCTTCTCTTCGGTCTGCGACAGCCCTGCCCCGCCCTCGCGCACCAGGTCGGCGTCGATATTGACCTCGCTCATGTCGTTGACGATCACCGCGACGCGCTTGCCCTCGCGGTTGTTGAGAATGTGGTTCAGCAGGGTCGTCTTGCCGGCGCCGAGGAAGCCGGAAAGCACGGTCACGGGCAGGCGGCGGTCGATGAACAGGGCCTCGGTCATGGCGGGCAGTCCCAGGAGTGATCGTCGAATTTTGTTACAGTATAACATTACTCGGTTGTCAACGGCCCCGGTGGACAAGCCGCCGCAGCCCCGCCTCTTTGACAGACGCCGCCCCGGTGCTAGGAAGCGAGCCGGGAGACCCGTCCTTGTCCGCATTCCGCCAGAGCGAAGCATCTCGCCGTTGGGTCGCGATCATCGCGGCCTATCTGCTCGTGCTGCAGGCGTTGTTCACCGGGCTGGCCTCCGGCGCCCATGCCGCGAGCACGAGCCTCGACCGGTCGCTGGCTCTGGCGCTCTGTGCGCCGGGCGAAATGCCGGCACCCTCGGCGTCCGACCAGGGCGCAGCCCAGCATGACCGGACCAGCTGCTGCGTGATCGGCTGTGCCCTCACGGGCGGCGGCCTGCCCGCGCCGGCCGCGAGTTTCCTGCCGGTCATCCACCGCCCCGTCGATCTCGTGGCCTTCGCGCGCCATCTCGACGCACCGCAGGGCTATGTCGCCGGCCGTTCGCCGGCCAATCCGCGCGCGCCGCCGTCCGTGGCCTGATTTCGCCCGCGCGCATCCGCCAGGATGCCCGCTGGCCTTCATGCCCCCGGACCAAGGCCGGCGCAGGCTGATCCCCCGCGATCATGACCTGCAGCCGTGCCGAGCAGCACGGACACCCTCCATGCCCCTCCATCCGCTGACGCGCCTGTGTGCGTGTTTCGCGACGGGTCTGCTGATCGCGGCCGTCGCGCTGATCACGGTCGATCGCGCCGTTCCGCTCGAACCGGCGCTCAAGGTCGCCTGGCTCTGGCTCGGCGGCAACGCCGCGATCGTGTTGTCACACATCCTGCCCGTGCTGCTGCGCGGCTGATCCGCAACGGCGCCCGCCCGCCGCTGCCTCGTCTTTCCCACTGCCATCGTACGGCCCTCCGGGGCCTCGTCACCCACAGGACAGTCCCATGTCGATCCGCACAGTTCTTGCCACCCTCGCCGCGCTCATCGCCGGCCCCGCCATCGCCCATGTCACGCTGGAAACGCAGACAGCGCCCGTCGGCTCGACTTACAAGGCCGTGGCGCGCGTGCCCCATGGCTGCAAGGGTGCCGCCACCATCAAGGTCCGCGTGCAGATTCCGGAAGGAGTGATCGCAATCAAGCCGATGCCGAAGGCCGGCTGGACGCTGGAGACCGTCAAGGGCGCGTACGCGAAATCCTATGACTACTACGGCACGCCGACCTCCGAAGGCGTCAAGGAAGTAGTCTGGAGCGGCGGCAAGCTGCTCGACGAGCATTATGACGAGTTCGTTTTCCGCGGTTACCTGACGACCGACCTCAAGCCCGACACGACGCTTTACATTCCGGTCGTGCAGGAATGCGAGGGCGGCGGCGTCGAGCGCTGGATCGAGATCCCCGCCGCCGGCAAGGTCTCCGACGACTACAAGTTCCCGGCTCCGGGCTTGAAGCTCGCCCCCAAGAAGTGAACCGAACCACGCGACCGGGCCCTCGGGCCCGGTCGCCGGGAACTGTCATGGCCGCTCGCCTGCGTCTCTTCCTCGTCCTGATCGGACTGCTTGCCGCTGCCCTCGCCCCGGCGAGCGGCGCGTTCGCGCATGCGGCACTGAACGGCGCGAGCCCGGCGGATGGCAGCGTGCTTCCTTCAGCCCCGTCCGAACTGACGCTGACCTTTAGCGAGCCGGTGTCGCCGCTGGCGCTGCGGCTGATCGGACCTGACGGGCAGGCGAGGCCGCTCGATCGTTACCAGCTCCGCGACCAGACGCTCGTCATCTCCGCGCCCGGGGCGCTCGGGGCGGGCACGCATGTCCTGAGCTGGCGTGTGGTTTCGGCGGATGGCCACCCCGTCGGCGGTTCGGTCCTGTTCTCGATCGGCGCGCCGAGCGCGACGGCGCCGATCGCGGAGACGCAGGCCGACGTCGCCGTGCGGGCCCTGCTCTGGGCCAGCCGCATCGCCCTTTATCTCGGGCTGTTCATCGGGTGCGGCGGCGCCGCCTTTGCGGCCTGGGTCAGTCCGCTTCCGCCCGCGGCGCGGAGCGGCATCTCCGTCGCCCTGTTGCTAGGCCTGGCCGCGTTGCCGACATCGCTCGGCGCCCAGGGGCTCGATGCGCTGGGGGCGGATCTAGGCGCGCTCCTCCAGCCAGCCGTCTGGCGCGCCGCCCTCGAAACCACTCTGGCATCGATGCTCGCGATCGCCGCCGTCGCGCTGGCGACCGGGTTCCTGGCGCTGCGGTCGGCAGGGCTGGCAGGGCGCATCGCCGGCCTCTTGGGCGTCGGCCTTGCGGGTCTCGCCCTGGCGTCGAGCGGCCATGCCAGCGCCGCCAGCCCGCAGGCGCTGATGCGGCCGGCGGTGTTCCTGCACGTGGCCGGCGTCGCGCTCTGGGCCGGCGCCCTGCTGCCACTGGCCAAAGCCCTGAACAAGCCAGACGCCGCCGCGACGCTGCGGCGCTTTTCCTCGCGCATCCCCGCCGTCATCGCGATGCTTCTCGGCAGCGGGCTCGTGCTCGCGGTGGTGCAGGTCGAGCGGCCCGCCGCGCTGATCGAGACGAATTATGGCGCCGTGCTCCTCGCCAAGCTCGGGCTGGTCGCGCTCGTGCTGGGGCTTGCCGCCTTCAACCGCTGGCGGCTGACATCCCAGGTCGAGGCCGGGCGGCTGGCCGCTGGCCGCGTTCTGGCGCGCATCGTCGCCGTCGAACTCGCCCTGATGCTTGCGATCTTCGGCACCGCGGCGCTCTGGCGCTTCACGCCGCCGCCGCGGGCGCTCGCCATCGCGGCCGCCCAGCCGGCGACCATCCATATCCACACGCTTACCGCAATGGCCGACGTCACCCTGACGCCGGGTCGCGCCGGCCCCGTCGCCATCGCGATCGTGCTGATGAACGGCGAATTCGGACCGCTGCCGGCGAAGGAGCTCTCGCTCTCCTTCGCCAACGCGGCCGCCGGCATCGAGGCGATCGAGCGCCCAGCGATTCGCGGCACCGATGGTGTCTGGCAGATCGAGGGTCTCAGCCTGCCGCGCCCCGGCCGCTGGAGCGTCGAGCTCGCCATCCTGATCTCGGACTTCGAGATGATCCGCCTCACCGAAACGGTCGAGATCCGGCCTTAGAACTGCCCGCAACCAACGGAGAAACACGATGAACAAGCCTGTCCACTATCTCGCCGCCGCGATGCTGACGCTCACCAGCGTGGTGGCACTCGCGCATGACTACACGCTCGGCTCGCTCAAGATCGACCATCCGTGGACGCGGGCGACCCCCGGCGGCGCCAAGGTCGCCGGCGGCTATCTCACCGTCCAGAACAACGGCAGCGCGCCCGACCGCCTGATCGGCGGTTCGTCCGAGATCGCCGGCCGCGTCGAGATCCATGAGATGGCGGTGAAGGACGGCATCATGACGATGCGGCCGCTGGACAAGGGCCTGGAGGTCAAGCCCGGCGAGAAGGCCGAGCTGAAGCCCGGCGGCTACCACATCATGTTCATGGAGCTGAAGCGCCCGCTGAAGGAGGGCGAGCGCGTCAAGGGCACGCTGCAGTTCGAGAAGGCCGGCACGGTCGCGGTCGAATTCGCCGTCCAGGGCGTCGGTGCCCGGGACACCGGCCACACCGGCCACAAGCACTAAACGGCGGAGCGCGACCCGTCATGCATCTCTCGTTCAAATCGGTTCTGGCCGGCGCGGCGCTGCTGGCCTCCTCGCTTGCCGCGCTCGCCGCCCCCACCGAGATCACCGACGCGCTCGGCCGCAAGGTCACGGTCGACCTGCCGGCCAAGCGCCTCGTGGTGAACTTCAATTTCGAGGAGTTCACCGCCGTCGGCGGCGTCGAGTCCTGGCAGAAGGTCGTCGGCATCTCGCGCGGGCCCTGGGAAGGCTGGCGGCCCCTGATCTTCAACCGCTACAAGGCGGTGATCCCCAATCTGGCCGCCATGCCGGATGTCGGCTTCACCGAGGACAACAGCCTCAGCGCCGAGAAGATCATCGGGCTCAAGCCGGACGTGCTGCTGATGTCCGAATGGGGCTACAAGGCCGCCAAGCCCCAGATGGACCAGATCGAGGGTGCCGGCATCCCGATCGTGGTCATCGACTACAACGCCCAGCTGCTCGAGCGGCACCTCGCCTCGACCCGGGCGCTCGGCAAGGTCACCGGCCAGGAGGCGCGGGCCGAGGAGTTGGCGACGCTCTACCAGAGCCGGTACGAGGACGTGCTCGCCCGCGTCGCAAAGGCCAAGGCGGCCGGCGCCCCGACCAAGAAGGTCTATGTCGAGCTCGGCCAGGCCGGGGCCGAGACGATCGGCAACACCTACAACAACACGATGTGGGGCAAGATCATCACCACGCTGGGCGCGGAGAACATCGCCACCGGCAAGATTCCCGGCCCCTGGGGACCGCTCAATGCGGAGGCCGTGATCGCCGAGAACCCTGACCTGATCCTGATGGCGTCGTCCTCCTGGGTGAACCGGCCCAAGGCGGTGCGTACCGGCTACGACATCCCCGAGAGTGAAACCCGCGCCAGTCTGCTTCCCTATGCACAGCGCCCCGGCTGGGCCGACCTCAAGGCGATCAAGGCGGGCGACATCAACGCCATCGAGCACGGTCTCGCCCGCACGCTCTATGACTTCGTGGCGATGCAATACATCGGCAAGCGGCTCTATCCGGAGGCTTTCGCCGACGTCGATCCGGTCGCGTCCTTCAAGGCCTATCACGAGAAATACCTGCCGATCAGCTTCAGCGGCACCTGGATGCTGCCGCTGAAGCCCTGAGCTCGGCACGTCTCGCTCAGCGGAGTCGCGCCCCCGGCCGCGGTTCCGCATTGGCTCTCGTTCGTCACCCTCACGCGTCCCGGAGACTTCCATGATCGCGCCCTTCAGGGTCCTGCTCGTCGCAGCAGCGCTTCTCGTCAGCCCCTTCGCCGCGACCGCCGCCCCGACCGAGATCACCGACGCGCTCGGCCGCAAGGTCACGGTGCAGCTCCCTGCCAAGCGCCTCGTGGTGAACTTCAACTTCGAGGAGTTCACAGCGGTGGCCGGCGTCGCGGGCTGGCAGAGCGTCGTCGGCATGTCGCGCACGGCCTGGGAAGGCTGGCGGCCGTCCATCTTCAAGCGCTACACGGCGGTCATCCCCAATCTGGCGGCGATGCCGGATGTCGGCCTGATCGAGGATGGCAGCTTCAGCGCGGAAAAGCTGATCGCGCTCAAGCCGGACGCCTTCCTGGTGGCGGACTGGATGTTCACCGCGCTCGGCAGCGAGCGGGAGCGGATCGAGGCGGCGGGCATCCCGATTCTGGTCATCGACTACAACGCCCAGATCCTGGCACGCCACCTCGCCTCGACCCACGCGCTCGGCAAGGTCACGGGCCATGACGCCCGCGCCGAAGAGCTCGCGACCTTCTATGAGAGCCAGTATCGCGATGTGCTCGCCCGCGTCGCGAAGGCCAAGGTCGCGCGCAAGCCGCGCACCTATGTCGAGGTCGGGCCTGACGGCGCCGACACGGTCGGCGTCAGCTATGCGACGACGATGTGGGGCAAGATCCTGACGCTTCTGGGCAGCGAGAACATCGCGGTCGGCAGGCTGGCCGGCGCCTCGGGGCGGATGAATCCGGAGGCCATCATCGCGGCCGACCCGGATGCGATCTTCATCGCCGGCTCGTCCTGGGCGAACAAGCCCAAGGCGGTGAAGACCGGCTACGAGATGAGCGAGGAGCAGACCCGCGCCTCGCTCGCTCCCTATGCGGCGCGGGCCGGCTGGGCCGACCTGACCGCTGCCCGCGCCGGCAATGTCAACGCGATCGAGCATGGCTTGAGCCGCTCGCTCTTCGACTTCGTGGCGATGCAGTACATCGGCAAGCGGCTCTATCCGGAGGCTTTCGCCGACGTCGATCCGACGGCGTCCTTCAAGGCCTATCACGCGAAATACTTGCCCGTTTCCTATGGCGGCACCTGGATGCTGCCGTTGAAGCCCTGATCCGCAGCACCGAGACGAGGCTTCTCATGTCCGCGCCATCCGCCCAACTGACCCGCCGCGCCGTGCTGGCGCTGCCGCTCGTCGCCACCCTGCCCCGGCCCGCGCAGGCGGCGATCAGCATTACCGATGCCGTCGGCCGCAAAGTCGAGCTGACCAAGCCCGCCGAGCGCGTCGTGATCGCCTTCTATCTGGAGGAGTTCACCGCGATCGGCGGCGCGGCCGGCTGGGAGCGCGTCGTCGGCTTCCGCAAGCATCAATGGGCGGTCAACCGCGCCAAGACCTATGAGCGCTTCGTCGCGGCGATCCCGCGCCTCGCCGCGCTGCCCGATGTCGGGCTGGGCGAGAACGAGGTGCTGGTGCCGGAGAAGGTGCTCGCGCTGCGGCCCGACCTCGTGATCGTGCCGCCCTGGGCGATGACGGGAGCGAGCGCGGTTACGGCCGCGATCGAAGCGGCGGGCATTCCCATCCTCGTCGCCGACTACAATTCGCAGAGCCTCGAGAAGCACATCGCCAGCACCATCGCGATCGGGCAGGCGATCGGCGCCGAGGCGCGGGCGCGGGAACTGGCCTCGCTCTACGAGACGCAGATCGCCGACATCCGCCGTCGGGCTGCCTTGGCCCAGGGGCCCAGGCCCAAGGTCTATATCGAGATCGGCTGGCTCGGCGCCGGCGAGTTCGGCAGCACCTACAAGAACACGATGTGGGGCCGCATGCTCGATACGATCGGCGCCGACAACATCGCCAATGCGGCGCTGGCGCAGCCGGCCGGCTTCGTGCCGATCGCACCCGAGAAGGTCTTGGCCGCGCCGCCGGACCACATCTTCATCACCGGCTCGTCCTGGGCCAACCGGCCCCACGCGGTGCGCCTCGGCTACGATGTCGATCCCGAGACGGCCCGCGCCAGCTTGCGGCCCTATCTCGCGCGCCCCGGCTGGGACGCGCTGCCCGCGGTCAGGGCGGGAAATGTCTCCACCGTCGAGCATTCGCTGGTGCGCTCGCTGACCGACTGGATCTCGCTGCAGTTCATCGCCAAGCAGATCTATCCGGAGCCATTCGCCGATATCGACCCGGTCGCCTCGCTACGGGCGTTCCACGAGCGCTTCCTGCCCATCCCGTTCGAGGGCACCTGGATGTTGCGGTTATGAGCGCCACGCTGAACGAGGGATCCGGGGACGCATCGTCGCTGACCGCGACCTATGCCGCGATGGGCACGCGCCGCGTCGCGGTGCTCGCCATCGGCTGCGTCGCCATTCTGGTCAGCCTCGTGCTCGACGTCGCGACCGGGCCGGCCTTCCTGCCGGTCGGCGCCGTGGCGAAGTCGGTGTTCGGGCTGGCGCAGGACCGCACGGTCGATGCCATCATCTGGTCGATCCGCCTGCCGATCGCCTTCGTCGCGCTCGTGGTGGGGGCGGCGCTGGGTCTGTCCGGCGCGATCATGCAGACGATCCTGAACAACCCGCTGGCGTCGAGCTACACGCTCGGCGTTTCGGCCGGGGCCGGCTTCGGGGCGGCGCTGGTGATCGTGCTCGGCGTCGCCATGCCGGTGCCCGAGGCCTGGGGCATCCCGCTGATGGCCTTCCTCTTCGCGGCCATCGCCTGCGCGGGGGTCTACGGCATCGGCCAGGCACGGGATTCTTCGCCCGAGATGCTGGTGCTGGCGGGCATCGCGCTGCTCTTCCTCTTCCAGGCGCTGCTGGCGCTCCTGCAGTTCGTCGCCTCGCCCGAGGCGCTGCAGCAGATCGTGTTCTGGCTGTTCGGCTCGCTGCAGAAGGCGAGCTGGAGCAAGCTCTGGATCATCACGATCGTGCTGGCGGCCTGCATCCCCGTCCTCATCATCGATGTCTGGAGGCTCACCGCGCTGAAGCTCGGCGACGAGCGGGCGCGGGGGCTGGGCGTCGATGTCCGGCGGCTGCGGCTGCGCTCCTTCGTGCTGATCTCGGCCCTGACCGGGGTCGCCGTCGCCTTCGTCGGGACGATCGGCTTCGTCGGGCTGGTCGCCCCGCATATCGCGCGGATGCTGGTCGGCGAGGACCAGCGCAGCTTCCTGCCGGCCTCGGCGCTCTATGGGGCGCTGCTGCTCTCGCTGGCGTCGATCGCCAGCAAGACGGTTCTGCCCGGCGCGATCGTGCCGATCGGCATCGTGACCTCGCTGATCGGCGTGCCCTTCTTCGTCTGGCTGATCCTGCGCAACCGGAGGGCCTTCTGGTGAAGCTGACCGTCGAAGGGCTGAGCGTCCGATATGGCACGACACAGGCGATCGAGGCGCTGGACGTCGCGGCCCATCCCGGCGAGGTGCTCGCCGTCATCGGCCCCAACGGCTCGGGCAAGTCCTCGCTGGTCAAGGCCGTCGCCGGGCTGGTGAAGCATGACGGCGTGATCAGGTTCGATGGCTCGACGGTCAGGCCGGAGCGGATCGGCTACATGCCACAGGACATCGGCGCGCGCGCCGCGCTGACCGTACTGGAGGCCGTGCTGCTCGGGCGTCTCGGACGGCTGGGCCTGCGGGTGCGGCCCGACGATCTCACCGCGGTCGAGGCGGTTCTGGGCGAGCTTGCCCTCAAGCCGCTCGCCTCGCGCTATCTCGGCGAGCTCAGCGGCGGCCAGCGCCAGCTCGTCTTCCTGGCTCAGGCACTGGCCTCGGAACCTTCGCTGCTGCTGCTCGACGAGCCGATCAGCACGCTCGACATCCGCCACCAGCTCGAGGTGATGGAGATCGTGCTGCGCATGACCCGCGCGCGGTCCCTGACCACGCTCGTCATCCTGCACGATCTCAACATTGCCGCACGCTTCGCCGACGCGGTCATGGTCATGCGCCAGGGCCGGCTGGTGTGCTGCGGCAAGCCGGAGGGGGTGATCGATGCAGCCATGGTCGCCTCGGTCTTCGGCGTCGAGGCGAGTCTGTCCATCGATCCGCAGGGGCGCCTGATCGTCACGCCGCTGCGGGCGCTCGCGGCGGCCTGAGGCTGCCGCAAGCGCCGGACCGTCTCACCGGAAGGGCGGGCTGTATTGCAGGCCGCCTTGCGTCCAGAGCGCGTTGGGGCCACGGGCGAGCTTCAGCCGTGACTGGCTGCCGAGATAGCGGTCGAAGGATTCGCCGTAATTGCCGACGGTCGCGATGATGCGCACGACCCAGTCATTGGTCACGCCCATCGCCTCGCCGAACTTGCCGTCCAGACCGAGGAAACGCCGGATTTCGGGATTGGCCGATTTGGTCATCTCGCGGACATTGGCCTGGGTGACCCCCAGTTCCTCGGCATTGACCAGCGCCGCGACTGTCCAGCGCACGAGATTGAACCAGCCCTCGTCGCCGGTGCGGACCCAGGGACCGAGCGGCTCCTTGGAGATGACCTCCGGCAGAACCGCATGCCCGTCGGGATCCTGCAGCTTGAGCTTCACCGCGGCCAGTGCAGAGACGTCCGTGGTGTAGGCATCGCAGCGGCCGGCCTCATAGGCCTTCAGCGCCTCCTCCGATGTCGAGAAGGCGGCGGGCTCGTATTTCATGTCGAGCTTGCGGAAATAGTCGGCGAGGTTGAGTTCGCTGGTCGTGCCCTGCGCCACGCAGATCGAGGCGCCGTCGAGCTTGGTGGCGCTGGCGACGCCGAGCGTCTTCGCCACCATGAAGCCCTGGCCGTCATAGTAGTTCACCGCCGTGAAGGTGACGCCCTGGCCGAGATTGCGCGACAGGGTCCAGGTCGTGGTGCGCGGGAGAACGTCGATCTCGCCGCCCTGCAGCGCGATCAGCCGGTCCTTCGAGGTCAGCGGCACGAACTTCGCCCTGTCGGGGTCGTTGAAGATCGCGACCGCCAGCGCCCGGCAGATGTCGATATCGAAGCCGTTCCAGCGCCCCGCCGCATCCTGGATCGAGAAGCCGGCGACGCCAGGGCTGGTGCCGCAGATGATTTGGCCGCGCTCCCTGATCTTGGCGAGCGTCGGGCCCGTCTGGGCTGAGGCCGGCAGGGTGGCGGCCGCCAGCGCGGCCAGGCCGAGAATCCAGTGCTTCATCGTCTTTCCCCTTGTCGTTGTCGGTCGAAATCGGGCGCAGCTCTCCCCGCGCGGCGAATGCGTGTCCGCCGCGTCGTCGATCCGGAATGTCGTCTTCTCGCTCGTCTGACGGCCGCGGGCCCGTGCCCGTCAGGCCGCCGCGGCTCCGGCCCTGCCCTCCAGCGCGACGAGCAGCGCGTCGAGGTCGTTCCAGAGATCGTCCTCGTCCTCGAGGCCGATGCTGATGCGCAGCACCGGGCCTTCCTTCGTCCAGGGCACGACGCTGCGGTCGCCCTTCACCGCCATCGGCGCGATCAGGCTGCGCGTGCCGCCCCAGGAGGCGCCGATGGCGAAGACCTTGAGCGCCGTCAGCGCGGCCTCCAGCACGTCGTCGGCGACCGGCTTCAGCACGAGGCTGAACACGCCCGATGAGCGGCCCATGTCGCGCTTCCAGTGTTCATGACCGGGGCAGGAGGGCAGCGCCGGGTGCAGGACGGTCTCCACCGCCGGCGAATGCGCGAGGCGCTTGGCGAAGTCCTCGGAGACCCGGCCCATATGGGCGACGCGAAGCCCCATGGTCTCGATGCCGCGCAGCGCCAGCTGACATTCGTCCGGCGAGATGCCGACGCCGAAGCCCCGCAGGAGTTCCTTGAGCTTCTGGCGGAGCGCCATGTCGGACACGGTGATCGAGCCGAGCAGCAGGTCGGAATGGCCGCCGACATACTTCGTCAGGGCCTCGCAGGCGAAATCGGCGCCATGAGCCAGCGGCTTGAAGATCAGCGGCGTCGCCCAGGTGTTGTCGCAGCCGACGAGACAGCCCTTCGCCTTGGCGGCCTTCACGATGGCGGGCACGTCCTGCACCTCCATCGTACCGGAGCCCGGCGACTCGACCCAGACCATCTTCGTCGTCTCGTCGATCTGATCGGCGATGCCGGCGCCGATCAGCGGATCGTAGACGCCGTAATCGATGCCGCGCGGCTTCAGGTAATCCTCGCAGAAGCTGCGCACCGGCGGGTAGACATGGTCGGGAATGAGCACCCTGTCGCCGGGCATCAGCACGGCGAGCATGACCATGGTCACGGCCGCCTGGCCCGAGGGCACCAGCACGGTCCGGACCCCGCCATGCAGCGCGCTCAGCTGCGCCTCCAGCGTGCGCGTCGTCGGCGTGCCGTGCAGCCCGTAGGTGTAGCCGTCGAAGCCGCGATATTTGCGCGCCGCGAAGCTCGCCGCGTCCTTGTAGACGATGGTCGAGGCGCGGTGCGTCGGCACGGCCAGCGAGGCATAGCCCTCCTCGTTGACGGCCGGGTGGTGAACGCAGCGGGTCAGGTCGTGCATGGAAAATCCCTCTCTGGACCCATGCGTAAGCCATCGCCCCATCGCCGCAATCAGGCGATAGGCATAAGACGATACCTGGATGTTATGCCCTAAGCCGCCGAGACGGGCAGCTCAACGCTCGGCCATCAGACAATCGATGAAATCCCGCACCAGCTGCGATTTCGGCCGGTCGGCCGGCAGCAGCAGAACGCTCTTGCTGTGCACCGCGGGCTCGAAGGGCCGCAGCACGATCCGCGATTGATCGAAGCCCGCGATCGCATAGGGGCTGACCAGGCCGACGCCCACCCCTTCGGAAATCAGCGCGAAGACGGTGGCGGCGTAGATCGTCTCGACGACGATGCGCGGCGGCGCAGCGCCGGCCTCTGCGATGGCGAGGTCGAGCCGTTGGCGCGCCCGGTCTTCCGGCACATAGGCGACGAAATCGAGCCCGGCGAGATCATGCGGCGTCACCAGGCTGTGCTCGGCGAGCGGGTGGCCGAGCGGGATCGCGCAGAGCGCGCGCGGCGACACGAAGGGCTGGTGGACCAGGCCGCTGACATCGACCTCGTCGGCGGCGAGACCGAGATCGAACTCGCCGGAGACGACGCCGTTGCGGACATCGCGCGAGGGCAGCACCATCAGCGTCACCGCCGTATCCGGGCGCCGGTCGCGGAAGCGCCTGACGGCTCGCGGCACGAGCGAGGAGCCCAGTGCCGAGAGCGAGGCGACCCGGATCTGGCCGGCGCCATGGTCGCGGATGCGGGCGGCGGCGGAGCGGATCTTGTCCATACCGCGAAAGGCGGCCTGGACCTCGTCATAGAGCAGACGGCCCTCCGGCGTCGGCACGATGCGGTTGCGCACCCGGTCGAACAGCAGGAAACCGACGGAGGCTTCGAGATCGGCGATGGTGCGGCTGACGCCGGGCTGGGTGACGCCGAGCAATTCGGCCGCGCGCGAGATCGTGCCGGCCTTCATGACGGCGACGAAGATCTCGATCTGGCGGCTGTTCACGGCACGGCTCCGTCGGTCCCGCTCGCGCGGTTCGCTCCACGCAAACCACAGGCGGCGGCGCGCGGCAAATGCGGGATGGCCACCGTCACGAGACGGTCATGGAGCGGGCTGTATCTGCGGCGTCATGACGGTGTTTCCGCAGCCCGCTTCCGATCCTCGCCAAGCTGGCGCCCACGACCCGCTGCTCGAGCTGCGGGATTTCGGCGTCGCCTTCCCCGGTCGCGACCGGCCGGTCGACGTCGTGCGCGGCATCGACCTGACGCTGTCCCCCGGAGAGGCGCTCGGCATCGTCGGCGAATCCGGCTGCGGCAAGAGCGTGACCTGGCTCGCGGCGCTGCGCCTGCTCGGCCGCGGCGTCGCCACACGGGGCGCGGTGCGGCTGCAGGGCATGGATCTCACCCGTCTCGGCGAGCGAGAGATCGCCCGCGTCCGCGGCGGTCGGATCGGCCTGATCTTCCAGGACCCGACCAGTTCGCTCAACCCGGTGCAGCGGATCGGGACGCAGCTCGGCGAGGTGCTGGCGCTGCATCGCGGCCTGCGCGGGGCTGCGGCCCGGGCCGAGGCGCTGCGGCTGCTCGACCGTGTCGGCATCGCCGACGCGCCGCGCCGGCTGGGGCAGTATCCCCATGAATTCTCCGGCGGCATGAACCAGCGCGTGATGATCGCGCTCGCCCTCGCCGGGCAGCCCGAAGTGCTGGTCGCGGACGAGCCAACGACCGCGCTCGACGCGACCATCCAGGCCCAGATCCTCGACCTGATCCGCGACATTCGCGCCGAGACGGGCATGGGGCTGGTGCTGATCTCGCATGATCTCGGCGTGGTCGCCGATCTCTGCGACCGCGTGGCCGTGATGTATGCCGGCCGCATCGTCGAGACGGCGCCGACGGCGGAATTGCTGTCGCGGCCGCGTCACCCCTATGCGCGCGGGCTGCTCGCGGCGCTGCCGACGCTGACCGGCCCGCGCCGGCGCCTGACACCGATCCCCGGCACCGTGCCTTCGCCGGAGGCCATGCCGGAAGGCTGCGCCTTCGCGCCGCGTTGTCCGATCGCGGCGGAGGCCTGCCACAGCGAGGTGCCGGCGCTGACTTATGCCGGGCAGGACCGCCGGGCGGCCTGCCTGCGGCTGGCCGAAACGGCGCTGACCGACGCGGCGCTCCCGCCACCCGCCATGTCCGCCCTGGCCGAGGCCCTGTCATGAGCGCGCTGCTGGAAGTCCGTGATCTGGCCCGCCAATACCCGGTGGCGCTCGCGGGCGGCCGTCGCCGGCTGCTGCATGCGGTGGACGGGGTCAGCTTCTCGCTCATGGCCGGGCGCACGCTCGGCATCGTCGGCGAGTCGGGCTGCGGCAAGTCGACCACCGCGAAGCTCGTTCTCGGCCTGCTGCCGGCGACGCGCGGGACGATCCTCTTCGAGGGCGGCCCCGTCGGTGCGCAGCGCGACCGGGCCTGGCGGGCGCTGCGGCAGCGCATGCAGATGGTGCCTCAGGACCCGCTCGCCGCGCTCGACCGCCGCCTGCCCGTCGGCGATCAGGTCGTCGAGCCGCTGGCGATCCATGCGCTGGAGGTGAATGTCGAAGCCCGTCGCGAGAAGGCGCTGGCGCTGTTCGAGGCGGTGGGGCTGCGCCGCGACCTGTTCGCGCGCTATCCGCACGAACTCTCCGGCGGGCAGCGGCAGCGGGTGGTCCTTGCCCGCGCCCTGGTGCTGAATCCCGGCCTGCTGGTCTGCGACGAGCCGATCTCCGCGCTCGACGTCTCCGTCGCGGCACAGGTCATCAACCTGCTGCAGGATCTCCAGGCCCGTTTCGGCACGGCCTATCTCTTCATCAGCCATGATCTCAAGGTCGTGCGGCAGATCGCGGACGAGGTCGCGGTGATGTATCTTGGCCGGATCGTCGAGCAGGGCCCACCCGAGGCGCTGTTCCATGCCCCGGCGCATCCCTACACCCAGGCGCTGGTCTCGGCGGTGCCGACGGCGTTGCGCGGGACGCGCGAGCGCATCATCCTCCAGGGCGACCCGCCGAATCCGGTTGACCGGCCGGCCGGCTGCGCCTTCCATCCGCGCTGCCCGCGCGCCGTCGCCCGCTGCCGGGAGGAGCAACCCGCCCTGCGCCCGAGCGCCGACGGCCGGCTCGCCGCCTGCCATCTCGTTCCCGCCGCGCCCGCCGTCGCGGCGGCCGCCTGACCGCCTCGTCTCCTCTCCCCGCCGGAAGCCTCTGCCCATGAACCCGCACGATACTCCTCCCGCCGACCGAGTCGTCGTCGCGGTCTTCGACGGTCTTCGTCCCGACATGCTGAGCCCCGAGGTGACGCCGAACCTGCTGCGGCTGGCCGCGCGCGGCACCTGGTTCCGCCGGGCACGCAGCGTCTTCCCCTCCGTGACCCGTGTCGCCACCACCTCGATCGCCACAGGCGCCCCGCCCGGCGTCCACGGCATCGTCGGCAACGCCTTCCACCATCGCGAGGCGATACCCGAGCGGATCTTCGACACCAGCGACGCCGCGATGCTGCGCCGTGCGGAGGCCCATCACGAGGGCCGGCTGGTCGATGTCGAGACCCTGGGCGACCGGCTGGCGCAGGCCGGCAAGCGCCTTGCCGTCGTCCATGTCGGCTCGCCGGGTTCGGCGCACTTCATCAATTCCCGTGCCCGCGCCAACGGCCACTGGACGTTTTCCGTCCATGGCACGGGCGCAACCCAGACGCCGGAAGCGGTCGAGCAGGCGCTCGCCCTTCTCGGCCCGCTGCCGCCGCGGGAGATGCCCCGGATTTCCGAACTCGCCTATGGCGGCCGGCTGATGAGCGAGCATGTGCTGCCCGTGCTGGCGCCCGATGTCGCGCTGATCTGGTTCAACGAGCCCGACACCACTTTCCATTACCGCGGCCTCGGATCCCCCGAGGCGAAGGCCGGGCTGAAGGAGGCCGATCGTGCCTTCGGGACCATCCTCGACTGGGTGGAGGCGCAGTGGGAAGCCGAGCGCATCGCCGTGATCGCCGCCTCCGACCACGGCCAGATCTCGACCGGCTCGGTCGAGCCCCTGTTCGACGCCGCTGTCGCGGCCGGCTTCAGCCTCAGCGCCACAAAGGAGATCGGCGAAGCCGCGCTCACTGCCACCGGCGGCATCAGCGGTGAGATCCGCCTGCGCGATCCCGCCGACCGCGCGACGCTCGCCCGCCTTGCGGCCTGGCTGATGGAGCAGCCCGCCATCGGCCATGTTCTCTCGGCCGACCGCAACGGTGTCGAAGGCCAAGTCGAGGGCACGCTCTCGCTCGGCCTGATGGGGGCGGGCCATGCGCGCCAGCCCGAGCTCATGTTCATCCTGAAATCCGGTCTGGAGGCGGACCCTTACGGCCTGCCGGGCCTGGGCGCGATGACACCCGGCGATGTGCCGCTGGGCGGCGGCATGCATGGCGGCATCAACCCGCACGAGCTCAACACGGTGCTGATCGTCGCCCGGGGAGACGCGGATCAGCCGGGCGCCGTATCTCAGGAGCCAGCCGGGATCATCGACATCGCCCCGACGGTGCTGGGCCTGCTCGGCGTCGCGCCGGCGGCGACCATGGTCGGCCGCAACCTGGCGAAGCCGGCGCGCGAGGAGGCACATGCCCAGTCCTATTCGGCCGGGCGCGGCGCCTTCAACCAGACGGTCGAGATCGTCGAGCAGGACGGCCGCCGCTTCATCCTCGGCGGCGGGCAATGAGGGTGGCCGGGCGGCCCCGCGGCCGCCCGTCCCCGTCGGCCGGAACGGTTCTCAGCTCTTGGCGAAGGCGAGATTGTCCGGCCGCAGATCCATGAAATAGAAGGTGGTCGGCCGCCAGGCGATCGAGCGCTTGATCGCGTAGGCCTCGCTCGGCTGGTAGAGGATGGTGGCCGGTGCCTCGTCCTCGAAGATGTCGAGCATCTGCGTGAACAGGGCCTTGCGGCGGGCCGGATCGGTCTCCGCCTCGAGCGCGGTCCCGGCGGCGTTGAAGGCGGCGGTCGAGGTCCAGAATTTCGACACCTGGACCTCTCCGGCCGGCCCCCAGGCGACCCAGATCGCGCCGAGCGGATCGGGCAGGCGCGTCGAGTTCGACCAGTTGAAGATCTGGACGCCCGGCCCGCGCATCTGCGCCGAGTTCTCGACGACCTGCAGCGAGGCATTGAGACCGACCGCCTTCCACTGCTCGACCAGGATCTGGGCCGCCTCCAGCGCATTGGTGTAGTAGTTCGCCATGGTGCGGTAGACGATCGGCTCGCCCTTGTAGCCCGCCTCCTGCAGCAGTCCCCTGGCCTTGGCGGGATCGTAAGCGAGCTTGCGGCCTTCGACGAACATCTGCCCGTATTCGGGGTAGTTGTGGCCAGCCGGCACCTGCGCCGTGCCCTGCCAGAGCGTGTCGACCAGCTTCTGACGGTCGATCGCCAGCGACAGCGCCTGACGGATGCGCTTGTCGGCCAGAACCTTGTCCTGCTCGTTGAAGGCCAGCACATGGACATTGGCCAGCACCACGGAACGGACGTCGATGTCCTTGTAGGCGCCGACGACGCTCATCTGGTCGGGCGGGATGTTGGTGATCAGGTCATAGTCTCCGGCGACGAGCCCAGCGACACGCGCGGCCAGTTCGGGCACGCGCCGGAACGTGACGCGACGCGCCGTCGGCTTGCCCATGAAGTAGTCGTCGAAGGCCTCCAGCACCGTCGCTTCGGCGGCGGCATGCGACACGACGCGATAAGGCCCGGTCGCCACCGGCTTGCGCGAATAGGCCTCGAAGCCCATCGCCTCATAGGCGCGCTTGTTGACGATCCAGGCGCACCAGGAGGCGAGCCTCTGCTCGAGCAGAACGTCGGGCACGCGGGTGCGGAAGCGCACCGTGTAGCGGTCGATCGGCTCGACGCCGGCCAGCACGCCGAAATAGGCTCGTCCGCCCGGGATCTGCGCCTTCTCGCCCCAGAGGCGGCCGTCACGGAAGGTGTAGGCGACGTCCTCCGAGGTCAGCTCGTCGCCATTGTGGAACTTGACGCCCTGGCGCAGCGTCACCACCAGCTCCTGCGGCGAGACCCGCTCCCATGTCGTCGCCAGATGCGGCTTGAGCTGCGAGCCGCCGCCATCGGCGGCGCCGAGGAAGTCGCGCCGGATCAGCGTGTCGAAGATGGAATAGGTGACGCGGGTCCCGACATTGGACAGCTCGCGAGCCGGTTCCAGCGTCGCGGGCAGATCGGCGACGGCGACGGTGAAGCTGGGGCGCCTGTCGGCCTGGGCGAAGGCGAGCGGAGAGCCGGCGAGCACCGGCGCGGCGGCGGCGGCCTCCAGGAAGCGGCGGCGGGAAATCAGGGTCATGGCGGTCCTCGCAGGGGCTGGCGCAGGCCGCCGGCGGCCGCCTGCGCGCTGGCGTCCGCTTGCCTCAGCTTGACGACAGCCCGGTGACAGGCCGGGCCGCCAGCAGCAGGCGCGGATCGTCCAGCATCACGGCGTCGGGGCGCAGCGCCAGCACCTGAACGAGGCCTTCCGCATCGATGCAGCCGACGCCGAAGGGCGGATAGCCCTCTTCCGGCACCGTACGCGGCTGGCCGACCATGATCGCGACCTTCAACCCCGCCGCCCGGGCGGCGGCGATGCGGGCGGCGCTGGCCTGTCCCTGCCAGAGCCGGAACCAGCCGGCGCCGGCGCGGCGGGCGGCCTCGGCGCCGTCCGGATCCGGCAGCAGGCCGAGGATCGCGACCGCGGGATCGAGCGCGCGCGCCGCCGCGATCTGGCCAAGGTCTCGGAGCCCGAGGACCGCGCGTCGCCGTGCCCCGCCCTCCTCCAGCGCCGCCAGGATCTCGGGGAAAAGCGCGGGATCGGCCGTCTTCACGTCGAGCAGGAGCCCGAGCGGGGCGGACGCGGCGATCGCCTCCGGCAATGTCATCAGCCCCGGCACCAGGAGGCGCAGCGTTGCCAGATCCGTCTCGGCGACGCGGCGCGGGTCCCCCGCGAGCCGCAGCAGATCCGCATCGTGCAGGCAGACGAGCGAACCGTCTCTGCTGCGGCGAAGGTCGGTCTCGACCCAGTCGGCCCCGATGGCGGCGGCGCGTGTGAAGGCTGCCGCCGTGTTCTCGGCTGCGAGCAGGGCGCCGCCGCGATGGGCGATGGCGAGCGGGCGGAACGGCGGCGCCGCGACGGAAGACGGCATGGTCAGGTCCGCTGGGTGGTGGGGTCGAACCGGTCGCGCAGCCAGTCGCCGAACAGGCTCATCGACAACGTCGTCAGGAAGATGGCGAGGCCTGGAAAGACCGCGATCCACCAGGCGTTCAGCAGGTAGCGCCGCCCCTCGCCCAGCATCAGGCCGAGCGAGGTCTCCGGCGGCTGGACCCCGAGGCCGAGGAAGGACAGCGAGGTTTCGAGCAGGATCGTACCGGGGAAGTTCAGTGTCGCCTGGACGACCAATGCGGCGACGATGTTCGGCAGAAGATGACCGAGCATGACGCGCGCCGTCGAGGCGCCCAGCCCCTCGACGGCGTTGATGTAGTCGCTCTCCTGCTCGGAGATGACGAGACCGCGGGCAAGACGCGTATAGCGGTCCCAGCCGTCGATGCTCACCAGCACGATGAAGAGCAGGATGTTGTTGCCGAAGAAGGCGAGCATGGTCAGCGCCAGGAACAGGGCCGGAATCGCCGCCTGGGCATCGACCGCCATCATGATCGCCTGATCGACGAGGCCGCGGCAGCGGGCCGCGACGAAGCCGAGCAGCGTGCCGAAGACGGCACCGATCAGCGTGCCCAGCACGGCGATCAGAATCGAGGTGCGGATCGCGAAGATCAGCCGGCTCAGGATGTCGCGGCCGAGCTGGTCCGTGCCGAGCCAATGGGTGACGCCACCGCTTTCGAACAAGGGAGGCTTGAGCCGGGCTGCGAGGTTCTGCGTGGTGTAGTGGATCGGCGCCAGCCAGTCGGCAAGCAGCGCGACGACCACCACGGCCGCGAGGAAGCCGGCCGACAGACCGACGACGGGGGACATCGGACGGTGCGGACGGCCCCCGGAGGCCGGGAGGGAGACGGCGTCGAGGCTCGCCATCAGGCCGGCTTTCCGGTGGCGCGGGCGAAGCCGCCGAGGCGCGGATCGATCAGGATGTGAAGGATGTCGACCAGCAGATTGGCGGCGACCATGATGACCGTCACCGTCAGGATCACCGCCTGCACGACGGCGAGATCGCGCGTCGAGACCGAATCGACCAGCAGCCGGCCGATGCCGGGCCAGGCGAAGATCGTCTCGACCACGGCGCTGCCGGCGAGAATGCCGCCGATCTCGATGCCGAGGAACATCAGAAGAGGCACGGCCGCATTGGGCAAGGCGTGGCGCAGGATCACGGCAAGCGGCATCACGCCCCGGCCACGGGCGGCGCGGATGAAGGGCTTGCCGAGCACCTCCAGCGTCGAGGTTCGCGCGAAGCGGGCCAGCCGCCCCGCCAGCGGCAGCGCCAGCGTGATCGTGGGCAGCACGAGGTGCCAGGCCGTTTCCGAGCCCGCCGAGGGCAGCACGCGCAGCTTTAGCGCAAAGAGCAGGATCAGCAGGATGCCGAGGAAGAAGACCGGGATCGCATAGCCGAAGACGGCGGAGGCCATGGCCAGCCGGTCGATGGCGCTGTTGTGCCGTAGCGCCGCCAACACGCCGAGCGGCAGGCCGATCAGCAGCGCCAGCAGCAGGGCCGACCCGCCGAGCAGAAAAGTCTTGGGCAGCGCCTCGCGCACCGCCTCGAAGGCCGGGCGGTCGTCGCCGAAGGAGAGGCCGAAATCGCCCTGCGCGACGGCGGCGAGATAGCGGCCATACTGCTCGATCAGCGGCCGCTCGAGCCCCCAGAGCTCGCGGTAATGGGCGCGCACATCGGGCGGCGTGTCGATCGAGAGCATGATGTCGGCCGGGTCGCCCGCCAGCCGCAGCGCGAGGAAGACCGCGGACACGCAAATCAGAACGGTCAGCAGCGCACGGGCAGCACGCAAAGCGAGGAAACGCAGCATCGGCCGGGGAAACCCGCTGAAACAGGATCGTCACCGCTTGTGACGACCGGTCCATGACAGGGCGATGACGGGACCCGGGCTAGACCGATCAGCGCCGCATGGCTGGCGTCTCGACGGGAAGGCCTCTCGCGCGGGCGGCGAGGAAGAGCTCCAGCGCGAGATATTCCGGCCCGCCCGCCTCGAACTGCGTCGCGCGCACGCCGAGCGAGCAGGCCCGCAGGCGCCGGTGCAGCGAGCCGACATCGTTCCATTCCAGGCGGTAGGCCGGGTAGCCGGTGCCGGCGCCATGGCTGATCGTGTCGCCCCGCAGCTTCTGGCCGACGAGCCCGTCATGGCACTGCTGGCAGGAGAGGTTGAGCTGGCCCTGCCGGCGCTCGAAGAACGCCTTGCCCGCCTCGTAGAAGGGCTTCGCCGGCCCGTCGGTCGTGACCTGCATCGGCAGGCCGCGCGAGAGCGAGGCGAGATAGGCCGTCAGAGAGAGCAGTTCCGGCGACTCATAGCCGAAGACGGGCTGGCCCTGCCGCTCGGCCCGGCATTGCTCGATCCGGCCTTCGAGGTTCATCAGCCGGCCGGTGGCGGCATCGACCTGCGGGTAGCGCGTGGCAGCCCCGCGCAGGCTCTGCTGCGGCTCGAAATGGCAGCCGATGCAGGCCTGCCCATCGCCCGCCGGCCGGCGCGTGAACAGTTCGCGCCCCTGCTCGACCCAGAAGAAGCCGGGATTGCGCGTCTCGTCGGCCTGCTGCCGGCGCAGTTCGGGCGAGAGGAAGTCGGAGCCTGAGCGGATTTCGGCGAGGGCAGCGGATGTCTGGAGAACGAGACAGATGACCACGACCACGAACCCGAGCGCGGCCGAACCGGGCCGGTCGTCCCGGACGCAGCGCAGCGGAGATCCGGGATCCATGCCTGAGCCCATCCGGACAGGCGTTCCGGAATGGATCCCGGGTCTCCCTTCGGTCGCCCGGGATGACCCGCGGTGGAGCAAATTCGAAAGCGCCTCCCTCACGTCACGGTCAGCCGGGCGGTGCGGGTGTAGGTTGCGCCGCCGTCCTCGCGCCATTCGAAGACGATGTCGCCGGTTTCGATCGCCCGCGTCGTGAAGGAGACGAAGGGGTTGGCGGCGACGCCGGTGTGCATGTCGAGGCGGAAGATCGTCTCGCCGGCATAGGTCGCGGTCAGCCGGTTGAGGATCTTGCGCGGCACCGTGCCGCCCTTGCCGTCGGATTGGCCGCCACGGTCCATCGGATGGCGGGTGAGCACCTTGATCTCGACGATCTCGCCGGCCTTGGCCTGGGCCGGCAGGCTGATGCGGGCATTGAAGCTCATGATCGGCCTCCTCAGCCGCCGTCGATGCAGGCGCTCAGCGTCACCACGATATCCGCCTCCGCGAGGAGGAAGCGGCCGTCGCTCAGAGCCGCCACCGCCGCGACCTTCTGGGACTGCGCGATCCGCAGCGTCGTCGAGACATCGGCGCGGCCCGCGCGGGGGCCGAGATGGAAGCGCGCCATGTCGGGGAACGGGTTCTTCTCGGCGATGAGATGAATCCAGCGGACATGGTCGGCCTGCGTCATCGGGCTTTCGATGCGGATGCGGGTATCCACCGCATTGCCGTTTTCGGCGAGGGCCGGGATGTCGAGGGTGATGCGGGCACGCTCCGGAACCGCGCCTTCGGTGACGCGGGCAATGAGCTGTGCGAGCTCCGGCGGCGTGTCGGCGACAGCCGGGAGCGGAAGCCCGGCGGCCACCAGCCCGGCCGCCGTACCCGCCATCAGGCTGCGCCGGTCGATCCCGGCATCACTGCGCGCGGAGCGTGGCGAGATAGCTGACGACATCCTCGATCTCCTGGGCCGAGAGGGCCGGCTTGCCCCGGAAGGCCGGGGCGACATCCTGCAGGTTTTCCGTCCGGAAATAGGGCGGCATCACGGTCTGCGGGTTCAAAAGCGAGGCGTCGACCAGCCGCAGCCTGATCTGGCCGGCCTCGAGCCGCGCACCGACGCCGGCGAGCGGCGGCCCGATATTGCCCTGGAAGGGCTCGGACGGGTCCGCGCCCCGGTGGCAGATCAGGCAGTTGCCGCGCTCGCGATCCCGCACCAGCGCCTCGCCGCGCCGGACATCTCCGGCGAGACCGCCGAGCGGCGCTGGAATCGCGTCGCCGACGACCGCGAAGGGTTCGAGCGCGGCGGCGGGTGAGACGGCCAGCAGCGCTGCGCCCAACCCGAGCCGCGCCCGCATGCCGGTCCTGCTCACGCCTTCTTCAGATCGGCGTTCTTGAGCGGCAGGTTGCGGATGCGCTTGCCGGTGGCGGCGAAGATCGCGTTCAGCACGGCGGGCGCCGCGACCGCGATCGTCGGCTCGCCGACGCCGCCCCAGAAGCCGCCCGACGGCACCAGCACCGTCTCGACCGCGGGCATCGCCTCCAGCCGCATCACCTCATAGGTGTCGAAGTTCTCCTGCTCGACGCGCCCGCCCTTGATCGTGATCTCGCCGTAGAGCGCGGCCGAAAGCCCGTAGACGAAGGAGCCCTCGATCTGGCGCTCGACCTGCGCCGGGTTGACGACATGGCCCGGATCGGTCGCCGCGACGATGCGGTGGATCTTGAGCTTGCCGTCATCGGCGACCGAGACCTCGGCCACCGCCGCAACATAGGCGCCGAAGCCCATGGTCTGGCAGATGCCCCGGAAGACGCCGGCCGGCAGCGGCTTGCCCCAGCCCGCCTTCTCGGCCGCGGCATTGAGCACGGCGAGATGCTTGGGGTGGTTCTTCATCAGGGCCCGGCGGAACTCGAGCGGGTCCCTGCCGGCGGCATGGGCCAGCTCGTCGATGAAGGACTCGAGATAGATCGCGTTCTGGTTCAGGTTGACGCCGCGCCAAAAGCCCGGCGGCACATGCGGGTTGCGCATGGCGTGGTCGATCAGCAGGTTGGGGATGGTGTAACCGATCGAGGCTTCCGGCCCCGAGGCGTTCAGCCCCTGGAAGACGACCGGGTCGCGGCCGTTCTGGATGTTCTGCGGGAAGATGCCCGCGACGATGGACTGGCCCGAGATGCGCATATGCAGGCCGGTCAGATTGCCGTCCTTGTCGAGCGCGCCGGTCATCTTGCACTGGGTCAGCGGGTGGAAGCGGCCATGCAGCATGTCCTCCTCGCGCGACCAGATCAGCTTCACCGGCGTGCCCGGGATCTGCTTGGCGATGGCGACGACCTGGCGGACCCAGTCATGCACCGCGCCGCGCCGGCCGAAGCCGCCGCCGAGATCGATCTTGTAGGCCTCGCATTTCGCGATCGGCAGGCCGGAGGCTTCCGCGGCCGCGGCCAGCGCCGCCTCGCCATTCTGCGTCGGCGTCCAGACCTCGCATTTCTCGGGCGTGTAGAGCGCGGTCGCGTTCATCGTCTCCATGCAGGCATGGTTCTGAAAGGGGTAGGAGTAGACCGCCTCGATGGTGCGCGCGGCACCGGCGATCGCGGCCTTCACATCGCCGTTCTGGTTGCCGACGACGGCCTGGGGCGCATCGAGCCCCTCCTTCAGCCAGGCGGCGAGGCTCTCGCTGGAGACATTCGCGTGCTGGCCTTCGTCCCAGACGATCGGCAGCGCATCGAGCGCGGTCTTGGCGCGCCACCAGGTGTCGGCCACGACCGCCACGGCGCTGTCGCCGACGGGCAGGACATGCTTCACGCCCGGCATGTCCTTGATCTTGGCCGCGTCGAAGCTCTTCACCTTGCCGCCGAAGACGGGGCAGTCCTTGATCGCGGCGTTGAGCATCCCCGGCAGCTTGAAGTCCATGCCGTAGATCTTGGCGCCGTTGGTCTTGTCGACCGTATCCAGCCGCGGCAGCGGCTTGCCGGCGATGATCCAGTCCTTGGGATCCTTCAGCGCCACGTCCTTGGGCGCCTCGAGCTTCGCCGCCGCGGCGGCGACCTGCCCGTAGCGCAGCGAACGGCCGGAGGCCTTGTGGGTGATGACGCTCTTCTCGGCGGTGCATTCGGTGGCCGGCACCTTCCACTCATTGGCGGCCGCCTGGATCAGCATGGTGCGGGCCGCAGCGCCGCCCTTGCGGACATATTCGTGGCTCTCGCGGATGCCGCGGCTGCCGCCGGTCGAGAAATTGCCCCAGATGCGGTTGCGGGCGACATTCTGGCCGGGCGTCGGATATTCGGTCGTCACCTTCGACCAGTCGCAGTTCAACTCCTCGGCGACGAGCTGGGCGAGGCCGGTCAGGGTGCCCTGCCCCATCTCGGAGCGGGCGATGCGGATCACCACCTTGTCGTCGGGATGGACGACGACCCAGGCGTTGATCTCCGGGACGGCGCCCTGCGCGTTGGCCGCGCCGAAAGGAATGGCGAAGCCGAAGCTGAAGGCGCCGGCCGCGGCGGCGGAACCGGCGAGCAGGCTGCGGCGGGAGAGTGCCGGACCGTTGGAAGGCTGATGGGCAGAGAGGGTCGTCATGTCGTCCTCCGGATCAGGTTGGCGCGAGGGAGGCGGCGGGCGACGATCGCACCGGCCTCGACCCCGCGGGGAAAGGAAGCGAGGCGAGGTCAGCCGCGGCCGAGGGTTCCACCCGCGACGACGTCGAGGATCGCGGTCTTGACCCGCGCATAGGTGCCGCAGCGGCAGATATTGGTGATCTCGGCGGCGATGTCGGCCTCGGTCGCCTTGGGATTGGCCTGCAGGAGGGCGGCGGTCGCCATGATCATGCCGCTCTGGCAGAAGCCGCATTGCGGGACGTCGTGCTTGATCCAGGCCTGCTGCACCGGATGCGTGCCGTCGGGGGAGAGGCCTTCGATGGTGACGATCTTCTGCTCGACGGTGACGGAGTCGAGGGGCAGCGCGCAGGAGCGTGTCGCGACGCCATCGATATGCACCGTGCAGGCACCACACTGGGCCACGCCGCAGCCATATTTCGTGCCCGTGAGCCCGATCTGCTCGCGGATGACCCAGAGCAGCGGCGTGTCGCCGGCCGCCTCGACGTCGATGATCTTGCCGTTCACATTGAGCTTCGCCACCGTCGACCTCCCGGTTCGGATCAAGAAGGGCGGCGAGAGTGCCCACGCGCCTCGCCGCTGGACCGGCGAAGCGCCCTTGGCACACCGGTCAGACTTGAATTGGAACAGAGTGAAGCTCAGTTGCGGCCGCAAGCCAACCGCGACGGCAGCCCCGATCACGCGGCGTGAGGGGGCGATCGTTCGTGCGTCTGGTGCCGACACAGCCAATTTTCCGTGTCGGCGCTTGATTTGGGAGAACGAAACGTTGGCGCGAACCGAATGGCGAACCGCGCCGGAATCACGGCAACGTGATCCTCTTCGTCAGCCGCCAAGGCCCGGCGCCGGAAGGCCGCGCGAGCCGCGACGGCGCGAGGGCGCCGTGGACCGCTGCGGCTGTGTCTCCGTCTCCATCGCTGCAGGCTCCTCGCCGGCATGCTCAAAGGCCCAAATTTCCTTGGCGCGATCCCAGTGCCGGCGATCCTCGCCATCCGGGCGCCCATCCTCGACCCAGAGGCGGTAGGCGATCTTCCTGATCTCAGCGAGGGCTTTGTCGTCTTCCATGGCGGCTGTCCTCCATCCCGAATGTCCGGCCCGCGACGTGGCGGCGGGCCGTTCGGGTGAACCATCATCCGCCCTGAGCGTTCCCCGCAGTCGCGCCCGAAAAAGAGGCGGCGGAGAGGTCAGCTGGAGCGCGAAGCCGGCTCGACAGGCAACGTGACGATGCGGATCGCGGTGTCGTCGGGATCATTGGCGATATCGAAACCGAGCTGGCGGCAGAGCGCGAGCATGCGCGTGTTCTCGGCCAGGACCTGGCTACGGATGATCTTCAGCCCCTCGGCCCGCGCCCAGTCGATGATCAGCGTCATCAGGCTCCAGCCGAGCCCCAGCCCCTTCATGTCGGAGCGCAGCAGGATGGCGTATTCGGCCTCCTCATGGGCGATGTCGGCATGGAGACGCACCACGCCAGCAACCTCCCCCGCCTCGTCCAGCGCCACGAAGGCCATGGCGCGGGCGTAGTCGAGCTGCGTCAGATGGGCGAGGAAGGCATGGCTGAAGGCCTTCACCGGCGCGAAGAAGCGCAGGCGCAAATCCTCCGGCGTAACCTTCTTCAGCATCTCGGCGATGGCGCCCTCGTCATCGGGCCGGATCGGCCGCACATCGAAGGTCCGGCCGCCGCGCAAGGCCATCGGCCTAGCCCAGGCGGCGGGATAGGGCCGGATCGCCGGACGGCGACGCTGCTCGGGTCGACGCTCCAGCATGATGCGGGCATCGACGGCGATGACGCCGGTCTCGTCGGCGAGCAGCGGGTTGAGGTCGAGCTCACGGATTTCGGGCAAATCGACCGCCATCTGGCCGACGGCGACGATGGCAGCCGCCACCGCCTCCAGCTTCGCCGCCGGAACATCGCGATAGGCGGCCAGCACGCGCGACACACGCGTCCGGGCAATCAGTCGTTCGGCGAGGCCGAGATCGAGCGGCGGCAGGGCGGCGTGGCTGTCGTCGATCAGCTCGGCGGCCGTCCCGCCGCGGCCGAAGACGACGACCGGGCCGAAGCAAGGATCGGTGGCGAAGCCGACGATGAGCTCGCGCGCCTTGGCGCGCTGCGCCATAGGCTGCACGGCGAGACCGGTGATGCGCGCGCCCGGCCGCTCCTGCGCCACCCGCGCCAGCATGCGCTGCGCCGCCTCGCGGATCGCGGCTTCGGTCGCCAGATCGAGCGCGACGCCGCCCACATCGGATTTGTGGACGATGTCGGGCGAGACGATCTTCAGCGCGACCGGGCGTCCCGATGACAGGAAGGGTCGGGCGACGACCAGCGCCGCCTCGACATCCGTCGCCAGCACGGGCTTCAACTCCGGAACGCCATAAATCGCCAGCAGCGCCGAGACCTCGCCGGCATCGAGCCAGTCGCGCTCCTCGGCCAGGGCCCGGGCGATGATGGCTCGGGCCTGGGCGAGGTCGGGCGGCGGCACCTCGCCCGCGGCCGGCGGCGTCGCCATCAGCTCTGTCTGCAGGCGGGCATGGCGCAGCAAATGCTGGAAGCCGACCACCGCTTCCGCGCCGGTGGCAAAGGAGGGCAGCCCGGCGGCGGCGAATCGTGCGCCCACCGCCTCGTCACCGCCGATCCAGGCCGCCAGGACGAGCTTGCCGCGTCCGGCATCCTGCGCAGCGGTGACGACCGCCTCCGCACAGGCTTCCGCCGCGGCGAGGCGATGCGGCGCATGGACAGCCAGAACCGCGTCGACGCCGCCATCGGCGAGCAGGGCGGTGATCGTCTTGGCATAGTCCTGGGCCGTCGCGACCTCGACGATAGCCTCTTGTCCGGCCTCGGCGGCGTCGGTGCCGCGCAGGGCGAGGCGCCCCCCCAGCTGCCTCAGGCGGCCGGCCGCCAGCGCAGCCAGCCCCGCGCCATTACTGACAATCGCCAGCCGCCCGCCGACGAGCTGGCGGCTGCGGCCCAGCGTTTCCGCCGCGGCGAAGAGCTCGTCGAGATCGTTGACGCGCAGCAGGCCGGCGCGGTGGAAGGCCGCGTCATGGGCCCGGTCGGAGGTCACGATCAGGCCGGCATGAGTCAGCCCTCCGTTCCGGATGGAAGGCTGCCAGGCCTTGAGCACCAGCACCGGCTTCAGCCGCGCCGCGGCCCGTGCCGAGGAGAGGAAGCGCGCCGCATCCTCGACCTCGTCGAGCGCGAGCAGGATCGCACGGGTGCGGCCGTCCTGGCCGAAATGGTCGAGCGCATCGGCGAGGTCGACATCGGCGGCGGCGCCGAGCGTGACGACGCCGGAAAAGCCGACCTCGCGCCGCGCCGCCCAGGCGAGGATGCCCGCGGCGATGGAGTTCGACTGAGCCACGAGCGCGAGGCTGCCGGCGCCCGGCACGAAGGGGGCGAAGCTCGCATTGAGGTGGAGACGCGGCGCGACGAGGCCCATGGAATCGGGGCCCAGCAGCCGCACGCCCGCCTTGCGCGCCGCCTCCGCCAGGACGGGCGCGTCCCTGCGGTCTCCGTTCACCACCAGCACACCGGCGCAGCCGCGCCGACCCGCCGCGGCGATGGTCTCGGCCGCGCTATCGACGGGGGCGATGACGAGATCGACGGGCTCCGGCAGATCATCGAGCACGGCCACGGGCTCGAAGCCCGGCACCGACCGGCCCATGATGAAGCGGCGGCCGCCGAAACCCTCCGCCACAACTCCTTCGAGAAGTGGCCCTGTCGCGGCGCCCGGCGGGGCGACGACCACCAGCGAGCCGGGTTCCAGCATGCGTTTCAGTCGATCCGTGCCCATATGGCCAGCGTAGCCGATTCGGATGCGGGCGTGTGTGACGGCCGCCATGGCGGGAACCCTCGTTCCCGATCCGGCTTTTCGATCAGGGGCCTCGACGCCCCGAAACAGGACACGCCATGCCCATCGCCTTCGATAATTCCTATGCCCGGCTGCCGGAGCGCTTCTTCGCGCTGACTCCACCGACACCCGTGCCGCAGCCGCGACTGGTGAGGCTGAATCAGGGGCTGGCGGATGAACTCGGGCTCGATCCGGTCTGGCTCTCGGGGCCGGAGGGCCTCGCCATGCTGGCCGGCAATGCGGTGGCCGAGGGCTCGACGCCGATCGCCACCGCCTATGCGGGCCACCAGTTCGGGAACTTCGTGCCGCAGCTCGGCGACGGCCGGGCGATCCTGCTCGGCGAGGTGATCGACCGCTTCGGCCGGCGCCGCGACATCCAGCTCAAGGGCGCCGGCCGCACGCGCTATTCGCGCGGCGGGGACGGGCGCGCCGCCGTCGGGCCGGTGATGCGCGAATACATCGTCAGCGAGGCGATGGCGGCGCTCGGCATCCCGACGACGCGGGCGCTCGCCTTCGTGCTGACCGGGGCGCCGGTGATGCGCGACGAGATCCTGCCCGGCGCGGTGCTGACGCGCGTCGCCGCCAGCCATATCCGTGTTGGCAGCTTCCAGTTCTTCGCCGCGCGTCAGGACGTCGAGGGCCTGCGGGCGCTCGCCGACCATGTCATCGCGCGCCACCATCCGCAGGCGGCGGAGGCGGAGAACCGCTATCTCGGCCTGCTCGAGGCGGTGATCGCGGTGCAGGCGGATCTGATGGTGCGATGGCTGCTGGTCGGCTTCATCCATGGCGTGATGAACACCGACAACGTCTCGATCGCCGGCGAGACCATCGACTACGGCCCCTGCGCGTTCCTCGACGCCTATGACCCGGCCACCGTCTTCAGCTCGATCGACACCGGCGGTCGTTATGCCTACGGCAACCAGCCGACGATCGCGCTTTGGAACCTGACGCGCCTCGCCGAGGCGATGCTGCCGCTCTTCGCGGAGGAGACCGAGGCGGCCGTGCAGAAGGCGCAGGATGCACTGGCCGGCTTCGCCCCGCGCTTCCAGGCCGGCTACGACGCGGGCATCGCGCGCAAGCTCGGGCTCCCCGGCGACAGCGAGGCGGACACCGTGCTCGGCGCCGAATTCCTCGGCCTGCTCGGCGCACGCGAGGCGGACTTCACCCTGACCTTCCGCCATCTCGCCCGGCTCCAGGCCGGCCGCGCCGACGAGGCGCCGCTGCGGGCCGCGCTCGCGGACGACCCGGCGCTGGAGGGCTGGCTGGCGCGCTGGCGCGAACGCAGCGCGGAGACCGCGCCGGGCGCGCTGCTGCACGTCAACCCGGCCTATATCCCGCGCAACCACCGCATCGAGGCCGCCATCGCCGCCGCGCAGGAGCGGGACGATTTCGGGCCCTTCGAGGAGTTGCTCGCGGTGCTGGCCGAGCCCTTCGTCGAGCACCCCGGCTATGCGGATTACGAGAACCCGCCGCGGCCGGAGGAGCGGGTGCTGCGCACCTTCTGCGGCACTTGACGCTGCGCTGGGCGGGGCGGCCGCATCGCCATGCGCGCCGTGCCGGCCCCGGCTCGCGCAGCGCAGGCCCGGGGGTCTGTCGCGCCCCGCCCCCGTCATGCTCTGATCGCGCGCCGGCCACTCAAGAGCCGCTGCGAGGAGACCGACGATGGATGGCCGCCGCCCGACGATCCAGTCCCGCCACGGCATGGTCGCCGCGGCCCATCCGCTCGCGGCCCAGGCGGGCGCGCGGCTGCTGATCCAGGGCGGCAACGCATTCGATGCGATTGCCGCCACCGCGGCGGCGCTGACCGTGGTCGAGCCTTTCATGTCGAGCCTGTCGGGCATGGGCTCGGCGACGCTCTGGTCGGCGGCGGAGGGCCGCGTCAGCGTGCTCGACTTCGTGCCGCCGATCCAGAACAGCTTCCCGGCCGAGCGCTTCACGCAGCGCAGCGACCTCGAGCGCGGCCCCCATGCGGTGGCGATGCCGGGCAATCTCGCCGGCTGGTGCGAACTCGTCTCGCGCCATGGCCGCAAGACTTTGGCCGAGGTTTTCGCACCGGCGATCGCGCTGGCGCGGGACGGCTTCGCCCTCTCGGAGTTCGGCGTCGCCGAGTTCAACGAGCAGGCGCCGCTGCTGCAGGGCTGGACCGAGCTCTATCCGGGTTTTGCAGCCAATTATCTGCCTGAGGGCGGCCCCGTTCGCATCGGCCAGGTGCTGCGCCAGCCCGATCTCGCGACGACCTTCACCGCCATCGCGGCGGAGGGGCCGGATCATCTCTATCGCGGCGCGCTGGGCGAGCGCATCGTGGCCCATCTGCGTTCACTCGGCGGGCTGATGACGATGGATGATCTCGCGGCGGTCAAGCCGCGCTGGCGCGAGCCCTTCGCGGCCACTTATCGCGGCCTGACCGTGCATGTGCCGCCGCCGCCCTGCGAGGCGTTCCAGTTCCTGCTCAGCCTGAAGATCCTCGAGGGCAGCGATCTGGGCGGCCTCGCCAAGGACGGGCCGGAGCATCTCGACCTCGTCTTCCGCGCGATCCGGCTGGCGGCCGGTGTCCGCATCGCCGCCAACAATCCCTCGCCCGAGCGTCTGGCCGCGATCTTCGCGGAGGATGCGCTCGCCGCACTGCGCCGGCGCCTGACCGACGGAGTACCGGTGGAAGGGCCGACGGAGCAATGGACGCCGCAGCTGGCTGAGGACCCCGCGCATACGACCTCCTTCTCGGCGTCGGATGCGGAGGGCAATCTGGTGTGCATCACCAACAGCCTCGGCAGCCCCTTCGGCAGCGGGATCGTGGTCCCCGGCACGGGCGTCTGCCTCAACAATTTCCTGTACTGGTCCGACGTCCAGACCGGCAGCCCGAACCGCTCGAAGCCTGGCGACGAACTGCCGATGTGCATGTCGCCTTGCCTGTCGACGCGGGACGGCCGCCCCGTGCTCGCGCTGGGGACGCCCGGCAGCTATGGCATCATGCAGACGCAGACCCAGGCGATGGTGCAGCATCTCGATTTCGGCCTGCCGCTGCAGGACGCGATCGAGGCGCCGCGCGCGCGGCTCTGGGACGGGCGGGCGATCGAGGCCGAGAACCGGATCGCGCCCGAAATCCTGGCCGAGCTGCGCCGGCGCGGCCACGCCATCACCGCCTTCGACACCGGCTGGACGATGCGCTGCGGCGGCATGCAGGCGGTGGCGGTCGACCCTGTCACGGGCGTGATGACCGGCGCGGCGGATCCGCGCCGGGATGGGTATGTCGTGGCGGTGTGAGGGGCTGCCTCAGCCGCGGCTGGCGGTGCAGACGATCTCGATCAGCGCGCCGCCGAGATCGGCGACGCCGACCGTCGCGCGGGTCGGCAAGGCTTCGCCGAAGAAGCTGGTCCAGACCGGGTCCATTTCTTTCTTGGCCGCGAGATCCGTGACGAAGATCGTCGCGGCGACGATCGCTTTGCGGTCGAGCCCGACCTCGCCGAGATAGCCCTCGATCTTGGTCAGGATGTTCTGAGTCTGCGGACCCATCGACTGGGTGATGTCGTCGGCGATGCAGCCGCCGACGAAGACGAGATTGCCGGCCTCGACGACGCGGTTCTGGATCGGGGTCTTGATGCTGCGCTTGATGGTCATGGTCTTCTCTCCTGGGGTGAAAGCCTGGGGTCGTCATTGCGAGCGCAGCGAAGCAATCCAGGGCCGCAGCGCTCGACGATCTGGATTGCTTCGCTGCGCTCGCAATGACGGGTGGATGTCATGAGGGCGCCGCAAACCGCGCGATGCCGAGCCCGTCGATGGGCACATTGCTCGAGCCGGTGGCGATGATCTCGGCCATCACGGCCCCGGCCCCGGGGCCGAGCTGGAAGCCATGGGCCGAGAAGCCGAACTGGTGATAGACGCCCTCGTGTTTGGCGCTCTTTCCGAAGACGGGCAGGTCGTCGGGCATGCGCGCCTCGATGCCGGCCCAGGCGCGCAGGATCGGCGCCCCGCGCATGATCGGAAACAGGTCCCAGACCATCTTCGCATTGGTGGCGAGCTTGCCCCAGTCGAGCACGGTGCGGTTCTCGTCGCGGATCGCGCGGCCGAGATAGCCGCCGCCGATGAGCACGGTGCCGTTCTCGAACTGCTTGAAGGAGAGCTTGCGCTTGCGCAGGATCACCACCGGCTTGATGAAGGCCGGCATCCGGGCGGTGATCATCAGCATCGGCGCGATGACCTCGAGCGGCACCGGCTCGCCGAGATCGGCCGCGATGCGATCGGCCCAGGCGCCCGCGGCATTGACGATGCGTGGCGCCAGGAAGGCGCCGTGGTCGGTCTCGACGCGCCAGTTCGCACCATCGCGGGCGACGCGGGTGACGCGCACGCTCTCGCGGATGTCGGCGCCGAGGCTCTGGGCCTTGCGCTTGAAGGCCTGCGTCGCGCGCAGTGGGATCGCCGCGCCGTCGCGGCGCGAGACGACGCCGCCGGGGCAGGCATCGGAGACGGCCGGGACGAGGCGGCGCAGTTCGGCCGCGTCGATCAGCTCTTCATGGTGGAAGCCGCGCAGGGTCAGGTCCTCGACGCGGGCGCGGCAATTGCCGAGATCCTCCTCGTCCTCCGCGACCAGCACCTGGCCGTCCGAGGTGAAGCCGCAATCGTCGTCGACGAGGTCGCCGATGCGGTGCCACAGCGCCATCGAGGTGTTGGAGAGCGGGATTTCCGCGACGTGGCGGGCGAGCTGGCGCACGCCACCGGCATTGACGCCGGAGGCATGGCGGCCGGCATGGTCCTTCTCGATCAGGATGACCGAGAGCCCGCGCATCGCGCAGTGCAGCGCCGTCGAGCAGCCATGGATGCCGCCACCAATGACGATGACGTCGGCGCTGCGGCGTCCTTCGCTCACCGAACCACCGCTTTGATGGCAGCGTCCGTCGGCGGCAGGGCCGCGAGCTCGGCCAGCGTCACCGGCTTCACGGGCGGGCGCAGCCGGTAATAGCCGGTCTCCTCGGCCGAGACGCCGCGCTCCTGCGCGATCAGCTCGACCACGGTCGGGCCGCAGAGACGGCCCTGGCAGGGGCCCATGCCGCAGCGCAGGAAGGCCTTCATCTGGTTGGGGCCGGTGACACCGAGGCGCCGCGCCGTGTCGCGGATCTGTCCGGCCGTGACCTCCTCGCAACGGCAGACGATGGTCTCGTCCGCCGGAGGCGCAAGGAATTGCGGGGCCGGGCGATAGAGCAGGTCGAGGAAGCGCCGCCCGCGCAGGCTGCGGGCCAGTTCGGCCTGCGTGGGGGCTGCCTTTTCGTTGCGCTCGGCTTCCGAGAGCCGGCCGAGCCGGCGCGCGGCGTCGAGCGCCGCGATCTCGCCGCGCAGAGCCGCGCTTTCGGCACCGCCGATCCCGGCCCCGTCGCCGGCGATGGCGATGCCGGGGATCGAGGAGGCGAACCACTCGTCCACCGTCGGCGTCCAGCAATGCTGGACGGTATCGAAGTGCTGGGCGCAGCCGGCGGCGTTGGCGAGGTTGATGCCGGGGATGACGCCCTGATGCAGCAGCAGCGCGTCGCAGGAAATCGTCTCGGTCGCTCCTCCACGCGTCACCGCCACTCCCGTCAGCTTGTCCGAGCCCGCGGCCGCCAGAGCGGTGACGCCGGTCTTGAAGGGCAGTTTGCCGCGGGCGGCCGCCATCAGCTTCAGCCCCTTGGCGAGATAGGGCGAGCGCAGGAAATCGGGAAATGCGGCGATGGCGGCGAGCCAGTTGCGGCGCGGCGTGGTGTCGAGCACGGCGACGATGTTCGCGCCCGCCGCCGCGAGCTGGCCGGCGAGCAGATAGAGCAAGGGGCCGCAGCCGGCGATGACGGTGCGGCCGCTCGGCACGAGGCCCGAGGCCTTGAGCGCGATCTGGGCCGCGCCCGCGGTCATCACGCCCGGCAGCGTCCAGCCCGGAATTGGGAAGGGCCGCTCCTGCGCGCCCGTCGCCAGGATGACCTGACCGGCGGCGATCAGCCGGGCCTGGCCTCCGAGCGAGAGCCCGAGCTCGAAGCCACCGGCCTCGTCGGGCGCGACAGACCAGACGGTGCAGCCCGGCGCATAGGCGGTCTTCGTCGGCTTCAGCCGGTCGACCAGCGCCCCGCCCTTCCAGTAATCCTCGCCCAGCACGGCGCGCTTCGTGACCGGAGTCGTGGTGATGGCGCGATAGATCTGGCCGCCGGGTGCCGGGTTCTCGTCGGCCAGCAGCACGGAGAGACCGAGTTCCGCCGCGCGCGCGGCCGCCGCGAGCCCGGCCGGGCCGGCGCCGACCACAGCGATATCGTAATGCTCGGCGACCTGGCCGATCGTCTCGATCGCGATCATGACTGGGCCCCATCGGGATGGCGACGTCCGGCCTGGGTTTCGATCCGCATGCCCTCGCGCAGGGGCACGAGGCAGCCTTGGCGGTTGCCGACGCCGTCGATGACGACGAGACATTCGAAGCAGACGCCCATCATGCAATAGGGCCCGCGGGCCGCGCCCGAGACCGGCGTCTGCCGGCAGGCCTGAATGCCATTGGCGAGCAGCGCGGCCGCGACCGTGTCGCCGGCGCGTGCCGTGAGGGCACGCCCGTCGAAGGTGAAGCCGAGCGCATCGGCTGGCTTGCCCTCATGCATGGGCCGGAACATGGAACCTCCGTGCGGAAAAGGCATCGAGCGTGTCGGGCAGGCCGCCCGAGAGAATGGCGGGGGCGAGCGTCAGGACATGGTTGGCGGCGAGCGTCACGCCGGAATGGCAGGTGACGACGAAGGCGCCGGGATGGCTGAGCGACTGATCGTAGATCGGGAAACCGTCCGGGCTCATCACCCGCAGCGCCGACCAGGAGCGGACGACGTTGAGGCCCGCCAGCCGCGGGAACATCCGCACCGCGCGCTCGGCCATGACCGAGAGGATCGGCTGGCCGACGACGGTGTCGAAGCCGCGATCCTCCTGGCTGTCGCCGATCATGATGCCGCCCTCGTCGGTCTGGCGGATCGTCACCATCGGGTTGTGCAGGAAGGGGTCGGTCTTCTCGGTGACGATGATCTGTCCCTTGCTCGGCTTCACCGGCGCATCGAGCCCGACCATGGGGGCGAGCCGCGCATTGCCGAGGCCGGCCGCGAGCACGACCTTGCCGGCCGCGATTTCGCCGAAGGCGCCCTTCAGCCGGAAGCCGCCGGCGTCCGAGAGGATGCTGTCGACCGTGCAGTTGGGGCGATAGTCGACGCCGCGCCGCGCGCTGGCGTCGCGCAGCGCCCGGAACAGCTTGAGCGAATTCACATGGCCGTCGAGCGGGCTGTAGACCGAGCCGACCACATCCTTGCCGATGTCGGGCAGGCGGCGCTTGGTCTCGTCGTGGTCGAGGATCTCATAGGGGAAATCGCTCAGCGACATCTGGTTGTGCAGACGCTGCATGGTCTGGCGACGCTGCTCGAGCTCGGCCTCGGACAGGCAGAGCATGAAGCCGCCGGGCTGGCTGTGGGCAACGTCGATACCGGTGTCCTCGTGCAGCACCGCGGCGAGTTCGTGCCATTGCTCGGCCGAACGGCGCGACCACATCGCATAGTCGGGCATGCCGAGCCCCTTGGACTGGACCCAGACCAGCGCGAAATTGCCGCGCGAGGCGCGGAAGGCGACGTCCCCCTCGTCGAGGACGGTGACGCGCGCACCACCGCGCGCCAGGCCGAGCGCCATGGCGCCGCCGACGACGCCGCCGCCGACGACGACGATGTCGGCTTCCGATACGGAGTTTTGCGCAGTCACGTCTGTCAGCCCTTTCCGGATCCGACGAAGAGGCGGTCGAGCCCGAACAGGCGGTCGAGCGCGAAAAGCAGGATCGCGGTCATGGCGATCAGGCAGGCGGAAACCGCCGCGATCAGCGGGTCGATGTTGTCCTGGATGTAGAGGAACATGCGCACCGGCAGCGTCACGGTCGCCGGCGAGGCGATGAACACGGTCATCGTGACCTCGTCGAAGGAGTTGATCGCCGCCAAGAGCCAGCCCGAGACCACGCCCGGCAGGATCAGCGGCAGCGTCACCCGGCGGAACACCGTGGCCGTGCCGGCGCCGAGCGAGATCGCGGCATGCTCGATGCGCCGGTCGATGCCGTAGGAGGCCGCCAGCACCAGCCGCAGCGCGAAGGGGATGACCACGATGACGTGGCTCAGCACCAGCCCGACGAAGGTGCCGGAGATGCCGATCTGCGTGAAGAAGCGCAGGAAGGCGATGCCCAGCACGACATGCGGGACCATCAGCGGCGACATGAACAGCGCCGTGATCGCCTCGCGTCCGGGGAAGCGGTAGCGCGCGATGGCGAGCGCAGCCGGCACCGCAAGCCCGATCGCGATGGTCGAGGACAAAGCCGCCAGCCAGAGCGAATCGCGGAAGGCCCGAATGAACTCGGGATAGTCGAAGATCGCCCTGAACCACCGCAGGCTCGGGCCGCGCGTCGGCAGCGAGAGATAGCCCTCGGGCGTGAAGGCGACGACGCAGACAATCAGCAGCGGCGCCAGCATGAAGACGACGAAGAGCCCATGGAAGATCAGGGCGGGGATGCCGTTTCGTCTCATTCGAACACCTGTGCGTAGCGGCGCTCGACGAGGCGGTTGGAGCCGACGGTGATCAGCACCAGCGCGACCAGCAGCAGCGTCGCCACCGCGGCGCCGAGCGGCCAGTTCAGCGTGTTGAGGAACTCGTCATAGGCCAGCGTCGCGGCGACCTTGAGTCGGCGCCCGCCGATGATCGCCGGCGAGGCGAAGGCGCTCGCGGCCAGCGCGAAGACGATGATCGAGCCCGAGAGGATGCCCGGCACGATCTGCGGCAGGATGACCCGGCGCCAGATCGTCAAGCGGCCGGCGCCGAGCGAGAGCGCCGCGTTCTCGATCTGGGGGTCGAGCCGCTGCAGCGAGGCCCAGACCGCGAGGATCATGAAGGGGATCAGCACATGGATCAGCGCGATGACGACGCCGGTCTCGGTGAACATGAACTCAAGCGGCGTCTTGATCAGACCGAGCGCGATCAGGCCCTGGTTGACGAGGCCGGTCGAGCCCAGCAGCAGGGCCCAGCCGAGCGTGCGCGCCACGACCGAGACCAGAAGCGGGCCGATGATCACCAGCAGGAAGGCGCTGCGCCAGGCGGGAGACATCCGGTTGAGGATGTAGGCCTCAGGCACGCCGATGAGGATGCTCGCCAGCGTGACGAGGATCGCGATGCGGAAGGTCCGCAGGAAGATCTCGAGGAAATAGGAGTCGCTGAAGACCTCGATCCAGTTCTTCAGCGTGAATTCCGGGACGATGCCCTTGTACTGCCCCCAGTCGTAGAAGGAGAGCAGTACGGTCATGCCCAGCGGGATGATGACCAGTCCGAGAAAGACCAGCAGCGCTGGCCCGGTCAGCAGGAAGGGCGCGCTGCGCTGCGTTACGACGCCGCTCATGCCGCCGCTCCGGCGGGCAGGATGGCGGCGTCGGCGGCCGAGAACCGAAGCCGCACGGTTTCGCCTTCGCCCGGCACGGCCGCACCGTCATTGCCGCGCATCAGGATCAGCGCGCCGGCGGCGCTCTCGGCGCTGAACTGCCAATGCGCGCCCTGGAAGACCCGGCCGGTGATGCGCGCCTCGAGTCCGGGCTCGCCGGCCGCGGCGAGCATCAGTCGCTCGGGCCGGACAGCGAGCTGCAGCGGCCCCTTCCCGGCTCCCGGCAGTGGCAGAACGAGGCCACCGACGTTGACGGCGCCCTGCCCGTCGCCGGTCGCGGCGAGCACATTGGTTTTGCCGAGGAAGCTCGCGACGAAGGCGCTGGCGGGCCGGTCATAGACTTCGTGCGGCGCGCCGATCTGCTCGATGCGACCCTGGTTCATCAGCACGATGCGGTCCGAGAGCGCCATCGCCTCGTGCTGGTCGTGGGTGACGAGGATCGTGGTGGTGCCGATCGAGCGCTGGATCTGGCGCAGCTCGCTTTGCATCTCCTCACGCAGCTTGGCATCGAGGTTGGAGAGCGGCTCGTCGAGCAGGAGCAGCGCCGGCTTGATTACGAGCGCCCGCGCCAGCGCCACGCGCTGCTGCTGGCCGCCCGACATCCGGCGCGGATAGCGATCGGCGAAGCCCTTGAGGCCGACGAGTTCCATCGCCTCCAGCGTGCGCCGGTCGCGGTCGGCCTTGGGCACGTCGCGCATCTCGAGCCCGAAGGCGATGTTCTCCGCCACCGTCATATGCGGAAACAGCGCATAGCTCTGGAAGACGATACCGAGTCCGCGCTTGTTGGGAGCGACCGAAACCAGATCCGCGCCGTCGAGCCGGATGCCGCCCTGGTCGACATCGACGAAGCCGGCGATCATCTGCAGCGTCGTCGTCTTGCCGCAGCCCGACGGGCCGAGCAGCGAGATGAACTCGCCACGCTCGACGGAGAGGTTCATGGCGTCGACGGCGGTGAAGCCGCCGAAGCGCTTGGTCAGGCCGTCGAGGACGAGATGGGACATGGGTATCAATCTGCTCATGGCGGTCGTCATCCCGGGCGACCCCTCGGGTCCGGCCTTTGGCCGGACCAAGGACAGGCTCCGGGAGACCCGGGATCCATGCCGGAACACGTCCGAAGAAGGTTCAGGCATGGATCCCGGATCGGCGCGGCTTTGCCGCTTGTCCGGGATGACGGTGTGGTTCTTGGGCTAGACGCTTACCGCTCGATCTCGCGGTTCCAGCGCTTGGTCCATTCCTCGCGCTTGGCGTTGACGATATCCCAGTCGACCGCCTTCAGCGTCTTGACCTCATCGCCATAGGGCAGGCCCTTCTGCTCGTCCTTGGTCAGCGTCACGGTCGTGTTGGCCGGGCCGAAGCCGGCGCCGACCGCCATGATCTTCTGGATCGCGGGGGAGAGCATGAACTGGATGAAGGCGTTGGCCTCGGCCGGGTTCTTGGCGCCCTCGACCGGGCAGGCCGCGACGCCGAGCGCGAAGCTGCCCTCCTTCGGATAGACGAACTCGACCGGGAAGCCGGTGTCGGCGAAGGCCTTGACGCGGCCCGAGCCCCAGACGCCGAGCACCGCCTGACCGTTCTGGAAGAGCTCGGTCATCTTCGCCGGCGAAGGCTCATAGGCGACGATGTTGGGGTTGATCTCGTCCTTGAAGGTCTTGAAGCCCGGCTCGATGTTGCTTTCGCCGCCGCCACCGATCTGCGCCATCGCGATCAGGGCATGCAGGCCATAGGTGTTGTTGATCGGTGGGGTGACGATCTTCTTGCCGTAGGTCTTCGACTTCAGATCGTTCCAGGAGGTCGGCGCCGGCCACTTGTTCTCGGCGAAGACCTTGGTGTTGTAGAACAGGCCCGTGGCGACCAGGCCGAGGCCGACGCCCTTGTTGGACTTGAACTTCATCACCGGAGCGACGTCCTTGTAGACGGGGCCGTCGGTCAGCGTGCCGCAGAAGCCGAGCGCGACCGCCTGATAGGCCGGGCCGTCATCGACGATGGCGACGTCGATCTGCTGGTTGCCCTTCTGGGCCTGGAGCTTGGCGAGGGTGTCGGTCGAATTGCCGGCGACGTATTCGATCTTGACGTTGGCCTGCTTCTCGAAGACCGGGATGACCTCCTTGCGCATGGTCTGCTCATAGGAGCCGCCATAGCCGGCGACATACATCGTCTTCTGCTGCGCGATGGCGGCACCGGACGCGGCGAGCGCGGTCGTCGTCAGCAGCAGTCCAACCCAAGAGACTTTCATGAACCCCTCCTCGTTTTTGTGAGCGATGGGTGAAGGTTCTGCGACAGATTGTAACGGGTCAAATCGAATGATTCGTTCATTCGATACCCAAATGTTATGATCGGGCTTTTCGGGACAATCGATGCTGAACCCGCGCCAGATCGAAGCCTTTCGGACCGTGATCGTGGCCGGAGGCGTCACAAATGCCGCCCGCGCCCTGAATATCAGCCAGCCGGCCGTGACGCGCCTGATCCATGATCTGCAGTATGTCCTGGGCCTGACGCTGTTCGAGCGGCGCGGAACGCGGCTCGTGCCCACCAATGAGGCGCTTTCGTTATACCGCGAGGTCGAGCGTCAGTTCGTCGGTCTCGAGCAGATCGAGAACACGGCCCGCAACCTGCGCGAGGGGCTCGCGGGCAGCCTCCGGATCGCGGCGCTGCCGACCTTCAATGTCGGCTTCCTGCCGCGGCTCGTCGCCGCCTATATGAAAGACAAGCCCGGTCTCGAGATCGCGATCTACGGCAGCATCTCCTCCCAGGTGGTGGACTGGGTCGCGACCGGCTTCTGCGACATCGGCTTCGCGCAGTATCCGCTCGACTTCCCGCATATCGTGGCCGAGCAGCTGCCTTCGGTGCCGGCGGTCGCGGTGCTGCCGGAGGGCCACCGGCTGTGCGAGAAGCCCGTGCTGGAGCCGGCCGATTTCGCGGGCGAGCCCTTCGTCTCGCTCGCCGGCTCGACGCAATGGCGTTATCGCACCGACGCGCTGTTCTCGGCCGCGCGCGTGAAGCGTGCGATCCGCGTCGAGACGCCGCTGTCGATGATCGCCTGCTCGCTGGTCGCCTCCGGTGCCGGGGTGGGGATCGTCGATCCCTATACCGCCGCCGAGTACCGCGGTCGCGGCATCGTCACGCGCCCCTTCCGTCCCGAAGTGCTTTACGATCTCGGCGTGGTCTGGCCGGTCGGCCGGCTCCGCTCGCCGCTGGCGCTGGGCTTCGTCGAAACGGTGACGGCGGCGATCCGCGATTTGGCCGCCGCCAGCGAAGGGCCTGAGCCTCAGTAGGCGGCGCGCAGATGCGGGCCGGTGTTCGTGTCGACGACGCGCTTGCGTTCGACCTCGACCGGCCGGTCCCAGCCGCCGCCCAGCGCCTTGTTGAGCGCGACGAAGTTGGAGGTCGCGGTGACGCGGCTCTGCAGCAGCGTGTCCTCGGCGCTGTAGAGCGAGCGTTCGGCGTCGAGCACATCGAGGAAGCTCGCCGCGCCGGACTGGTAGAGCGTGCGCGAGAGCCTCGCCGCCTCGCGATAGGAGGTGGCGGCGGCAGAGAGCTTGCCGGCCCGCTGACGCTCCTTGGCGAGGTTGACCAGCGAATTCTCGACATCCTGCAGCGCGGTCAGCACCGCGAGCCGCAGCGCCGCGTCGGACTGGTCGCGCTGCGCCTCGGCGACCTCGACAGCCGCGCGCAATTCGCCGCCATTGAAGATCGGAACGCTGAGCGTCGGGCCGAAGGACCAGCCGATCGAGGAGTTCTTGGCGAGGTCGCCCGTCTTCAGCGCGGTGGTGCTGATCTTTCCGGTGAGGCTGACGCTGGGATAGAGTGCCGCCTCTGCCTGGCCGATCTTGGCCGTCGCCTGGGCGAGCTGGCGTTCGGCGCGGCGCACGTCCGGCCGGTTGACCAGCACGTCCGCGGGGATGCCGGCCGGCGGCGTGCCGCGCGCAGCGGGGATCGGACCGCCCGAACCAAGGAGTCCCGCGAGCGCGGTCGGCGCCTCGCCGGTCAGGATGCCGAGCTGGTGCAGGCTCTGGGCATAGGAGGCCTCGAGCGTCGGGATCGCGGCCTCGGTGGTCGCGGCCTGGGCGGCGGCGCGCTCGACGTCGAGCGCCGAAGCGGTGCCCGCCGTGAAGCGGTTGCGCGTCAGCTTCTCGGTCTCGCGCTGGGAGGCGGCGGTGCGGCGGGCGAGCGCGATGCGGGCCTGCGCGCCGCGGGCTTCGGTGTAGTTCGTCGCGACATCGCCGATCAGCGTCAGCAGGGTCGCGCGCAGATCCTCGTCCGCGGCATCGACGCCATAGGTCGTCGCCTCGACATTGCGGTAGTTCGCGCCGAAGAGATCGAGCTCGAAACTCGCATCGAAGCCGGCCTGATACAGGTTCGAGGTGATATTGGTGCCGCTCGAGGAGGTCGCGGCGGAGGAGCGCGAGCGCGTCGCCGAGCCCTGGCCGTCGATCTGCGGGAGAAGCGCTCCGATCGCCTGACGGCGCGTGGCGCGCGCCTCGCGGATGCGCGCCTTGGCGGAGGCGACGTCGAGATTGCCGGCGACCGCGCGCTCGACGATCTCGTTCAGCCGGCGATCGCCGAGCTTCTTCCACCAGCCGCCGAGACGGGCCGCGTCCAGCGGCTTGGTCGTCTTCGGAGCGTTACCCCACTGGCCAGGCAGCAACTGGCCGGGCGTCGCATAGTCCGGCCCGACGGCACAGCCGGCGAGCGTCATCGCGACAAGGCCGATGCCGGCCCAGCAGGCGAGAGGCGTCTTGGTCATCCGTTTCATCTCAATGCGCCTCGATCGTCGCCTCGGCAGGCTTCGCGGCCGGAGCCTTGCGCCAGCGCCGCACCGTTCCGGCGACGATGACATAGAGCAGCGGCACGAAGAACACGCCGAGCACGGTGGCGGCGATCATGCCGCCCATGACGCCGATGCCGATGGCGTTCTGGCTGCCGGAACCGGCGCCGGTCGCGATCGCCAGCGGCAGCACGCCGAGGATGAAGGCGAAGGAGGTCATCAGGATCGGGCGCAGGCGCTGGCGGGCGGCGTCGACCGTCGCCTCGATCAGGCTCTTGCCCGCCGCCTCCTGCTCGATCGCGAATTCGACGATCAGGATCGCGTTCTTGGCGGCGAGGCCGATGGTGGTGAGCAGGCCGACCTTGAAATAGACGTCGTTGCTCTGGCCGAAGAGGGTCGCTGCAGCGAGCGCCCCGAAGATGCCGATCGGCACCGAGAGCATCACCGCGAAGGGCACCGACCAGCTCTCATAGAGCGCAGCCAGACAGAGGAAGACGACCAGCATGGCGAGCGCGTAGAGCGCCGTCGCCTGGCTGCCCGAGAGCCGCTCCTGATAGGAGAGGCCGGTCCATTCATGGTTGAAGCCGGGCGGCAGCTTCTGGGCGATGGCGTCGATCTGGTCCATCGCCGCGCCGGAGCTGATGCCGGCCGCAGCGGCGCCCTGGATATTGACCGCCGAGGCGCCGTTGTAGCGCTCGAGCCGCGGCGAGCCATAGGTCCAGTGGCCCGTGGCGAAGGCCGAGAACGGCACCATCGCGCCGCCGCTGTTGCGGACGTACCAGCGGCCGATGTCCTCCGGCTGCATCCGGAACGGCGCATCGGCCTGGACATAGACCGACTTCACGCGGCCGCGGTCGATGAAGTCGTTGACATAGGCCGAGCCCCAGGCGGTCGAGAGCGTGGTGTTGATGTCGCCGAGCGAGAGCGTCAGTGCGCTCGCCTTCTCCTGGTCGATCTCGACGGAATACTGCGGCGTGTCCTCCTGGCCGTTCGGGCGCGTGCCCGAGAGCGCCGGGTTCTGCGCGGCCATGCCGAGCAGCTGGTTGCGCACCTCCATCAGCCGGGCGTGACCGGCGCCGGCGACATCCTGCAGGTAGAATTCGAAGCCCGCGCTATTGCCGAAGCCCTGAATCGAGGGCGGCGCGAGCGCGAAGACCATGCCGTCCTTGATGCCGCGGAAGGCGCCCATGGCGCGCCCGGCCACAGCCTGCGCCGTCGCCTGCTTTCCGACGCGCTCCTCGAAGGGCTTGAGGCGGACGAAGGCGATGCCGACATTCTGGCCCGCGCCGCTGAAGCTGAAGCCAGTGACGGTCAGCACGCCCTCGACGAGATCCTTCTCCTGCTCCTGATAATGCCGCCGGACCTGATCGAGCACGGCCAGCGTGCGGTCCTGCGTTGCGCCGGCAGGCAGCTGGACGATGGTGAAGAGGACGCCTTGGTCCTCGTCCGGCAGGAAGGAGTTGGGCAGCCGCGCGAAGAGATAGGCCATGCCGCCGCCGATCAGCAGGAAGACCAGCATGAAGCGCAGCGGCCGCGCGATCATCGCCGCGACGCCGCCGGTGTAGCCGTTCAGCGTCCGGTCGAAGCCGCGGTTGAACCAGCCGAAGGGGCCGGTGCGCGCGGCATGCTCGCCGGCGGGCTTAAGCATGGTGGCGCAAAGCGCCGGTGTCAGGATCAGCGCCGTGACCACCGACAACGCCATGGCGGTGACGATCGTGATCGAGAACTGCCGGTAGATGACGCCGACCGAGCCGCCGAAGAAGGCCATCGGCACGAAGACTGCCGCCAGCACGGTGGCGATGCCGACCAGCGCGCCAGTGATCTCGCCCATCGACTTGATGGTCGCCTCCTTGGGCGAGAGCTTTTCCTCCTGCATCACGCGCTCGACATTCTCGACGACGACGATGGCGTCGTCGACGAGCAGGCCGATGGCGAGCACCATCGCGAACATGGTCAGCGTGTTGACGGAGTAGCCGGCGACCGCGAGCACGCCGAAGGTGCCCAGCAGCACGACCGGGACGGTGATCATCGGGATCAGCGTCGCGCGGAAGTTCTGCAGGAAGACATACATCACGATGAAGACGAGAATGATCGCCTCGAACAGCGTGTGAACGACCTTCTCGATCGAGACCTGGACGAAGGGCGTGGTGTCGAAGGGGTAGACGACGTCGATGCCCTCCGGCAGCGTCGGCTTGAGGCGGTCGATCGTCGCCTTGACCGCCGCGGCGGTGTTCAGCGCGTTGGCGCCGGTCGCGAGGCTGACGGCGAGGCCGGTCGCAGGCGCGCCGTTGTAGCGGGTGGCGGTGGTGTAGTCCTTGGCGCCGAGCTCGACGCGGGCGACATCGTTGAGCCGCACGATCGAGCCCGACGAGCCGCTCTTGAGAATGATGTTCTCGAACTGGCCGACCGTCTGGAGGCGGCTGACGGCGGTGACGGTGGCGTTAAGCTGCTGGCCCTTGACCTGCGGCAGGCCGCCGAGCTGGCCGGCCGAGACCTGGACGTTCTGGGCCTGGATCGCCGCGACAACGTCGCTCGGCATCAGCGCGTATTTCTGCAACCGGTCGGGATCGAGCCAGATCCGCATCGCATAGCCAGCGCCGAACAGCTGCGTCGAGCCGACGCCGGGCACGCGCTTGAGCGTGTCGTTGAGGGTGGAATCGACATAGTCGGCGAGGTCGTTGGTCGACATCCGCCCGTCGCGCGAGACGAAGGCGGCGACCAGGAGGAAGCCGGTCGAGGCCTTGGCGACCGTGATGCCGGTGTTCTGCACCGTCTGCGGCAATTGCGCGGTGACGAGCTGCAGCTTGTTCTGCACCTGCATCTGCGCGACGTCGGGATCGGCTCCGCTGGTGAAGGTCAGCGTGATCGTCGCCTGCCCCGAGGAGGTCGAGGTCGCCGACATGTATTGCAGGTTGTCGACGCCGGTCATGCCCTGCTCGATGACCTTGGTCACCGAGTTCTCGACGGTCTGGGCGTCGGCGCCGGGATAGCTCGCGCTGATGCTGACCGTTGTCGGCGCGATCTGCGGGTATTGTGAGACCGGCAGGGTGCGCAGGGCGAGCAGGCCCGCCAGCATGATGACGATGGCCACGACCCAGGCAAAGATCGGGCGCTCGATGAAGAAACGGGACATGGCGCTCAGTTCTTCGCGGTCTGGCCGGAAGCCTGGCCCGCGGGCAGCGCAGCCTGGCGGTTGGCGGCCTTGAGCTCGCCGCTGGCCTCGTCGATCGTGACCTCGTTGCCGGTCACGGTCTGGCCGGCGCGCACGAGCTGGGCGCCCTCGACGATCACCTTGTCGCCGTCCTTCACGCCCTGCTCGACCAGCCAGTTGTTGCCGACATTGCGCGACGTCGCCAGCACGCGCTCCTCGACCTTGCCGTCAGGGCCGACGAATTTTGCCGTCGCCTCGCCCTTCGTGTTGCGGCCGACCGCGCGCTGCGGGACCAGGAAGCTGTTCTCGGCGATGCCCTCCTGGATGACGGCGCGGACGAACATGCCGGGCAGCAGGAGGCGGTCGGGATTGGGGAACTCGGCCCGCACCGTGAAGGTGCCGGTGGTCTCGTCGACATTGGCCTCGGCGAATTCGAGCTTGCCGGTCTGGGCGTATTCGGCGCCGGTATCGAGCTTGAGCTTCACCGCGACGTTCGGCCCTGTGAAGCGCAGCCGCCCTTCGGCCACCGCGCTGCGGAACTTCAGCAGGTTCGTGCTGGACTGGATGACGTCGACATTGATCGGGTCGAGCTGGCGGATCGTGGTCAGGGCCGTCGTCTGGTTGGCGGTGACCAGCGCGCCCGGTGTCAGCGTCGAACGGTCGACACGGCCGCCGATCGGCGCCGTGACCTTGGTGAAGCCGAGATTGATGCGGGCCGTGTCGAGGCTCGCGCGGGCGGAAGCGACATCGGCCCGGGCCTGGGCGAGCGCCGCGACGGCGTCGTCGTTTTCCTGCTTGCTGATCGCATTCTGGCGGATGAGGTCGCGGTAGCGATCGACCTTGGCCTGGGCGTTGGGGACCGCAGCCTCCGCCCGGGCGAGGGCGGCTTCCGCGCTGTCGAGCGCCGCCTGATAGGGCGCGGGGTCGATCTCATAGAGCAGATCGCCGGCCTTGACCTCGCTGCCCTCGCGGAACTGGCGCGACTTGATCAGCCCGCCGACCTGCGGGCGCACTTCGGCGACGAGGCTGGCCGCGACGCGGCCGGGCAATTCGGCACTGATGGCGACCGGCTTCGAACGCAGCATGACGACGCTGACCTGCGCCTGCTGCTGGGGCGGCGGTGCCGCGGCCTTCTCGCTGTTGCAGCCCGCGAGCGCAGCGCCCAGCAGGACGACCCCCGCCATTGGGAGCTGACGGATGGTGACGGGGCGAGGACGGGACATGGATCGTCTCTTTTTGGAAACTCTCGGGTTTCTTAACGCTTGATTTCTTGGCCTGTCAAACCCAAAGATGTTTCCCGGGAGTGGCGGTTAATGATTGATCACGACATCGGGACGAGCACCGACGGCGCGGCGCGGTCTCGCGGGCGGCCGAAGCAGCGCCCAGATTCAGAAGAGCGCCAGCGCATTCTCGGCATCGCCTGCGATCTGTTCCTCGATGTCGGCTATGGCGGCACGACGATGGATGCGGTCGCGGCGCGCTGCGGCATTTCGAAGAAGACGCTCTACCGTCTGTTCCCGGCGAAGACCGACCTGTTCAAGGCGATGGTTGCCGACCACCGTCGGACGATGCTCGCCCTGCCCCGACCCGACGACGCCCTGCCCACGGCCGAGGCGCTGGCGGCGATCTTCCGGCTCGACATCGACGAGACCGAGAACCGACAGCGTCTCGCCTTCATCCGGCTCGCCGTCGCCGATGCCGACCGCTATCCGGAGATCGGCGAGGCCATCGCGCTGGAAGGTGCGCAGGCGGCGCTGCGTCTGCTGGCGCAGTGGCTGGCGGTCCAGCAGGCACGCGGCGCTTTGCGGTCCTTCCCGCCCGAGGCGGCGGCCCGCATGCTGATGGACATGGTGTTCAGCGTGATGGTGAAGCGCTACCCGGGCGATGCGCTGATGACCAGCGAGCAGCGGGTCGGCCACGCCAGGCGCTGCATCGAGGTGTTCCTGACGGGGCTGGCGGAGCGGCGCGAGGCTGCCTGAGCGCGTCGGCTCGGCCTGGCGTCAGCAGCAGCCCAGCCGCGTGACGTAGTGCCGGGTCACGGCGCTCTCCAGCGCCGGGAGCGCTGCGGCAAGGCCGGCGCGATCGGCGATGCCGGCGCGGTAGATGCCGCGCAGCTCGTCATGGACCGCATCGAGATCGACACCCAGCACGCGGCCATGGGCGACGATGCTACGGCCGTCGACGATCAGCTCGCGGATCTGCCGGCGGGTGGCGCGGGCGAACATCAGCTCGAGCGGATCGACCGGCATCAGCGCGTCCTCGTCGAGCGCAGCGCGGTCGAGGACCAGGAGATCGGCCGCCTGCCCTTCCGCGATCTGGCCGCCTGCGGGCGCGCCGAGCGCGATGCGCCCGGTTTCCAGCGCCATGGCGAGCGCATCGCGGGGGCTGAGCTTCGTGTCGAAGCCCCAGCCGCCATGCAGTGACCAGAGCAGGCGCAGTTCGCGCAGCGCGTCATCATCCTCGTCGAAGGCCTGGCCGTCGACGCCGAGCGCGACCTTGCAGCCGCGCGCCGCCATCTCGGCGACCGGCGCGAGCCCGGAGCGCAGCGCCAGGTTGGAGGAGGTGTTGGTGGCGATGACGCAGCCGGCCTCCGCGATCATCTCCAGTTCGTCGGGGCGGGCCCAGACGCAATGGGCCAGCGTCAGCCGCGGCGAGAGCAGGCCGATCTCCTTCCAGCGCTTGACCAGCCCGCCCGGATAGGTCCGGTCGGCCCAGTCGCGCTGATACTTCGTCTCGAAGAGATGGGTCGTGACGCGGCGCCCGGTGCGGGCGGAGGCCTCGGCGATCGCCTCCCAGAGCGCGTCCGAGCCCCATTGCGGGCCGTTGGGCGCATATTGGACATCGACCATCGGGCCGGCGATGGCCGCCGCGACGGCGTCGACGCGGGCCATCTGCTCGGCGATCGGCAGCATCGGCGCGAGATAGCGCGCCTCGATCTCGGCCCGGGCGACGGGGTCGAGATCATCCAGCACCGGGGCGTGGTCGCCATAGACCAGCGGGTTCTGGTCGCGCATGCCGACGCCGAAGGCGATGCGCACGCCGATGTCGCGCGCGGCGCGGGCCATGGCCGCGGCCTCGGTCGGCAGATCGGTCAGGCCCATCGGCCGGACATGGTGGATCATCACGGCGCCCTGGCCGCCGAGCGCGGCGCGCCCGAGCGGCGCCAGCGTCGCGAGATAGGGGTCGACGGGGCAAAACAGCGCCAGGCGGTGCAGCCAGAGCTCGAGCGGCCGGGCGAAGCCGCCGACCGAGCTGGTGCGGATCGGGCGGGCATGGTCATGGGCGTTGACCAGCGCCGGCAGCACGACGACGTCCTCCGCGCTACCGGCAGGCGCCCCGGCGATCGCGGCGATGGTCCCGCCCTCGATCGTCAGTGCGGTGTCCTGCAGGCTGCGGCGCGCATCGAAGGCATGGCCGGCGTTGATCTGGCGCACAATCGGTCTCCGTCGCGAAAGGGCCCGGCCCCGCCTCAGGCCGAGGCGACGTCGGTCTTGCGGTGGGCCCAGCCGGTGACGCGCCGCTCGATCAGAGAAAACAGCACGTAGAGCGTGACGCCAAGCCCGGCCAGGACGAAGAGCCCGGCGAAGACGAGCGGCACGTTGAAGCTCGACGAGGCGATCATCATCATGTTGCCGATGCCGCGGTTGGAGGCGACGGTCTCGGCCACCACCGAGCCGACGAAGGCGAGCGTGATCGCGACCTTCAGCGCGGCGAAGAAATAGGGCATGGCGCGCGGCAGGCTGACATTCCAGAGGATGTCGGTCTTCGAGGCCTTCAGCGTCTTCATCACGTCTTCCAGTTCCGGCTCGACGGTGGCGATACCGGTCGCGACGTTCACCACGATCGGGAAGATGCAGATGATCATCGCGGTCAGGATCGCCGGCACCGTGCCGGCGCCGTACCAGAGCACGAAGATCGGCACGACCGCGACCTTGGGGATCGACGAGAAGCCGACGAGCAGCGGATAGGCGGTGTCGTAGGCAAGCTTGGACGAGCCGATCAGGATGCCCAGCAGGAGCCCGATGACGACGCCGATGCCGAAGCCGACGATCGTCGTGTAGAGCGTCTGCCAGGTGTGCGGCCAGATCGCCGGCCAGTACTGGATCAGCGCCTTGATGATCTGCGACGGGCGCGGCAGCAGGATGTCGGAGATGCCCGCCATCAGGCAGAACAGCTCCCAGAACACGAAGACGCCGATGATGAGCGCCGTCGAGGCGCCCTTCTCGCGGATGATCTCACCGAGACGTTCCATCAGAGTCCCTTCCTCACGCCGCGCCGGGCGCGTGGTTGACGATGCCGGTGCCGCCGCGGGCGCCGACGATCATCGCCCGCAGGCGCTGGTTCAGCGCCACGAAATCCGGCTCGAAGGTCATGTCGATGGTGCGCGGCCGCGCCAGCGCGACCGGTGAATCGTCGAGGATGCGGCCGGGCCTCGCGCTCATCACGCAGATGCGGTCGGCGAGATAGGCGGCTTCCTTAAGGTCGTGCGTGACCAGCAGCACGGTGAGCTTCTTGGAAAGCCAGAGGTCCTGCATGATCGCCCAGAGCTCCTCGCGGGTGAACTGGTCGAGCGCGCCGAAGGGCTCGTCCAGCAGCAGGAGGTCCGGATCGTGGATCAGGGCGCGGCAGAGATTGGCGCGCTGCATCATGCCGCCGGAGAGCTGCCAGGGATATTTGTCGCCGAAGCCGCCGAGGCCGACCTGCGTCAGCAGCGTTTCGACGCGGTCGCGATACTCGGTCTTGCGCTTGGCCCGGTAGTGCTGCCGGAAGGGCGGCACGATCTTCAGCGGCAGCATGACGTTGTCGCGGATGTTGAGCCAGGGCAGCAAGGTCGGGTTCTGATAGGCCATGCCGATGCGGATCGGCGTCGCGCCGATCTCGCGGCCGGCGACGAAGACATGGCCGGTCGAGGGCTTCAGCAACTCGCCGACCATCTTGAGGATGGTCGATTTGCCGCAGCCGGAGGGGCCGACGAGGGCGACGAAATCGCCCTCCGCGATCTTCAGCGAGGTCGGCGCCAGCGCCTGCACCGCCTTGGGCCCGCGGCCATAGGTGATCGAGGCCTGCTCGAATTCGATGAAGGTCGCGGCCGGGGCGGTCTCGCCCGGCCGGATATCGGTGAGGATGGCGTTCACGAACCCGCTCCCTTGGCGCTGCCAGCCGGCCCTTGCAAACAGGCGGCCAGCGTCTGGTCGGCGTTGCGGATGGTGGGCTTGGGCATGGCCTGGATCGCCGTGACCTGCCGGCCCCAGCCGCTCGTCTCGGGCACGAGTTGGCGGTCGCGCTGGACGAAGCGGCCGCGCACCAGCGTGTGGACGGGGATGCCGGTGACGGAGACGCCCTCGAAGGGGGTGATCTTGCCGCGCGACTGGAGATTCTCCGCGCGGATCGTCTCGGTCCGGGTCATGTCGACGACGGCGATGTCGGCTTCCGCGCCGGCCTCGATGCGCCCCTTATGGGGCCAGAGGCCGAAGGCCTTGGCCGGCTTCTCGGCCGAGATCGCGACGTAGTGCTCCAGCGTGATGCGCCCTTTCGAGACCTCGTTCAGCATCAGCGGCATCTGCGTCTCGACGCCGGGGAAGCCGCAATCGGCCTGCCAGATCACGTCCTTGGTCTTCTCCTCGACCGTATGGGGCGCGTGGTCGGTCGCGATCATGTCGACGACGCCCGATTGCAGCGCTGCCCAGATGGCTTCCGAATCCGAGGCCTCCCGCACCGGCGGGTTGACGCGGATGATCGAGCCGAGCCGCGCATAGTCGCACGAGTCGAGCAGGAGATAGCAGGGGCAGGTCTCGCCGGTGATCTCGACGCCGCGGGCCTTGGCTTCGGCCAGCGGGCGCAGTTCGGCCGCCGAGGAGATGTGCAGGATGTGGATGCGCGCGCCGGTCCATTCCGCCAGTTCCGCCGCGCGGCCGACGGCTTCCGCGGCGACGATGGCCGGGCGCGCCGCGATATGCGCGAGCGGATCGTTGCGGCCGGCCTCCATCAGGCGCTTCTGGCGCCAGGCCATGATGGAAGCGGTCTCGGCATGCAGCGAGATGCGCAGGCCCGAGGGCGCGATGATCTCGAAGCCCTCCAGCATCGCCCCCGTCGAGGGCGAGGGCAGGTTGCCGAAGGTGTTGCCCATGAAGCATTTGAAGGCGTTGACGCCGCCGTCGATGAGGCCCTGGAGCTCGTCGATGTTGTCCTCCGCGAGCAGGCCGTAGATGCCGTAATCGACATGAGCCTTGGCCGCGGCCTCCTGCTTCTGGCGCAGCTCCCTGACCGAGCGCGTCGGCGGGTTGGTGTTGGGCATCTCGAAGACGGTGGTGGTGCCGCCCATCGCGGCAGCAGCGCTGCCGGTTCGCCAGTCTTCCTTATGGGTGTAGCCGGGCTCGCGGAAATGGACATGGACGTCGATGGCGCCGGGCAGCAGGAACTGGCCGGAGACGTCGACCATCTCGCGTGCCGCCGGCATTGCGGCCGGGGCGCCGACCAGCGCGATGAGCCCGTCCTTGATCGCGACATCGGCGCGGTAACGCGTCTGGCCGGTGACGACGGTGCCGCCTGCGAGGACGAGATCGGCGATGAAAGGCGTGTCGGTCATCGCTTCCCTCACAGCATGGCCCAGCCGCCATCGACCGGCAGGTCGACGCCGGTGATCTGGCGGGAGACGTCGGAGGCGAGGAAGAGGCAGGCATTGGCCACGTCCTCATCGGTCGAGACGCGCTTCAGCGCATAGTCCGCCGCATGCTTCTCGAAGGCAGCCTCCTCCGAGATGCCGAGGCGCCTGGCCATTTCGGGGACGACCTTGCCACGGAAGCGCGGCCCGTCCACCATGCCCGGCGCGACGCAGTTGACGTTGATGCCGTAGGGGCCGGCTTCCAGCGCGAAGCTCTTGGTGATGCCGCGCAGGCCCCATTTCGAGGCAGAGTAGGCCATGCGCCCGGCTCGGCCGCGCATGCCGAAGGTGCCGCCGACATTGACGATCTTGCCGCCCTTTTGCGCGATCATCGTCGGCAGGCAGGCGCGCATGGTGTTGAAGCAGCCGCGCATGTTGAGATCGACGATCTCGTCGAACTCCTCCTCCGTGGTCTCCCAGCCGGTCTTGCCGATCGGCCCCGAGCCGCCGGCGACGTTGACGAGGATGTCGATGCGCCCGCCGAAGGCCGACAGCGTCTGCGCGATGGCGGCCTCGCAATCGCTGCCCCTGGTGATGTCGCAGGCGATGACGATGGCCTGGGCGCCCTTCGCGCGGATCTCCGCCGCGACGGGCTCGATCGCGGCGATGTCGCGGCCGATCAGGGCGAGCCTGCAGCCCTCAGTGGCGAAGGCCCGGGTGACGGCGGCGCCCATGCCCTTGGCCGGGCCGGTGATGACCGCGACGCGGCCGTTGAGGTTCAGATCCATCGTTATCAGGCTTCCGAGAGCAGAATGGTGAGGCATCCACGCGCCGTCTTTCCGGGGCTTCGCGCAGCGAAGAGCCCGGAATCCAGAACCGATGCAGGTGCAGATGAGGCTTCGGTCATCGAACAGCCTCGTGATCGAGGGCATCGGTTCTGGGTTCCGGGCTCAGGCCTTCGGCCTGCCCCGGAATGACGATGAGGCTCACCCCAGCTTGGTGACGCGGTCGGCGAGGGGCGGCAGGAAGGCGCGGCTGAAGACCTCGTCGGGCGCCGGCACACGCGGCAGGCCGTCGGCCTCCACGACGATCGCGATCGACTTCCTGAAACGGGCGTCGTCGATGTCGCCGATGCCGAGCGTGGCGGCCTCGGGGTGGCTCATCTCGGAGGCGAGCGTGGCGACGAGGCGCTCCTTCTCGACGGCCCGGTTGATCAGCGGCTCGCGCTTCGCCACCGCCTCGATCGCCGCGTCGTTGTCCTTCAGCGTGTCCTTCAGGCCGCGGTTGATCGCGCGCAGCAGGCCTTTCAGCGCATTGGGGTTCTCGGTCGCGAGCTTGCGCGAGGCGATCATGGCGTTGGAGTAGAGGTCCATGCCGTAGTCGCCGAAATTGATGAAGCGGAAGTCCTTGGCGGGGTCGATGCCGACGAGCTTGGCCGAGAAGGCGATGGTGTTGACGAAGCCGAAGACGCCGTCGACCTGCCCGCGCTGCAGCATCTGCTCGCGCAGATTGGGCTGCATGTTGGTGATGGCGACCTTCGACGCATCGATGCCGGCGAGCTTGGCGAAGGCCGGAAAGAGCTTGAGCGCGCCGTCATTGGCGGGGCCGCCGATGGTGCGGCCTTCGAGATCCTTGGGCGTCTTGATCGGCCCGTCGGCCTTGACCGCGATGGTGAAAGGCGGGCGGTTGTAGAGCGCCGAGATCGCGAGCGGAGTGGCGGCGCCCGGCTGGCTGCGCGCGACCAGCTGGATGAGCGCGTTGATGTCGCCGAAGCCGATATCGTAGGAGCCCGAGGCGACCGCCCCGACCGCCGCACCCGAGCCGTTGCCCTGGTCCATGACGATCTCGAGCCCTTCCTCCCGGAAATAGCCCCGGTCGTCGGCGAGGAAAAACCAGCCCTGAGGGCCCTGATAGCGCCAGTTCAGGATCATCTTCAGGCGCGTCGGCGCCTGCGCCAGGGCCGGCCGCGGCAGGGCGGAGGCCAGCGCGGCGGCACCGGCGGCGAGGGTGAAACGGCGTCGGCTGATCGCGTGCGTCATGCGAACTCTCCCATCGCGGCCTCAGCGCCGCTGCCATGGGAAAAGCCTAGGACGGCTTGACCGATGCCGTCTTGTGCTGACTTCTTGCAAGATCTGTTCGCAAAACGCATCGGTCGGAACCTGCGCCATGAGGCATCTGCGTCTGCTGAATTACATCGACGAGGTCGCGCGCGTCGGCTCGATCCGAAAGGCGGCGGAGCGGCTGAACATCACCGCCTCGGCGCTGAACCGACGCGTGCAGGACGTCGAGGACGAACTCGGCACCAAGATCTTCGAGCGGCTGCCGCGCGGGGTCCGGCTGAACGCGGCCGGAGAATTGCTGATCCGGCACATCCGCAGCCAGCTCGCCGATATGGGCCGGGTGCGCTCGCAGATCGAGGATCTGTCGGGGTTCCGGCGCGGCACGGTCGCGATCGCCTGCAGCCACGCGCTGGCGCATGATTTCCTGCCGGTCGAGATCGCCGCCTATCGCAGCGCCTTTCCGCTGGTCGAGTTCGACGTGCGCGTCGCCAGCCATGGCGAGGCGCTCAGGGCGCTGGCGAGCTACGAGGTCGATCTCGCCTTGATCTTCCGGCTCGACACCGGCATCGGCTTCCAGATCATCGCCTCCGCCGAGCAGCGCCTCGTCGCGATCATGCGGCAGGACCATCCGCTCGCGAAGGGAGGCAGCATCCGCCTGCGCGAGTGCAGCGGATTTCCCCTGGCGCTGCCCGACCGCAGCTATGGCGGGCGCCAGCTGCTCGACCAAGCCGTCGCCCGCAGCTCGTTCAAGCTCGTGCCGGTGATCGAGTCGAACTCCTTCGAGTTCCTGCGCAACTATGTCCGGCTGGAGGACGCCATCACCTTCCAGATCGAGATCGGCGCGCCGGCCAGCCTGAAGCAGCGCGACGGCCTGATCTCGCGCCCGATCGACGAGCGCGACATCCAGCCGGCGCGCTTCGCGATGGGCCAGCTCCATGGAAGGCCGCTGCCCGTGGCGGCGGCGAAGTTCGCCGAGCAGCTCGCCGCCCGCCTCGAGACCGGCCGGTCTAGAGCCATTTCGGAACGGTGACGCGCTCGAAGGCGGTGAGCCCGTCGATCAGCCGGGCCGGATCGGACTCGACGACGATACCCTGCCGATGGGCTGCGGGCAGGAAGCCCTGGGCGATCATGTGGTCGATGAAGCCCATGAAGGGCTGGTAGTAGCCGTCGATGTCGAACAGGCCGGCCGGCTTGTCGAACTCGCCGAGCTGGTTCAGCGTCCAGGCCTCCATGAACTCCTCGAGCGTGCCGATGCCTCCGGGCATGGCGACAAAGCCGTTGGCGAGCTCCGCCATCCGCTCCTTGCGGGCGCGCATGCCGTCGACGATCTCGTGCCGGGTCAGGCCCTCATGGAGATGGCCGAGATCCGCGAGGCGGCGGGTGATGACGCCATGGACCGCCCCGCCCTGCGCCAGAACCGCGTCGGCGACGATGCCCATCAGGCCCTTATGCGTGCCGCCATAGACCAGCGTCAGCCCGCGCCGGCCGATCTCGACGCCGAGCCGGGCCGCGCCCTCGCGATAGGTTTCGCCCTGCCCGGTGTTCGAGCCGCAGAACAGGGCGATGGCTTTCAGCTCTCGGGACATCGGGTCGCTCTCTTCGTCGTGCGGCGGGCATGCGCCGCCCTCCCATCGCAAAAGCGGGACCGGCCCGGCAAGCGGGCGCAGCCGAGGGGCGCGATATTTGCACTCGACAGTCTCTCCGGCGGCAGCCCATCCTGCCGCCACGACGCGCGGGAGCGATCATGACCCATCATCTCAAGGCTTCGCCCGAGACCTGCCACTGGGGCTATTTCGATGCGCACGTGCCGCCCGCTCTCACCATCGCGAGCGGCGAGAGCGTCACGATCGAATCCGTCAGCGGCACGGTCGAGACCCTGCCGCCGGCCGGGTTCCACGTCCCGCCCGAACTGCACGCGATCCATGCGGCGCAGAAGGGCCTGCCCTTCGGCCCGCATATCCTGACCGGAGCGGTCGCGGTCGAGGGCGCCTGGCCGGGCGACGTGCTGCAGATCGACATCGAGGCGGTCTCGCTGCGGCAGGACTGGGGCTACAATCTCAACCGGCCGCTCGCCGGCACGCTGCCGGACGACTTTCCGCACTTCCACATGATGAACATCCCGCTCGACAAGGCGCGGATGGTCGGCACCCTGCCCTGGGGGCTGGAGCTGCCGCTGTCACCGTTCTTCGGCGTGATGGGCGTTGCGCCGCCGCTGGAATGGGGGCGCTGCACCTCGATCATCCCGCGCGCCTTTGGCGGCAATCTCGACAACAAGGAGCTGGTGGCCGGCACGACGCTCTATCTGCCGGTCTTCGTGCCGGGCGCGCTGTTCTCGGTCGGCGACGGCCATGGCGTGCAGGGCGATGGCGAGGTCAACGTTACCGCGATCGAGACCGCGCTGTCGGGCACCTTCCGACTGACCGTGCGCAAGGATCTGAAGTTCAGCTATCCGCGGGCCGAGACGCCGACCCATGTCATCACCTGCGGCATGGACCCGGATCTCGACCGCTGCGCCGAGAAGGCGCTGCGCGACATGATCGTGCTGATCGTCGAGCGCACCGGCATCACGCGCGAGCAGGCCTATGCGCTCTGCTCGATGGCGGCCGATCTGCGCGTCACCCAGACGGTGAACCAGCACAAGGGCGTGCACTGCATGCTCAGGAAGAGCCTGCTCGGCGGCCATTGAGTGCCGCGACGCCGGCCGCTGACCGGCCGGCGCGCGCGAGGGGCTGCGAAGCCCGCCGCAGCCTTGGCCGTCTCAGGCCTTGGCGCGGGGGCCGCGCTTGGCCTTGGGAGCGGCGGCCGGCGTCGCGGCCTTGCGGCCCAGACCCATCGACTTCGCCAGGGCGGAGCGCGCCTCGGCATAGGCGGGGGCGACCATCGGGTAATCCGCCGGCAGGCCCCATTTGGCGCGGTACTGCTCAGGGGTCAGATCATATTTGCTGCTGAGGTGACGCTTCAGCGATTTGAAGGACTTGCCGTCCTCGAGGCAGATGATCGCCTCCGGCGTCACCGACTTGCGGATCGGCACGGCCGGAACGAGCGGCGCGGCCGGAGGAGCCTCGGGCTCACCACCAAGCTTGGCAAGTGACGCATGGACACTCGCGATGAGATCGGCAAGGTCCGTCCGCGGGACGTTATTGCGGGCGACATATGCCGAAACAATGGAGGTCGTCAGATCGAGCAGCTCTTCTTTGTTGTCTGCCATTTGGTGTTCCGATCACGGGAGAAGTTGAAATCTGCTGTAGCGCAGATTCGGACTTAGGACGAAGACACGGGCTTGTCTATCCGCGCCAGGGCGAAATCTGGCGCAAAAGGTTGACGTTGTGCTTCTTCATCGCGAGAAAAGAGGGCCCGCACACGCCTCGCGTGCAGGGTGCGATGCCTTCGCGGCCGAAACGCGGCGGCGTCAGAAGAGGAAGTCGTCGGCCTCGTCCTGCGCCGGAGCGGCGACGACGACCGGGGCGGCCGCGCCGGCCTGGGCGGGCAGCAGGGCGCCGACGATGGCCTGGTGGATCGTGCGCTCGCCGACCATGGTGTAGTTCGGCCAGACCTGCCGCTCGATCAGCTGTGCGGCCGCCGCAGCCGCCGCCGGATCGTCGGGCATCGCCGCCTCGGCGACGGAGCGCTCGAGTTCGGCCGCGCCGGATGCGATGAGGTCGCTCATAGCCCCCGCATTCGAGAAGGACAGCCGGGCCTGGGCCACCACGGAGGCGAAGCCGCCGCCCTCGCGCGTCAGCTGGTCGAGCGTCGCCGCAAGGCGGTCCCCCGTCTGGCGCAGCGCGGCTAGGGACTCGCTCATCGCCTGGTCGAGCGCGGCGAAATGGGCCGCGTCGAGCCGCCCGCCGGATTTCAGTCCGACCGAGGTCTCCTGCATCTGTGCGAAGGTCGGAGTCAGCTGCGCGGCGTCGGCCGCGACCTGATCGGCGGCGAATTTCAGCTCCTGCGCGATGACGACGAGGCTGCGTCCGCCGGTGCCGATGCGGGCTGCGCGCAGGCCGGCATTCATCCCGATCAGGACGATGCTGGAAACGGTGCCGGCCAAGGCCGCCACAGTCTGCTGGCAGGTGTCCAGCACCGTCGACATGGCGCTGGTGACACGGTCGACGCCGGCGCGGGCGCGGTCGCATTTGGCGAGCAGGTCCGAAGCCTCGGCGAGATCCGCCTCGAGATCGGCGAGGAAAGAGCCGCTGCGGCCGCCATCGCCCTGGTAGAGCGAACGCACCAGGTCGAGCAGGCCGGCGGTGTCGCCCGCCAGCAGGGCGAGCGCCGCCTCGATGGAGTCGGCATCCTGGGCGAGGCTGCGGGCGCTCTCCTCGAGCTGGGCGGCCTCGAGACGGCGCAGCACGATCTCGACGGTCGTGCGGGCCTCGGCGTCGAGGGCTGCGCCCTCACCGGTGCCGGCCGTGACGGCGGCGAGCAGGCGCAGGGCCTTGATCGCATGTTCGAGCTGCTGGCGGATGCTGTCGCCCGATTGCAGGGCGATGATGGCGCCGCCGGCGGCCATGGCGATCTTACCGGAATGCGTCGCGGCATCGCTCGTCAGCGCGACGCTGCGCTGCTGGCGGCCGGTGACCTCGACCAGGGTCTGTTCCAGCTTGGCAGCGAGCGCGGAGAGCGCCTGGCCGTAGCGGCCCTCGAAATCGCGCTGGGCTTCCAGCGCGGAGCCCAGCAGCGCGCTGAGATGGTCATGGTCGCGGGCGCAGTTCTGGATGGTGCGCTGGGCCTGGGTGGTGAGAGCGACGATCTCGCTGGTGAAGTCACCGAAGTCGCGGCCGGCGGCCTGCACCGAGACCGCCTCGATGCGGGCGCTACGGGCCAGGATGGTGATCAGGCGCATGTGCTCGAGCAGGCGCTCAAGCACCTGCGAGGCGTCCTTGCTGTGGGCGGCGAGCTGCTGCAGCACGCCGGTTTCCTGGAGCAGCCCGTCATTGATGGCGCGCAGCTCGCCGGCAAGGCCCGACAATGTCGTGCCGGCGCGCGCAATCTCCGGTCCCGACAGATCGGTCGACAGCGTCGTCAGGCGCTCCTTCAGCCCCTCGAACAGCCCGAGCCCCTCGCCGAGCTGGCTGCCGGCGCGGGCGAAGGTGACGTCGATCTCGCGGGCGGTGCCCTCCAGCGCCTCGACCAGCCGCGCGAGGCCGGGTTCCTGAGCCAGCATCACAGTCGTTCCCCCGACGCCACCCATCTCAGACGCAACGCGCATCACTCGTCCTCAACCCGACCCTGGCGTGGATTGCGGCCAGGCCATGATCTCCTGTGGTACACGAGAGAGCTTGACGATCCGTTCCGCTGCGCCAAGGTCGATCGCCTCTTTCGGCATGCCGAAGACGACGCAGCTCTCGGCGTCCTGCGCGAGCGTCCGGGCGCCGGACTTGCGCATCTCGAGCAGGCCGCGCGCGCCGTCGTCGCCCATGCCGGTCATGATGATGCCGAGCGCATTGGCGCCGGCATATTGCGCGGCGGAGCGGAACAGCACGTCGACGGAGGGGCGGTGGCGCGAGACATGCGGCCCGTCCTTGATCGCGACGCGATAGCCCTGCCCGACCCGCTGAAGCAGCATGTGGCGGTTTCCGGGCGCGATCAGGACGCGACCGGTCGACACTTCGTCGCCATCCTCCGCCTCCTTGATTTCCATCGCGCAGATGCCGTTCAGCCGGCGCGCGAAAGCGAGCGTAAACTTCTCCGGCATGTGCTGGACGACGGCGATGCCCGGGCAGTTGGCCGGAAGCTGCTCCAGCACCTCGCGCAGGGTCTCGGTACCACCGGTGGAAATGCCGATGCAGACGATCTTGTCGGTCGAATGCCGGACACGGCCCAGCACCGGCGGCGGCAGGATGGCGTCGGCGGTGAGCTTCTTCTCGACCTGCATGCGCGGCTCGCGCGGGCGCAACTTCGCCTGGGCCGCGGCGCGCACCGCATGGCGCAGGCGATCGGCGGTCTCCATCAGCGCGGCGCGGGTATCGACGCGGGGCTTCGGAAGCACGTCAACCGCCCCGGCCTCGAGCGCGTCGAAGAGCGCGCGGGAGCCGGCCTCGGTCAGGGTCGAGCAGATGATCACGGGGATCGGACGCTGCGCCATGATCTTGCGCAGGAAGGTCAGCCCGTCCATCCCCGGCATCTCGATGTCGAGGATCATGACGTCGGGCAGTTCGTTCTGCAGACGCCGGGCGGCGGCGAAGGCATCGGCCGCCGTGCCCATGACCTCGATGCCCGGATCCTCGGTGAGGATCGTCGTCAGCACCTGCCGCACCGAGGCGGAATCGTCGACGATCAGGACACGGATCGGTTTGCGGTTCATGCGGCTGTCCTCGAGCCGGCGGCCGGCGCCGCCTGATAGACCGTCGGGACGACCTGGCGGAGCGGCTCCACGCCGCTGCCGGCCATCGACTCGGAGTGCCCCAGCATCAGGTATCCACCCGGCCGCAGATGCGAGGCGAGCCGAGACAGCACAGCCTGCTGGGTGGGCTTGTCGAAATAGATCAGCACGTTGCGGCAGAAGATGACGTCGACGTCGCGGTCGAACGGATAGGACTCGTCCATCAGGTTCAGCCGCTCGAAATGCACCGTGCGGCGCAGTTCCGGCGTCACCCGCACCACCTCGTCGCGGGGATCGCGGGAGCGCATCAGATAGCGCTGCTGCATCGCCGCCGG
>LSIG01000182.1 GCA_001556125.1 Rhizobiales bacterium CCH10-E5 | reverse complement strand
TGAACCGCCCCGGCTTTGCCGGAGGCCCCAACTCCTGAGAGGATGGGGCTATGACGAGCAAGACGACAAACAAGTTCTCGCCTGAGGTGCGTGCCCGGGCGGTGCGGATGGTGCTGGATCATGAGGCTGAACACCCTTCGCGCTGGCAGGCGATCGTGTCGATTGCGGCGAAGATCGGCTGTTCGGCGCACTCGCTGAATGAGTGGCTGAAGAAGGCCGAGGTCGATGCCGGCAAGCGGGCCGGCGTGACGACGGATATGTCGGCAAAGCTGAAGGCCCTTGAGCGCGAGAACCGCGAGCTGCGGCAGGCGAACGAGATCCTGCGCAAGGCATCCGCATATTTCGCCATGGCGGAGCTCGACCGCCGGTCGAAGACATGATCGCGTTCATCGATGATCATCGCGGTGCGTATGGGGTCGAGCCGATCTGCAAGGTCCTGCCGATCGCCCCATCGACCTATCATGCCCATGTCGCCCGGCGGCTTGATCCGTCGAAGTGCTCGGCACGGGCGCTGCGGGACGAGGTTCTGCGCCCCGAGATCGAGCGCGTGTTCGCCGAGAACTTCGAGGTTTATGGAGCGCGCAAGGTCTGGCGACAGATGATGCGCGAGGGGTTCGATGTGGCGCGCTGCACCGTCGAACGGCTGATGCAGAGCATGGGCTTGGCCGGTGTGATCCGCGGCAAGTCGGTCCGCACGACCATCTCGGACAAGTCGGCACCGTGCCCGCTCGACCGTGTGAACCGGGTGTTCCATGCGCCGGCGCCTAACCGGCTCTGGCTCTCGGACTTCACCTATGTCAGCACCTGGGCGGGCTTCGTCTACGTCGCCTTTGTGATCGACGCCTATGCTCGCCGCATCGTCGGCTGGCGGGTGAGCCGGACCGCGCATGCCAGCTTCGTGCTGGATGCCCTGGAGCAGGCCCTTCACGAGCGACGGCCCGCCCGTCGCGGCGGCCTGGTGCACCATAGCGACCGCGGTTCGCAATATGTGAGCATTCGCTACACCGAACGGCTGGCTGAGGCCGGCATCGAGCCCTCCGTCGGCAGCGTCGGTGACAGCTATGACAACGCACTCGCCGAGACGATCAATGGCCTCTACAAGGCCGAGGTCATCCATCGTCGGGGGCCTTGGCGATCCTTCGAGGCCGTCGAGTTCGCCACGCTGACCTGGGTCGACTGGTTCAACCATCGCCGGCTGCTGGAGCCTATCGGCAACATCCCGCCGGCCGAAGCCGAGGAGCGCTACTACGCCATGCTCGGTGAGCAGCAAATGGCGGCGTGACTTAAACCAAATGGCCTCCGGTGAAGCCGGGGCGGTTCA
>LSIG01000181.1 GCA_001556125.1 Rhizobiales bacterium CCH10-E5 | reverse complement strand
CTGCTGGGTCATCTCGTCGAGATGGGCGACCGCCTGGCTCATCTCGTCGATGCCGCTCGCCTGTTCGCTCGAGGCCGCCGAAATGTCGGCGATGGTGGCCGCGACCTTCTCCGAAGCCGAAAGGATGTGGCTGAGCTGCTCGCCGGCTTGGCGCACCAGCTTCACGCCCTCGCCGACCTCGTTGTTGGACGACGAGATCAGCGCCGAGATGTCCTTCGCCGCCTCGCTGGAGCGCTGCGCCAGGGTCCGCACTTCCGAAGCCACGACGGCGAAGCCCTTGCCGGCATCGCCAGCGCGCGCCGCTTCGACCGCGGCGTTCAGCGCCAGCAGGTTGGTCTGGAAGGCGATGTCGTCGATGACGCGAATGATGTCCGAGATCTTGGTCGAGGCGTCCTCGATCCGCGCCATGGCATCGACCGCCTGGCCGGCGATGGCGCCGCCGTTCTGCGCCGCCTTCATCGCCTCGTCGGCGATGGCGGCCGCATTCCGGGAGGCCTGTGCCGAGGCCTTCACCGAGGCCGCGAGCTGTTCGGTCGTGGCGGCCGTCTCCTCCAGCGAGGAGGCCTGTTCCTCGGTGCGCTTCGAGAGATCGTCCGCGCCCATGTTGATCTCGCGGGCGGCGAGCCCGACATCGGCCGAGGTGACCTGGATGGTGCGAACCGTGGCCGAGAGACGATCGATGGTGGCGTTGAAGTCGTCGCGCAGCTTGGCGTAATCGGCCGGCATCTCGGACCCGATACGATGGGTCAGATTGCCATGCGCGAGTTCGGACAGGCCAGCCGCGATCGAGCTGACGACCTTCTCCAATTCCTGTGCCTGCTGCAGGCGCTGCTGCGCCGCAGCCTGCCGCTGTTCCTCAGTCGACCGGCGGCTCTCGTCCATCAGGCTGGCCTGGGTCGCGGCCTCGCCTTCGAGGCGCTCCTTCTCGATGGCGGCCTGACGCAGAACGCTCACCGCTCCGGCCATCTGGGCGAATTCGCCGGCCCGGAATGTGGGAACCGCGGTCACGAGGTCGCCAGCCGCGAGCCGGTCCATGGCACCCTTGAGGCTGCCGAGCGGCTTCATCATCCGGCGCACCAGGAAGAAGAGAGCGAGGCCGGCGACGAGGGCGATGATCAGGCCCGCGATCACATTGCCGGTGATCATCTCGCTGACGACGGTCATGAAGTCGGCCTGCTTGATGCCGACGAAGAGGATGCCGATGACGCGATTGTCGGATTTCTGGACGATCGGTTCGTAGATCGTGAAGTAGGGCTGGCCGAGGATGTCGGCCGCGCCCGAATAGGTCTGGCGCTGCTTCAACACGGTGTCATAGGCGGGGCCGGCAGCGAGCTTCGTGCCGACCGCGCGTCCCCCGTCGGGGCGCTGGACGTTGGTGGCGATGCGGACATCGCCCATGAAGATCGTGGCGACACTGCCCGCCAGCGCCTTGACCTTGTCGACCGCGGCGAAGTTGCCGTTCATCAGCTCGTCGCCGAAATAAAGCTTGTCGCCGTCGAGGCGGGGCTCGCCCTTCGCGGCGACGAGGTCGCGCAGCAGGTTGATGTTGACGACGAGGCTCGCCTGCGCCCGTTCGCGCATCGCCGTCTCGGCCGCGCGCAACGACACCATGACGGAAGCGGCGACCGCGACGCCGACGAAGAAGACGCCGAGCAAGGCGAGGCGGGTGGCGATGGGAAGGCGGGTCGACAGAAGCTTTTTCATCAGCGGATCCGGTTGGCAGCGGCGCCGGCCCGGCACCGGCCCGCAAAGGCGGTCCGGGCTCCGGTCGGACGGCGCCGGGGGGGGGCAGCGATGCGCAGTCGATGCGCACCAGGAAATCAGTAGAGCGGGCAGGCCAGGCATCTCGTCGGGCCGGCAAGCGGCAACGGCACCGACATGCCGTTGCGCTCTTCGGCGACATTGGAATTAGAGCCCGTCCCGAAAGGGTTGAGCGACTGGGGCACTCGTGATTCCAAGGGGT
>LSIG01000180.1 GCA_001556125.1 Rhizobiales bacterium CCH10-E5 | reverse complement strand
TAACCGGCAATCGCCGGTGACCACCGTCAGCTACACCACGCTATGGGACACGACCGAGAGCGCTCGCTCCTCGAGCACCATCGCTGCCTTCTTTCGTGTCTTTCGCCTGGTGGTGCACTATATGGATCGCGCATTCAGCCTCGCGCGCGATCCGCTTCCAGGCCCTGGCAACCTTGTCGATCTTTGAGTTGTCGTTTTCCGACACATCATGGGTACAAATGAACGGATCGACGAACACCACCTTCATCTTTTTGTCTCGAATCTCCGCGATGAGATTTTCGATCAGGCCCGTGTTTAGACCGTCAGAGTTGGCGATTTGGATCTGGCCCTTTTCGACGCAGTCGACATGCAGGTTAGTGCTGCGATCTGCATGGAGCGCCTCGCACGCTGCAGCAATTCGCCGGTCCATTTCTTCCTTGTCGTCCTCTGCGCTCAGGTACCACACCTTCAGGTTCAAGGGTTCGTTACCAAAGACCGAGAACCCGCCCGCCATCGCAACCGCCTCGGTGATGCAGAGCGTGGATTTTCCGAGGCCGCCAGGGCCAACCGTCAGGGAGACCTGGCCCTTCTGATATGCAGGGCCACTGAAAAATTCTCGCTGTGGAATTTTGTGGATGGCTGGCCAGTCGTATGCAGTCGGCTCGAGCGAAGTCATGGAAACTCCTGATAGATCAGGAATTGATCCAGACTGGAAATCTGTTGACACATCGCTGAGGGGCGAGGTGTACATAAGCTTAATTTGTCATACAGGCGCCCCGCCTAAGCCGCCTGAGATGGGATTTTTTGTTATTTTCGGATATAGGGATGTGGAGTAGGCACCTAGATGCGCCTGTCCGTCCCGCTCATCATCAATACGGGAGAATCGCGCGGCAAGAGGGCGTGCTGTACGGCCACGAAGCCGTGCTCACTTCACCGCAGAAGTTCATCACGCTGGAAGCGCTTCGCTTCGTCGATATCGGCAAATTTGGTCGTCGACGTTAGCTTGCCCTCGATCCAGACCTCGACGTGGAACGGTGTTGGAGGCGGATTGCCATTCTTGAGCAGGACACTCTTACCGTTCTTAGGCGGGGCTCCGAATTGCGACTCCGACATGATTTTCTCCTATGGTGATATGGTTAGGTAGGCATCTGAAAACCCGATTCCAGGGATCTGACCGCCCCGACTTCGAAATTTCAAGTGTTCATAAACGAGTGATTTCATGACGGATTTGACCTCAAGCGCCCCGCTCTCGACTGGATTGGGTCAGTCTGGGCTACCCAGTGCCCTGAATTGGCTCAACGATGCGCCGCTTCTGATCGACGAGAAGAACTTGGCGCGCTTCTACGACGCTGTTGTCCGTCCGCCATACGAAGAGGCGGGGCCGCGGACGATAAAGATCAGCAAGGGTCAAAAGAGCGAGATCGTGGGCAAATTTGGAGCCAAGGGCAAGATTGGCCTGCCCGACTGGATCTCGGCATTGTTCTCGGCGGGGGTGGAGGTCTCGGCAGAAGGACAGGGAACGACGGGATCAAACAACGGGGAAGACGTCACAGTCACGCTTGCCCCAATTGAATCTCCCCAGCGGCAGCTGGTCCAACTTGCCGCCTTCTATCTTCTCAACCACCCTGATCGCCTGCTCGCCGGTTCGACTGCTGACGTGCTGCGCTGGCACGAAACTGGGCTGCATGGTGGAGCTCCCCGCGCCCTCGCATTCGTCGACCTGCCTCCGAAAACGCGGATGATTCCGATGGCGGCGGAGTTCACCACGGGGAAGGTGGCGACTTTCTTTGATAAGCTGAATGCCGAGACGGGGGAGAAGCCTCCGAAATTCAGCTCCGATGACAAGTGCGCGTACTGGGGATGGTATTCTAAGAATTTCGATCCCAAGCAGTCGACCGAGGTCATCGAAGGCGGCGCGTCAGATGGAGGGGGCCGAATACAGTGGATCGATTTCCGCGTTCCTCTCAACGATAAGGTCGACACCGCTCATCTTCACATGGAACCGGCAGGCAACTACTATACTGGATCTTTGGCATACCGATTGGTGAGGCGTGCTCATGGGCACGGCCTCCGTATTGTTGGCACGCTGATGGATGGGCCCGACTTCAACGTCTTGGCGGTTTATGAGAAGTAGACAGGGTATGGGTCCTGATTATGCGGCGGCCAATCCCAGTCGCTCATCGCGGCGTCGCAGCAGATGCATCAGCGGGAGCGCCAGCAGCACCATCCAGGCCTTGCCGATGATCTGGCCGCTGAGGAAATCGA
>LSIG01000018.1 GCA_001556125.1 Rhizobiales bacterium CCH10-E5 | reverse complement strand
TCATCCCCTGCCGGACCTTCTCCCCCGAGGGGAGAAGGAGGCTGACTTATCCCCGGTGCTTTCGTGTCGCCTTAATCTGCCACCACCTCATCCCAGAGGGGCGGCCATCCGGAAGGCACGCCGTTGGTGGGGATGGGCGCGGCGCCTGCGGCCAGCCTTGCAAGCTGGACTCGGGAGGCTTCGGGGCACCGCCCCTGGGGGTACTACGGCCCCTGTGCGAGGAGCTCGCTGGAACGGTGGTTGGCATCATGCCTTCGTCCCATGCCGGACGGCGCGACAACCCGATGAGGGGAACTGGCGCCCGAGGGCTCGCGGCGAAGGCTGGCCTTCGACCCGATAAGCGCGGCCCGGAGACGAAAAACGCCGGCAAGCGGAGCGCCACGGGGCGTGCGGATGGTGGCTCAATCCATCCGCGCCGCATCCTGGCTCAA
>LSIG01000179.1 GCA_001556125.1 Rhizobiales bacterium CCH10-E5 | reverse complement strand
TCCGAGGTGCGCAAGCTCGCCGAGCGCAGCCAGGCGGCCGCGGCCGAGATCGGCACGCTCTCGACCGACACGGTGAAGGTCGCGCAGGAAGCCGGCTCGATGCTGGCGAAGCTGGTGCCCGACATCAAGAAGACTGCCGAGCTGGTCGAGGAGATCACCGCCGCCTGCCGCGAGCAGGATGTGGGGTCTACCCAGATCAACCAGGCCATCCAGCAGCTCGATAAGGTGACGCAGCAGAACGCCGCGGCCTCCGAGGAGGTCTCCGCCACCTCCGAGGAACTCGCCGCCCAGGCCGAGCAGCTTCAGAACACCATCGCCTTCTTCCGGCTCGACGAGCGGGCGGGCGCGGTCGAGATCGCGCAGCCGGTCGCGAAAGCCGTCAAGCAGCTGCGCGGCAAGGCGGCGACGATGGCTGCGGCCATCCAGCCCCGCAAGCCGGCCGCAGCGAAACCCGCCCGCAAGGCTGCCGCCGGCGGCTTCTCCTTCGACCTCGCCGATGGCGGCGACCAGGACGACGCCGCCTTTCACCGCAACTGACCGCTGACCCCGCCACGATCCGACGCGAGCCTGCGTCGGGTCCGGCCGGGCGACCGGCCATCACCTCCGGAGATCCGCCATGACGTTCTTCGACAACCTCTCGATCCGCAGCAAGATCGTGACGGCGCTGTCCGTCGTGATCCTGGTCATGGTGGGCGCGAGCGTGATCACCCACATCGAATCCTCGCAGATCCGTCAGACGACGAAGTGGACGGACCACACAGACGAGGTCGTCGAGGCGTCGAACCACCTCCTGTCGGCCATGGTCGATCAGGAGACCAGCCTCCGCGGCTTCCTGCTCTCCGGCGACAACGCCTTCCTCGTGCCCTATCGCGCTGGCGCCGCGGAGTTCGACCGCTGGATCGCCAAGGCCCGGCAACTGACCACGGACGATGCCGCGCAGCAGGCGCGCTTCGCCGAAATCCAGAAGCTCTCCGAGACCTGGCATCGGGAATCGGCCGATCGCGCCATCGCGCTCATGGCGAGCCCGGACACCCGCGAAAGCGCCCGGCAACTCGAGGTCGGCGGCGCCGGCAAGGCGGCGATGGACGGGTTGCGCGCCAAGGTCGCCGAAGTCCTCAGCCACGAGAAGACGCTCTCGATCCCGCGCCTGAAGGCCCAGGAGATGGCCTTCGACATCACCGAGAAGGTCGTCTACGGCAGCGTCATCCTCAACATCGTCATCGCCCTCGGCATCGGCGTGCTGCTGACCCGCACCATCGCCCGGCCGATCACCCGTGTGACGGGCAAGCTCGCCACGCTGGCCGCTCCCGTCGAGACCGGCCGCCGGGACGAGATCGGCCGCATGGAGGGCTGCGCTCTGGCTGTCGAGAACGCCTTCGGCGACATCTCCCGCGTCGTGGCGGCCGTTTCGGTCGGCGATCTCTCGCAGTCCGTCGAGAAGGACTATGGCGGGCTCAGCCAGGATGTCGCCAAGGGCCTGGCCGAGATGACCGCCAACCTCAACGCCACCGCGGCGGTTGCGGATGCGATCGCCTCGGGCGACCTGACGGTGGACGCCAAGCCGCTCTCCGAGAAGGACACGCTCGGCATTTCGCTCGAGAACATGGTGATCAAGCTGCGCGAGGTCGTCGCCCAGTTGGCCGCCGCCGCCGAGAACATGTCCTCGGGCTCTCAGGAACTCTCGGCCAGCGCCGAGCAGCTCTCGCAGGGCTCGACCGAGCAGGCCTCGTCGACCGAGGAGGCCTCATACCAACGGCCGTCGAGGCTGACTCACGGGGTCTTTTCAGCGGTCAGGTTCGCT
>LSIG01000178.1 GCA_001556125.1 Rhizobiales bacterium CCH10-E5 | reverse complement strand
ACCGATCAAATCATCCCGACATAAACGCCTTGCCAAAGGGGGCGTCCACATATGAATCGCGCAGATCGGCGATGCGGATGGCGAGATCGAAACCCTCGCCAACGATGTCGGTGAACCCATCCGTCAGCACGAGCTCGACGCTGACCAGCGGATGCGCGTCGAGAAAGGGCTTGAGATGGGGGGCGATGTGGAGCCGCCCGAAGGAGGTCGGCGCCGAGACACGCAGGGTGCCGCGCACCTGCCCGGCCCCGCTGGCCACCCAGGCCTCGGCATCCTCGATCGAGGACAGGATTGAGACGACCCGCTCATAGAAGCCCTGGCCGGCCTCGGTCAGCGAGAGCTGCCGGGTCGTGCGTTGCAGCAGCCTGACGCCCAGGCGCTCCTCGAGCCGGCGGATGCGCTTGGAGATGACCGCCGGCGACAGGTTGAGCTGACGCCCGGCCGCCGACATGCTGCGCGCCGTCACGACATGGGCGAAAACGTCGAGATCGCCGAACCGGTCCATGGCTGCACAGATCCCCCGCCGATTTTTTCGACTATGGAAAAGATCATGCGCGTCGGTCGCACTGCAAGTCGTTTCGAATTGGTCTAGGCTGCGTGTCGTTCGCCCGGGGAGACCGCATCATGTCCGCCATCGCCTTTCCGCTGCCCGATCCGGGAATCCTGGCGCGCCGCGAGGAGATCGTCGCCGGACTCGCCCGGCTCGTTGCGGCCGATGCGCTGATCACCGCCGAAGACGAGCGCCGCCCCTATGAAACCGACGCGCTGACCGCCTATCGCCGCCTGCCGCTGGCGGTGGTGCTGCCCTCGACGACGCAGGAGGTCGCGGCCGTCCTGAAGTTCTGCGGCGAGCAGGGCGTGCCGGTGGTGCCGCGCGGGGCAGGCACCTCGCTCGCCGGCGGCGCCATCCCGCAGGAGGACGCCGTCGTCATCGGCGTCTCCAAGATGAACCGCATCCTCGCGATCGACTACGCCAACCGCACCGCGAAGGTGCAGGCCGGCGTCACCAATCTCGCCGTCACCGGGGACGTCTCGGCCGAGGGCTTCTTCTATGCGCCCGACCCGTCCTCCCAGCTCGCCTGCTCGATAGGTGGCAATATCGGCATGAACTCCGGCGGGGCGCATTGCCTGAAATACGGCGTCACCACCAACAATGTGCTGGGCGTCACGATGGTTCTGCTCGACGGCAGCATCGTCGAGATCGGCGGCGCCCATCTGGATGCGGCCGGCTATGACATCCTCGGCCTGATCAACGGCTCCGAAGGCCAACTCGGCATCATCACCGAGGCGACCGTGCGCATCCTTCGCGCGGCCGAAGGCGCCAGGCCCGTGCTGTTCGGCTTCCCGACCAGCGAGCAGGCCGGTGCTGCCGTGGCCGCCATCATCGGCGCGGGCATCATTCCCGTCGCGATGGAGTTCATGGACAAGCCCGCCATCGAGATCTGCGAGGCCTTCGCCAAGGCGGGCTACCCGATGGATGTCGAGGCGCTGCTGATCATCGAGGTCGAGGGCTCCGACACCGAAATGGACGCCCAGCTCGCCCGCATCGTCGCCATCGCCCGCGAACACGGCGTCAAGACGGTGAAGGAGAGCCGGTCCGCGATGGAGGCGGCGGCGATCTGGAAGGGCCGCAAATCCGCCTTCGGCGCCACGGGTCGTATCGCCGACTATATCTGCATGGACGGCACCATTCCCACCGGCCAGCTCCCTTACGTGCTGCGCCGCATGGACGAGATCGTGAAGGGCTATGGGCTGCGCGTCGCCAATGTCTTCCATGCCGGCGACGGCAATCTCCACCCGCTGATCCTCTACAACTGCAACGATCCCATCGAGGCGCAGAAGGCGGAGGATGCCGGCATGGACATCCTCAAGCTCTGCGTCGAGGTGGGCGGCTGCCTGACCGGCGAGCACGGCGTCGGCATCGAGAAACGCGACCTGATGACCTTCCAGTTCAACCCCGAGGATCTGAACCAGCAGATGCGGGTGAGGGCGGTGTTCGACCAGCGCTGGCTGCTCAACCCCGCGAAGGTGTTCCCGCTGGAAGGACGGGTGGCGGCGTGATGATCGGCTCCCATCAATGACCCTCCACATCCCCACCACCGAGGCGCAGGCCTGCGCCGTCGTGAAATCCGTGCTCGACAGCGGGGTTCCGCTGTCGATCGGCGGCGGCGGCACCCGGGCCGGGCTCGGCCGCCCGACGCAGACGCAGAGCACGCTCTCCAGCGCCGGCCTCACCGGCATCACGCTCTACGAGCCGGCCGAGATGGTCATCGCCGCGCGCGCCGGCACGCCGCTGGCCGAGGTCGAGCGCACACTGGCCGAGCGCGGCCAGATGCTGCCCTTCGAGCCGATGGACCACCGCGCCTTGCTCGGCACCGACGGCGAGCCGACCATCGGCGCCGTCGCCGCCGGCAACATCTCCGGCCCGCGCCGGATCAATGCCGGCGCGGCGCGCGATTCCCTCATCGGCATCCGGCTCGTGAACGGCCGCGGCGAGGCGATCAAATCCGGCGGGCGGGTGATGAAGAACGTCACCGGGCTCGACCTCGTGAAGCTCGTCGCCGGCAGCTACGGCACGCTCGGCTTCCTCACCGAGGTCACCTTCCGCGTGCTGCCGAAGCCGGAGCGCATCCTGACGCTGGCCTGGCGCGGCCTCTCGGACGAGACGGCGGTCGCGCTGCTCTGCACTGCGCTAGGCTCGCCCTATGAGCCTTTCGCCGCCGCCCATCTGCCGGCCGGCATCGGCACGGAGCAGCCCCGTACGCTGCTTCGGCTGGAGAACTTCTCCGACTCGATCGACTATCGCAGCCGCGAGCTGGTCGCGCTGCTGGCGGCCCATGGCGCCCCCGAGCGGATCGAAGGCGAATCCTCGGTCGAACTCTGGCGCGACGTCCGCGACGCCCGCTTCTTGGCCGGCACCGACGAGGCCGTCTGGCGGCTCTCGGTTGCGCCGACCGACGGCCCGAAGGCGACCGCGGCCATCGCGGCGCGGGTGCCGGGCGCGCGCTGGTTCTACGACTGGGGCGGCGGGCTGGTTTGGCTCGCGGTCCCCGCCGGCGCGGATGCCGCGGCCGACGCGATCCGCGCTGCGATCAGGCCGCTGGGTGGCCATGCCACGCTGGTGCGCGCCCCGGCCGCGATCCGCGCAAGCGTGCCGGTGTTCGAGCCGCTGCCGGAGCCGCTGATGCGGGTGACGGCGGGCATTAAGACGAGCTTCGACCCGGCGGGCATGTTCGAGCCGGGCCGGATGTATGCGGGGATCTGATGACGTTTGCTGAGACGCTGAACCCGGCGGGGCGCGCGCCCGATCCGCGTGCCCCCTGGGCCCCGAACCGGCTGGCGCCCTGGACGATCGCGCTGATCGCGCTGCTGCTGATCGTTGCGACAGCCGCGATCCTGACCGCCATGGGGCGTGAGCCGATCTGCAAATGCGGCTTCGTCAAACCCTGGCACGGCGAGGTCATGTCCTCGGAGAACTCCCAGCACATCGCCGACTGGTACACCTTCTCCCACATCATCCACGGCTTCCTGTTCTACGGGCTGTTCTGGCTGATCAGGCGCATCACCGGCTTGCAGATTTCGCTCGGACTGGCGCTGATCCTGTCGATCCTGCTGGAAGCCTCCTGGGAGATCGCGGAGAACACCAATGCGGTGATCGAGCATTATCGCGCGACGACGATCTCGCTGGATTACTATGGCGACAGCGTCCTCAACTCGGTCTGCGATATCCTTGCGATGATCGCGGGCTTCCTCGCGGCACGCTTCCTCCCGGTCTGGGTAACGGTGGCGTCGGCACTGGCGATGGAACTGGTGGTCGGCTGGCTCATCCGCGACAACCTGACCTTGAACGTGATCATGCTGTTGTATCCGCTCGACTGGATCAAAGCCTGGCAGGGTGGGGCCTGAGAGAGATGCAGACCAACTTCAGCCCCGCCCATCTCGCCTCCGACCCGCGGCTCCCGGCCTCGGAAAAGATCCTGCGGACCTGCGTGCATTGCGGCTTCTGCACCGCGACCTGCCCGACTTATCTGCTGCTCGGCGACGAGCTCGATTCTCCGCGCGGGCGCATTTACCTGATCAAGGACATGCTCGAGAACGGCAAGCCGGCGACCGAAGAGGTCGTGAAGCATGTCGACCGCTGCCTCTCCTGCCTCTCCTGCATGTCGACCTGTCCCTCCGGCGTGCATTACATGCACCTCGTTGACCATGCCCGCGCCCATATCGAGGAGACCTATGAGCGCTCCTGGCACGACAAGCTGCTGCGGCGCGTGCTCGGCGCGATTCTGCCCTATCCGGGCCGTTTCCGTGTCGCGATGCTCGGCGCGATGCTGGCGAAGCCTCTGGGGCCCGCGCTCGGCGCCCTGCCGCTGGTCGGCGCGCGGCTGAAGGCAATGCTGGCGCTGGCGCCCTCCAAATTGCCCTCGCGCTCGCCGATGGAGGGGCCGCAGGCATTCGCCCCCGCCGCCGCGCCTGCGGGCAAGCGCGTCGCCATCCTCTCCGGTTGCGCTCAGCCGGTGCTCGACCCGGCCATCAACGAGGCGACGATCCGGCTGCTGACGCGCCATGGCGTCGAGGTCGTGCTGCCGAAGGGGGAGGGCTGCTGCGGCGCGCTCGTCCACCATATGGGCCGCGAGCACGACGCCCACGCCTTTGCCCGCGCCAATATCGACGCCTGGACGGCCGAGATCGAGGGCAAGGGGCTGGACGCCATCCTGATCACGACCTCGGGCTGCGGCACGACGATCAAGGATTACGGCTTCATGTTCCGCAACGAGCCGGCCTACGCCGCCAAGGCGGAGCGGGTGTCGGCGCTGGCGAAGGACGTCACGGAGTTCGTGGCGACGCTCGACCTCGTGCCCGTCCGGGATGTCGCCATGCCGATCGCCTACCACTCCGCCTGCTCGATGCAGCACGGCCAGCAGCTCAAGGACGGGCCCAAGCGCCTGCTCTCGGGCGTCGGCTTCGCGGTGAAGGAGGCGCCGGAGGGGCACATCTGCTGCGGCTCGGCCGGCGTCTACAACATTCTCCAGCCGGAGATCGCCGGGCAATTGCGCGAGCGCAAGGTCGGCAACATCCAGAAGACGAAGCCGATGCTGGTCGCCACCGGCAATATTGGCTGCATGACCCAGATCGCCAAGGGCTTCGCCGACCGCGGCGCCACCACTCCGGTGGTCCACACCGCCGAACTGCTCGACTGGGCGACGGGCGGACCCTTGCCGGAGAAGCTGGCCCAGGCGGGAATCGTGGATCGCCCTCTTCGGGTGAGTTCTCTGGTCGCGGCTGAGTGACGAGCCACGCCGTCATGCTCGCCCTCGTGGCGAGCATCCACGTCTTGGACACAGGCCTCGACAAACGAAGACGTGGATGGTCGGGACAAGCCCGACCATGACGGGGAGGGGTTCGCAAGCCGCAAACCCTTGCCCCATCCGCCCGCGCAAGCTACCGAACGGCCCAATCCCGCCGTCGAACACACGAAACGAACGCCCATGTCCGTGGACAAGCCCGCCCCCGCCAAGCTGAAGGCCCGCCAGCCGCGCGGCTTCGTCGATCGTGGCCCGGCCGATGTCGCCGCCACCGAGCGCATGCTGGCGGTGATCCGCGAGAGCTTCTCGCGCTATGGCTTCGATCCCGTGGAGACGCCCTTCGTCGAGTACACCGACGCGCTCGGCAAGTTCCTGCCCGATCAGGACAGGCCCAACGAGGGCGTCTTCTCCTTCCAGGACGATGACGAGCAGTGGCTCTCGCTGCGCTATGACCTCACCGCGCCGCTCGCCCGTTATGTCGCGGAGAATTACGACGCGCTGCCGAAGCCCTATCGCAGCTACCGCGCCGGCTATGTCTTCCGCAACGAGAAGCCCGGCCCGGGCCGCTTCCGCCAGTTCATGCAGTTCGACGCCGACATCGTCGGCGCAGGCTCGGTCGCGGCCGATGCCGAGATCTGCATGCTCGCTGCCGACACGATGGAGGCGCTCGGCATCAAGCGCGGCGACTATGTCATCAAGGTCAACAACCGCAAGGTGCTCGACGGCGTCATGGAGGCGATCGGGCTCGGCGGCGAGGAGAATGCCGGGCGGCGGCTGACGGTGCTGCGGGCGTTAGACAAGTTTGACCGGCTAGGATGGGAGGGCGTCCAGCAATTGATGGGGGCGGGTCGCCGCGATGAGAGCGGAGATTTTACCAAGGGTGCTGGATTAGATAGCGCGCAGATCTTGCCTATTATCAGCGTATTTACCCGAGGAAATCCTGATGAGAGCTTTAAGCGCATCAAGGCCGTAATTGATGAAAGTGGTGATATCAATGATTTTAAAAAATTCTTATCAGAAAAAAGCAATCTGAATATTATAGAGCAATCGTTCTTTGTCAAAAACTTTAGCCAGAATGATATTCTGAAAAGAGAGATCAAAGAAGACGATTTGGTCTACAAATTTTCGGTGGGGGCTGATGATTTCGAATTTCAAACCGACAACTTCAGAATAATTGACGTTCTGCGTTCCGACTTCAAGAAATCAGAGCTGTATCAGGAGGGCGTGGCTGAGTTGGCGGAGCTGGCAGAACTCATTGACGCGGCCGGCTATGGAAGTGGCCGCATCCGCATCGACCCCTCAGTCGTCCGCGGTCTCGAATACTACACCGGCCCGGTCTATGAGGTCGAACTGACCTTCCCTGTCACCAATGAGGATGGCCAGATCGTGCGCTTCGGCTCGGTTGCGGGCGGCGGGCGCTATGACGGGCTGGTCGGGCGATTCTTACCTAAGCCTGTCGAGGCGACGGGTTTCTCGATCGGCGTGTCCCGGCTCTACACCGCGCTGAAGGCGGTGAAGTCGCCCATCGTCGACCAGAAGAACGAACTGCCCCTCGTCGTCGTCACCGCCATGGACAACAAGTCTCCGGAGTTCATGCCGGGCTATCAGGCGATGGTGTCCGTGCTGCGCCAGGCCAAGGGCGAGGGCGACAAGCCGCTCTGCCGCGCCGATCTCTATCTCGGCTCATCCGGCTTCAACGCCCAGATGAAATATGCCGACCGCCGCGGCGCGGTCTGCGCGGTGATCCAGGGCTCCTCCGAGCGCGAGGCCGGCACGGTGATCATCAAGGACCTGATCCTCGGCGCCGAACTCGCCGCCGCCGGCCGCGAGGTCAAGGATTCTGCCGAGCACAAGGCCAAGCAGGCGGAGGCGCAGAAGACGGTGCCCGCCGACAAACTCGTCGAGACGGTCAAGGAAGTGCTCGCGCGGCATTCGTAGGGCGCGGCGAACCCCTCTCCTGTAAGGAGAGGGGCAGGGGAGAGGTGTCGGCCCCTGGACCAGCGAGGCGCCCATCTGTCAGGCAGGCAGCGGTGAGGTCGCCGCCCAAACGTCAAACGGCCGACCCCTCACCCTGCCCTCTCCCTACGGGAGAGGGTTCCCCGCGCCTCCCTCGTTCCGTCATGCGGATCAGTCCCGAGCATGACGGCGAGAGATTCCCGTTCACCCATTTCACTCAAATGCCTCGAAAATCGCGCCCGCCGCTGCTAGGACAGCGCCCGGAAACAGGATGACGCCGCCGTGCCCGCGACCGCTGCCAGCATCGAGACCGTGATCGCGCTGTTCGCGCGCGAGGGCTATGCCCGCGCCGAGCCGGCGATCCTGCAGCCGGCCGACGTCTTCCTCGATCTCTCGGGCGAGGACATCCGCCGCCGCATCTTCATGACGCAGGACGCCGATGGCCGTGACTGGTGCCTGCGGCCGGAATACACCATCCCCGTCGCGCTCGATCACATTGCGTCTCACCGGACCGAGCCCGCGGCCTATGCCTATGCCGGCCCGGTCTTCCGGATGCGCTCGGGCGAGCCCGGCGAATTCGCGCAGGCCGGCATCGAATCCTTCGGCCGTGACGACTTCGCCGCCACCGATGCCGAGATCATGGCGCTGACGGTCGAGGCGACCGCCGCACTCGGCCTCGCAAGCCCGAAGATCCTGATGGGCGACGTCGCGCTGCTTGGCACGCTGCTGGACGGGCTCGCCGTGCCGGCCGGGGCGCGGCGCCGCCTGATGCGCGCCGTCGTGCAGGGCCGCGGCGTCGAGGCCGTTGAGGCGCTCGATCCTCCCGTCGCCACTGGCGAGACCGCCCATGCCGGCCTGCTGAAGGCGCTGGAAGGGCAGGACCCCAAGGCGGCGAAGGCTTTCGTCGAGGACGTGCTCTCCATCGCGGGAATCTCGACCGTCGGTGGGCGCTCGGCCTCCGATATCGCCGAGCGCTTCCTGGCGCGCGCCGCCGAGCGCGAGAACCCGGTCAATGGCGACGTCAAGGCGCTGCTGGCGCAGGTGCTGGCGATCAAGGGCGATCCCGACACGGCCTCGGCCGCTTTGCGCGCGCTCGCCGACCAGGCCTCGCTCGATCTCGGCCGCGAGCTCGACGCCTTCGATGAGCGCACAGGCTTCCTCGCCGTGCGCGGCGTCGATGTCAGCGCGATCGGCTTCCAGGCCGCCTTCGCCCGCAATCTCGACTACTACACCGGCTTCATCTTCGAGCTGCACGACGACAGCCGCGCCGACGGTAAGCCGGTCGCCGGCGGCGGTCGCTATGACCAGGTGCTCGGGCGCCTCGGTGCGGCCGCGCCGACTCCGGCCGTCGGCGCCTCGATCTGGCTCGAGCGCCTGGCGGGAGACGCCGCATGACCGACACGTCCGTCAACGACGCCCCGCTCGTTCTCGCCGTGCCCTCCAAGGGCCGGCTGCAGGAGAACGCGACCGCCTTCTTTGGTCGCGCTGGGCTGAAATTCGTCAAGTCGCGCGGCGAGCGCGACTATCGCGGCACGATCGCCGGCGTCGAGGGCGCCGAGGTCGCGTTTCTCTCGGCGTCCGAGATCGTCGCGCAGCTCGCCTCGGGCGCCGCTCATCTCGGCATCACCGGCGAGGACCTCGTGCGTGAGCAGGTCGCGGACGCCGATGCCGCGGTCGAGATGCTGACCCCGCTCGGCTTCGGCCATGCCAATGTCGTCGTCGCCGTGCCGCAGGCCTGGATTGACGTGCGGACAATGGCCGATCTCGACGACGTCGCCTCCGCCATGCGCAGCCGCCAGGGTCGCAAGCTCCGCGTCGCCACGAAATACGTCAATCTGACGCGCCGCTTCTTCGCCCGCCACGGGCTCGCCGATTACCGCATCGTCGAGAGCCTGGGCGCGACCGAAGGCGCTCCGGCCGCGGGCACGGCCGAGATCGTCGTCGACATCACCACGACCGGCGCGACGCTGGCCGCCAATGCGCTGAAGATCCTCGATGACGGCGTCATGCTGGCCTCGGAAGCCAATCTCGTCGCCTCCGTGCGTGCGCCCTGGAGCGAGCGGGCGCGGGCGGCCGCCAACGCCATCCTGTCGCGCATCGCGGCCGAGGAGGAGGCGCGCTCGGTGCGTGAAATCCGGGCGCGGATCGATGCCGCGTCCGAGACGCTCGGCGATCTCGGCGCGCTGTTCGGCGCGCGTCTACCCTTCGGCGCGAGCCCGGCCGGCGGCGTGCTGACGGTGCATTGCCCGGAAAAGGCCGTGTTCGCGCTGGTCGAGCATCTCGCCACCGCCGGCGCCGACGACGTCACGGTGTCCGCACCGGCCTATGTCTTCCGCAAGACCAATCCGCTGATTGAGCGCCTGCAGTCGCGCTTTTAGGGGAAGACACGCCTCAGGCGAGGCCGCCATGGGGGGCAAGGCGGCCTCGCCATCGCTTGCGGCCTCGGGGGGGATGAGGCCACAGGCTGAGGTCGCGCGGATGCGCTCCCGGAGGCTGATACGCGGCACGGCCCGTAGCGGATGCAGGCTGCCGCCGAAAAACCGCCTTCGGGCGACAGAGTGGCTGCGGAAACGGACGTCGCGGCACCTTGGCGGTTGATCGCCGGACAATAGGCCGCTACGCGCTTTCCCACGCGGCCGGCGATGCGCTAGGGTCCGCGCCGATGTTCAGGTTCGACGACCGGGTAAGACGATCATGATTCGACGCCTTGGCTATGCCGCCATCCTCGCCGCCATGGCCGCGCCCATGCTGGTGCCGACCGATGCGCAGGCTCAGCGTCGCAACCAGATGCCCTCGCGCGAGGAACTGGGCACCCCGCAATCGGCGCCGATCCAGCAGCAGGAGAAGAATTTCCCGCTCGGCGCGGCCTGGACCGTGATCTCGCTCAACGGCAAACCCGTCGCGGATCGTCGCGCCACGCTGATGGTAGATGCCAATCTGCGCGGCACCGGCTTCGGCGGCTGCAACACCTTCTCCGCCGCCGCCTACCCGCTGCGCTCGCAGGGCTTTGCGGTCGGTCCGCTCGCTTTGACCAAGCGCAGCTGCGACAAGGGCCTGTCGGAGTTCGAGCGCGCCTATCTCACGGCGCTGCGCGGCACCCGCAACTGGGATCTCGTTGAGGGCAAGCTCGTCCTCAAGGGCGCGGCCGGCGAACTGCGCTTCGATCGCGCGCTCTGACCCGGTGATCGCTGGCCGCGCCTGTCACGGGTGCGGCGTTCTTCCCTTCGCATGAGCGTTCACGCGCCACCCGCGCGCTCAGGCCTTCTCGGGGACCTTCGCGGTCATGCGCGGGGTGAAGGTGCCGTCGGCATTGGGCTCCATCGTCACCACCGCATCGTGCATCTCGCGCAGCGTCGAGCGGTGTCCGATCGAGACCACGCGCGTGTTCGGCAGAGCCTCGTCGATCGTAGCGTAGATCTCGCCCTCGAGCTTCTCGTCCAGCGAGGCGGTCGCCTCGTCGAGGAAGAGCCAGTCGGGCTTGGCCAGCAGGGCTCGCGCGACCGCGAGCCTCTGCTGCTCGCCGCCGGAGAGCCGCTGGCCCCAGAGATCGACCTCGTCCAACCGGTCGCGCAGATGGCCGAGCCTGACCTTGTCCATCGCCTGGCGGATCGTCTCGTCGTCATAGGCGTCCGCTTCGGCCGGATAGGCGAGGGCGGAGCGCAGCGTCCCCTGCGGGAGATAGGGACGCTGCGGGAGCAGCATGATCTCCGCCTTCGCGGGGATGCCGACCTGGCCCTCGCCAAAGGGCCAGATGCCCGAGATCGCGCGGAACAGCGTCGACTTGCCGGAGCCCGAGGGGCCGACCACCAATGTGCGGCGCGCGGCGCCGAGATCGAGGCTCTCGACGCGCACGATCGGCGCGCCATTGGGCAGGGTCAGGGTCGTGGCGCCGACATGGACGTCGCCGTCCGCGCCGGTCGCACGGCGCAGGCCGGCCTCGCCGGCCGTCGCGGCCTGAGCCTGGGCGATGGCCGCCTCGAAGCTGGTGAGGCGGTTGATCGAGGCGATGTAGGAGGCGATCGCCTGGTAGCGGTCGATGAAGAAGGACATCGCCGTCTGGACGCGGTCGAAGGCGCCCGCGACCTGCGTCATGATGCCCAGCGTGATCCGGCCCGAGAAGTAATGCGGCGCCAGCAAAATATAGGGCACCACCACATTCGCCTGATTGAAGGAATAGGTGAAGGTTCCCAGCCGCAGCCTGGCCCAAACCAGCCGGTAGAAGTTCTCGACGATATCGCCGAAGCGCGCGCTGAGGTGGCGTTGCTCGGAGTGTTCGCCCCGCATCAGCGCGATCTGCTCCGAATACTCGCGCAGTCGGGCGAGGGCGAAGCGGAAGTTGGCCTCGCGACGCTCCTGCTCGAATTCGAGCGTGATCAGCGGCTTGCCGATCATATGCGCGATCCAGGTGGCCACGATGGAGTAGATCAGCGCCATCCAGAAGATGAAGCCGGGAATCGAGATGTCGGTGCCGGGGACCACGCTGGCGACGGGGATCGACCAGAGGATGATCGAGAAGGAGACCAGCGTGGAGATCTGCGTCAGCAGCGGCAGCGCGAAATTATAGGTCTGGTTGACGAAGGCGCGCGTGTCCTCGGCGATGCGCTGGTCGGGGTTGTCGGCACTGCCGGCGAGCGCGACCCGATAGTGGTTGGCATCGCGCAGCCACAGGCGGCTGAAACTCTCCGCCATATAGCGGCGCCAGCGGATCAGCAGCGTGTAATTGGCGAAGATCTCGATCAGGTTCGAGACGATGAAGATCGCCGCCCAGACGCTGAAGACATAGATCAGCTGGTACCAGAAGCTCGCCGCGTCCTTCTCCTGGATCGCATTGTAGAAATCGCGGTTGAAGAAGGACAGCCGCAGCGAGATGCCGACCTGGACCTGGTTGAGCACCACGAGAAAGACCAGCAGCAGCACGCCGAGCCGCCCCGTGGCGATGCTGAAGGGACCGATCGGCCAGAGCTTGGCGGTGGTGGCTTCGGTTTCCTCGAAGAAGGGGGAGGCGAGGCGTGCGATGCGCTGGATCGCCGGCACGAAGGAGATGGCGTAGACGATGATGCCGAAGACGCCGATCGTGATCGGCAGGCTCGGGGGCGGGATCAGCGCCCGCAGTCCTGCCGGCCAGTAGCCCGCCTGTCCGAGCAGCGCGGCGGTGCCGGTCAGCACGTACTCGGCCGCGAAGATGACGGAGAAGATCCGCAGGAAGGTTGCGATCGTCTGCGCGCGGAACGTCGCCAGAGCCAGCAGCACTCCGACCACGCCCATGCCGATCGTGCCGGCGCTGCTGCTCTGCTGGCCGACGACGAGCGCGACGAGGGCGAGCGCGGCGACGGCGAAACTCAACGGACGCATCGGCTGATCCTGACCAGGGCTGGAATCGCGGCGAAACCCGCGAGCGCGACCATGTCGCAGCGGATGCGGCCGTTCAATGGCGCAGCGTCAAGATGAGCAAATTGTCATGCGGCGATGGCCCGGCCGTCATGATCGACGGCGCCGCCGGCGTCCCACCCGGCGTGCCGTCGATGTGCACAAGATCAGCCGCCGGGCTTCTGCTTGCGGCGCGCCTCGAGTTCCTCGGTCACCGCGATGACGTCGAGATAGTCCTCGTGCTTCGCCGGCGCATAGCCCGAGACCTGGCCGTCGGTGAAGGTCCTGAAGACCTCGGGAGCGTCGGTCTTCATCGCCATCATCGCCGCAACGAAGTCGCGCTTCAGCCCCTCGGGCAGATTGGCCCGGGTCGAGAACGGGCTGGCCGGAATCAGCGGCGAGGTCCAGATCACGCGCGTCGAGCCGGCGGGGATCATGGCGCGGGCGGCGAGACGCTGCACCACACCGGAAGTCTCGTTGACCTGGAAGGTCGCGACCGCCTCGAACTGGCCACGCACCAGCGCGATCACTGAATTGTCGTGGCCGCCGGAGAAGACCGTGCCGCCGAAATGCGCTGCGGGGTCGAAGCCCTGTTTACGCAGGTAATAGGACGGGAAAGCATAGCCCGAGGTCGAGTTGGGGTCGGCGAAGGCGAAGCTCTTGCCCTTGAGGTCAGCCACGGTCCGGTAGGGGCTTTCGGCGCGCACGACGATGATCGAGAAGTAGCCCTCCTGGCCGTTGTTGTCGACGTCGCGGAACAGCGGCTGCAGCTTGTCGCCGAGCACACGCCGGCCGAGCGAATAGACGGCAGGGCCGAAGCGGGCGAATTCGAGCTGGTCGGCGCGCATCGCCTCGACCAGGCCGGCATAGTCGCTGACCCGGTAGAGTTTGACCGGCACACCGAGGGTCTTGCTGAGATAGTCGATCACGGGCTGGGTGCGGGCCAGCGCGGCCGCTTCGTTCTCGGCCGAGGACACGCCGAAGCGAATTTCCCTGACGCTCTGGCGCCAGTCCGTCTGGGCCAGGGCCGGAAGGGCCGAGGCCGGCAGGGTCAGAGAGCCGCCGAGGGCGGCGAGCAGGTGACGGCGTGTGAGCATGGTGGTGTTCCCCCTGGCGACGAGAAAACCAGCAGCACATGGCGGTCCAGCGACGTTTGCGTGTCGGTTTTGTCTCCGAAGACCGCCGGTCGCGCGCGGATCGGGTTGCCGGCCGTCGGGAGGGCGCTGTCGGGCCACTCTCGGAGTTCCGCCGCTGACCCGACGAAAAAGCCCGGCAGCGGCGCGCCGTCGACGCCGCTCAACTCGCGAGCCTGCGCGGCGGCGCCAGTCGCTCGGTCCGGTCGTCGATGAGCGTGACCATGCAATGCGTCGCGCCTTCCCAGTCCGATGCGGGAATATGGCGGATGCCCGCGATGCGCGTGCCGTTGCCCGGTGTCACGATGCTCTGAACGGCCTCTCCTGATCCTTCTTTCGCCGCCCCCGGCTTGGCCGGGCCGTCGATCCTTGCGGCCGTATCCCGGTCGAAGATCTCGCGGGCCGTCTTTCCCATGATCTCCGACCGCGGCATCCCGAACAGGATTTCGGCGGCGCGGTTGACGAAGACATAGCGGTCGTTGCTCATGTCGCGCGCCAGGATCGCCTCGCCGATGTTCTCGGCGACCGTGCCGAACAGCCGCTCGATCCGTTCCAGCATCTGCTCGACCTGATGCAGCCGGGTGAAGTCCTCATGGGTCGCGACCCAGTCGCCTCCCGGCATGGATCGTCCGACGACCCGGATCCAGCGCCCGTCCTGCAGATGGAGGAAGCTCGTCGTCGGCTTGCCCAGCGCGATACGGGCCTGGATCGCCTTGACGTGGCCGGGCGCATCGCCCGAGAACAGGCCGGCCTCGGCACGGTGAAACAGGATGTCGCTCAGGCTGCACGGCTTGTCCGTGATGCTGTCCGGCAGCTTGTAGATCTTCTTGTAGGCGTCGTTCATGAGCACGACATTGGTCTGCGGGTCGAGGATCACGAGGCCCTGGGCCATGTTGTTGATCGCGGCCACGAAATGGGCCTCGTTGTCCTTGAAGGCCGCCTGCTCGCGCTGCGCCGCCCGTTCCTTCTTCCTGAGCTTTTCGTTCTGCTCGACGACCTTCTGAAGCTGCTGCACGGAGCTCGCCAACCTGCCGATCTCGTCGGCTCTGGTGATGTGCGGGACCGTGTGGAGGGGCTTGCCCGCCGCCATGCCGTCCGTCGCGGCGGTGATGTGGAGCATAGGGTCGACCAGCGAGGTCTTCAGCAGCAACAGCGTCAGGCCGACGACGGCAACGGCGAAGCTGCCGAGCGCGATCAGGATCAGCTTGGTGAGTTCGATGCTTTCGCCCATGCGGGCAAGACCGTTGGCACGCTCGCTGTAGAGAGCGGCGAGACCCTCAAGACCTTCATTCAGCGCAGCGCGCGCCGCGCGGTTCGCCTCGTTGTCGCCCCAGTCGCGGGCCGCTTCCGGGCCGACGGTCGTCGCGAGGCGGGCCAACTCGTTGCGGAAGCGGATGAAGTCCACGATCCGCGCCCGCACGGGGTTGAACAGCGCATGGTCTTCGGGGCGGATGCTGCGCTGCCAGCTATCGAGTTGCCGGGCCAGTTCGCGGTTGCGCTGCAGCAGAGCCGCACTGAACCGCTGCACCATTACCGGATCGGTCGACATGTAGACGCCACGCGATTCCATGACGGCGGCAAAGACGAGACCATTGGCCTTTTCGGCGTGGATGGCGCCCTGCGTGGCATTACCGAGACGCTCCCGGGAGAGCGATTGCTGGTGGAGCGAGGAGACCGACAGGGTCGTCAACGCCACAATCAGGACGACGAGCAGGGCGAAGGCGGCATGGAAGCGAAGGCGTACGCTGCTGCGAAGCGGCCGCGCCAGACGATCGATCAAGGATCTCGGCATCATCGGCATCCAGATTGCCCCAAGGCAAGCTTGCGCCCCGATCATTGAGGTTTGCTTTCGCAAACCCGTATTCTTTGATGATGAGCCTCCGGCCCCTTCTGCGCGGCTCCTTCCACGGCTCCCCAGACGCAGAAAGGCCCGGCGAGAGCCGGGCCTTTCCTTGTCTTCGCTGAAGCGAAGGCTGCGTGGATCAGACATCCATGCCGCCACCGAAACCGGGCTTGCCCGGTTTCGGCACTTTGGCGCTCTGGGCGTCTGGACGTCCTTAGAAGTCCATGCCGCCGCCGCCCATCGGGGGCATCGGGGCGTCCTTCTTCGGCAGTTCCGCGATCATCGCCTCGGTGGTGATGAGCAGGCCCGCGATCGAGGCGGCGTCCTGGATGGCGGTGCGCACGACCTTGGCCGGGTCGATGATGCCCGACTTGACCATGTCGCCGTACTCGCCGGTCTGCGCGTTGTAGCCGAAGCTGTAGTCCTTCGACTCGAGCAGCTTGCCGATCACGACCGCGCCGTCATCGCCGGCGTTGTCGACGATCTGGCGAGCCGGAGCCATGATCGCCTTGCGGACGATCTCGACGCCGGTCTTTTGGTCGTCGTTCTGGGTCTTGATCGACTTGACCGAGGAGAGCGCGCGCAGCAGGGCGACGCCGCCGCCCGGCAGGATGCCCTCTTCCACGGCCGCGCGGGTCGCGTTCAGGGCGTCGTCGACACGGTCCTTCTTCTCCTTGACCTCGACCTCGGTCGCGCCGCCGACGCGGATCACCGCGACGCCGCCGGCGAGCTTGGCCAGACGCTCCTGGAGCTTCTCGCGGTCGTAGTCCGAGGTGGTCTCCTCGATCTGCGCCTTGATCTGCGCGACGCGGGCCTCGATGTCCTTCTTCTTGCCGGCGCCGTCGATGATCGTGGTGTTCTCCTTCTCGATGCGCACCTTCTTGGCGCGGCCGAGCATCTGGAGGGTCACGGTCTCGAGCTTGATGCCGAGGTCTTCCGAGATCATCTGGCCGGCGGTCAGGATCGAGATGTCCTCGAGCATGGCCTTGCGGCGGTCACCGAAGCCCGGAGCCTTGACGGCCGCGACCTTCAGGCCGCCACGGAGCTTGTTGACGACGAGCGTGGCGAGAGCCTCGCCCTCGACGTCCTCGGCGATGATGAGCAGCGGCTTGCCGGTCTGCACCACGGCCTCGAGGATCGGCAGCATCGCCTGGAGCGAGGACAGCTTCTTCTCGAAGATCAGGATGTAGGGGTCGTCCAGCTCCGCGATCATCTTCTCGGAGTTGGTGATGAAGTAGGGCGAGAGGTAGCCGCGGTCGAACTGCATGCCCTCGACGACGTCGAGTTCGGTGTCGGCGGTCTTGGCCTCCTCGACCGTGATGACGCCCTCGTTGCCGACCTTCTGCATGGCGGTCGAAATCATCTTGCCGACCGACTCGTCGCCGTTCGCCGAGATCGTGCCGACCTGCGCGACTTCCGCGTTCGAGGTGACCTTCTTGGCGTTCTTCTTGAGGTCGGCGACGATCGCCTCGACGGCGAGGTCGATACCGCGCTTGAGATCCATCGGGTTCATGCCGGCCGCAACCGACTTGGCGCCCTCACGGACGATGGCCTGTGCCAGGACCGTGGCGGTCGTGGTGCCGTCGCCGGCATGGTCGTTCTGACGGGACGCGACTTCGCGAACCATCTGCGCGCCCATGTTCTCGAACTTGTCGGCGAGCTCGATCTCCTTGGCGACGGTGACGCCGTCCTTGGTGATGCGGGGAGCGCCGAACGACTTCTCGATCACGACGTTGCGGCCCTTCGGACCGAGCGTCACCTTGACGGCGTTGGCGAGGATGTCGACGCCGCGCAGCATCTTGTCGCGCGCGTCGGAGGAGAACTTGACGTCTTTGGCTGCCATGAGAGCAACTCCTTAGGATTTCGAGGAACGGGCGGTCTCAGGCGTTCAGCCGACGACGCCCATGATGTCGGATTCCTTCATGATCAGGAGGTCCTGACCATCGATCTTCACCTCGGTGCCGGACCACTTGCCGAAGAGGACGCGGTCGCCCTTCTTGACATCGAGCGCGACCAGCTTGCCGGCCTCGTCGCGGGCGCCGGGGCCGACGGCGACGACCTCGCCCTCCTGGGGCTTTTCCTTGGCGGTATCGGGGATGATGATGCCACCCTTGGTCTTCTCTTCGCCATCAAGGCGGCGGACCACGACGCGGTCATGCAGCGGACGGAACTTCATGGTTCTGTCTTCCTCTCGGTACAAATTCGATGCGGGCCCGGATCGCCCGCTTGGACGCCCGTTAGCAGTCCCCTTGGGTGAGTGCTAACGGATGCGGCGGAGATAGGGCCGGGCTTGGCGGGAGTCAAGGATCGATCACCTGGAGATGGGCGGCCCGCGGCGGGGATAGTAAATCGCCGCGGCCTGCCCGGCATGGCTGCCAAGGGCGCCGGAACCCGCTACCATGCCGCCATGTCCGAGCCCCCGTCTTTACCCACCGCCACGTCGGAAACCCTCGACGACATCGCCCGCAGCTGCGTCGCGCTGCATGTGCGGATGACGGCGCGCGCCGTCACCCGCGCCTATGACGAGGCGATGCGCTCGAGCGGGCTGAAGATCACCCAGTTCGTCCTGCTTTCCGCCTTGAGCACCGGCGCCTGGCGCTCGGTCACAGAACTGGCGGAACGCTTCGCGCTGGAGCGCACCTCGCTGACCCGCAACCTGCAATTGCTGGCTGCGGAGGGTCTGATCGAGCCGGTCGCCTGCAAGGGCAGGGCCTCGATCTATGGCGTGACGCCGAAGGGCCGCGCCGCGATCGACGCCGCGATTCCCTATTGGCGCACAGCGCAGGAGCGGATCGAGGGCGGGCTCGGCCAGGAGGATTGGAGGCAGATGCGCGACCGGTTGAAGGCGCTCCGGCGCGTCGCGCGCAGGAGCGGCTGACCCGCTTGACCAGGCCGTCGGCATCCATCTATCGTGTAAATACACGAAAGGGAGGCCGGCCATGGCGCGCGATGTCGGAGTGGTCTCGCGGGAGACGCTGCTGGCCGGCAGCGGCCTCGATTTCCTGCGCGGCATGATCGAGGGCCGCCATCCCGGCCCGCCCTTCGCCGATGCGATGGATCTCAATCTCGTCGAGGTGGAGGAGGGCCGGGTCGTCTTCACCGGCCGCCCCTCGGCGCGCTTCTTCAATCCGCTCGGCACGGTCCATGGCGGCTGGACGGCGACGATCCTCGATTCCGCCATGGCCTGCGCCACCCATGCGACGCTGAAGCCCGGCGAGGGCTACACCACCCTCGAGATGAAGCTGAACTATGTCCGCCCGGTCATGCCCGAGAGCGGCGTCGTGCGCTGCGAGGGCAAGGTCATCCATCGCGGCGGCACGGTGGCGACCAGCGAGGGACGGCTCGTTGACGAACGCGGCAAGCTGCTCGCGCATGGCACCGAGACCTGCGTGATCTTCCCGGCGCGGGGCGCTGGCTGAGCGGCATTACCGCCGACTGATCGCGATCGCGCCCGCGACGATCAGCACCGCGCCCGCATAGGTCGTGATCAGCGGCACCTCGTCGAAGAAGGCATAGCCGAGCAGGCTCGCCCAGATCAGCGCCGTGTATTCGAGCGGCGCCAGCCGCGAGGCTTCCGCACGGGCGAAGGCGGAGGTCAGCATCAGATGTCCGGCGACGCCGAGCGCACCGGCGGCCAGATAGACCAGCACGTCATGGCCGGTCAGCGCCACGAAGGCGAGCGCGGCGGGCACCGCCAGGAGCAGGGCCGGACCGCCATTCTGGAAGGCGACGATGACGGCCGGATGCTCCTTCAACGCGATCCGGCGCAGCAGGATCAGGTTGAACGCATAGGTCACGGCCGAGAACAGCGCCGCCGCCACGCCGAGCCCGGCGCCGCTGACCTGCCCCTGCAGCCGCGGCCAGACCATGACCAGCATGCCCGCGATGCCGAAGCCGAGCGCCTGCCAGATCCGCGCGTCCATCCTCTCCTTGAGCAGGAGCCCGCCCAACAGAGCCACGAATACCGGGGCGAGGAAGGCGAGCGTCAGCGCCTCCGCCAGCGGCAGGACGGAGATCGAATAGAAGAAGCTGCCGGCGGTCAGCACCACGACGGGAACCCGGATGCTGTTGCCGATCACGCTGGCGCGCGTGGGAGCCGGTGGGCGCAGGATGGCCAGCACCGCGAGCGCACAGACGCCGCCCATGGCGAAGCGCATGAACAGCGCGACGATGAAGGGATGCGACTGCATCTGCGCCTTCACCACCGCGTCCATCGCGGTCAGCAGGGCAATGCCGAGCAGGGCGCGCAGCGCGGGGCCGAGGCTCATCGCGCGCCGGCGAGATCGAGGCGGAAATGATATTCCCAGGTCGCCGAGACGTCGGCGAGGTAGCGTTCGCCCGGCCAGCGCCGGAAGCCGAGCTTCTCGTAGAAGCGGTGCCCGCGCGCGAAGCGGCTGTCCGACCACAGCATCATGGCGCCGAAGCCCCCTTGCTCGGCGAAGGCCAGCGCTTCGGCGAAGAGCGCCTGTGCCAGGCCCGAGCCGCGGAAGGCCGGTGCGGCATAGACCTTGGTGATCTCGACGGCATTCTGCTCCGGTACCGGCGTGGCGCCGAGCGAGGCGGCGATGCCGCGCCCGGGCGCATCCACCACCCAGAGCCGGCCGCCCTTCGTGGCGAAGTGGCTGGCTGGCCGGCGCAACTCCGGAAACTCCGACCATTCGAACAGGCAATTGGGATATTCGGCGAAGCTCGCCGCGATCAGCGCCGCAAGCGGCTCCGAGTCGCTGTCCCGTGCGGGACGGATCGCAAGGCTGGACGATGTCATGGCTCCATCGCCATAGCCGCCGCCGTCGCGATGCGATAGCGGCGGCGGCGACGGGGCGCATTCGGCGCGCGCATGGGGCGGCGCGTCAGGCCGGGGCGGAGGCCTGTGCACTGAGGTCGCGCGCCAGGGCGACGACCGTGTCGAAATCGGCTTTGGATCGGTCGATGCCGCCCGCCATCCCATGGGCGGCAAAAATCGGATCCTGCTGCGGGGTGCGGCGGCAGCCGCCCATCGTCCAGGCATGAAAGGCGCGCTGCGCTACCGGGCGGACCGCCAGCACTGACACATCGCGGTGTCGATCATCCTGCGTGATCCGGCCCATCGTGGCATCCAGCGCATCGCGGGGGCCTTCCAGCACCTGCAGAAAACTGTCGCGGTCGAAGATCAGGAACCCGGTGACGCCCGCCGCCTGGTTGTTGCGGCGCGAGGCGGACAGGATGGAGCGCAGGGCCGAAAGCTCGTTGGAGACACGCCCCGCGCGGTAGATCGATGTATAGACAAGTTGGAAGAGAGGGGCTGAAGTCATGAACGTGCCTGTGCGCGGAGGAACTGCTCTCTCAACGGGATGCGCCGGCAGAAGTTCGCGACAGAAAGATTGCGAAAGTCAAAACGCCTTCTCCCTCTCCGGTTCGAGAGATTGAGAAACCGTTGCGATTTGGAGATTCGCGCGAGCCCCGCTACCCCGAAGCCGCAGCCCGGTCGGTTTCTCCGTGAGTCGCGCCGGGCGGCGCTGCAGCCAAGCGGGGACCCGGCACGGATGATCGAGAAGCGATGACGGTCCTTCTGCCCTTCGTCGTTAATGCTGCGCTGAACTTCGTTCTCGGGCTGCTGATTGCCTTCTTTCTTGGCCCGGCCGAGTTCGGCCGCTATGCGATCGGCGCCGCCATCATCGTCCTCGTCAACACGGCGCTGATGGACTGGATCCGCCTGTCCGCCGTCCGCTTTTACTCGCTCAAGGCGCGCGAAACCGAGCCCGAGATCCGTGCAACGCTGGATGTGCTGGTCACGGGCGTCAGCGTGACGCTCTGCGCGCTGCTGGTCGCGGCGATCGTCGCCGGTGTCGATACGCGGATGCCGGCGATGATGCTGGCGGCAGCGGTTCTGGCCGGCATCGGTGCCGGGCTTTTCGACTATCACGGGGCCATCGCCCGCGCCCGCTTTCTCGATGCCGCCTATGCGCGGCTGGTCATCGTCAAGAACGTGCTGGCGCTCCTGCTCATGGTCGGCGGCGCCTGGTGGACGCGCGACCCGACGGTGGTGCTGCTCGGCGGGTTGCTCAGCGTCGCGGTGGCGCTGATGTCGGTACGCCGAAAACTCGCCGATGCACCCCTGTCTTTCAGCGCCGCCCGCATCGATCTCGCCTGGACCTTTGCCAAATACGCGCTGCCGATCGTCGCCGGCAATGCGATCTACTCGCTGATTCCGCTGCTCAACCGCTCGCTGCTGGCGGGCGCCCATGGCTTCGCCGAGGCCGGCTACTTCTCTCTCGCTTCGGATATGGGACTGCGCCTCTTCGGAACGCTCGGCGCGACACTCGAGATCGTGCTGCTGCGCGAGGTCATCCGGCTCGACGAGACGCGCGGGCGCATCGCGGCGCAAAAGCGCATGGCCGCCAATCTGGTGATCGTTCTGGCGGTGGCCCTGCCGGCCGCGGTCGGATTCGCCCTGGCACTGCCGGCTTTCGACCGTCTGCTGGTGCCGCCGAGCTTTCAGGGGGCCTTCTCTGCCTTTATGGCGCCGCTCCTGCCCGGATTCGTCGCGCTCGCCATTTTCCAGGCAGGGCTCTATCCCGCCTTCCTGCTGGAGAAGCGCACGCTGGTCGCCACGCTGGCGGCCCTGGCCGGGCTGGCCACCAATCTCGGGATCATCCTTGCCTTTGGCGGCGCGCCGCCGGGCCTCTACGCCTGGGCGCAAATGTCCGCCTTCCTCGTCGTGCTGGTCGTGACGGGTTGGGCGGCGCTGCGCATCCTGCCGGTGTGGCCATCGCTGCGCGACTGCGGCGCCGTGCTGCTGGCGGTTGCTGCCATGGCGCTGGCGATCTGGCCCTTGCAGAACCGTCTGCCGGCGGTCGTCGAGCTCGGCCTTCAGGTCGGGCTCGGAGCGCTTGTCTATGGCTGCGTCATTCTCGCCTGCGATGTCGCGCGCTGGCGAACCCTGCTCGGGCTCTGGTGGACGGTCCGCCGCAGCCGGCGGAACTGACCTGGTCCGCTCCAAAGCGGGCCGCAACCTTTCCTTCACCCTGTCTGTTGAAGTGGTGATAAGGTTAATCTCTCGAATGCTGCTGATCGTTGTGGCGCAAGCGCAGTTGCGGCGCTCGATTTACCATTCCTTTTAACGCCCATCTCCAGACTTTCCCGATCGAAGTCGAGAGAGTTGCGTCATGCGTTCCCGTCTGTGCGTTTCATGGCTTGCGCTGACCGTCGCCTCCCTCGCGGCCGGCCCTTCGCTCGCCCAGGGGTATGGCCGCGCTCCTGTCGACGACCCGATGACCACCGCCTCGAATGCGCGCCCCAATTACGGCGGCGGTTTCATCGAGTTGCTGATGACGGGCCGGGACCCGACGCCGTCGCGCGGAGGCGTCGTCTACAACCGCCCCGGCTATTCGGCCTATGGCCAGAGCGCGCGGCCTGCCGCCGGCTACGAGGTGGATCCGTTCGAGCAGGCGGCCGGGCGGGGAAGGGGCGGGGTCAATGCCGGCGGGCGTGTGGCGGCGCTCGGTCAACCGCTCGAGATGGAGCGCCCGATCGAGCGCGTCATCGACCCGCGCTTCCGCAAGCAGGAGGTCGCCTATGACGGGCCGCACAAGCCCGGCACGATCATCATCGACACGCCGCAGCGCTTCCTTTTTCTGGTCCAGCCCAACGGCCGCGCGCTGCGCTACGGCATTGGCGTCGGCCGGCCCGGCTTCTCCTGGGCCGGGATGAAGACCGTCAGCCGAAAGGCCGAATGGCCGAACTGGACGCCGCCGCCGGAGATGCTCAAGCGCCGGCCGGACCTTCCGCGCTTCATGCCGGGCGGTCCCGAGAATCCGATGGGCGCCCGCGCGCTTTATCTCGGCTCGTCGCTCTACCGCATCCACGGCACGAATGAGCCGCACACCATCGGCCAGGCCGTCTCCTCCGGCTGCATCCGCATGACCAATGACGACGTCACCGACCTTTACGAGCGGGTCCGTGTCGGGGCCAAGGTGCTCGTCATCTGAAAACTGGCCCATCGATGAGTCGATACGAAAAGATCCGCCCGGTTGGGCCGGGCGGATCGTGAGGGCTGCGGGTGGTGATGACCGGGCTCAGGCCCAGCTGTCGTCCTCGCCGCCGTCGAACAGGCTGGAGCCGTCGTCGTAGCCGGCATCCATCGGTTCGGTCTGGGCTGCCTGCTGATAGTTTGCGGCGTTGGACGAGCCGTCGTCATAGCCGGCAGGCTGGGCGTCCGCCGCAGCGTTGTCCTGACCCTGCGGCGCCGTTTCGGCCGGCTTGGTCGCAGCCTGGGCCGAGCCACCGCCGAAGGCGTTGCTCAGCACGCTGCCGAGCATCATGCCGCCGGCGACGCCGGCCGCCGTGGTCAGGGCCGTGGCCATGAACCCACCGCCGCGTCCGGGCGCCTGCTGGGCGGCATTGCCCCAGGGGCCGGGGGCCTGCTGTGCCGGGCCCGGCTGGGCGGGAGCCGCCTGCATGGCGTTCGGCTGCTGCCCGGTCCAGGCCGGGGAGGGCGCGTCGGGCCCGCGCGAGGGGAACGACGGCACCGAGCGCGGCCGCGCCGGCTGGGCAGCGGCGCCGCCGAAGATGCCGGACAGGAAACCGCCGCTCGCGGCGGGCGCCTCGGCCGGCCGGCTCTGCAGCTCGCGCAGCTGGGCCTGGAGGTCCTCGACCTGCGCCTGCAGATTGGTCAGTGCGGTTTCCTGCACATAGACCGCCTGCGCCATGGCATAGGGCGCATAGGGCTGCTCGCGCAGCCGCTGTGCGATGTAGTTTTCAGCCTCGGGGTCGCGGGGCTGATTGGCCGCCTGTTTCAGGCGGTCGAAAATCCCGGCGATCACGTCGCGTTCCTGCGGCGTCATCGTCATCTCCTCCTTGTGTCGGGCGGTGCGGATGCGCCGCCTGGCGAACAGGTGGGACGTGCATGTGACGGTATCAAGGCGTGGCGGCAGGCGACCAGACCGCTCCTGCCGATGCGTCAGATGCTGGCGCCTTCCGAGCTGAACTCGTCGAAGGTCTCGCCGGGCTGCGGCGTGAGCAACTGCCCGCGGTTCAGCACCACCACCGTCGTGCCGGTCGGCACGCGGCCATGCAGATCGATCACATCCTGATTGAACATGCGGATGCAGCCGCTCGACACGGACTGGCCGATCGACCATGGCTCGTTGGTGCCGTGGATGCGGTACAGCGTGTCGCGGTCGCCCTGATAGAGATAAAGCGCTCGGGCGCCGAGCGGGTTGTCGAGGCCTGCATTCATGCCGCCCGCCCAGGGGCCGTTCTTCTCCGGATCGCGGGCGATCATCGCGGCCGTGGGCGTCCAGCGCGGCCAGGCCGCCTTGCGGCCGACAGTCGCGCGGCCCCGCCAGGACATGCCCTGCTTGCCGACGCCGATGCCGTAGCGGATCGCACGGCCATTCTCGCGCACCAGATAGAGGAACCGGTTGTCGGTATCGATGACGATCGTGCCGGGCTGTTCGCGCGTCGGATAGGCCACCTCGCGCCGCAGATAGCGCGGGTCGACCTCGGAAAGATCGGTCGCCGGCAGCGGAAACTGCTCGTCGGGCCGCTCGCCATACATCGCGAGATATTCCGCGCTGACGTTGAAGCCGCGCGTGCTGACCACTTCGTAAGGCTCCTGCGGCCGCGACACGCAACCCGCCAGCGCGAGAGGCAGCAGGAACAGCGTCGCGCGCCGCGACGGCTGGGCGAGCGCGGAGAGAGAGGAGCGGACGGCGGACTTCTCGACGGACATGAAGTTGGGCTCTGCTTTATTGATCTTGCGGACGCGGCTGAACAACGAGGGAAAGGCTGCGGCGTTCCACGGGTCACGCCACATGAACCTTCAAGTCACATCGCATGGCCGCGAGGTGAACGCGATATGGCGGAATGATGGCAGACACGGGCTGTGACGTCTCGGCAACAGATGGGGCAACGCGGCGGCGGGCTGGATCTGCGGTGTTGCCTGCCAGACTTATACAAGTCTCATCTGGAACCGAATGGATCAAATCAGTCGAAAGTCGTTGAACTTAAGCAAATCTTTACACGATCGGTTAAGTCTAAGAGTCCGTCCCGGAACTCATGACGCTCGCGCGATGCGGCGGATAAGAACCATGG
>LSIG01000177.1 GCA_001556125.1 Rhizobiales bacterium CCH10-E5 | reverse complement strand
GCCCGGCATCTACGGCCCCGCCGACGGCTCGCTGGCGGTCAACACGCTGAACCCGACGGATACGCTGCGCGCGATCGACCTCGCCGCGCTCGGCGCGCCGGTCCTGCCGGTCGACAAGCCGGTCGCGCTCGACATCCGCCCGCAGCTTCTGGTGCTGGCACTGCTGCTGCTGATCGCCGACACGCTGGCGACGCTCTGGCTCGGCGGCCGCCTGAACTTCGCCCGAAAGGCCCGCCGCGCCGCGCCCGCCGCCGTCCTGCTGGCCTTGGCGCTGGGCGCCGGGCTGCTTCTGCCGGGAGTGGCGCAGGCCCAGGCGCCTGCGGCGACGCCGGTGCCAGACCAGCGCCCGCCGATCCCGCGCGAGCTTTTCGCCGCCGGGGCGGTGACCCGGCTGGCCTATGTCGTCACCGGCGACCGCGCGGTCGACGAGATGTCGAAGGCCGGGCTCGCCGGGCTCAATGTAGTGCTTGGCGCGCGCACCGCTCTCGAACCGGGCGAAGCCGTCGGCGTCAATGCCGACCGCGACGAACTCGCCTTCTTCCCGGTCCTGTACTGGCCGATCGTCGCCGGGCGGCCGATCCCGTCCTCGGAGACGCTGCGCAAGCTCGAAGCCTATATGAAGGGCGGCGGTCTGGTGATCTTCGACACCCGCGACGCCATGAGCGCGCGGCCGGGCGGCGGCACGACGCCCGAGGGCGACCAGCTCCGACGCATGCTGCAGACGCTCGACATTCCCGAGCTCGAGCCGATCCCGCGCGACCACGTCCTGACCAAGACCTTCTACATCCTCGACGGCTTCGTCGGGCGCTATGACAGCGGCACGACCTGGGTCGAGATCCTGCCGCCCGCCGGCGCGGACGGCCGCCGCCCGGCGCGGGCCGGCGACAACGTCTCGCCCATCGTCATCACCTCCAACGACCTCGCCTCGGCCTGGGCCGTCAACCGCCGCGGCGAACCGCTGGTGCCGCTCTCGGGCTCGGATCCGCGCCAGCGCGAAATGGCGCTGCGGGCCGGCGTCAACCTCGTGATGTACGCCCTCACCGGCAACTACAAGGCCGACCAGGTCCATGTCCCGGCCCTGCTCGAAAGGTTGGGCCAGTGAGGGGTGCGCCAACCGTTCAACAGCTGCGGGGGCGTAGCGACAGGACCTTGATCTGATGTGGAGCCTCTCCTTCGCGCCGCTGGTCCCGCTGCCGCTGCTGATCGGCCTGGCCGTTCTGGCCGCGCTGGCGGCGGGCGCGGCGATCGTGCTCGCCGGCAGAAGCGCGATCCTGCGCGCGCTCGCGCTGGTCGTGCTGACCGTGACGCTGGCCGACCCGTCGCTCGTCTTCGAGGACCGCGAGCCGGTGAAGGACGTCGTCGCCGTCGTCGTGGACCGTTCCGCCTCGAACCGCCTGAGCGACCGCTCCGCCCAGACGCAGGCCGCCCAGGCGGAGATCGAGCGCCAGCTGCGCGGCATCGGCAATGTCGAGTCGCGCATCGTCGAGGTCCGCGATGCGCAGGGCTCGGGCGACGGCACGCGGCTTTTCGAGGCGCTGGCGGCGAGCCTCGCCGACGTGCCCTCCGAGCGTGTGGCCGGCGCCATCGTCGTCACCGACGGCCTCGCGCATGACACGCCGCCGACGGCGGAAGCGCTGGGCCTGCGCGCGCCGCTCCATGTCCTGACCACGGGCCGCGAGCGCGAGATCGATCGCCGCATCGTGCTGGTGGATTCGCCGCGCTTCGGCATCGTCGGCAAGGATCAGACGGTAAGGCTGCGCGTGCTCGAGAAGGGCGGCCCCGGCCGCGCCGCCCTCACCGTTCGGCGCGACGGCGAGATCATCGCCCGCCGTGAGGTCTCGGTCGGCCAGACGGTCTCGCTGCCGGTCCGCATCGACCGCGGCGGCCCCAACGTCATCGAGATCGAGGCCGCCCCGCTAGAGAACGAGCTGACGCTCGCCAACAACCGCGCCGTCATCACCATCGAGGGGGTGCGCGACAAGCTGCGCGTGCTGCTGGTCTCGGGAGAGCCGCATCCGGGCGAGCGCACCTGGCGCAACCTGCTCAAGGCCGACGCCAATATCGACCTCGTCCATTTCACCATCCTGCGCCCGCCGGAGAAGCAGGACGGTACACCGATCAACGAGCTGTCGCTGATCGCCTTCCCGACGCGCGAGCTGTTCCAGGTCAAGATCAAGGAATTCGACCTGATCATCTTCGACCGCTACGCAAACCAGTCGATTCTGCCGCTGGTCTATTTCGACAACATCGTCCGCTATGTCCGCGAGGGCGGCGCGCTGCTGATCGCGGCCGGTCCGGAATATGCCGGCGCCCAGTCGCTGGCGCGCACGCCGCTCGGCCAGATCCTGCCGGCGATCCCGGACGGCTCGGTAATCGACGAGGCCTATCGGGCCCGCGTCAGCGAGCCCGGCAAGCGCCATCCCGTGACGCGCGACCTTCCGGGCTCCGAGGTCGAGCCGCCGCAATGGGGCGAGTGGCTGCGCATGGTCGGCGCCCGCGCCCGCACCGGCTCGCCGGTGATGACCGGCCCCGGCGAACGTCCCCTGCTGATGCTGGCGCGCGAGCAGAAGGGCCGCGTCGCGCTGTTCCTGTCGGACCATGCCTGGCTCTGGGCCCGTGGCTTTCGCGATGGCGGCCCGCATCTCGACCTGCTGCGCCGCCTCGGCCACTGGCTGATGAAGGAGCCCGATCTCGAGGAGGAGGCCCTGCGCGCCGTCTCGCGCAACGGCTATATCGAGGTCGAGCGTCAGACGCTGGGCGACAACCCGGCCCCCGTCGTCGTTACCGGCCCGGATGGACAGTCCCGCTCCGTCCCGCTCGAACCGGGCCGCCCCGGCCTGTTCACGGCCCGGATCCCGACCGGCGAGTTCGGCCTTCACAGGATCGCCGGCGACAACCTCACCGCCTTCGCCAGCGTCGGCCCCGAGAATCCGCGCGAGCTGATGGAGGTCGTCAGCGACCCGGGCCAGCTGCGCACCCTCGCCGAAGCGACCGGCGGCTCGTCGCGCCGGATCGGCCAGGAGACCAGTTCGGACGTCACGGTGCCGCGCATCGTGCCCGTGCGCTCGGGCAGCCAGTTCGCGGGATCGGACTGGATCGGCCTGCGCATCAGCGATTCCGGCATCGTGCGCGGCGTGCAGATCTCGCCGCTGTTCGTCGGTCTGATCGGGCTGGCGCTTCTGTTCGGGGCCCTCGTCGCGGGCTGGCTCGGCGAGAGCGGCCGGCGCTTCAACCGCAAACCCGACGCGGCAGCCTGACCCTGTCATTCCGGGGCGCTGCGCAGCAGCGAACCCGGAACCCACGACCGGGTGAGCGTTGTCTTGAGCTTCTGACCAGGGGATCGCCCTGTCGTGGGTTCCGGGTTCTCCGCTTCGCGAAGCCCCGGAAAGACAAGAGCGCGTTATCGGATCGCCGTCACCGCGCCGCGCCGCTGCGCCAGCACGCCCTCGACCAGTTCGAGTGCCAGGAACCGCGCCGGATCGGCCGGGCCGGGCAGCACGAGCTGGCCCGGCGGAATGACCCTGAAGCCGAAGCGGGCGTAATAGGGCGCGTCTCCCACCAGCAGGATCAGGTCGTGCCCGTCGGTGCGCGCGGTCTCGATCGAGCGGTTCATCAGCGCCGCCCCGATGCCTCGTCCTTCGAAGGCCGGATCGACGGTGAGAGGCCCCAGCATCAGCGCGCCATGGCCGCCGGCCATCACCGGCGTCACACGGATGGAGCCGACCAGGAAGGTGCCGACATGGGCGGCGAAGGTCAGCGCCGGATCGGGCGGCACGCCCTCGCGCAGGCGGAAGGCGGTGCGGGCGAAACGGCCCGGCCCGAAGGCGCGTTCATGCAGCCGCTCGATCGCGGCGGCATCGACGGGCAGTTCATGGCGGAGGGTCAGCGGAAGCGAAGTCATGACGGCGGCGAACCTGCGGACGGCAGAGGCTGAGCTGGTGAGGGCGGGGTCCGCGCATGGCACGGCCCTGCCGGAAGCGCGTTCAGCGCGCCGGTCGTCGCAGGAGGGAGGTCGCAAGCCCGATCGTCATGGTGCGGCGCTGTAGCAGAGCGGAGGGTGGGCGTCTATCGGCACCTCTGTTCTTCCGGGCGGCGCCCGTGACGTTGCGACCGGGTCTAACCGCCCAGCCCGATCAGAAGCCGCCCCAGAAGCCAGCCGGCCAGCCCAGGCAAGCAGTAGAACGATAGGCCCTTGACGAGCCAGGCGGGCTCAGACGCGCGTGAATGGAGTGTTTGGTCGAAACTCCCCACGAGGATCGCCAAACCGACGGCAAGGCCGACCGACCACCAGGGCTTGTTGAATAGCCCCAGGAGCAAGCCCAACCCGAGAATGACGAGAAAAATCCCTTCTCCCATCGGTAGGCTCTTACCACTCTGCTGTGGGAGCGATGCCGCCCGCGATCTCTGCCAGCCTCCGCCGCGTCGCGGGGGTCACCCCCTGCGGCAGCCCATCGAGCGGAAACCAGCCGGCCTCTGCGATCTCCATATCCGGCTGCTTGATGCCGTCGACGGCGAAAGCCCGGACGATATAGAGCGCGACATGGTCCCTGGGTGAGGTCTTGCGGTTGATGTAGACGCCGAACAGCGTCGCCGTCCCGGTCAGAGTGATCCGGGCCTCCTCGCGCAGCTCTTTCGCCAGCGCCTCCGCCATCGTCTCGCCGACCTCGACGCCACCGCCGGGCAGGTGCCAGCCGGGCGTATAGGTGTGCCGGATCAGGAAGACCTCGCCACGGTCGTTCAGCACCGCCGCACGCACGCCGAGCGTCATGCCGCGCGCGAAGCGGAAGTAGAGATGCAGGACGCGAACCCGCAGACGCTGCAGCCGGGTCAGCCGGCCGTCGCCCGTCCGGTCGTCCCCGCTCTGTGCCGTTCCGTTCACGCATGGGCTCCGATCGTTACCGAATTGTATATGCAAATGACGCATGGCGGACCCCCGCCCTGCGTTCCCCAACGTCACAAACGCGCCGCAAACCGGGCCGATATCCTCGGCTCATTGCTGGGGAATACCGACATGCTGCTCTCTTTCATCATCGCCCGCTTCCGCGCCAAGCCCGCCTTCGTCTGGCAGCCCGCCCTGACGCTGACCGATTCGCGCATCGTCTCCGAACTGACCGGCGCCGCCAACTGAGCCGTGCTTGCCATCCCTGCACGCGAAAGCGTGCGGGACGGATGGCTTGACGATGGCTCGGCCGCAAGGCTAGCGCAGGGCGTGTTCAAGCTCGCGCACCTGTCCGATCCGCATCTCGGCCCGCTCGCGGGCTTTTCGCTGCATCAGCTCTTCGGCAAGCGCGCGACCGGCTATGTCAACTGGCGCCGCAAGCGCCGGCACGCCCATGACATGGACATTCTGGCGCTGATCGTCGCGGATATCCGCGCGCAGCAGCCGGACCATGTCGCCTGCACCGGCGACGTCTCCCATATCGGCCTGCCCAACGAGTTCAAGACGGCCGTCGCCTTCCTGGACGAACTCGGGCCGCGCGAGACGGTGAGCTTTGTGCCCGGCAATCACGACGCCTATACCCGCTCCTCGCTCAAGGCCCTGGCCTATCATCTCGGCGAGTGGGTCACGGGCGATGATGGCCACACCGGCTATCCCTGGTATCGCCGCCGCGGCCCGGTCGCGCTGATCGGGCTCAACACCGGCGTGCCCACCCTGCCGCTGATGGCGACCGGCAAGGTCGGCCGCGACCAGATCGCGAAGGCCGAGATCCTGCTCGACCGCGCCCGCGACGAGGGGCTGATCCGCGTCGTGCTGATCCACCACCCGCCCTATTTCGGCGGCGCGCGCCGCTCGCGCGAGCTGGTCGATGCCGCCGCCTTCGAGGCGATGCTGGCGCGCAAGGGGGCCGATCTCGTCATCCACGGCCACAACCACCGCTTCTCGCTGGCCTGGCGCCCGGGCGTCGGCCGGGACGTGCCGATCGTCGGCGTGCCCTCGGCCTCGATCGGCCCACGCGGCCATGGCGAAATGGCGAGCTGGCACCTGTTCAAGATCGAAGGCGATGGGCGCGCGCCCCACATCGCCTTCGAACAGCGCGGCTTCGAGCTCGACGGCACCGTGATGCGCCGCCAGGAGATCGCGCTTCACACCAAGCCGGTTTAGGCGCCGTCATGCTCGGCCTCGTGCCGAGCATCCACGTCTTGAACACGCCCCTCGATTAGCGAAGACGTGGATGGTCGGGACAGGCCCGACCATGACGGGGAAGCGCAGAACGTCGGGTCGGCCGTTCTGGCGGATCGACAAGCCCCCTCAGATGCAGCGGCCGCCATCGACGGCGAGCACGGTCCCCGTCACCATTTCCGCATCGTCCGAGCAGAGATAGAGCGCGGCATTGGCCATGTCCTGCGGCGTCGAGAGCCGGCCCCATGGGATCGAGGCGCGGAACTGTGCGCGCTTCTCGGGGGTATCCTCGCCCATGAAGGTCGCCAGCAGCGGCGTCTCGCCCGCCACCGGCGCGATCGCGTTGACGCGGATCCGGTCCGGCGCCAGTTCCACCGCCATCGACTTGGACAGAAGGTTCACCGCGCCCTTGGAGCCATTGTACCAGGTCAGGCCCGGCCGCGGCCGGACGCCGGCGGTCGAGCCGATGTTGAGGATCACGCCGCCGCCATGCTCGCGGAAATGCGGCACCGTCGCCTTCGCCATCAGGTAGATCGACTTCACATTGACCGCGAAGACCCGGTCGAAGACGTCTTCGGGAACCTCCGTCATCGGCATGTTGAGATGGGTCGTGCCGGCATTGTTGACGACGATGTCGAGCCGCCCGAGCTTGGCGATGACGCGCGCGACCGCCTTCTCGACGCTCTTGCCCTTGGCGACGTCGCAGGTCACGGCGAAGGCCCGGCGGCCGATCGCCTGCGCGGCCTCCTTCGCCTTGTCGCCGTTGAGGTCGAGCACCGCGACCCGCGCCCCCTCGCGCACGAAGGTCTCGGCAATGCCGAAGCCGAACCCCTGCGCCGCGCCGGTCACCAGCGCCGTCTTGCCCTTCAGTCTCATCGTCGTTTTCCTGTCAGCCAGCCGCCTGCCGCGGCCCTTACGCCCCGATTTCTTCTCGGAGCATCTCCAGTTCCAGCCAGCGCTCCTCGAGCCCGACGATCTCGCGGGTCACCTCGTCGAGCCGGGTCGTGGCCTTGGCGAAGAGCTTGGGATCGCGGGTGTAGAGATCGCCGGCGAGCGCCTGGTTGAGCTTGGCGGCCTCTGCCTGCAAGGCCGCGATCGTCTTGGGCAGCGTCTCCAGCGCATGCTTCTCGTTGAAGGAGAGTTTGCGTTTCGAGACCGGGGCGGCTGGCGCGCCGGGGGCGGCGGCAGCCGGCGCTGGCGCAGGGGCCTCCGCCTTGGACGCCACCCTGACCTTCGCGCCGACGCCGCGCCCACGCTGGGCGAGCATGTCGGTGTAGCCGCCGGCGAACTCGGTCCAGACGCCGTCACCATCGGAGATCAGCGTCGCGGAGACGACGCGGTCGATGAAGTCGCGGTCATGGCTGACCAGCAGCACCGTGCCCTTGTAGTCGGCCAGCAGCTCCTGCAGCAGGTCCAGCGTCTCGAGGTCGAGATCGTTGGTCGGCTCGTCCAGCACCAGCATGTTGGAGGGCTTCGCCAGCGCGCGCGCCAGCATCAGCCGGCCGCGCTCGCCGCCCGACAGCGCGCCGACCGGCGTGCGCCGCTGCAGGGGCTGGAACAGGAAGTCCTTCATATAGGCGATGACATGGCGGGGCGTGTCGCCGACCATGACCTGGTCCGAGCCGCCGCCTGTCAGCGCATCGCCCAGCGGCGTCGCCGGATCGAGGCTCTCGCGGCGCTGGTCGAGCGTCACCATCTCCAGCGAGACGCCGAGCTTCACCGTGCCGGAATCGGGCTCGAGCTGCCCGGTCAGGAGGTTGATCAGCGTCGTCTTGCCGGCACCATTCGGGCCGACGATGCCGATCCGGTCGCCCCGCGCGACGCGCAGCGACAGATCCTTGATCACGACATTCGAGCCATAGGCCTTCGAGACGCTGAGCGCCTCGATCACCAGCTTGCCCGAGGTCTGCGCCTCGCTGGCCTCCAGCTTGACGCTGCCGACGGCGAAACGCGCGGTGCGGCGCTGCTCGCGCAGGCCGTGCAACTCGCCCAGTCGGCGCTGGTTGCGGGTGCGCCGGGCACTGACGCCGTAGCGCAGCCAGTCCTCCTCGCGGGCGATCTTGCGGTCGAGCTTGTGGCGGTCGAGCTCTTCCTGCGCCAGCACCTCGTCGCGCCAGGCCTCGAACTCGCCGAAGCCCCGGTCCATGCGCCGGGTCAGGCCGCGGTCGAGCCAGATCGTCGCCCGCGAGAGATTGGTCAGGAAGCGACGGTCATGGCTGATCAGGACCATCGCCGAGCGCAGCGATTTCAGCTCCTGCTCGAGCCATTCGATCACGGGCAGGTCGAGATGGTTGGTCGGCTCGTCCAGCAGCAGGATGTCGGGTTCCGGCGCCAGCACGCGCGCCAGCGCGGCGCGCCGCGCCTCGCCGCCCGACATGGTGGCGGGGTCTTCCTCGCCGGTGAGGCCGAGTTCCTCGATCAGGTATTGCGCGCGATAGGCGTCGTCGCCCGGTCCCAGCCCCGCCTCGACATAGGCGAGCGAGGTTCGGTAGCCGCTGAAATCGGGCTCCTGCGGCAGATAGCGCACCGTCGCGCCCGGCTGGACGAAACGCTCCGCCGAATCGGGCTCGACCAGGCCGGCGGCGATCTTCAGCAGGGTCGATTTGCCCGAGCCGTTGCGCCCGACGAGGCAGACGCGCTCGCCGGCCGACACCGCGATCTCGGCCGCCTCCAGCAGCGGCTGTCCGCCGAAGGTGAGCGCGACGTCGCGCAGATGCAGCAAGGGGGCCATGGCGTGTCCGTGTCGGAGATGGAAGGCGGGATAGACCGGCGGGCCGGCGATGTCACGCCCGCAGGCCCTGGCACGGCGCTTGCGAAAACCGACCGGAACCGTAGCCTTGCGGGACCGCCGGGTCGGAGGAGAGCCCATGCCGCGTCAGCGCCCCATCGGAATCGGCCATAATGGCGGGCCGCCGCTGCAGGCGCGTCAGCGCCGCTCTGAGACGGGTGCGGGCCGGATCGGCCGCTTCTTCGACTGGCGATTCGCCCATCGCAAGGCCTGGAAGAAGCCGCGCGACATTGCCCTGCGCCGCGAGGACAACGCCGAAGCGCTCGGCCTGACCTATGAGGAATACTCGCTCGAGATCATGGAGCGCGGCTACCACCCCCAGCCCGAGCATGTCGCGGCGATCAAGGCGAAGCGGCCGGAGCGCCGCCGCAGCGGAGGCGTCGTCGGGCAATCGCTGAAGGGCCGCCGCCTCGATTGATGGCGAGATTCAGGCGCCCGTCCAGCGCCGCAACGCGCGCGTCACCGGAGCCTCGAACAGGCGATGCACCAGCAGCGCCGCGATCACCGCGCCGGCCAGGGCAGCCATGACGAATAGCCAGGGCTCCAGCAGCCCGAGCCGCGCGAAGACCTCGCGCAACCCGCGGATCGCGAAGGGGTGGACGAGATAGAGCGCATAGGAGGCATCGCCCACGCGCACCAGCGCCGACCCCAGCGCCGAAGGCGCGGCCGGATCGCGCGGCCCCGTCACCGCCGCCAGCACCAGCAGCGCGGCCGCCGAGCCATGCAGGGCGAGATCGCGCCACGGACCCGCCGGCCGCGGCGCATGCGGGCTCCAAAGCAAAAGACTGACGGCCATGGCCACCAGCGCGACGCGTGGGCCCGCCCCCAGCATCAAGCCACGCCGATGCAGCAGCGCGATCCCCATGCCGGCGGCGAATTCGAGCACGATCGGCTGGCCCCAGAAGCCGAAGGGCAACGGCAGCGACCCTGCTACACTGGTCGCACCGACCAAGGCGACGAGCGCGAGCGTCACAGCCGGTACGACGAGAGCGCGCGGCAGGGCGAGCGCCGCTGCGAACAGCACGTAGAACAGCATCTCGTAATTCAGCGTCCAGCCGAGCGAATAGACCGGCTGGACCAATCCGCTCGGAGCTGCCGCCGGCCAGAACAGATAAGAGGCCGCGATCTGGCCGGGCGTCGGCGCGGCGGAATTCAGGATGGAGGGGACCATGAGCCCGACCAGCAGGAACAGCGTCGTCGCCGCCCAGTAGAGCGGCACGATCCGCACCAGCCGCCGCTTCAGGAACAGGGCCGGTGCGCCCGGCTGGTCGAAGAGCGAGGCCGAGGCATGGACCATGATGAAGCCGGAGACGACGAAGAAAATGTCGACGCCCGCCATCCAGGGCAGCAGATCGCTCGGCGTGAAGGATCGTCCGCCGAGCCGGGCCAGCGCCGACGCATCCGGCTGGACATGATGCACCGCCACCATGAAGGCGGCGAGCGCGCGGAGCATCTGGATGGGGAGGATGGCGGACAAGACGGGCGCGGTCACAACAGGAGAGGCCCGCCGGGCGGCATGCCGTCCTCAGCCAAACCACAAGCGCGCCGGATCGTCGAGGCCGAAGCGCTCGGGCGCCGCAGCGATGGCGGCCATGCCGCGCTCGGCGGCATCCGGGGCCGTCACCACATGCAGCGCAAAGCGCGCCGCCAACTCCTCCATCGGCGGCTTGCCGGCGAAAACGCTCCCGAGCGCGCTCTTCGCCGCCAGCGGCAGCAGGCGCGGCACGATCCCGCCCGAGAGATAGACGCCGCCCGTCGCCTTGAAGACGAGCGCGAGGTCCCCGGCCACGCGCGCCAGCAGCCGCCAGAAGCAGATCACGGCCATCAGCGCGGCCGGGTCGCCGTCCAGCGCGAGCGTCGTCACATCGGCGGCGCTGACATCGGGTTCGCGAAGGCCGGAACCGTCCGCCACGGCGCGGTGGAAGCGCACCAGCCCGTCGCCGCTGAGCAGCGACTCGACCGTAACCCGCGGCAGCCCGGCAGACAGCGCCGGCCAGATCTTCTCCTCGGTCGGATCTTCCGGTCCGACGCCGATATGCCCGGCTTCGGTCGGCACCACCACGCTGCGCCCCGCCCGCGTCACCAGGGCGGCCGCCCCGAAACCGGTGCCCGGCCCCAGCACGAGCCGCGTGCCGCCGGCTTCCGGCTCGCCGGCCACGAGCGTGGTCACGTCCCCGTCTTGCAGGATGGCGAGCGCCGCCGCCTGCGCCTCGAAATCATTGACCAGCAGCCCCTGTTCCAGCCCGAGAGCCCGGCCGAGCGCGGGACCGTCGAAGGTCCAGTTCGCATTGGTCAGCCGGGCCTCGCGCCGTTCGAGCGGACCGGCCACGGCGAGAACCGCCGAGCGCGGCCGCTGCGCCAGTGTCGTCAGCACGCCCTCCAGCGTGGCTTCGGGTGTCGCCTGGCTGCCGGTCGGGATGCGAGCCAGATGGACCGGCCGGGCGCCCGCGGTCTCGACCAGCGAGAGGCGGCAATTCGTGCCCCCGATATCGGCGACCAGCAGAGGCCAGGCGAAGGGCGTCATCACGCGGCGTCCAGCGGGCCGGGCCGCGGGTCGTGCCGGCGATAGGGCGCAAACCAGCCGAGCCCTTCGAGCGTCCCCGCCCGCGGCCGATACTCGCAGCCGACGAAGCCGTCATAGCCGAGCTCGTCGAGCAGGGCGAACAGCTGCGGATAGTCCGGCCCCTGATCGTCGGGCTCGTGGCGGCCATTGGCGCTGGCGATCTGGACATGGCCGACGAGCGGGAACAGCGCCTTCAGTCGTCCCGCCACGTCGCCATGGATCAGCTCGCAATGATACATGTCGAACTGCAGCCGGACGTTCGGCCGTCCGGACTCGCGCACATAGGCTGCGGCGCGGTCGAAGTCGTTCAGGAAATAGCCCGGCATGTCCTTGCCGTTGATCGGCTCGAGCAGCAGATCGATGCCGTGGGGGGCGAGCGCATCGGCGGCATAGGCCAGCGAGGCACGATAGGTCGCCTGCGCGGTCGCGTCCTCGGGATCGGCGAGGCCCGCCATCATGTGCAGGCGCTTCACTCCCGTCTCGTGTGCATAGGCCAGCGCGGTCTCGACACCGGCCCGGAATTCGTCCTCCCGCCCGGCGAGGGACGCAATGCCGCGCTCGCCCTTGGCAAAATCGCCGGGGGGCAGGTTGAACAGGGCCTGCTGGAGATGCCCTCCCGCTAACGCCAGCCCGACCTGTTCGGCCGGGTGATCATAGGGAAACAGGAACTCCACCGCCGCGAAGCCGGCATCCGCGGCCGCCTTGAAGCGGTCGAGGAAGGCCCACTCGTTGAACATCATCGAGAGATTGGCGGCGAAACGAGGCATGACGGTTCCGGAGTTTGTTGATGCGAGCAGAGGCTAGCCTGCCGCGCCGCCCGCGTCATGCGGCAACGCGACAGCGTCGCGATGCGTTCCGCCCGGCGCCCCCGCCCCGGCTACTTCTTCTCGGCGCGGACGGGCGGGTTCGGGTCTTTTGAGAAGTTGCGGAACACCATGTCGGGCGAGGAGGTGTTGTGACGGGAATGGGTGGTCCGGCCCATCCACACATCGGTCGCCTTGCCGCCGGCGAAGGGCATCAGCGGCTCCTCGCGCCAACCCTTGGCACCCGGCTCGCGAATGGCGATGCGGGCGACGTCATTGTTGAACTCCGTGACGTACATCGAGCGCAGTGCGACGAAGGCGTTGCCGCCGCCCACCGGCCGGTCGAGCACGACGTCGAGCACCATGCGATTCTCGTCGACGCTGTCGAGCTTCAGCGTGCCGCTCGAACCATCCTTGAAGCTCATCTTGAACGAAACCGTCTTCGGGTCGAACTCGATTTCGCGGATGTTGACGACCGGGCGTGCGCCATCCTGCACGATCGGCCCGACCAGGAAGGAGGAGCCATAGGCGGTGGCGGCGAGCGGCGCCGGCGGCATCGGCCGGGCGCGCCAGTAGCCGTCCTGCGGATAGACCACGAGCAATTCGTGCGAACGATCCTTGCCGAGCTTCCAAAGCTGGACGAGATGCAGGCCCTTCTCGACGCGGTCTCCGACCTTGAAAGTCGTTTCGGAGGGCCTCCAGAAGGTCGGAAAAGTGTAGCCGACGAGCCAGTACTCGATGCTCTCGTAGAAGGTGACGCGCCGCGGCGGGGTCACGGCGGCGAAGACCGGGTCGCCCGTCATGTCGCAGGCGGTCCAGTCCGCATCCCAGTTGTCGCGCATCAGCCCGGCGATATAGGCTGGATGCGCCGCCTCGATCTGGAAGCGCCGCACTTCAGGCGAGATCGCCTTGATGGTGACGTTGTCCTTCTCGGCGCAGAGCACCGGCTCCGACTCGTTCTTGACCTCCACCGCCACGTCGCTGGCCGCGAAAGCGGGGGCGGCCGAGAGGGCCAGGGCGAACAGGGCGAGGCGAAGACGGTTGGCGCGCATCGGGGTCGGATCTCAGTTCTGCAGGAGGGCGTAGACATCGCCCGAATTGGCGGAATGCGGAAGGGCGCGCAGATAATCGAGCATGGCCTCTCCTGTGACCGGCTCCGAAAGATCAAGCTGCTGGCTTTCGCCGAGCGAGACCGTGAAGCGATAGGGCCCCAGCGCCTCGAGGCGGGCGAGGCAAGCCTCCGCAACATCACGCTGGATGGTGGTGAACTCGAAGGAGATCACCGGCACGCGCCGGGAGAGACCCGCGAGCACATGGGCCTCGAACCCCTCGACGTCGATCTTCAGCAGCGCCGGCAGCCCATGGCGCGCGATCAGCGCGTCGAGCGTCGTGGAGGGCACCTCGATCTCGTGGTCCCAGACCTGCTCCTGCCAGCCTTCCGCCCCGCGCGCCGCGCCGACAAAGGCGTCGGAGGCTGTCGAGACGGTGGGGTTGGCGCTGTTGATCCGCAGCCGCACGACGCCTTCGGCATCGCCGCAGGCGGCCTCGACCAGCGTGACGTGCGGGTCGCGGCCATGGATCAGCCGCAGCGCACGCGCCGGCCCCGGCTGAGGTTCAAGCGCGACCACACGCGCACCGAGCCGACGGAAGCAGGAGATGCGGTCGCCGACATGCGCGCCGATGTCGAAGGCGAGGTCGCCCGGCTTCAGAAACCGGCCGTAGAGCGCGTCCATCGCCGGATGGCGGGACTTGTCGCCGTGATAGACCCGAAGCGACCGGCCGATGGCCTTCGCCGTGCCGGGTGCGTGGAGCATGGGATTCATGGACGAGCCTCGGCGCGGATCGCCTGCAGCACCGGCGGCGCGTCGAAATCCTCGGGGATGCCGCAGAGCCCCTTCCGCGCGAACCAGGCGCCGAGCGAGGGCAGCGCCGTCGCCATCGCAAAGGGGATCGCCAGCAGATAGCCAGCCGTCAGCGGCAGCGACCAGATCAGCAGCACCGGAGATATCACCGCCAACGTGCCGAACAGATAGAGCGCGAAAAGCAGATGCGGCCACAGCCCTGCAAACGCCGTTGCCAGCGAGAGCGCATGGGCGTCACGAGCCTGCCCGCCCCAGCCGATGCGCGAGCGGCCGAACAGCAGCCCGATCATGAAGAGCGTCGTGCGGAAGCTCGACACCGCGCCCTGCAGGAAGGCGAAGACCAGTTCAATCGCCGCCGAGGCGACGAAGCGCAGACGCCCGCCATAGGCGGCGGCACCGCCCCGCCTCAGCAGGATGTCCGCGAAGCCCGCGAGCTTGGGCGAGAGATACATCGCCAGAAAGAGCAAATAGAGCCCGGCCGCCAGCCCGGCGGGATAGTCGGCGATGCCGCGATCCTCGATCGCCTTGAGCGGCAGCAGCGCGATCATCAGCGTCCAGGCCGGCAGGCCGAGGAACATCAGGATCGCCCAGAACAGCTGGAAGCGGCTCATCGGCAGCAGGCCGGGAATGTCCATCAGCTTCAGATACTGCAGATTGCCGAGGCACCAGCGCAGGTCGCGCTTGGCAAAGTCGAGCATGGTCGGTGGGTTTTCCTCCCAGCTGCCATCCTCGACCGGCAGCACGCGCACCTCGTAGCCGGCGCGGCGCATCAGCGTCGCCTCGACCTGATCGTGGCTCATCACGGCCCCGCCCAGCGGCGGGCGGCCCGGCAGCACGGGCAGATGGCAGCCATCGCGGAAAGGCGCGATGCGCACCAGCGCGTTATGACCCCAGAACGGGCCGCAATCGCCGATCCACCAGGCGGATCCCATGGTGTAGGGCCGCATGCCCTGGCGCATGCCGAACTGGAAGATGCGCGCGAACGCCGACTGGCTCGGCATGCCGACGACCAGGCTCTGCAGGATGCCGAGCTTCGGATAGGCCTGCATCATCCGCGTCAGCTTCACGATCGCCTCGCCCGACATCACACTGTCGGCATCGAGCGGCAGCATGAGCTCGTAATCGGCGCCCCAGCGCTCGCAGAAGTCGCGGACATTGCCGGCCTTGAAACCAGCATTGTCGCTGCGGCGGCGATAGACGATGCGGCAGTCCTCGCCCGCCTCGGCCTGCCAGGCGGCAGCCAGCCTTTCCTCGGCTGCGGCGACGTCGGGATCGTTGGTGTCGGAGAGCACGAAATAGTCGTACCAGCCGCCCTCGCCCGTGGCATTGAGGCTCTTCTTGACCACATGGAGCCGCGCAAACGCCCGGGCCGGGTCCTCGTTGCGCAGCGTCATCAGAACGGCCGTCCGAACCTGGATCGGCGTTGGCAGATCGCCAGCGGCCGCGAAAGGCGCGACTCGCTCGAGCCCGTCCTTCACACCGTGCAGCAGCCAGAAGCCGAGCACGGCATTCCAGAAGCCCAGCACGGTCCAGGGCGCGCCGAACAGGAAGGCGACAAAGATCGCACTATCCGCGGCAGTCCAGCCGCCTGCCCCGAGCACCTGCGCCAGTCCAAAGAGCAGTCCCGCCAGCGTCGCCAGATTGAGCGCGAGCACCAGCCAGCGGCGGCGCGACAGCACTGCCTTCTCCTGCAGCCCGGCGGGAGTCATGCCCGTCGCGGAGAGCGGCAAGGCGTCGAGGGTCAGGCCTTGCGCCGCCGGCTGGAACGTGGTCGGAGCGGGGCGCTCGTTCATGGCTGTCTCTGTCATGCGATCGATCGAGGCGAGGCGGTGGGGGCAGAGGGGACGGGGAAGCAGGACATGGCGCCGAACGACAAGGCCGGGGAGCTAAAGCCGGCATTTCCGTCCAGTGCAAGCATCCAGGCGACGGCGCTTTGGTATGTTGCGCCGCGTGAATGCGCCCTGAACGCTGAGGCCTTGCCGCCGCTCGCCACGGGAGGCTGCCTCGTCCGCACGCTCTGGAGCGGCGTCAGCCGCGGAACCGAGCGGCTCGTCTGCGAGGGCCGCGTGCCCGAAGGCGAATACGGCCGCATGCGCGCCCCTTTCCAGACAGGCGATTTCCCCTTCCCCGTGAAATACGGTTACTGCGCCGTGGGCGTGGTGGAGGCGGGCCCCGCCGACAGGCTCGGCCAGACCGTCTTCTGCCTGCATCCGCATCAGAACCGCTTCGTCGCGCCGGCCGACCGGCTCACCCCGGTGCCCGACGCAGTGCCGGCCCGCCGCGCGATCCTCGCCGCCAATATGGAGACCGCGCTCAACGCCCATTGGGATGCCGGCTCGGGCCCGGCCGACCGCATCGTCGTGGTCGGCGGTGGCGTGCTCGGCCTGCTCGTGGCCTGGCTCGCGGCGCGCCTGCCCGGTTCAGAGGTGACACTGGTCGATGTCTCGCCGTCACGCGCCGAATTGGCGCAGGCACTCGGCTTCGGTTTCGCCCTGCCGGCGGACGCACCGACGGGGGCCGATCTCGTCTTCCATGCCAGCGCCTCGCCCGCCGGCCTCGCCACCGCCGTCGCGTCGGCGGGCTACGAGGCCCGCATTGTCGAGCTGAGCTGGTATGGCGAGGGCACGGTGCCGGCTCCGCTCGGCGGCGCCTTTCACGCCGGCCGGCTGCAGCTCATCTCTACGCAGGTCGGCGGCATCGCGCCATCGCGGCGCCCGCGCTGGGACTATGCACGCCGCGCCGCCGCCGCCATGGCACTGCTCGCCGACGACCGGCTCGACGCGCTGATCAGCGAGGACATTCCTTTCGCCGAGGCGCCGGCCCGCCTGCCTGCGGTGCTGGATCCCTCCTGGCATGGTCTGACGGCCGCCATCTGTTATGAAGCGAGCCCATGACACCGCCTCGGACATATCCGCGCCCTGCCCTGGTGCCGGAGCTTTACGTGACCGCACTGCCCGCGAGCTTCGCCTTCTGGCGCGACCTGCTGGGCTTCCGCGTGCTCTACGACCGCCCTGAGCAGGGCTTCGCGGCGATCGAGCGCGAGGGCATCGAGTTCATGCTGGAAGAATACGAGACCGGTCCCTCCGAGCGCTGCTGGGAGACCGGTCCGCGGGAAAAGCCCTATGGGCGCGGCATCAATTTCGAGATGACGGTCAGCGACATCGCCCCTCTGCTCGAGCGCCTCGCGCGCGCGCAATGGCCGATTTTCTTCGGGCCGGAGGAACGCTGGTACCGGATCGGTGCGGCAGAAGAGACCGGCGTGCGGCAGTTTCTCGTCCAGGACCCGGACGGCTATCTGCTGCGTTTGTCCCAGTCGCTCGGCCAGCGACCCCTCCAGGCCTGACGCCCCCCTCACCAGCAAATCAAGGACCATCCATGTTTTCCGTCGAAGTCCGCGACCGCATCATGATCGGCCATTCGCTGCCCGATCCCTTTTTCGGCCCCGCCCAGAACATGCACGGCGCGACCTTCGTGGTCGACGTCGCCTTCTTCCGGGAAACGCTGACGAAACAGAACGTCGTGGTCGACATCGGTGCCGCGCTCGACGTCCTGAACAAGACGCTGAAGCCGCTCAACTACCAGAACCTCGACACGCTGCCGCAATTCGCCGGCGTGCTGACGACCACCGAATTCCTCTGCAAATACATCTTCGACGCCATGGCCGCCGCGGCGAAATCCGGCGCGCTCGGGCAGGACGGCGGTGGGCTCGCACGCATCCGCGTGACGCTGCACGAGACTGATCTCGCCCGCGCCACCTATGAGGGCGCGCTCGCGTGAGCACGATCGTCTTCGCCATTCCAGGCGATATCGACCTGCCGACGGGCGGCTACGCCTATGACCGGCGGCTGCTGGCGGAATGGCGCGCGATGGACGTCCCGGCGGAGCATGTCCCCCTGCCGGGCTCCTTTCCCTTCCCCACCGAAGCCGATCTCCACGAGACCGGCCGGGCCCTCTTGCAGCGCCCCTATGACGATACGCTGCTGATCGACGGCCTTGCCTATGGCGCCTTTCCGGAGGGAATCGCGGCAGGACTCGCAGGCCGCGTCGTGGCGCTGGTCCATCATCCGCTCGCGCTCGAAACCGGGCTGGCGCCGGAGATGGCCCAGCATCTGCGCGAACGCGAGGCGGCTGCATTGCGCTACGCTCGCGCGGTCGTGACGACGAGCCCGGCCACCAAGCGGCTGTTGGTCTCCGATTTCAGGGTCCCGGAGACGCGCATCGCCGTCGCCCTGCCCGGCGTCGATCCGGCGCCACGCGCCACAGGCTCGGCGCAGGGGCGGCCGCTGCACCTGCTGGCGGTCGGCTCGGTCGTCCCGCGCAAGGGCTACCGTGTCCTCGTCGAGGCCCTTGCCGGACTGCGCGACCGCGACTGGCGCCTGACCATCGTGGGGGCGACCGACCGGGCGCCGGAGACCCTGCGGGACCTCGTCGCCGCGATCGCGGCCGCGGATCTGGGCGGGCGGATCGATCTCGCGGGCGCCATTCCCGATGCCGCGCTGGAAGAGGCCTATGCCGGCGCGGACCTTTTCGTGATGCCCTCGCTCTTCGAGGGCTATGGCATGGTGCTGACGGAGGCGCTGGCCCGCGGCCTGCCGATCGTCGGCACCACCGGAGGTGCGGCGGCCGAGACCGCGCCGGACGCTGCGGCCCTGAAAGTCGCGCCCGGCGACGCCGCCGCTCTTGCCAAGGCCCTGGCAAGCCTGATTGATGCGCCGGCTCTGCGCCGGTCGATGGCCGATGCGGCCTGGGCCGCCGCCGCGGCCCTGCCGCGCTGGCGTGAGACGGCGACCATCGTCGCCGAAACATGTCTGCCCGGTTTCGGGCGAAAGGGGGGCTGATGGGGGGGTTTTCTCCGGAATGGCTGGCGCTGCGTGAGCCGGCCGACCATGCGGCCCGCAACCCGCAGGTGCTCGCCGCCGTCGGCGCGCATTTCGCCGCCAAGGGCTCGGTCACCGTGGTCGATCTCGGCTGCGGTGCTGGTTCGAACCTGCGCGGCACCTATGCGGCGCTGCCGCTGCGCCAGCACTGGACGCTGGTCGATCTCGACGAACGGCTGCTCGCCGCGACCCGGCAGACCCTGGCCGGCTGGGCTGACGAGGCGCGCGAGCAGGGCGAGGAACTCGTGCTGCAAAAGGGCGACCATCTCATGACGGTCGACACGCGGCAGGCCGACCTCAACAAGGACCTGGAATGGGTGCTGGGCTGGCAGCCCGATCTCGTCACCGCCGCCGCCCTCTTCGACCTGACGTCGCGGCGCTGGCTGGAGCGCTTCGTCGCCGGCCTGACCAGCCTGCGCCTGCCGCTCTACACCGTGCTGACCTATGACGGGCGCGAAACCTGGCAGCCGCCCCATCCGGCCGATGCGCGCATGCTCGCGGCCTTCAAGCATCACCAGCATGGCGACAAGGGCTTCGGCCCCGCCGCGGGCCCGGAGGCGACCGATGTCCTCGCCGAGGCTTTCCGGAAATCGGGCTTCGCGGTTTCGATCGGCGACAGTGCCTGGCGCATCGACGAGACGCGGCACGAACTCGCTCAGGTGCTGGCCAAGGGCATCGCCGACGCGGTGCTCGAAACCGGCCATGTCGATCCCACGACGGTCGCCGACTGGCTGGCCTCCAAGGCGCAGAAGCCCTCCGCCCTGGTCGGTCATCACGATCTCTGGGCGCGGCCGGTCTGACCGTCCCGTTTACTTGAGCCCGGGCAGCATCCGCCGCAGCACGCCGTCGCGGCGGATGAAATGATGATAGAGCGCCGCCCCGATATGGGCGCAGGCGAGCAGGGCCATCGCGATGGCGAGCTTGCCATGGATCTCCAGTACGGCCTCCGCGCGCTGCTGGTTGGGCGCCGTCAAGGCCGGCAGATCGAACAGGCCGAAGACGGTCAGCGATGGGTAGAGCGACACACCGATCCAGCCCAGCAGCGGCACCACGAGAAGCAGCCCGTAGAGCAGCCAGTGGACGAGATGCGAGCCCGCCTTCTGCAGCGGGGTCAGCGTCGGTTCGTCGGGCGGCGCGCCCTTGAGCAGGCGGTAGGCCAGCCGCCCGGCGACCAGCCACAGCAGGAGGAAACCGAACAGCTTGTGCGCGCTGTACATGGCGTTGGTCGTGGCGTCCCAGATGTTGAGCGTCCCGCCGCGATAGGTCATCGCCAGACCTGCCGGAACCATGACGAGGATCGCCGCCGCTGTAATCCAGTGCATGTGACGCGCCGCTGCCCCATAGATGCGAGCCGGCTGTCCTTCATCCGCCTGCGCCATCCTCATCTCCGCCCGGTTCGTCCGGCGGGAAGTGCCGGTCGCACATTCATCAGGTGTTCAAGCTCGGCATCCTATACCGCAGCGTCGACAGCGCCAGTCGCTCGTGATCCTGCGTTCCAAGGAAGCGGGGTTGCGATGGAACTGCCTTCGCGCCAGGCGCGTTTGATGGAAAACTGTGCAGCGATGATCTATATCGCCTGTGCGGCCGTAGAAGCCTTAACTCCTCCCGGACCCAGCCTCGACTGAGCCCGGATTCCTGAGCCAGCCCCATCTGACGGACAATCCGATGCTTCAGTCGCGTACGCTGTTCGGACGCCCGCTCGAGACGAGCCTCGTGGCGGTGGACCGGGCCATTTCCGAATTCCGGGCCGGGCGTCCGGTCCTGCTACGTTCCGCTGAGACGCGTCTGCTGGCTCTCTCGGCCGAGCTCGCGGATGCGGAACTCGTCGGCCGGCTGGACGCCCTTGCGAGCGGCAAGGCCTATCTCGCGCTGACGCCCGCGCGACTGCGTCGCCTCGGCGCGAAGAACCGCACCGAGACTGGCATCCTCGCCATGCCGACGCTCGACCTCGCCCGCATCGAAATGCTGGCACTGAAGATCGACGGCAAGGTGGATGCTCCCGTCGCCCCCGCTTCGGCGCTGGACGACGCTGCGCTCGAACTGTCCCGTCTCTCGCTCGTGCTGCCCGCAACGATCATCGTGCCGGTCACGGCCGAGCAGACCGCGGGCGAGCCGCTGGTCGAGGTCGACATCGAGGCCGTCAACGGCTACCGCGCCGCCCAGGCGGCGACGCTGACCATCGTCGGCCGTGCGCCGGTCCCGCTGGAGGCAGCGCCCGACACCGAATTCGTCGTCTTCCGCGGTGGCGAAGGCCTGCGCGATCAGGTCGCCATCATCGTCGGCAATCCCGATCTCTCGGGGCCCGTCCCCGTCCGCCTGCACTCGGCCTGCCTGACGGGAGATCTCTTTGGTTCGCTGAAATGCGATTGCGGCGACCAGCTGCGCGAGACCGTGCAGTGGATGGCCGAGAATGAGGGCGGCATTCTGCTCTATCTCGATCAGGAAGGCCGCGGAAACGGCATCTCCAACAAGATGCGCGCCTACAAGCTGCAGAGCCAGGGCTGGGACACCTATGACGCCGACGAGGTGCTCGGCTTTGATCTCGACCAGCGCCATTTCGACTTTGCCGCGACCATGCTGAAGCAACTCGGCGTGACCCGTGTCACGGCTCTCACCAACAACCCGCTCAAGGTCGGCGCGATTAAGGCCGCCGGCCTCGAGGTCGATGCGACGCAGCGTGTTCTCGGGCGGCCCAACGTCCACAATGTCCGCTATCTCGCCTCGAAGCGCGACCGCGCCGGCCATTTCATCGACATGGACGCGCTGATGGCGCGGGCCGCGCCGAAGGATTGAGCCGGAAGGCGGGGCTGCCGCCTTGCCCCATGGGCTTGAACCTCCGGACGAGTTCGGGCACCGCAACGCGATGCCGCCAAACGATGCTTCTGACACCCTGACGACGCCGTCGCGCTGGCCGCTGGCCGCCGTGGCGGCGATCGTCGTTCTGGCCTGGGTCGCCCTGTCCTGGCCGTGGCTGTCGGGGGTGGTCACCATCCCCTGGGACGCCAAGGCGCATTTTCAGCCGCAGCTCCAGTTCCTGGCCGAGGCCTGGCACAGCGGCCGCTCGCCCTTCTGGACCCCTTATGTCTTCGCCGGCTCGCCGCAGATCGCCGATCCGCAATCGCTGATCTTCTCGCCGCCCTTTGCGCTGATTGCCGCGCTCGAACCGGTTCCCGGCTTTCGCCTCGGCGACGGGGCGGTGCTCGGCACCCTTCTGGCCGGCGCGCTCGCCTTCGTCGTCATCTTCCGCGACCGCGGCTGGCACCCGGCCGGCGCGGTCGTCGCGGCGCTGGCCTTCGCCTTCGGTGCAGCGGCCGCGTGGCGCATTCAGCATATCGGCCAGGTGCTGAGCCTCGGCTATTTCGCGATCAACCTCGCGCTCATTGCCCGCGCGCTGGAGCGCGGATCGATCGGCTATGGCTTCGCGGCCGGCCTCGTCGCCGGCTTCATGGTGCTCGGCCGCGACCAGGTCGCGTTGCTCGGCGTCTACGTCCTCGCCGGGCTGGTCATCGCCGCCATCGCCATGGCGCCCCGGCCCTGGCAGGCGCTGAAGACGAGCCTGCTGCCCCTGCTGGCGGGCGCGGTCGGCGCCCTGCTCGTCGCGACCGTACCCATCCTGCTCACAGCCGTTCTCGCCGAGGGCTCCAATCGCCCGGCGATCGACCTGATCGGCGCCGGCAAGGGCTCGCTGCATCCGGCCGCCCTGCTCACGGGGCTCTTCGCCAATCTCTATGGCGCGGCGGGGCCGCTGGAGAATTTCTGGGGTGCGCCGAGCCCCGCCTTCGAGGCGCGCTTCGGCCCTCAGGACCTCTACCTGGCCCGCAACATGAGCCAGCTCTATCTCGGGCTGATCCCGATGGGGCTGATCCTGACCATCGGCGTCGTCCGCGGCGCGCTGCTGCGCCGCGAGATCGTCGCGCTCAGCGTCGCGGCGCTTCTGGTGCTGATCTTCGCGCTCGGGCGCTTCACCCCGGGCTTCCGGCTGCTGTTCGAACTGCCGGGCGTATCGTTCTACCGCCGCCCCGCCGACGCGCTCTTCATCCTCGGCGCACTGCTGGCGCTCCTCGGCGGCTATCTCACCCATCTCGTCATGATCGATGCCGCGCCGCGCGCGAGGCCCTGGCAGCGCATCCTCGAGGTCGCGATCTTCACAGGTGCGCTCGGCCTCGCGCTCTGGCTGGCCTGGACGGTGGGACGCTTGTCCGTGGCAGCCGTGCCGTTGGTCACCGCGCTGCTCTGCGGCGTGCTCGCCGTCGGCGCCCTTGTGGCGGCGCGCGGCTTTGCGCTGCGCGGCTCCGGCCTCGCCGCGGCCATCGTGCTCGCCGCGACGCTGACGGTCGATCTCTCGGTCAACAACGGCCCGAGCGAATCCACCGCCCTGCCCGCGCAGGACTACGACGTGCTGCGCGCCGACAGCACCAACGAGACCATTGCCCTGCTCAAGAGCGAGACGGCCGCCACCGCCGGCCCCGACCGGCGCGACCGCATCGAACTCGCCGGCATCGGCTTCCACTGGCCCAATGCCAGCCTCGTCCATCGCCTGGACAACACGCTCGGCTACAACCCGCTGCGGCTCGGGATCTACAGCAAGGCGACCGGCGCCGGCGATCATGTCGCCTTGCCCGACCAGCGCACCTTTTCGCCGCTGATGCCGGGCTATCGCTCGTTGCTTGCCGACATGCTCGGCCTGCGCTTCATCGCAACCGGCGTCCCCGTCGAGCAGATCGACAAGGCGCTGAAGCCCGGCGACCTCACCCTGATCGCCCGCACGCCCGACGCCTATGTCTATGAGAACCCGCGCGCGCTGCCCCGCGTGCTCTTGGTAACGAGAGCCGAGACCGCTGATTTCGACGCGATCCTCGCCACCGGCCAGTGGCCCTCAGGCTTCGACCCGCGCCGGACCGTGCTGCTAGACCGCGCCCTGCCGCCCCTGCCGCGGGACCCACTGGCGACCGGCCGGCCCGCAGGCACAGCGGCACCCGCAGGGGCGAACCCACCCGGCCAGAGCCCTGCCGGCAGCGTCCGCATCGCCGATTACGGCACCACCGAAGTGACGCTGCGGGTCGAGGCGCGCCAGGGCGGCTATGTCGTCCTGAACGACGTCTGGCACCCCTGGTGGCAGGTCGAGATCGACGGTGTCCCGGCCGAAATCCTGCGCGCCAACGTCCTGTTTCGAGCGGTCGCCGTCCCGCCGGGCCGGTCGACGGTGCGCTTCGTGTTCAAGCCTTTCCGGGGGCTTTTCCAGGATATCGGGAAGCGGCTCCGGGCGGCGAGGGCTCACGGCTAGAGCGCTGCTCCTCGAAGAGCAGAAACCTACCCCAGCGCCGCCATCGCCGCGATCGGCTTGACCGGGCTCCCCGCCAGCACGGCCGCGAGCCCCGCCGGATCGAGCGCCCCGTCGCGCATGGTCTCGTCGCGGTGGATGCCGCCGGCGATGAAGAGGCTGTCGAAGCCCATCAGCCGCGCGCCGGCGAGATCGGTGCGGACCGCGTCGCCGATCACCAGCACCTTCGCGGGATCGACCGGATGGCCGCCGCGGGCCGAGCGGGCCGCTTCCAGGGCGAGGTCATAAGCCGGGCGATAAGGCTTGCCGGCATAGGCGACGTTGCCGCCGAGTTCTTCGTAGATCAGCGCGAGCGAGCCGGCGCAGGGCAAAAGGTCGTGCCCGACATGGACGACGAGATCGGGATTGCCGCAGATGAAGGGCAGCCCCCGCGCCGCGAAGCGCTCCAGCAGCGGGCGATACTGCTCCGGCTGCTCGGTGCGATAGTCGTTGAGCTCGGTGGCGACGACGAGATCGGCCTCGTCCTCAGAGACCAGTTCGACATCGGCGTGGTCGAAGACGGTGCGGTCGCTCTGCCAGCCGATATGGAAGATCTTGCGGTGGTGGCTCTCGGCGATGAGCGAGCGCGTCACGTCGCCCGACGTGATCAGCCGGTCCCAGGCGCTGCGCGGCACGCGCTTCTTGTCCAGCAGCTCGGCCACCTGCTCGGAGGGGCTCGGCGCGTTGGAGAGCAGCACCACGGCCCCGCCCTGCTCGCGATAGCGCGTCAGCGCCTCGCAGGCCGGCGGCAGCGCCCAGAGCCCGTCATGCACCACGCCCCAGACATCGCTGATCAGCACGTCGTAGCGGGCGAGCAGCGCGCCCGCCGCGTTCAGAACCGGAACGGCCATCAGTTTGCTTTCTTCGCCTCGAGAGCCATCCGTGCCTCGACATCGGCACGGCGCGGCAGGGGCGCCACCGCGCTGAAGCCCTGCGTCGACAGGGCCGCGGCGACATTGGCGTAGGCTCCGGCGGCAAAGGCGTCGCCGGTGCGGATGTATTCGGCGAGGAAGGCCCCGTCATAGCAGTCGCCGGCGCCGGTGGCGTCGATCGCGTCCACCTTGATCGGCACCAGCCGCTCGCGGCGCTCCGGCGTCGCGACCAGCGAGCCCTCATGGCCTAGCGTCAGAGCGACGATCTTCGCGCCCAGCCGCAGATAGAAATCGGCGATGGCGTCGGCATCGCTCAGGCCCGTGAGCTGCGTCGCGTCGTCATAGCCCGGCAGCACGATGTCGGCCATGCCGCAGGCGGCGTTGATGATCGCCTTGGCGCGGGTCAGCGGCCAGAGCTTGAGGCGCAGATTGGTGTCGTAGGCGGTGGTCACGCCGGCCTCGCGCGCGACCGCAAAGGCCTCGAACACCGCGTCGCAGGCGGAGGCCGAGATCGCCTGGCTGATGCCGGACGCCTGCACGATCCGGGCGGAGGCGACGAGATCCCGCGGCACGTCGCGCGGCCCCATCAGGCTCGCGGCGGAGCCGGCCCGCAGATAGGAGAAGACATGCCCCGACGGGCCGTGGTCGACGAAGTAGAGCCCCGTCGGCGCGCTTTGATGCGTCGCGACATGGGTATCGTCGACGCCCTCGCGGCGCCAGAGATCGCGGATCGAGCGGCCCGCCATGTCGTCGCCGAGCGCGCCGAGATAGGCCGTCTTCGCACCCTGCCGCGCCGCGGCGATGGCGCAGTTCGAGGTGTCGCCGCCATGGCCGAACTGGAAGGCGCCGCTCTCGGCACGGGTGGCGTTGAACTCGCCCAGCGGCTCGCCGATGCAGAGGAGATCGTAGCGGATGTCAGTCACGGGCGAGGACCATGTCGGCGGGGCTCTGGACGCTGGAGCGCGGGCGCGCCTTCCTAGAGCATGATCGCGGCCGGGGGAACGGCGATTGCGTGAGAAAGCGCGTTACTCCGCCGCCTCGCGCTGCGGCGGCAGGTTCATCAGGCGCTCGGCGACGGCCATGATCTCGCGCCGCAGCGCCGCATTGGCTTCCGGATCGGGGGCTGCTGCTGTCCGACCAGCCTTGCGCGCATCGGCCGCCTCGCGCTGCAGCCTGGCGCGTTCCTCCCGCGACTGCTCCAGCATTCCCTGCAGCGTCTGCAGCTCGGCATGGAGCGTTTCGAGCCGCCCGTCGCGCTCTCCGAGGTCGCGCCGCAGGGCAGCGATGTCCTCGGCGTCGCGTGAAGCCTTCGCCTCCTGCTCGGCCTTCGTCTGCGCCATCTCCCGCTCGATCCCCTGCCTAGCCTCGTGCTCCATCGCATGGGCGGCGATCTCCGCGGCCAGCTGGCTCTCGAGGCGTGCCGCCTCGACGCCGGCGGCCACCGCGCGCGCATCCGCCGCCGCGAGACCCGCCTCCGCCTGCTCGACACGCGCGGCCAACGCATCGGCCCGCAGCCGCTCGCCGTCACGATCCTCGGTCATCGCCGCCAGCGCCGCCTGGCTCGCGGCGTGATCGCGCTCCTTCGCCGCCAGACGGTCGGCGAGGTCAGATGACTTGCCTTCGAGGACAAGAATCTTCGTCCTGTCCTCGACCTGAGCCACCCGAATCTGATCGTAATCCTGCCGCAGCTGCGCCAGCTCACCCTCGCGCTCGGCGAGCAGCGCCTGGGTCCGGCCCAGCGTCTCGCGTTCTCCGGCGAGTTCGGCGACCATCGCCGCGAGGTCGGCGCCCGTGCCGGTCAAGGAGCTTCGCGTCTCGGCCAGATCACGTTCGAGGCTGGCGAGATCGGCCAGGCGGTGGTCGAGCGTCGCGCGAGTTTCGCCGAGCGCGACAGTTTCGGCCGCGAGGGCCGCCCGGGTCTGCGCCAGATCCGCGCGCGTGGCCTCGAGATCCGTCTCGAGCGCGGCGATCCGCCCGTCGCGCTCGCGAACCACCCCTTCGAGCTCGCCGATCCGCATATCGCGTCGGCCAAGCTCCTGCATCGCTGCGGCCTTCGCCGCGAAGGCACGCTCGGTCTCCTGCTCGGCGCTCCGGGCCTGTAGCGCGAGCTCCGCGCGCAGATGATCGCGGTCGGCCGCGATCTCGCCGAGCGACAGCGGGAAGGCTGCCTCCGCCCGCTTGCGGGCCAGGCGATCGGCCCGGCGGTTCAGCGCCGGCACGATCGACAGGGCGATCAGGCTGGCGCAGAGAAAGCCGAGCGCGACGAGCATGGCAGCTTCGATCAAGGCGAGCGGCTCCACATCCGGGGGATCGTCAGACTAAGGCAAGGCGTCGCAAACCGGAAATCGGTTGTCTTCCATCCGTCGCGCGCCCGCGCCGGTCGCTCAGAACGGGTTCCAGGTCGCCTGCGGCGTAAACTTCAGATAGCCGAGATTGACGCCCAGACGCCAGCCGACGCCGGTGCGGATGGGCACCACCGTGACGCCCTCCGCCGCCAGCGCCGTAAAGCCGAAGCCGCCGATGAAATAGGCCGAGCCATCGACGCCGACGAAACGCTGATAGAGCGCCTCGACCGCGGGCAGCCCATAGACCAGCATCATGGTGCGGGCCCCCTCGCCACCGAAATCGAAGCCGACCGAGGGCCCCTGCCAGAACACCTTGCGGTCTCCGGCATTGCGCGTGAACAGCGTGCCTTCGCCATAGCGCAGCCCCCCGACGAAGGCGCCGGACGCCTCCTGGCCGAGCACATAGCCGTTGGGCTCGCCCCATCGCCGGACCGCCTCCTCGACCGTCAGGGCCAGCCCGCGGGAGACGTTGCCGAAGAACTGGTGCCCCGAGGTGACGAGCTCGTTCTGGGAAAAGGAGCGGCTCTGGCCATAGGATTGCTGGGCCAGCGCCGGGCCGGCGAGCGGCGCCAGCGGGCCGGCCGGCACGAGCCCGGCGCCGGCGAGCACGAGCCCACCCTTGATCAGGCTGCGACGTGTCGTGGTCATGGGGTGCGATCTCCGGGTGTCGGCCTCCCCGCCCGGTCGGCGGGAACGGCCTTGGTCACGGGTCTCCGACCGCCTGAACGGCCATGCGGATCGGATCTCTGGGGACCTTGCGTCTTCAACGGAAAAGAAACCGTCTCGCACGATCCGGCGCAATCCGAACCAGTTCGGTAACCACTCTGATACCCCCCAAAGCGTATCCAACCCGTGAAGACGCCAGCCAGGGGGCACGTCCACCGGCAGCGATTGAGATCAGGATTTGCCGGTGATGAAGGCTGGAACAAGGCGGGGCCGCGGCGCCCCGTCGACGATCCTCGCGCCGCGAACGGCGCTGGCGCGTGCCATGGCGGCGCTTGCGCTGGTGGTGCTGACGACTCTGCCGGCTGAAGCGAGCGCGGCTTCGGGCCGGCTTCCCGCGGGTCTGCCGGACCTGCCCGTCCTGAATGACGGCGTACTGCACGATGTTCGCTCCGGCCTCGCCCTGCGCGGATACGATCCGATCGCCTACCGCCTGGAGGGACATGCAGTCGCCGGCGATCGCGCATACGAGATCGTCCATGACGGGGCGGTCTGGCGCTTCGTCTCGGCGGCCAACCGCGATGCCTTCCGCGACGCCCCCGAAATCTATGCGCCCGCCTTCTCCGGCTATGATGCGGCAGCGGTGGCGGACGGTCGCGCCGTCGAGATCGACCCGCGCGAATTCGCCATTGTCGGCTCCCGGCTGTTCCTCTTCCGGACGGCGGAGAACCGCCAGCGCTTCCTCGCCGATGCGCAGCTGAGAAACCGGGCGGACGGCCGCTGGAGCAGCGTGGCGCAAAGCCTCGTGCGCTGAGACTCCGCGTCTGCCGTCAGACGGCCGCCAGCGCGCGACGCGCCAGAGCCTCGCTGGAGGCCGCGACGAAGGGCGGATTGCGGAACCCGCGCGCGACCAGGCCATAGCGCGGCAGATTGCCGTCGAGCCCCAGCACGACACCGCCCGCCGCTGTCAGGATCGCGTCGCCGGCAGCGATATCCCACTCCATGGTCTGGCCGCCGCGCACATGCAGATCGGCCTCGCCCGAAGCGATCATCCCGAACTTCACGGCCGAGGACATCGGCAACGTCGTGGCGGAGCCGAGCGCACGGGCGACGCCGTCGCTCATCGCGTCGCCATGGAAACGGCTCACCAGCGTCGTCGGGCCCGACGTCGGCAGCGGCCGCACCGCGATGGCTTGCGCACCATCCTGCGGCGTCCCATCGGCTGACATGGCCTGCACGAAGGCGCTCTCCCCCGCGAACCAGACCCGGCCGCCGGCGGGCGCGGCGATCGCACCGGCCACCGGTCGGTCGCCACGCACCAGAGCGATCGCGACGCAGTAGCTGTCTCCGCCGGCAAGGAACTCGCGCGTGCCGTCCAGCGGATCGAGCAGGATGAACAGGGGCGCCGGCGCGACCTCACCCACGCTCTCCTCGCTGATGACCGGAATGTCTGGCAGCAGCCGTGCCAGCGCTGCCTTGGCTGTGTGGTCGGCGGCCAGATCGGCCGAGCAGACGGGCGAGCCGTCGGGCTTGATCTTCACGTCGCGGGCCGCCCGCATCGCCAGAAGCACAGCTCCGCTCAGCCGTGCCGCCTCGGCGAGCCGGCGGGCCACCTCGTCGAGATCCGTCAGGCGCGGATCGTCGCGATTGGGCTCCATTCGATCGGAAGACGCGGGCGCCGTCACGCGCGCCGCCGTTCTGGCCGACGGATCTGGATACCGGGACTTAACCACATGAAAACCAAGATACCACCATATCTCATCGAACGGCGAGCCGTTTGCCCGCTGCGACCGGCAGCATTGACCCCAGGACACACCCCATGACCGCCATCTCGCTCGAGCCGCTCGATCTGGCCGCGCTTCTCTGCAGCCGTGTCTGCCATGACGTGATCAGCCCGGTGGGTGCCATTGTCAACGCGCTGGAGGTTCTGGAGGAAGACGACCCCTCGATGCGCGACTTCGCGCTCGAGCTGATAAAGAAGAGTGCTCGCAACGCTTCCTCACGCCTGCAGTTCGCGCGCCTCGCCTTCGGTGCCGCCGGCTCGGCCGGCGCCATGATCGATCTCGGCGATGCGGGCAATGTCGCCAACGGATTCCTCAACGACGAGAAGCTCTCGCTCGACTGGGAGGCTCCCCGCGCCCTGCTGCCGAAGAACCAGGTCAAGCTCCTGCTCAACCTGCTGATCATCGCGACCCAGGCGGTTCCGCGCGGCGGCAAGCTGGTGTCGCGCGCGACGGTCGAGGGCGAGCAGGGCAGCTTCACGATCACCGCCAGCGGCTCGCATGCCCGCATTCCGGCCCATGTCGAGGAGCTGATCGCCGGCCGTTCCGAGACGGGCACGATCGATGCGCATGCCGTTCAGCCGCTCTACACCGGCATGGTCGCCAAGGCCGCCGGCATGTCGATCGCCTTCGGCATCGAGGGCGACACCGTGACCATTACCGCGACCAAGGCGGAATAAAGCGCGATCGGGCGCGCTTTCGGCTCGATCTCAACCGATCATCAACCCTTCTGATGCTTAGCTGTTGTCGTGTGTTGTCGCGTTGAGTGGTGGTCCCCTGCATGGACGACTTGCTGCAAGAGTTCCTGACCGAGACGGGCGAGAATCTCGACACCGTCGATCGGGAACTCGTGCGCTTCGAGCAGGAGCCGAATAATCGCGAGATCCTCGCGAACATTTTCCGCCTCGTTCACACGGTCAAGGGCACCTGCGGTTTCATCGGGCTGCCGCGCCTGGAGGCGCTGACCCATGCCGCGGAAACGCTGATCGGGCAGTTCCGCGACGGTGCCAATGTCAGCGCGATCGCGGTCACGGCGGTGCTCGAGACGATCGACCGCGTCAAGGACATCCTCTCCGAACTGGCCGAGAAGGGCGAGGAGCCGGCGGGCTCCGACGAGAACCTCATCAGGGAACTCGGCATTCTCGCAGATCATGCCCGCGGCCAGTTGCGGCAGGCCGAAGCGGCCGTTCCCTCCGGCACCGACCCGGTTGCCGCCTATCTGGCACGCCATGCGCAGCCGGAAAACGTCCCTCCGACCGAGGATGGGCTCGACCTCGTCTTTCGCGCCGCGCCCGAGCCGCAGCGCGGGCCCGACGGCCGCATCGAGACGCTGGCCACGTCCGCGAACGAGGAAACCGGCGCCCGCGAGAGCCGTTCACCGGGCCCTGCCACGCTGCGCGTGAATGTCGACACCATCGAACACCTGATGACGATGGTGTCCGAGCTGGTGCTGACGCGCAATCAGTTGCTCGAGATCGCCCGCAAGCAGGACGACAACGGGCTGAAAGGCCCGCTCCAGCGCCTCTCGCTGATCACTGCCGAGTTGCAGGACGGCGTCATGAAGACGCGGATGCAGCCGATCGGCAACGCGTGGTCGAAGCTGCCGCGGATCGTGCGCGACCTCGGCGCCGAACTGGGCAAGCGGATCGAACTCATCACCGAAGGCGCCGACACCGAACTCGACCGGCAGATCCTCGATCTGATCAAGGACCCGCTGATCCACATGGTCCGCAACTGCGCCGATCACGCGATCGAGCAGCCGGCCGAGCGGCGCGCCCTCGGCAAGCCCGACCATGGCACCATCCGCCTCGCCGCCTATCACGAGGGTGGCTCGGTCACCATCGCCGTCGCGGATGACGGGCGCGGTCTCGACATCGAGCGCATCCGCCGCAAGGCGATCCGGCAAGGGCTTGCGAGCGAGGCCGAGATCGAGCGGATGAGCGACGCCCAGGTCAGCCGCTTCATTTTCCATCCGGGTTTTTCGACCGCCGACAGCATCACGGCGATCTCGGGCCGCGGCGTCGGCATGGATGTGGTCAAGGTCAATGTGGACGCGATCGGCGGCCTGATCGACATCGTCAGCAAGCCCGGCCAAGGCACCACGATCACGATCAAGATTCCGCTCACGCTGGCGATCGTCGCCGCCCTGATCGTCGTGGCGGGTGAACAGCGCTTCGCCATCCCGCAGATCGTCGTGCGCGAGCTGGTGCGGGTGAAATCCGGCGCGGATCACCGCATCGAGGACATCAACGGCGCCCCGATCCTGCGGCTGCGCGGCCGGCTGCTACCAGTCATCGCGCTCTCGGCGTTGATGGGAACCGCAGAGCCGAGCTTCGACGACGGCTTCATCGTCGTCACCCAGATTGGCGAGCGCCAGTTCGGCATCCTCGTCGACGGCGTCTTCCATACCGAGGAAATCGTCGTCAAGCCGATGTCGAGCAAGCTGCGGCATATCCCGCTCTTCTCGGGCAACACCATTCTCGGCGACGGCGCGGTGGTGCTCATCGTCGACCCCAATGGCGTCGCCGGCCTGGTCGGCGGCACTGCTGCCGGGGAGGCCTTCCATGTGGACGCGCCGTCCACCGCCGCTCCCGTCGTCGACAAGACCACGATGCTCGTCTTCCGCACTGGGGCCGAAGGCCTGCGTGCCGTCCCGCTCTCACTGGTCACCCGGCTTGAGGAGGTCGATGCCGCGCTGTTCGAGCATGGCAGCGGCCGGACCCTGCTGCATTACCGCAACCGCCTGATTCCAGTCGTCCCGGTGGCGGAGACCCGACTGCGGCAGGAGGGCCTTCAGCCCCTGGTGATCATTTCCGATGCCGACATGACCGTCGCGCTCGCCGTCGATGCCATCGTCGACATCGTCGACGAGGTGCTCGACATCGAGATGGCCGCCATCCAGGATCGCGGTATCGTCGGCTCGGCCATGATCCGCGGCCGCGCGACCGACATCATCGATCTCGCCCATTATCTGCCGATGAACGAGCGCGGCTGGCGGCCATCGGGCGTGGGCTCCGCGGAGCGCGCGGCCGGGGCCGACATTCTGCTCGTCGAGCCCTCGCGCTTCCTGCGCGACATGCTGACGCCGGTTCTCAAGGCGTCCGGTCATCATGTCGTCTTCGCCTCCGACTTTGCGGCCGCCCGGCAGGAGCTGGCAAGCGAGGCGATCGCCGTGGTGCTGATCGATCTCGACGGCAACATTGACGGTGCCTTCGCCTTCGCTGCCTCGCTGCGCGACACCGCCGCTGGTGATCGACTGCGCCTGATCGGCATGACCACTCTGGTGACTCCCGATCTTCACATGCGGGCGGGTCAGGCCCGCCTCGACGAGGTCATCGCCAAATTCGACCGCCGGGCCCTGCTCGGCGAGCTGGCGGACCGGCGGCCCGGTCTGAGGGAGGCGGCATGATCCCCGGCCGGAACGAAACCCCGGAACGCGAGGACGCGCGCAACCCGGCGGAGCCGCAGGTGACGGCCTTCGACTCGCTCGACTATGTGACGGTGCGCATCGGCGACCAGCTCCTCGGGCTGCCGATCGGGCGCGTCCATGACGTCTTCATCACCAACCGCATCACGGTGGTGCCGCGCGCACCCAAGGAAATCATCGGTCTCCTCAATCTGCGCGGGCGCATCGTCACCGCCGTCTGCCTCCGGCGGCGGCTGGGGCGCCCGGTCACCTTCAGGCAAGATCGCGAGGGCAAACAGGAACTCGTCGCGGTCGGAATCGACCACGAGGGCGAGGCCTACGCCCTCATCGTCGATGCCGTGGGAGAGGTGATGCGCTTGGACCAGTCGACCTTCGAGCCCGTTCCCGTGCATCTCGATCGGGGCTGGGCCGCGCTGGCCACCGGCGTTCACCGCCTCGAAGACCGGCTTCTCGTCGTTCTCGACGTCGATGCCATCCTCGCAATCGAGCTGGACGCGGCGGCCTGAAGCGCCACCGCACCGATTTGGAGACCCGCCATGAAATACTGTCTCGTCGTTGACGACTCCGCGGTGATCCGCAAGGTCGCGCGGCGCATCCTCGAAGGCCTGCAGTTCCGCATCGCGGAAGCCGAGGACGGCGCCCGTGCCATCGACGCCTGCAAGGGCGAGATGCCCGATGCCGTGCTGCTCGACTGGAACATGCCGATCATGGACGGCTACGACTTCCTGCGCACACTGCGCCAGATGCCGGGCGGGCGCCGCCCGAAGGTCGTCTTCTGCACGACCGAGAACGACATCGCCCATATCGCGCGGGCGATGCATGCCGGGGCCGACGAATACATCATGAAGCCGTTCGACAAGGAGATCGTCGCCTCCAAATTCCACCAGGTCGGACTGCTTTGAGCCGTTCGCGACAGCCTCTGAGGATGATGGCCGCCGCCCCGCGCCGGGGTGACGCGACGCATCCGGAGGCTGTCGGATGAACAAGCTGTCCCCCATGGGCCTGCAGCCGCCCGGCCGCCACAAGACGGTGGTGATCGCCGACGACTCGGTCGTCGTGCGCGGGCTGTTCGCACGCTGGCTCGGGGAGAGCGGCCAGTTTCACCTCGTCGCCGTGGCCGGCGACGGCGAGACGGCGGTGGCACATGCCGGGCGCTTCAAGCCCGACGTCATGGTGCTCGATCTCGATATGCCGGGCGTCGACGGCGCGACCGCCCTGCCGCAGATTCTCAAGGAAAGCCCGCATACCGGCGTGCTGCTCGCCACGACGCTGAACGAGCGCAACACGCGCATCGCGCTGGAATGCATGACCAAGGGCGCGATGGACGTCGTCTCGAAGCCTGACAGTCGCAGCGGCCTGACTCTCTCCCTCGACTTCCGCAGCGAGTTCCTGCTGAAACTCGGCAATGTCGCGCAGGCGAGGTTGCGCCCCGGAGCCCTGCCCTTCGAGCACGAGGTCGACTTCGTGCCGGCCGCGCCGACGAGCCTGCGCCAGTTCGTCTCCACCGTCCCGCGCTACCTCGTCATCGGCGCCTCCACCGGCGGCCCGCGCGCCGTGGCGCGGGTACTCTTCGACATCGGCGACGCGCTGCATGACCTGACGACGGTCGTGGTCCAGCACATGCCGCCGGTCTTCACGGCCTCCTTTGCCGAGCAGATCGCGAGCTATATCGGCATCCCGGCGCGCGAGCCCTTCGACGGGGAGCGCCTTGTCCGCGGCACGATCTATATCGCGCCGGGCGGCCGCCATCTCGGCATCGACCGGCGCCTCGGCCACATCACCGCCGCGATCGGCGACGGCCCGCCCGTCCGCTTCTGCCGACCGGCGGTGGACGTGCTCTTCAACGATGCCGCACGCCATCTCGGCTCGGCCGCTCTGGGTCTCGTGCTGACAGGCATGGGCTCGGACGGCACGGAGGGCGCCGGGGCGCTGCGCCGTGCGGGCGCCGCCGTCATCGCACAGGACGAGCAGAGCAGCACGATCTGGGGCATGCCCGGCTCCGTCGTTCGGGCCCAGCAGGCCTCCGCCGTGATCGCGCTCGACGACATCGGCCCCGCCATCCGTAGCCTCGTGAAGACGGGGCAGCCCTTATGACGGAAGCCGATTTCGCCTTCCTGCGGCAGCTCTTGCTTCTCCGCTCCGGCCTCGCACTGAGCCCGGACAAGCGCTATCTGGCCGAAAGCCGTCTCGGCATCCTCTGCCGCCGACGCGGCATCGACGGTCTCGCGCAGCTCATCCAGGCCCTGCGCTTCGGGGCGGACCCCACGCTCGAGCATGCCGTCGTCGAGGCGATGACGACCAACGAGACCCTGTTCTTCCGCGATCACACGCCCTTCGAGCTGTTCCGCGACGTGATCCTGCCCGAGCGGCTCGAGGCGAATGCGGGCCACCGCTCCCTGCGCATCTGGTGCGCTGCCGTCTCCACCGGCCAGGAGGCCTATTCGATCGCCATGATCCTGGACGAGATGGCGCCGCGCCTCGCGGGCTGGAAAATCCAGATCGTGGGCACCGACATCTCCGGCGAGGTGCTGGAGCGGGCCCGTAAGGGTCTCTACAGCCAGTTCGAGATCCAGCGCGGCCTGCCGATCCAAATGCTGCTGAAGCACTTCTACCAGGAAGGCGACAAATGGCGGATTTCGGAGAAGCTGCGCGGCATGGTCGAGCTCCGCCAGCATAATCTGCTCGAGCCGAGCGGCCATCTCGGCCAGTTCGATGTCATTTTCTGTCGCAACGTGCTGATCTATTTCGACGTCCCGACCAAGGCCAGAGTCCTGGACGGCCTGGCGCCTCGCTTGCTGCCGCAGGGCGCACTGCTGCTCGGCGCGGCCGAAACGGTGATCGGGATCTCGACATCGATCGTGCCGGACCGCCAGCACCGTGGTGTCTATCGCGGCCAGCATTCGGTCCATGCCCAGCCGGCGGGTCTCGGCCTCCCGCTGGAACCCATCCGCGCCGCAGCCGGCCTGCGCCACTGAGGCGGTCGCGGGCCCCGCGATAGCCGCCCTTTCTTGACACCGACAAACAAAAACCCCGCCTTCCGGCGGGGTCCCCGTCAGCCTGTCGTGTACATCCGACGATCAGGCTGGGTCTAACATGGAGGCGTTTCGTGACCGCCTTGTGACGGCGGTCAGGCCGGAATGCGTTCCTCGTTCTCGGAGGGCTCGCGCAGCACATAGCCGCGGCCCCAGACCGTCTCGATGTAGTTCTTGCCGTCCGAGGCGTTGGCGAGCTTCTTGCGGAGCTTGCAGATGAAGACGTCGATAATCTTCAGCTCGGGCTCGTCCATGCCGCCATAGAGGTGGTTCAGGAACATTTCCTTGGTCAGCGTCGTGCCCTTGCGGAGCGAGAGCAGCTCCAGCATCTGGTATTCCTTGCCGGTCAGGTGGACGCGGGCGGAATCCACCTCGACGGTCTTGGTGTCGAGGTTGACGACGAGATCGCCCGTCGTGATCACCGACTGGGCGTGGCCCTTCGAACGGCGGACGATGGCGTGGATCCGGGCGACCAGTTCGTCCTTGTGGAACGGCTTGGTCAGGTAGTCGTCGGCACCGAAGCCGAGACCCTTCACCTTGTCCTCAATGCCGGCGAGGCCGGAGAGGATCAGGATCGGTGTCTTGACCTTCGCGACCCGCAGGCTGCGCAGAACCTCGTAGCCGGACATGTCGGGCAGGTTCAGGTCGAGGAGGATGATATCGTAATCGTAGAGCTTGCCGAGATCGACGCCCTCTTCGCCGAGATCCGTCGTGTAGACGTTGAAGCTCTCGGATTTGAGCATCAGCTCGATCGACTGGGCGGTCGCGCTATCGTCCTCGATGAGCAGAACCCGCATGTCCACGTCCCCAATTTCGCCCGCAGGCAAGCTGACCGCTCTTCTCGTCCGAACCCCCACGGCTCAGGACGACGACGTACTTGCCCGTTGAAACGCCACGCGACACGCTACGAGGAAATGGTTAACAAACCGTGATTCCCGTGCGCAAGCGCTTCCTGGGAGAACGCCGCCGATCCTTGTCGAGGTGAGTCGAATTTGACACGGATCGTGACGCTGTTCGCCCGCGAAAGTCGCTTTCGCGGAGACCGTGCCGCACGTCGGGCCGGAAAGGCTCACTCGGCGTGACGCGGTCTCGAAACACAGTGTTAATCGGCCGGCTTAATGAAGGGTAAACGCATCCCGTCGCTTGCAAGGTTTCGCACAGGCCTGGCGCGGTTTCATGGCGGGCGATGAGAGCGAGACGCCGCTGTCAGGACCGGCTTTGGCAATAAAGTCCCGTGAGGTAGCCGGAGCCCAGCGCCAGCAGATGGCCGCCCAGGACAAAGAAGCCGAAGATGTCGACCTCGCCCAGGAGCACCCAGGAAGCGAACAGCAGCAGGATCGCGAGCATCAGCAGCAGCGCGCGATAGGTCCCGTCGGGAAAGAGCCCGGCACAGGCCCCGAGTGTGAACAAGGCGAGCGCGAGGATCATCAGCCGGTCCGGTGTGAGACCCGTCCGGCCTAGGAGCCCGCATCTTTCCACGTGGTTGTGTTTCCACAGACAATCCGATTCAAATCCTCCGCATCGGATGCACCGCATCCAACCGTCACCGGACGGCGCAGCGGTTGCCGCCAGTCCGGCGAGAGATTAACCGGGACGTGCATGAACAGCCCCGCCCATGGACAGGATCGGCTCTCCGGGCTCGCCGCCGCGATCGCGGCGCTCGATCCCGTCATCGTCTATGGCCGCGTCAACGCCGTGCGCGGGCTGCTGGTCGAAGTGGCGGGGCCGATCGGCGCGATGAGCCTCGGCGGGCGCGTCGGCATCGAGATCGCGCCCGGCAGCCGCGTGCCCTGCGAGGTCATTGGCTTCTCTGGCGACCGCGCGCTGGTCATGCCGTTCGGCGGACTCGACGGGGTGCGCCGCGGCTGCCCGGTCTATATCGACAAGGCGGCGCCGGGTCTCAAACCCACGCCGGCCTGGCTCGGCCGCGTCGTCGATGCGCTCGGCCGCCCGGTCGATGGCGGGCCGCCTCTGCCGCAGGGCGAGGAACTCTACACCTTCCGCAACGACCCGCCGCCGGCCCATTCGCGCCGCCGTGTCGGCCGGCCGCTCGATCTCGGCGTGCGCGCGCTCAACGCCTTCCTGACCTGCTGCCTCGGCCAGCGCATGGGCATCTTCGCCGGCTCCGGCGTCGGCAAATCCGTGCTGCTGTCGATGCTCGCGCGCTATGCCCGCGCCGACGTCAACGTCATCGGCCTCGTCGGCGAGCGCGGCCGCGAGGTGCAGGAGTTCCTGCAGGACGATCTCGGCCCAGAGGGCCTGGCGCGCTCGGTCGTCGTCGTCGCGACCTCCGACGAGCCGGCCCTCATGCGCAAGCAGGCCGCGCTCACGACGCTCACCCTCTCGGAGTATTTCCGCGACCAGGGCCGGCAGGTCATGTGCCTGATGGATTCGGTCACGCGCTTCGCCATGGCGATGCGCGAGATCGGGCTCGCCGCCGGCGAACCACCGACCACGAAGGGATATACGCCGACCGTCTTCGCCGAACTGCCGCGCCTGCTCGAGCGCGCCGGCCCCGGCGTCGGCGACGGCGCCATCACCGGACTCTTCACCGTCCTCGTCGATGGCGGCGACCATGACGAGCCGGTGGCCGACGCGGTCCGCGGTATCCTGGACGGGCACATCGTGATGGAGCGCTCCATCGCCGAGCGCGGCCGCTTCCCGGCGATCAACATCCTGAAATCCGTCTCGCGGACCATGCCGCGCTCCTGCGACCCGGCCTTCTACCCGGTGGTGCAGAAGGCCCGCGCCACACTCGCGACCTATGCGGACATGGAGGAGCTGATCCGCCTCGGCGCCTATCGCCAGGGTGCCTCGGCCGAGGTCGACGAGGCGATCCGGCTGAACCCCGCGCTCGAGGGCTTCCTCAAGCAGGCCAAGGACGACGCGACGCCGCTGCCCGAATGCTATGCGAGGCTCGCCGCGATCATGAACGGCTGAGGCCCCGGCCGTCCGCGAGCAGCCGGAACAGCAACAGCATCGCCACGACGCCGAGCGCCTGGATCGCGGCAGCGGCGACCAGCGCCTTGTCGCGCCCGAGATGCTCGATCATCGCGGCGAAGAGCAGCGGCGCCGCCGCGAAGGCGAGATTCTGCGGCACCGTCAGCCTTCCCATCAGCGTGCCATAGGCCTGGCGGCCGAACAGCGCGAGCGGCAGCGTCGCCCGGGCCACCGAGATCACGCCCATCGCGGCGCTGAAGCAGAGCACGAAGCCGCTCGCGACCAGCGACGTACCTGGCAGCAGCACCAGCATCAGGCAGGCGAGCGGGCCGAGCACCAACCCTGCGAACGCCGTGCGCTCCACCGGCAGCCGCTCGCCCAGCACGGCGTCGACCAGCCGCGCCAGCAGCGTCGCCGGCCCACTCAGGGCGGCGATGGCGACGGCCTCGGTCATGCCGATCCCCGCATTGCGCAAGAGATCGATCAGATGCAGCGGCAGGCCCCAGGAAACGAGCCCGCTGGCGGAGAAGATCGCCGCGACGAGCCAGAAGGCCGTGCGCCGATCGGGCGGCGCGACGCGCGCCTCGTCCGCGCGGGCCGCGTCGGCCGCCGGCGCCGCGGCCTCGGCCGCACCCTGCCGATAGCGGGGAACAGTGGCATAGATCGGCAGCACGATCAGGATCTGCAGCGCCGCGAAGACCAGCCAGGTCGTCCGCCAGCCGAAGCTGGCGGAGAGGGCGGCGGTGAGCGGCCAGAACACGGTCGAGGACAGGCCCGTCGCCAGCATCATCAGCCCGATCACCCGCCGCGCCCGCGGGCCGACCAGATGCGCGATGGTGACGCCGCCGACATTGGCCAGCGAAAAGGCATGGCCGATGCCGATCACGACCCAGCTCGCGAGATAGCTGACGAGCCCTTGCGCGAAACCGAGCAGGGCGAGTCCGAGCGCGCAGAACAGCGCGCCGAGGCACATCGCGCCGCGGGTTCCGGCCCGGTCGAGATGGCGGCCGATCGCCGGCGCCAGCGCCGCCCCCGTCAGGAGCAGCAGCGTGATGCCGCCGAAGACGGTGGTGACGTCGAGGGCGAGATCGCGCTCGATGTCGCGCGCCACCACCGAAAGCGCATAGAAGGTCGTGCCCCAGCCGATGATGCGGGTGACGACGAGGCCGCCGATCAGCAGGCTATGCTCGGGAAGGCGCGGAAGGGCGGGCAAGGCGGGCGATCCCGGGGGCAGAGGCGGGCGCGGGGAGCGGCCCTGAGAGCCCGCTACTATCCCCTGCCGCCGCCCTGCGTCAGCAGTGGGCGCGCACGCTGGCCATGCAGCGAATGCGAGGCATTCCGGTAAGGAACGGTCAACCTCCTTGCGCCATTGTGCTTTTTGTCTCGCGGCAGGAGTTCCGGGCGGGCGCCGAGGGGTCGGCGCGCGCCCCATGCGTGATCAGGAGTTGGAAACGACATGAAGTCGCGAGACACATTGCTGCGTCTCAAGCGCTTCCAGGTGGACGAAAAGCGCCGCCGGGTAAGCCAGATCGAGATGATGATCGCGGATTTCCACCGCATGGCGAGCGATCTGGATCGCGAGATTCAGAGCGAGGAAGCCCGGGCCGGCATCTCCGACCCCGCCCATTTCGCCTACCCGACCTATGCCAAGGCGGCGCTGGGCCGCCGCGACAATCTCCGCCAGTCCGCCGACAATCTGAAGGGCCAGCTCGAGGAGGCCAAGGCCGAACTCCAGGAGGCCTTCGAGGACATGAAGAAGGTCGAGATCCTCGACGACCGCGAAAAGGCGACCGAGCGCGCCGCCGAAGCCGCCCGCGACCAGGCGATGATGGACTCGATCGGCCTGCGCCCCAGGGCGTGAGCAGCGATTGAGTGTGTGAATTTGAAAGGCCCGCCGGGACGTCCGGCGGGCTTTTTTGTCGGGCTTAAGGAATGCTGCGCGTCACGAAACCAAGGTGCGCTACGGGTCGATATAGGACGTTCTCATCAGGCTTTCTTTAGTTTGGTCACAGGGCTGGGAACGCAGCCGAATGCCCAAGCCAGCAGCACGCTACCCATCGCCGCCGCCGCACCGATGCTGCAGAGAAAAATTGCGTTCGCTATCGTATTGATGAGGGTAGCCCCATAGCTTGGCTTGAAAGCGCCCCAGATTGCCAGCGGGATCATTGCACCGAAGCCGACAAGCGGCGACAGGAGGACCAGATGTGGCGTGACCGGGACACGGCGGGCTACAATTGAAAGCGGAATAGCAGCAATTGAGGCTGGGACAAATCCAGCCATGTATCCCCAGGCAATCATCGCTAAAGTGAAGTCCCAAGAAAACGTCCAGGCAATCTGGCCGCTCCTCGCGATGAAAGCATAAAGAGCCGTAGACGTAAAAAAATACATAGTTCCGAATAAAGGCCCTAAAAAAACAACGATAATCGGCAAAAAAATGGAATTCTGCTGGCGACGGTATTCCGCTTCCGTCCTCGGATCGATGGGCAAGGTGGGCTCAATCATCAACATTTGCCCTTGGCATCAGTGATTTTTCGGTGGCCCAGCACAGGGGAAAATTTATCCGAACACGCAATGCTGTCCATGGCGCAAGAAGTTAAATTGATGTCCGCAACGGGTCGAAAGCTGGCCCATCGCCATTTCCCCGCCGCCCCCTACCCGATCACCGGGTGATGCGGCGCGCAATCCGGCCGCATCTGCCCCTTGAGCCGCGGGTCGTCATCGACCTCGACGCCGCGCTTGAACACCGTAAACCCCGAGCGCTGGTAGAATTCCGGCGCGGAGGGGTGGTCGAGCGTGCAGGTGTGGACCCAGAAGCGCCCGATCGGCTTGGCCCAGGCCAGCGCCAGCGCCCGGTTCATCAGCCAACGACCGGCGCCTTTGCCCACCACCGCCTCGTCGAGGCCGAAGAAGGCGAGCTCCGCCTCGCCCGCCACCCGGAAATCCAGTTCGAGCAGGCCCTGATCGGCGCCCTCGCGGCGGACCATGTAGGTCTCGACATTCGCGTCGCCGAGGATGGCCGCGACCTCGCCGCGGGGCTTGACCAGCCGGCTGAACCACATCCAGCGCTCGCCCAGCCGCCGGTACATGGCGAGATAGCGGTCCAGTTCGTCCGCGCCGATCCGCTCCAGCGCAAACCCTTCCAGCCCCGGCGGATCGGGCCGCTCGGGCGGGCGCGCGAACATCTCCAGCGAGGTGACGATGGCGGCGATCTTGCCGGGCGGCAGGTCGGTGGTGCCGGTGAGGCTGATGGTCAGGGTCTGGGTCATGTCGGCCTGGTCGGTGAATCGGCATTCGGCGGCCAACCGGATTCGGCTGGCGCCCTGCCCCGATCATGACATGATCGGGGCGGAGACATCACCTCATGGCGAAGCGGCATCAGCGGGCAGGGACAGGCGGGCGCGGCCTCGCGCTGGCGCGGCTCGTGGTCGCGCTCGCGATTATGCTGCTCGCCGTGCTGCCTCATGCGACGCTGGCCGCGGGCCATGCCGCCCCGGCGGCTTTCCACACCGAGCCACACCCAGCTGCCGCGGGGCCGACGCCCTGCCATGAGGAGGCCGGCCATCACGACACCGCGCCGGCCGCGCCCGGCCACGCCATGCCCTCCTGCTGCATTCTCGGCTGCGGGCTCCTGGCCCAGGCCCCTGCCCTGCCCGGCGCCAGCGATCCGGCCGGCTGGCGCAGCCTTGCCCCCGTGACGGTGGCCGCGAAGCCCGAGCGCACGCCCGAGCCGGCCGAGCGCCCGCCGCGGCGCAGGCCGGCCTGAACCCTTCCACCCTTTTTCGTTTGCAGGGAGCCGCGCGCCGGGCCTGCGGGCCGCCGCGGCCTCCCGTCTTCATCGAGGACCACTCAAGACCGTTTCCGTTTCCACCCGCCTCGCCCTCGGGCTCGTCGCTGCGCTCGCGCTCGGCGGCACGGCGCTGGCCCAGCAGCATCAGGGCCACGGCTCCCATGGCGGCCACGGCGCGCCCGCCGCGAAGGCGGGCGACAGCGCAGCGACCACCGCCTACAAGGCCGCCAATGCGAAGATGCACAAGGACATGGACATCGCCTTCACCGGCGATGCCGACGCCGATTTCGTGCGCGGCATGATCCCGCATCACCAGGGCGCCATCGACATGGCCAGGGTCATGCTCGCCCATGGCAAGGACCCGGCGCTGAAGAAGCTCGCGACCAGCATCATCGCCGATCAGGAGAAAGAGATCGCGATGATGCGCGACTGGCTCAAGGCCAACGGCAAATAGCCATCGACGACCCGGCAGGCGGCGGCGACGCCGCTTGCCCTTCCTCCGCCTCGCTGGCACAGAGGCTGCACGCACGGCTCCCCGCTGCGCCGTTTGCGCCGATCTCCACGCCCTCGCAGCCCGCGGGTCCCATGAAGCGATATCTGGATTACCTGTGGCCGATCATCGGGCTCGTCGCGGTCGTCTGGTCCGTCGATCTGCTCTGGGACAAGCTCAAGGCCGAGGCCGGGACGGATGCCGCCATCGAGGCGCTGCTCGCCCAGGGCAGTTTCTGGGACAATCTGCGCATCGTCGCCAGCCGCATCGGCCAGAAGATCGCGGTGATCCCGACCGACGCCTTCTTCCACGCTGCGCTCGCGACCCTCGTCGCCTATGCGGCCCTCGCCTGGTACGACCGCATCGCCCTGCTCCATCTCGGCAAGGAGAAGGGCATCTCCTGGCTCTACATCTCGGTCTGCTCCTTCGTCACCTACGCCCTCTCCCACAACATCGGCGCCTCTGTGTTCTCCGGCGGCATGGTGCGCTTCCGCGCCTATACGGCGAAGGGGCTGACCGCGGGCGAGGTCGCGGTGCTGGTCGCGCTCTGCTCCTTCACCTTCGCCTTCGGCACGATCCTGCTGATGGGCCTCGTCCTGCTCTACGAGCCCGAGATCCTGCGCCCGCTCGGCCGGCTCTCCTCCTGGTTCGCGATCGGCGACAATGGCGCGCGGCTGATCGGCGTCGCCATGCTCGGCTTCGTCGCGCTCTACACGATCGGCTCTTGGCTGAAATTCCGGCCGCTGCGCCTCGGCAAGCTCGAGATCATCTATCCGCGCCTGCCGATCGTCTTCCGGCAATATCTCGCCGCCCCGCTCGAACTCGCCGGCGCTGCCGGCATCATCTATTTCGCGTTGCCGGAGCAGGGCAATCCGGGCTTCATGATCGTGCTCGGCGCCTTCCTGCTCTCCTTCTCGGCCGGGCTGCTCAGCCAGGTCCCGGGCGGAGTCGGCGTGATGGAGGCGGTGTTTCTGGCGGTGATGCCCGGCATGCCGGCGCCGGCCGTCTTCGCCGCGCTGCTGATCTGGCGGATGTTCTATCTCATCATCCCGCTGGTCGTGTCGCTGCCGGTGGTGCTGGCCTTCGAGCGGGCCCAGCTCCGGCGAAACACCCGCATCGCCCCACCGCCCTAGCACCGCCCCTAAAGTCGGGACCCGGTTTTCGGAGCCATCCGATGCGCGACAATGCCCGTCAGCGTCGGAGTGCGATCGCGGCGGCCGCGAACATCAGCGCCGCGCCGATCGCCTCGCTGCGGCCGAAGGGCTCGTCGAGCAGCAACACGCCGGCGATCACCGCGATCACCGGGCTGACGAAGGCGTAGAGCCCGGCTCCGAAGGCGCCCCAGTCGCGCAGCAACCGGATAAAGATGGTGAAGCCGATCAGCGAGCCGGCCCCGACCAGGAAGGCGAGCGCCGGCGCCACGGGCCAGGCCAGCAAACCCGCGAGTTCGGCGGCGCCGACGGGCTCCAGCGCGAGCGTCACGACAATCAGCCCGGCCGCGCCGATCGCCGTCTGCCAGCTCGCCAGCGTCAGCGTCGGCATCGTCCCCGCGATCGGCCGGCTCAGCACCGCGCCGATGCAGTAGCACAGCGTCCCGAAGGCGACCGAGGCCAGCCCCCAGGCCTCCAGCGCGTCACCTGAGCCCACCCCGCCGGCGAGGCGCTGCCCGAAGAGGAAGCCGAGCCCCGCCGTCCCCAGCGCGATCGCCAGGAGCCGCCGCCCGGTGATCGCCTCGCCTTCGATCAACCGCACCGCGATCAGCGTCCAGATCGGGATCGTCGCCATGTTGACGATGGCCGAGAGGCCGGAGGGCGCATGGGCGGCGCCCCAGAACAGGAAGGCGTAATTGGCGGTGTTGACCAGGAGCGCCGTGCCGATCAGCCGCGGCCAGGCGGCGCGCGGAACCTGGCCCGCATCCCGCCCGGCCCAGAGCAGCAGCAGCCCGCCCGCGATGACGAAGCGCGCTGCGGCGAGCAGCAGCGGCGAGGTGTGCGCGGAGGCGATCCTGACCGGCAGGAAGGTCAGCCCCCAGACGAGGCAGAGCAGGGCAAAGAGTGAGGCGTTGCGCGACATGCCCAGCCGTCTTAGGCGAGGCCCGCCGGCCCCACCATTGCACCGCCGGCATCGGCGCCCCGTGGAAACCGGCGCCGGTGCCTGCTCAGACGGTGCCGACCGTCTTCAGCCGCACGCGCGGATGGATCTCGGCCTGCGAGAGCACCGGCGTCTCGCGCCGGAAGCGCTCGATGATCTGGCGCACGAAGGGCCGCGCCATGCCGGAGGTGACGAGCGCCGGCATCTCGCCCATGCGCGCCGCATCCTCGAACTTGTCGCGCACCTGATGGACGAACTCCTGCAGCCGCGAGGGCTGCATGGCGAGATGGCGATCCTCGCCCTGGCCGATGATGGACTCGGCGAAAACGCTCTCCCAGGCCGGCGAGAGCGTGATGATCGGCAGCAGGCCCTGCCCGTTCGAGAACTGCGCGCAGATCTGGCGCGAGAGCCGCATGCGGACATGCTCGGCGATGTCGCGCGGATTCTTGAGCCCGCCCGCAGCCTCGGCGATGCCCTCCACGATGGTGGCGAGGTCCCGGATCGAGATGCGTTCGGAGAGCAGGAGCTGCAGCACGCGCTGAATGCCGGTGGTCGAGATCTGGCTCGGCACGATCTCCTTGATGAGATCGGCATGGTCCTTCGGCAGCTCGCGCAGCAGCTTCTGCACCTCGCCATGCGAGAGCAGCTCCGGCATGTGCGACTTGAGCACCTCGGTGAGATGCGTCGAGATCACCGTCGCGGCATCGACCACGGTATAGCCGCGCAACTGCGCCTCGTCCTGCAGCGCGCCGTCGATCCAGGTCGCGGGCAGGCCGAAGGTGGGCTCCAGCACGTTGTGGCCCGGCAGGTTCACGCTGCCGCCCATCGGGTCCATCGCCATGTACTGGCCGGCATAGACGATGCCGTGTCCGGCATCGATCTCCTTGATCTTGATGAAGTAGTGGTTCGCCTCGAGCTGGACGTTGTCGACGATGCGCACGGCCGGCATGACGAAGCCGAGTTCGGCGGCGAGCTGGCGGCGCAGCGCCCGCACCTGGTCGGTCAGCCGGTCCTGCCCGCCGGCCGAATTGACCAGCGGCAGCAGCCCATAGCCGATCTCGATCTTGAGCTCGTCGAGCTTGAGGAGATCGTTGAGCGTTTCCTCCTTCGGCGTGCCGTCCGCCTGTAGCGGCGAGGCTGCCTGGGCCGCATCGGCGTCCTCCGCCTCCTTGGCCTTGGCGATCTGCCCGAAATGGCGGGCGAGCCAGGCGGCGCCGAGCGCCAGCACCAGGAAGGGCAGCATCGGGATGCCGGGGAGGATCGCGATCAGCGCCATCACCGCCGCCGACATGCCGAGCGCCTTCGGGTAGCCGGAGAGCTGCTTGCCGAGCGCCTTGTCGGCCGCGCCGCGCACGCCCGATTTCGACACGAGCAGGCCCGCGGCGGTCGAGACGATGAGCGCCGGAATCTGGCTGACGAGGCCGTCGCCGACGGTCAGCTGCGTATAGGCGCGGGCGGCGTCGCCGAAGCCCATGCCCTGCTGCGCGACGCCGATGATGATGCCGCCCAGCACGTTGATGAAGGTGATGAGCAGGCCGGCGATAGCGTCGCCGCGCACGAATTTCGAGGCGCCGTCCATCGAGCCAAAGAAGTTGGCCTCGTCCTCGAGCGCCTTGCGCCGGGTCTTGGCGACCTCCTGGTCGATCAGCCCCGCCGAGAGATCGGCGTCGATCGCCATCTGCTTGCCGGGCATCGCGTCGAGCGCGAAACGGGCCGCAACCTCGGCGATGCGCCCCGAGCCCTTCGTGATAACGACGAAGTTCACGATGATCAGGATGGTGAAGACGATCACCCCGATCACGAAATTGCCGCCCATCACGAAATTGCCAAAGGCCTCGATGACGTGGCCGGCCGCCGCGCTGCCCTCATGCCCGTGGGCGAGGATCAGGCGGGTCGAAGCAAGGTTCAGCGCCAGCCGGAGCATGGTGACGATCAGCAGCACCGTCGGGAAAGCCGAGAACTCCAGCGGCTCCTCGATGAACAGCGCCGTCATCAGCACGAGAACCGACAGGATGATCGAGAGCGCCAGAAGCATGTCGAGCAGTAGGCTCGGCAACGGGAAGATGAGCACCACGAGGATGCCCATGACGCCGATCGCCAGGAACAGGTCCGGGCGGTTGAGGAGTTTCCCCATCCCCCCCCGGCTCATCTCGAAGCCGCCGCCTGCCGCTGCTGCCGTGGTCACATCCGTCATCGACCAGCCCGCTCCCTGCGCCGAACTGCGCACGCACCCGGCAATTCTTGCCGGGCTTAGGGTGAACGAGTGGTTAAGAAGACCGGATTAGTTCCCCCCGGAACCCTTTCCTGAACAGACCGTTATCGAATGGCCGCGCTGCGGCCCCATTCCGCCCGCCCACTGGAACCGGGGTGGATGACCGGGCTTTTTCGAAAAGCCACAGCTACTGGAGAACGACCTTGGATAGACGTTCATTCGTGTTGAGCCTGTTCGGCGGCATTGCCGCGGCCAGCGTCGGCGGTGTTGCCCTCGCACAGGCTGCTGAGGGTGAGATGCCGGTCAAGGCCGGGGATCTGGATGCCGCGACCAAGGCGGCCCTGGACAAGACCGACGCCGATTTCAGCCAGGTCGTCGTGCGCGAGCGCGTCGTGCGCCGTCCGCGTCGGCCGGTCGTGGTGCGTGAGCGCGTGATCGTGCGTCGCCGTCCGCGCCGCTATCGCAGGCCGGTGGTCGTCCGCCGCCGCGTCATTGTGCGCTGAACAATGTTCTCGGGGGCGGCGGCTTGGGCCGCCGCCCTTTTGCGTGAGGCAGCGTTTTCAGACCGCGGAGCCGGAGGTCCCTTGGCATGGCAGAGCCCGTCGCGACTCCGGCGCCAGCACCCGGCGTGGTCGCCACCGCGATCCCCGCCCGCCTCGACCGCCTGCCCTGGTCGCCCTTTCATACACTCGTCGTCGTCGCCCTCGGCGTGACCTGGATTCTCGACGGGCTGGAAGTCACTCTCGCGGGCTCGGTCTCCGGGGCGCTGAAGGACAGCCCCGTCCTGCGCTTCAGCAATACCGAGGTCGGAATGGCGGGAGCCGCCTATCTCGCCGGAGCCGTCATCGGCGCGCTCTTCTTCGGCTGGCTGACCGACAGGCTCGGTCGCAAGAAGCTCTTCACCGTCACCCTGCTGGTCTATCTCGCCGCGACCGCAGCCACCGCCTTCTCCTGGAACTTCTGGAGCTTCATCGTCTTCCGCTTCTTCACCGGCATGGGCATCGGCGGCGAATACACGGCCATCAACTCGACCATTCAGGAACTCGTCCCCGCACGCGTCCGCGGTTGGGTCGACCTTGTCATCAATGGGTCCTTCTGGGTCGGCGCGGCCCTGGGCGCCGTGGGCGCGATCATTCTCCTCGACCCCGCCGTGATCGATCCCGAGCTCGGCTGGCGGCTTGCCTTTTTCATCGGCTCGGCGCTGGGGCTGATCATCCTCGTGCTGCGGCAGTGGATCCCCGAAAGCCCGCGCTGGCTCATCGGCCATGGCCGGACGCAGGAGGCCGAAGCCATCGTCGCAGCGATCGAGGCTCGCGCTGGCGTCCGCCATGATCCGCAGGAACCGCTCCCGCTGACCCATTTGCGGCCCCGCGCGGTGACGCCGCTGCGCGAGGTCTTTCACGTGCTCTTCGTCGTCCATCGCCCGCGCGCACTGGTCGGGCTGGCGCTGATGGTCGCGCAGGCCTTCTTCTACAATGCCATCTTCTTCACCTATGCGCTGATCCTGACCGACTTCTACCAGGTTCCCTCGCAGTCGATCGGCTGGTTCATCCTGCCCTTCGCGGCCGGCAATTTCCTCGGGCCTTTGATCCTCGGGCGGCTCTTCGACACGGTCGGACGTCGCACGATGATCGCCGTGACCTACGCCCTTTCGGGCCTGCTCCTCACCGGCACCGGCTATCTCTTCTGGCGCGATCTTCTGACAGCGCAGCAGCTCACCCTGTGCTGGAGCGTCGTGTTCTTCTTCGCTTCCGCAGCCGCGAGTTCGGCCTATCTGACCGTCAGCGAGACGTTCCCGGTCGAGATGCGGGCGCTCGCGATCGCCGCTTTCTACGCGGTGGGCACCGGTGTGGGCGGCGTCGCCGGCCCCTGGCTGTTTGGCTTTCTGATCGATACCGGCTCCCGCGGCAGCGTCTTCGGCGGTTATCTGTTCGGGGCCGTGCTCATGCTGGCGGCGGCTGCGATCGCGGCCCGCTTCGCCATTCGGGCTGAGCGGCAGCCGCTTGAGAGCATCGCCCGCCCCTTGAACGCGGCCGACTAAGCGGACCGCGCCATCGGAGCCCCGACACCGAAACCGATACCGAACGGAACAATGCATCATTCGAATGCATTATTCCGGACCGCCGACTTGGCCCTAGGATGCCGGGGACGATGTGGCGACAGACACTGCGGAGGATCTCGTGGACAGACGTTCGTTCATCATGTCTCTGATCGGCGGCATGGCCGTCGCGAGCCTGGGCGGCCTCGCTGCGGCCGAGGCGGCCCAGCCGGCAACACGGCCCGAGGCGAAACCGGAGCCGGCCTCTGCGAACGACGCGGAGGCCGTCGCGGCGGAGGTCAAGGATGGCCTGGACAAGGCCGATGCCGACTACAGCCAATATTACTATTACCGCCGCCGGCCGCGCTATTACGCCCGGCCGCGCTACTATTACCGCCCGCGGCCGCGCTATTATTACCGCCCGCGCTATTACGCCCGCCCCCGCTATTACCGGCGCCGCTACTGGTAAGACCTGATCGGGTCAGAGCGCGCTGACGCGCGCCTGACCCGGCTCCGCCACGGCAATACCGGCTGAGCTGTACTCGCTCAGCTTGTTGCGCAGGGTGCGGATCGAGATTCCCAGGATCTTGGCCGCATGGGTGCGGTTTCCGAGGCAGTGATCGAGCGTGTCGAGGATCAGCTCGCGCTCGACATCGGCGACGGTGTGGCCAACGAGCGACCGTGTCATGGCCTCCGCCGTCTGCGCGGCGCGGGCGGCCGGGTCGCGGCCGGCCGCTGGGCCGAGCGTTTCGCCCTCGGGCGTCATCACCGCTTCAGGCCCAATCTCGGCGCCGCGCGCCAGCAGCACGGCGCGGTGGATCGTGTTCTCCAGTTCGCGGACATTGCCGCGCCAGGCATTCGAGAGCAGCAGCTTGCGCGCCTCGGGCGCGATCGGGCGCAACGGCATGCCGTTCAGCTCGGCATATTTCCGAGCGAAATGATCCGCCAGGGCGAGGATGTCGCCAGGCCGCTCGCGCAGCGCCGGCAGCCGCAGATGCACCACGTTGAGGCGGTAGAACAGGTCTTCGCGGAAGGAGCCTTCGCGTACCGCATCGCCGAGATTGCGGTTGGAGGTGGCGATGATGCGCAGGTCGACCTTGACCGGCGTCGTGCCGCCGACCCGGTCGATCATCCGCTCCTGCAGCGCCCGCAGGAGCTTGGCTTGCAGGCGGACATCCATCTCCGAGATTTCATCGAGCAGCAGCGTCCCGCCATTGGCCTCCTCGAACTTGCCGATGCGCCGCGCGATGGCGCCGGTGAAGGCGCCCTTCTCATGGCCGAACAGCTCGGACTCCAGCAGGTTGTCGGGGATGGCCGCGCAGTTGACCGCGACGAAGGGCTTGTCCTTGCGCAGCGACTTCTGGTGCAGGTGCCGGGCGATCACCTCCTTGCCGGTGCCGCTCTCGCCCGTCACCAGCACAGGCGCGTCCGAACGCGCGATCTGGCCCGCGAGTTGAACCACCCGCTCCATCGCCGGGTCTTTCCAGATCAGGCTCGACTGGTCGGCCGCGACGGCCTCCAGCACGGCGGCGATCAGCTCGGGATCGGGTGGCAGGGGAACGTATTCGCGCGCCCCGGCCTGGATCGCCGCGACAGCCGCCCGTGCGTCGGTCGAGGTGCCGCAGGCGACGATCGGCGTGCGGATGCGCTCCGCTTCCAGCGCGGCGACGAATTGCGCCACCGGCAGCGCAACCTCGACCATGAGCAGGTCTGCGCCCTTGGACCGCAGCACGGCCAGCGTCTGTTCCAGGCCTTCGGTATGCGTGACGTTGGCGCCATGCGCGATCGCGATCTTGGCGGCGGCGATGAGCTGCCCCTTGAGACCGCCGGCGATGATGAGACGCATGGCTGAAGCCCTCCTGCGTGACTGCGTGATAGGTCAACCGGGCCTTACCGGTCGGCCTTGATGATTTCGGTCATGGTGACGCCGAGCCGGTCCTCCACCACGACGACCTCCCCGCGCGCCACCAGGCGCTCGTTGACGAAGATGTCGATCGCCTCGCCGACGCGCCGGTCGAGTTCGAGCACGGCGCCCGGCACGATCTGCAGCAGATCGCCAACGGCGATCTTCGAGGAGCCGAGCACGGCCGAGACATTGACCGGCACGTCGAAGACCTGTTCGAGATCCTCCGCCGTTTTGACCGGCACCGGCCCCGACCGCGCGACCGAGCTGTCGTTGTGGTCGAAGGAGAGATCCGCCGGGTTGAGAGGCGGCAGCTTGAGATCGTTGTCCGTGCTCATCGCTCGTCCTTACTCCGCAGGGGGCCGGAAGCCGGGAAAAGCCGTCGCCACGGCCTGATCGACCAGTTGCCCGAGCCGCTCCCTCTCGATCACGAAGCCACCCTCGGCCCATTCGATGCGCCCGTCCCCGGGCGCGATGTCGGGCTCGCCCAGCACCGCGAGGCGCCCGGCGAAGCCGGTTTCCTGGGCGAGGCGCCGGACCAGGGCCTCGGCCGTTTCCACAGCGCCTTCATTCACCCGCATCACCAGATGCGGCGCCTGCCGCGCATGGGCGAGGCACTCGCGCAGCGCGTTCTCCAGCGCCGCCAGCGGCCGCTCGCCCAGGGCGGCCCCCGCAAGGGCCCGCGCCGCGACGACGGCGACATAGGCCGCCCGCGCTTCGACCTCGGCCGCATGGGTCGCCTCCTGCGCGACGAGCCGCTCCGCCGCCCGCGCCAGTTGGGCGACCAGCCCGTTGAGCTGCCCCTCGGCCTCACGCCGCCCCTGCTCGACCCCCGCCGCGAAACCCTCGGCTCGTGCAGCCGCGATGTCGGCCTCGCCGGCCGCCCTGCGGCCACCTTCGCGGAAATCCGTCCCGAAGGTGAACTTCGTGGCGCTGCTCATCGTCAATAGACCAGCTCGTCTTCGGCATTGCCCTTGGACAGAATGATCTCGCCCTTGTCGGCGAGGTCCTTGGTCAGCGCGACGAGCTTCTGCTGCGCCTCGTCGACCTCCTTGAGCCGCAGCGGCCCGAGACTTTGGATGTCGTCCTGCATGTTCTTGACGGCGCGTTGCGACATCGCGCTGAAGAAGAAGTCGCGCATCCCCTCGCTGGCGCCCTTGAGGGCGCGGGTCAGCGTATCCTTGTCGACCTGGCGCATCAGCGTCTGCAGCCCGGCCGGATCGAGCTTGCCGAGATCCTCGAAGGTGAACATCAGCGCCCGGATGCGCGCGGCCGAATCCTGGTTGGAGGCGTCGAGCGCGGACAGGAAGCGCATCTCCGTCTGCCGGTCGAAGCCGTTGAAGATCTCGGCCATCATCTCGTGGGGATCGCGCCGCCGCGTCTGCGTCAGGGTCGCGACGAATTCGGTACGCAGCGTGTTCTCGATATGGTCGAGCGCTTCCTTCTGCACCGATTCCAGCCGCAGCATCCGCCCGACGACCTCGATCGAGAGATCGTTCGGCAGGTTGCGCAGCACGTTGGCGGCATGGTCGGGCCGGATCTTGGAGAGGATCACCGCGATCGTCTGCGGATATTCGTTCTTGAGGAAGTTGGCGAGCACAACGGCGTCGATATTGCCGAGCTTCTGCCACATGTTGCGGCCGGCGGGACCGCGGATTTCCTCCATGATCATGGCGACCTGATCGGTCGGCAGGATCTTCTCGAGCAGCGAGATCGTGCGGTCGAAAGAGCCGGTGACGGCGCCGGCGCTGGAAAGCTTGCCGACGAAGTCCAGCATCAGCCGCTCGACATCGTCGGCATCGACCGTGCCGAGTTCTGCCATGGCGCGGGTGATGATGCGTATTTCCTCGTCGTCGAATTCCGACCAGATCTTCCGGCCGTGCTCTTCGCCGAGCACGAGCAGGATCACCGCGGCCCGCTGCGGGCCGGTCATCTCGTCGATATTGGTGACGCCGATGCCACCGCCTTCGATGGAGCCGTCGCGGTTGGCGAGGGAACGTGCTTCGGCCATGGCTCAGTGCCCCGTCATGCCGCGGCTTTTTCGTGGATCCAGGTCCGCAGCACCGCGACGCTGTCCGCCGGGTTCTGGGAGACCATCTGACCGATTTTTTCCACGGACTGCGCCTTGAGCTGCCCCTTGAACTGGGCGACGGCGAGCATGCGCTCCGAGGGCAGCTCCACGTTGAGCGGATCGCCGTCGGCTCCCGGCAGCGCGCGCGAGGCGGCCGGATCGCCGTTCGTTTCGGCGGGAATCATCGCGACGCCATTGCGGATGATCATGGGCCCGCCCCGCGCCGCGCCCCCGGGATCGGGCGCCAGGACCTGCTTCAGCAGCGGCCGCACGACCACCATCAGCACGATCAGCGTGAGAAGGGCGATCACGCCGATCTCGGCGAAGCGGATGACGTCCTCCTTCGTGACCGACAGCAGCTGCTGCATGAGGCTCTGCTCGACCAGGTCGGTCGCAGTCGGCGGCGCCTCGGCGAAGCGCAGATTGACGACCTCGAGCTTGTCGCCGCGAGACTCGTCGAAGCCGGCCGCCGTCCTCACGAGCTGGCCGATGCGCTCCAGATCCTCGTTGCTGCGCGGCTGATACGTTACCTCGCCATTGGCGCCGCGCGTATAGGTGCCGTCGACCAGCACCGCCACCGAGAGCCGCTTGACCCGCCCGCCCTCCAGCACCTCGGTGCGCGTGGTGCGGGAAATCTCGTAATTGACGACCTCCTCGTTCTTCTGGGAGTTGTCGCGCGGGGCGTTGCCGCCCTGTCCGGGCTGGGCGCCGGGCAGCTCGTTGCCGACGGTGACGGCGCCGCCGCCCTCGGAGGTCGTCGACGCCTCGGTCCGGTTCTGGCTCGAGCGCACGACGCGGCTTTCGGGATCGAAGGTCTCGGAGCGGCTCTCGATGCGATTGACGTCGAGCGCCGCCGAGACCTGCACGCGGGCCCGGCCATGGCCGACGATGCTGGCCACGATGTCCTCGATCTGGCTCTTGAGCCGGCGCTCGATGCCGACCTGCCGCTCCTCGATGCCGAGCCCGGCCACGCCGTTTTCCGACTGGGCGCCGTCCGCGAGAAGCCGGCCCCGCTCATCGACGATCGAGACCCGCTCGGGCTTCAGCCCGTCGACCGCCGAGGAGACGAGATGGCGGATCGCCCGGACCTGCGCCGCGTCGAGATCGCCTCCCAGCTTGAGCGCGATCGAAGCCCGCGGGGGCTCGCGGTCGCGCTCGAACAGCCGCTTTTCAGGGATCACGAGATGCACCCGCGCGGCCTGGACGCGGCTGATCGAGCGGATCGTGCGCGACAGCTCGCCTTCGAGCGCGCGCATGTGGTTGATGTTCTGGACGAAGCTGGTCGAGGAGAAGGCGTCGCCCTTGTCGAAGATCTCGTAGCCGACGCCGCCGCCCGCCGGGATGCCCTTGCTGGCGAGGTCGAGCCGCAGCCGCGGCACGACCGTCTTGTCGACCAGGATGGTCTGGCCGTCGCCGCGCAGCTCATATTTCACGCCGCGCGTGTCGAGGTCCTTGAGGATCGCGCTGACATCGGAGGAATTCAGGTCGGAAAACAGGACGCCCATGGCGGGCTGGGACATCCGCATCATCACGAAGGCGAAGAAGCCGACGAGCGCTAGCGTGACGGCCAGCATCGCCGCCAGGCGCGGCGCTCCAAAACGCGAGAACTGTTCGACGATGCCGCTCACGCCGCTATCCGTTTCACAAAGCCGTCCCGCCCGCTCCTGGTCGCGGGTCACTAGGCAAGTTTTTCCCGGTGCGTGGTTAGCGTCTGGTTAATTTTTGCCGGGCGGCCGTTAAGATTGTCCCGGACAGGGCCGCCGGAACGAAAAAGGCGCCGGTCCGGGGACCGACGCCTTGGGGCATCCGGCAGCGGTCAGCTGCGATCATTGGCGGTAGTGCTGGATCCGGGTGGTGCGCAGCCCCGCGAGGCCATGCTGGTCGATCGACATCTGCCAGCTGAGGAATTCGTCCACTGTCAGCGTGTAGCGCTGGCAGGCTTCTTCGAGGCTCAGGAGGCCGCCGCGCACCGCGGCGACGACCTCGGCCTTGCGCCGGATCACCCAGCGGCGGGTATTCATCGGCGGAAGGTCGGCGATCGTCAGCGGACTTCCGTCCGGTCCGATCACGTATTTCACCCGCGGTCGCAAAGGCTCGGTCATGGTACACTCACACAACTCAACAGAGCTACTTGTGCCGAGCATAGGGCTACCGCTTTAAGATTTGCCTAAGGCGAAACCCACGGCTTTCGCCATCGCTGATTCGCTTCACTGCGTCCGCACCACGCTCTTGACCTTGTCGATCGGGACACTGATCGCGCCGATCTTCAGCGTCGGGATCGAGCCGGTGAAGTCGACGCCGTCGACCACGCCACTGATCTTCGTCGTCGCCGTCATGGTCGCGCCGGCCGTGTCCTTGGCATCGATCGTGATCGTGTATTCCCCGTCCGCCGCTGTTTGCGCCGTCGAGGTCGTGCCGTCCCAGGTGTATTTCTGGTCACCGGCGACGAGCGTCTTGGTCTGCGTCTGCACGACGCTGCCCTTCGAATCCTTGATCGTGATCGTCGCGACGCCGCCGCGCGGCACGTTGACCTGCCATTCGGCCTTGCCCTTCTCGAGACGCGTCGTGGCGCCGTCGGAGGTGATGGTCGCACCGATGAAGCCGACGGCGCTCGTCGCCGTGCCGGCCGAATTGAGGCTGAGCAGCGAGCTCAGCGTCTCATTGGTTTTGAGCTGCTGCTCGACGCCCGCGAACTGCACCAGCTGCTGCGTGAACTGGTTGGTGTCGAGCGGGTCGAGCGGCGACTGGTTCTTGAGCTGGGTCGTCAGCAAGGTCAGGAACTGGTCGAAATTCTGCGCGATCGCGGCGCCGCCCGAGACGGTGCTGGAACTGCTGGTGCTGCTCGAGGTGCTCGAGGTCGAGCTGGAGGTGTTGGAGACCGTCATGACGCTCCTCCCTGGTTCAGACGCTCACGTCCACGCCGCCCAGGCGCACGAAGCGGCCCTGGGGCGCGGAAAGCGGGGTGATGGCGATGTCGTCGCCGGCTTCGGCGCCGGAGGCGGAGCCACGCCGGCGCTGCGGGGTATCGTCCTGCTGCCGCGGCTGGCGGAAACCGGATTGGTCGGATGGATCGCGGAGCGAGATATCGACGCCACCATCGGAGGGCTTGAGCCCCGCCTGTTCGAAGGCGCGCTCCAGCGTCCGCGCATCGCGCTGCAGCAGATGCAATGTCTCGACGCGGTCCACCACCATCCTGGCGCTGACCTCGCCCTTGTCCGAGATCGACAAGGTGACGTCGACCCGCCCCAGCTCGCCGGGATCGAGCCGGATGTCGAACTGCCGCGCACCTGAGAGCGCTTTGAGGCCGATCTCGATGGGGAGCACATGCAGCGGCGTCGGCGGGCCGCTGGCGGCCGCATGGCCCGGCTGGGCTGGCGTCTGGGCCAGGATCGGATCCGGCGTTGTGAGCAGGCGCAGCGGATCGGGCCGGGCCGCGCCTTGCGTCGTCATCGCGGACAGGTCGATCGCACCGAGCGCCTGGTCGAGCCGCTCCAGCGGCTTGAACTCGGCCGTCGCGGCTGTCGGCGGGGCGGCAGCAGCATCCGTCTTGGCCACGACCTCGGCGGTTGCAGGCAGGCCGATCGGAACCGTCTCCGCCTTGGCGGCCGGCGCCGCATCGGGCGTCAGGGCCAGAGCGGTGGTGAAGCGGTCTGTGGCAGGCCGCGCGGCCGGCGTTCCTGCGACCTCGGGACCGGCAGCCTGCCCGGCCACGGGCTGCTGCGGATCGCCCGCGACGGTCGCTGGCAGGCGCGCGGCAATGGCCGCGACCGCCTGCGCCGTGGCAGTGCCGCCGCCCTTGCCGGCCAGTGGATCGCCATCAGGAGCAGGCGTTGACGCCGAAGATGCCGGCATCGCAGCCGGTGTGGCCGGAGCGGGAACCAGCAGAGGCTGCACCGGCGCCGCCGGAACTGTCTCGGCCATCGTGATCTCGGGCAGCGCGACGGTGACAGCGCCGTCGCCTTCTCCAGTTTCGACCGGCTTCGCAGCTTCCGTCGTCTCGGTGGTCGCACCGTCCGTCTCGCCCGCCTGAGGCGCAGGATGAGAGCCGGAGGCTGCGACGGCGGCCGCCAATGCGGCGGGGGTTTGAGCGGGCGTCTCGCCCTGGGCGGCCTGCGCGATCGTGACGAGCGCCGCGACGTCGAGATCGGGCTTCGTGGCCGAGGCGGGCTTCGGCGCCGTGGCCGGCGCGGCGGCGGGTTTCTGTGGCTCGGTCTGCCCGCCCTTCGCCGCCTTGTCGGCAGTGGCTTCGCTGGAGGCGTCCGCCTGGCCGGTCTCCTCCGCCTTGGCGGATTTCGCCTCGTCGCTTTGCGCCTTGCGCTCCTCGCTGGCGCGGACGGGCTCCCGCCCGTCCCGGACCGGCGCATCCGCCTCCGCGCTCGCCTCGCGGCGCTCCCGGGGGGCAGCCGGCGCCTCGCGAACCGGTTCGTCCTGCGGCAGCACGAAGCTCTCGCGTTCGTTCGGCTCGCGCTCGGCAGCGCGGCGGCGCGGGGCGGCCTCGGCCGGCACAGAAGCAATCGTCAGTGGCTGAATCGACATTCGGTTCGTCCGCAACACGGGGCGGAAGGCCCCGCAAACCTCCAGCAAGCCGCGAGCCAGGACTGATGCTAGCGATCACAATGAGTTAGCGCAGAACAGCAGCCGCTTCGACGGCAAGAACCGCCGGATGTCTCGCGCTGGCCGGCAGCTTTTGCCCATCGCGGCTGGCCGCGCCGCACCAAAGCCGGTATAGAGCCGCCTCCATTTCCCTTTGACTGACGGATCACCCCGCCTCCCATGACCGCGCTCCGCAACTCCCTCGACATCGCCAAGCCGCCCGCGGCCACGCGCGTCGTCGCGGCGATGTCGGGAGGCGTCGATTCCTCGGTTGTGGCGGCCCTGCTGAAGCGCGAGGGCTACGACGTCGTCGGCGTGACGCTGCAGCTCTACGACCATGGCGCGGCCGTCCACCGCGCCGGGGCCTGCTGCGCCGGGCAGGACATCCATGATGCGCGCCGCGTCGCCGAGCAGATCGGCATTCCCCATTACGTGCTCGATTACGAGAACCGCTTCCGCGACGCCGTGATCGAGCGCTTCGCCGAGAGCTATCTCGCCGGCGAGACGCCGATTCCCTGCGTCGAGTGCAACCGCACGGTGAAGTTCCAGGACCTGCTCGGGCTCGCCCGCGAACTCGGCGCCGATGCGCTGGCGACCGGCCATTATGTCGTCGGCCGCGAACTCGCCAATGGCCGCCGCGGCCTGTTCCGCGCGGCCGATGCCAGCCGAGACCAGAGCTATTTCCTCTATGCCACGACGCAGGAGCAGCTCGACCTGCTGCGCTTCCCGCTCGGCCATATCGACAAGGCGCAGACCCGCGCGCTCGCCGCCGAACTCGGCCTCGGGATCGCCGACAAGCCCGACAGCCAGGACATCTGCTTCGTCCCCAATGGCCGCTATGCCGACGTGATCGAGCGGCTGAAGCCGGGCGCGGCGCGGCCCGGCGAGATCGTCCATCTCGACGGCCGGGTTCTCGGCCGCCACGAGGGCGTGCTGCGCTTCACCGTCGGCCAGCGCAAGGGCCTCGGCCTGAGCACGCCCGAGCCGCTCTATGTCCTGCGGCTCGACGCCGACGAGGCCCGCGTCATCGTCGGCCCGCGCGAGGCGCTCAATGTCCGCGAGGTCCGGCTGCGCGATCTCAACTGGCTCGGCGAGACTGCGCTTGAGTCCCTGCCGCCGGAAGGCCTCGACGTCGCTGTGCGCGTGCGCTCGACGCGCCCGCCGCGCGAGGCGCGGCTGCTGCGCGACGAGGCCGGGCTGAAGGTCGAGCTCGCCACCGACGAGGAGGGCGTCTCACCCGGCCAGGCCTGCGTGATCTATGCCGATGCCGGTCCCGGTGCCCGCGTGCTCGGCGGCGGCACGATCATCCGCCCCGCCCTGCGGATGCCGCAGCCGCGGCCCGTCGCCGACCTCGCCTTGTCCTGACGCCGGCCTCCGGCTCCTCCTCCTCGATCCCGATTACGAGCCGCTCCATGCCGGTGCCAGACCATCTCGAAAGCCAGAAGCGCGTCTATGCCGTCTGGGCGCGCATCTATGACCGGATCTACCAGAACCTGCTGGCCGGCCCGCAGCGCGAGGCCGTGGCCGCCGCCTGCGCCTGCGGGCCCGACATCCTCGAGATCGGCGTCGGCACGGGCCTGACCCTGCCCTATTTCACCGCCGGATCGCGCGTCGTCGGCGCCGATCTCTCTCTCGACATGCTGAAAGTGGCCAACCGCAAGGTCGCCAGCCAGGGCCTTTCGCATGTCCGCGGGCTGATGGTGATGGACGCCTGCCGGCTCGGCTTCGCCGACGAGGCCTTCGACGCCGTCACCGCGCAATTCGTCATCACCCTGGTGCCCGACCCCGAGCAGGCCCTGACCGAGATGGACCGCGTGCTGAAGCCCGGCGGCGAGATCGTGATCTCGAGCCGCCTCGTCGACGATGGCGGGCCTTTCGCGGCGCTCTGGTCGGCGCTCGCGCCGCTCGCCCGCGCCGTCGGCTGGAGCTCGGATTTCAAGGTCAGCCGCCTGACCGGCTGGGCCGCGCGCACCGGGCGCTACGAGACCACCCATGTCGGCTCCGGCTATTTCAAGGTGGTGCGGCTGCGCAAGCTCACTTCCGCGACCGGAAGGGCCTGACCGGCCGGGAACCGGCGAGCCGAGGCTTGACGAGCCCCGGTCCGCCCCCCTATATCGCGGCCTCCGGCGAACGGCGGCCTTCGGGCGGGCCGGTCATTGGGGCGGGGTAGCTCAGCTGGTTAGAGCAGCGGAATCATAATCCGCGTGTCGGGGGTTCAAGTCCCTCTCCCGCTACCAACGGATCTTCCTTGATCCACGTCGTGAGAGCACGCACCTTCGATCCCATTCATCCGGCCCCCTGATCGCCGCATCGAATCCAAGTCCGGGCAGAGGGTCGAGCGATGTGCAACCTCTACAGCCACACCCGCAACATCGAGGCGATGCGCAAGCTCTTCGCCACCTTCGACGTCGCCGCGCAGATCGTGCCGCAGCCCGGCATCTTTCCCGACTATGCCGCGCCGATCATCCGCAACGAGGGCGGGACGCCGACGCTGGCGATGACGCGCTGGGGCATGCCCTCGCCCGTCTTCGCGCTGGAAGGCAAGAAGACCGACCCCGGCGTCACCAATGTGCGCAACACCAAAAGCCCGCATTGGCGCCGCTGGCTCGGTGTCGAAAACCGCTGCCTCGTGCCCTTCACATCCTTCAGCGAGTTCAACAGGGCCGAGGGCGGCGACATCTGGTTCGCCTTCGGCGAGGACCGCCCCACGGCCTTCTTCGCCGGCCTCTGGACGCCGCAATGGACCAGCGTGCGCAAGCTGAAGGAGGGCCCGGTCTCGGCGGATCTCTACGCCTTCCTGACCACAGACCCCAATGCCGAGGTCCAGGCGATCCACCCCAAGGCCATGCCCGTCATCCTGACGACGCCGGAAGCCTGCGAGACCTGGATGACCGCACCCTGGGAATACGCCAGCGCGCTGCAGCGTCCCCTGCCGGACGGCGCGCTCCGGATCGTCGCGCGCGGGGTGAAGGAGGACGGCGGCGGGGGCTGACGCGGAAACGGGTGGGAAACAGCGTTGGCGAAGGTGAGCGGCAAGCCATTAGCAAGGCCGGCTCTTTGCGGCCACTTACGGGACGGGCGGGGTGTTATGCGCGGCACAGGATTCGGAATTGAACCTGTTCCGTTCCCGTTGGTGGCAGCATGGATCGCTCGCTCGCTACCTCCCACCGCCGAGCCGTTGGTCAATGAGATCGCCGGCTTGAGCGGTCGGGTCACAGAACTCGTCGCAGTCACAGCTTTTTCCAAGACATCGAGTGGGCGTAAACAGGCGCCGTTTCGAAGCAGAATTCCGCACCGCTTGCCCCGCCCGCTTCGCACTTAGAGTCCGTCCCGGAACTCATGACGCTCGCGCGATGCGGCGGATAAGAACCATGG
>LSIG01000176.1 GCA_001556125.1 Rhizobiales bacterium CCH10-E5 | reverse complement strand
GCCAGATCCTCACCGCCTCGAAGAAGGTCGCCGCCACCATCGCCGACATCTCGGCGGCGTCCGGCGAACAGGCCAACGGCATCGACGAGATGAGCCAGGCGGTGGCCCATCTCGACGAGATGACCCAGCAGAACGCCGCGCTGGCCGAGCAGAGCGCGGCCTCCGCCGGCTCGCTCTCCAACCGCATCGGGCAGCTCAACGACCTCGTCGCCGCCTTCCGGACAGGGCCGGAGGGCGGCGCACGCGTCGTCGCGGCCGAACGACGCCGAGCGGCCTGAGATCCGTGACCGCGCCTGACGCCGGCGACGGCGTCAGGTGTCGACGGTGGCGTTGAGGGCGTTGCTCTGGATGAATTCGCGCCGCGGCTCGACCACATCGCCCATCAGCTTGACGAAGAGATCGTCCGCCTCGTCGTTCTGGTCGTTCTTGACTCGGAGCAGGGAGCGGACCTCGCGGTCGAGCGTGGTCTCCCAGAGCTGCTCGGGGTTCATCTCGCCCAGCCCCTTGTAGCGCTGCAGCGAGACGCCCTTCTTGCCGATGGCGGTCACGGCCTCGAAGAGGTCGGTCGGGCCGTTGACGGCGTGGTCGTCGCCCTTGCGGCTGAGCACGCCGGGGCGCGAATAGGCCTCCTGAAGCGAGGCGGAGGCTGCATCGAGCTTGCGGGCCTCGGCGCTGGCGAGCAGCCCGGCATCGATCGCCGCAACCTGCCGGACGCCGCGCACCATGCGCGAAAACTGGAAGCCGCCCTCGGCGACCTTGCCCTCCCAGCCGCGCTCGAGATCGTCCGAGATCGCATCCAGCCGGGCGGCGACCTTGGCGGCGGCGGCCTGGGCCTGCGCCTCGTTTTCCTCCGAGACCGGACGCAGCGCGCCGGCGATGGCCATCTGCTCGACGACGCGCCGGTCATAGCGCGAATGGAGCTGCGACAGCGTGTGGCGGATACCGCGCGCCTCCTCGATCAGCCCGCGCAGATCGGCCCCGCCGCGCTCGACCACACCGGCCGTATCGCCGCCGACGGTCTTGAAGACCGCGCCGTCCAGCGCCGTCTCGATCAGGTAGTCTTCCAGCGCACGCTCGTCCTTGAGGTAGACATGGCTCTTGCCGCGCGCCGCCTTGTAGAGCGGCGGCTGGGCGATGAAGAGGTGGCCGCGCTCGATCACCTCCGGCATCTGCCGATAGAAGAAGGTCAGCAGCAGGGTGCGGATATGGGAGCCGTCCACGTCCGCGTCGGTCATGATGATGATCTTGTGGTAGCGCAGCTTCTCGATGTTGAACTCCTCGCGGCCGATGCCGGCGCCGAGCGCCGTGATCAGCGTGCCGACCTGGTCGGAGGAGAGCATCTTGTCGAAGCGCGCCCGCTCGACATTCAGGATCTTGCCGCGCAGCGGCAGCACGGCCTGGTATTCGCGGGCGCGGCCCTGCTTGGCGGAGCCGCCGGCCGAGTCACCCTCGACGATGAAGAGCTCGGACTTGGCAGGGTCGCGCTCCTGGCAGTCGGCCAGCTTGCCGGGGAGGGACGCGATGTCGAGTGCGCCCTTGCGACGGGTGAGGTCGCGCGCCTTGCGGGCGGCCTCGCGGGCGGCCGCGGCCTCGGCGACCTTGCCGACGATGGTCTTGGCCTCGTTGGGGTGCTCCTCCAGCCAGGTGGAGAGCGCCTGGTTGACGACGTTCTCGACGACGGGGCGAACCTCGGACGAGACCAGCTTGTCCTTGGTCTGGGAGGAGAACTTCGGATCAGGCACCTTGACCGAAACAATCGCGGTCAGGCCCTCGCGGCAATCGTCGCCGGTGAGCGCGACCTTCTCCTTCTTGGCGATGCCGGAGCTTTCGGCATAGCCGGTGACTTGGCGCGTCAGCGCGGCGCGGAAGCCGGCGAGATGGGTGCCGCCGTCGCGCTGCGGGATGTTGTTGGTGAAGCAGAGCACGTTCTCGTGGTAGCTGTCGTTCCACCACAGCGCGACATCGACGGTGATGCCGTCCTTCTCCGCCGACAGCATGATCGGGGCGGAGATGACCGGCGTCTTGGCGCGGTCGAGATAGCGCACGAAGGCCTCGACGCCGCCCTCATACATCAGCTCCTCGCGCACGATCTCGGCGCGGCGGGCGTCGGTGAGGACGATACGGACGCCGGAATTGAGGAAGGCGAGTTCGCGCAGGCGGTGCTCGAGCGTCTTGTAGTCGAACTCGACCATGGTGAAGGTCTCGGCCGAGGGGGTGAAGGTCACCTCGGTGCCGCGCTTGTCGCCGGCCGGACCGACCACCGCGAGCGGCGCCACCGCATCGCCATGGCGAAACTCCATGTAATGCTCCTGACCGCCGCGCCAGATGCGGAGCTTCAGCGAGACGGAGAGCGCGTTCACCACCGAGACGCCGACGCCGTGCAGGCCGCCAGAGACCTTGTAGGAGTTCTGGTCGAACTTACCGCCGGCATGGAGCTGGGTCATGATGACCTCGGCCGCCGAGATGCCTTCCTCGGAGTGAATATTGGTGGGGATACCGCGGCCATTGTCGGTCACGGTGACCGATCCGTCGGCATTGAGCGTCACCGTGACGAGATCGGCATGGCCGGCGAGCGCCTCGTCGATGGCGTTGTCGACCACCTCATAGACCATGTGATGCAGACCCGAGCCGTCGTCGGTGTCGCCGATATACATGCCGGGGCGCTTGCGCACCGCATCCAAGCCTTTGAGAACCTTGATGGAATCGGCGCCGTAAGCGGCGTCTTCAAGGTCGCGGGCAGCGTCGCTCATCTCGTCGTCCTTCAGCGGGCGCGAGGCGTCCGCGGTGATCTTGATTCGTTGGGAAAACTATAGCCGCCGACTGCGGCTTTTTCACGCGTGTGCGCGCGTACACGCGTAGGGGCGGCGGGATCAACCCGGAAAGCGCGTGATCGCCTCCAGGAAGGCCTCGCCATATTGCGTCAGCTTGCGTTCGCCGACGCCCTCGATCGCGCGCATCTCCTCGAGCCCCGCCGGCCGCGCCCGCGCCATCGCGATGAGGGTGCGGTCGGTGAAGATGATATAGGCGGCGACGCCTTCCTCGCGGGCGAGCGAGAGGCGCAGCTGGCGCAGATGCTCGAACAGCCCGGCGGTGCCCTCGTCGAGTCCGTCGGCGCGGGCCTGATCGCGCCCGGCGCGGCGGCTGCCGCGCTCGGAGAAGGGATCGGCCCGCAGGGCGATCGGCTCGCGTCCGAAGAGGATGTCCTCGCCCTTGCCGGTGAGGCAGAAGCCGCCATGCTCGACGCTGGCTTCGGCGAGCGCCCCGGCTGCGAAGAGCTTGCGCGCGAGCGCCGTCCAGGCGCTCTTGGGCTTGTCCTGGCCGACGCCGAAGGTCTTGAGTCCGTCATGGTTCTGGCGGCGGATCGCCTCCGTCGCCGTGCCGGTCAGGATATCGGCGAGATGGGCTGCGCCGAAGCGCTGGCCGGAGCGCGCGACCGCCGACAGGAGCTTGCGGGCATCCAGCGTCGCATCCGTAAGTTCGGGCGCCTCCGCGGCGCAGAGATCGCAGCGGATCGGCGCCTTCGCGTGGCGGCAGCTCGGCGTGTCCTCGCCGAAATAGGACAACAGCGCGCTGCGCCGGCAGAGCGCCGACTCGCAGAGGTCGATCATGGCGTTGAGGCGCTTGTGCTCGATGCGACGGCGCTCCTCGTCGATCGGCTTCTCGTCGATCTGACGGCGGCGCAGCGCCATGTCGTCGACGCCATAGAGCGTCAGCGTATCGGCGTTGAGCCCGTCCCGGCCCGCACGCCCGATCTCCTGGTAGTAGCTCTCGATCGAGCCCGGCATGTCGGCATGGACGACGAAGCGGACATCGGGCTTGTTGATGCCCATGCCGAAGGCGATGGTGGCGCAGACCACGACGCCGTCCTCCTGCAGGAAGATGTCCTGATTGCGATTGCGCTGCTCCTGCTCCATCCCGGCATGGTAGGCCAGCGCGTTCCAGCCCTTTTCGCGCAGTCCCTCGGCCAGCCGCTCGGTGCGGCTGCGCGAGGAACAGTAGACGATGCCCGAGCCGCCGCGATGGCTGCGCAGGAAGGCGTCGATCTGGCGGCGCGGCTGGTCCTTCGGCGCGAAGGCGAGCTTGAGGTTCGGCCGGTCGAAGGAGTGCACCACCAGATGCGGCGGCTGCGGAAAGAGCTGCTGGGCGATATCCTCGCGCGTCTGCCGATCGGCGGTCGCAGTCAGGGCCGTCACCGGCACGCCGCCCAGCGCCTCGCGCGTCTTGGCGAGCAGCCGGTATTCGGGGCGGAAATCATGGCCCCATTGCGAGACGCAATGGGCTTCGTCGATGGCCAGCCGCGTGACGCCGAGGCGGCGCAGCCGGCCCACCAGCCCCTCGCCAGCCAGCCGCTCGGGCGAGACGAAGAGCAGGCGCAACTCGCCGGCATTCAGCCGGTCCCAGGCCTCGGCGGCTTCGCTCTCGCTGTTCATCGAGTTCAGCGAGGCGGCGGCGACGCCCGCTCGGGTCAATTGCCCGACCTGGTCGCGCATCAGGGCGATCAAGGGGGAGACGACCAGCGTCAGCCCGCCTGCGACCAGAGCCGGGAGCTGGTAGCACATCGACTTGCCGGAGCCCGTCGGCATGACTGCGAAGACGTCTTGGCCGGCGAGCGCGGCCTCGATCACCTCCCACTGACCGGGACGGAAATCATCGTAGCCGAAGACGGATTTGAGGATCGCGCGGGCGTCTGATTCGCGGGAGGGCGACATGGGGAGGGTGTGCCCGAGGCAGGCCGCGATGACCAGTCCCGCAATGCGGGACAGCTCAGCCCGCGTCGCGGATCACCGGCGCATGGCGCTCGGCGCGGACCTGCGCGATCTCGCCGAGAAATCCGCCGATCGACCGTTCCAGCTCCTGCGCGCGCACCAGGGCAGCCTTGACGCGCTCGTCCGTCTGGGTCGCCAGGACGGCGGCCTCACCGGCCAACCCCTCGACGAGCGAAGCGTGGCGCGCGATGGCGTCGACACCGCGGGAGGAGGTTTCGGCCTGAGCGGCAACCCGCTCGATGCGATCATGCTGATCGGCCGTCGATGCCGCGACGAGGCGGGCGCTCGCCTGCATGGTCAGCACGGTCTGGGCGAGATGGCCGACGGCATCCTCGATCGACTGGCTGGCCGTGACGACCTCCTCGATGCCTTGGCGAATGGTCTCGGTCGCCTGGTTGGTCGCGGTTGCGAGCGACTTCACTTCGGCGGCGACGACGGCGAAGCCGCGCCCCGCCTCCCCGGCGCGGGCGGCCTCGATCGTGGCATTCAAAGCAAGCAGATTGGTCTGCGCCGCGAGACTGCGGATCAGCTCGACGACATGGCCGATACGGCTGTTCGCCTGGCGCAGCATGGCGACATTGCCCGCAATGCCCTCGCATCCCGCCTCGGCCTCGTCGGCCGCACGGCTCGACTGCGCGGTCTCCGCCGAGATGTCGGCGCAGGAAGCTCCGAAACTACGCGTCGCGCTGACGATTTCCATCACCGAAGCCGCCACCTGCTCCGGTCGCCGCTGCGTCTCCGCCACCGCCTGGAGCGTCTGGGCGGCCTTCGCCGACATCTGTGTGGAGAAGCCCGAAACATCGCCGAGGCTGAGTTCGATGGCGGAAATCCTCTCGGCGATGCCATCCCGGAACGCCTGCTCGACCTGGCGGATGCGATCGGCCGTACGGGCCTCGATCGCCCCATCGAACTGGGCGATCGAGTAGCTCATATCGGTCAGCATCAGCTTGGCGAAGACCTGCAGGGCGGTGTCGACCTTGCCCCAGCGGCGCTTCCATTTCGCGACGATGACGGGGAGGAAATGCGAGAAATCGGCCAGGAAGAACAGCGGATAGTCCGACAGGTCGATGCCGTTGCGGTTGGCCCGGGCCACGATACGCCGCTTGGCGGCGACATAGTCCTCGCCGAAGTCGAGAGCGAACAGCAATCGATACTTGGTCAACTCGTCCTGACGCAGCTCGGGATCGCGTTCGCGCCTGTCGAGATCGGCCACGACGCCCTGCAACCGGTCGATCGAGGCACCGAAATGGGAGGAGAGCACGGCCAGCAAGCGGCTCGCGATCTCCTTTTCCGTCGCCGAGAACATTGTTCGGGAAGGCTGCATGACCCCCATCTCTAGCCGGAAATGGTTAACCGCCGATCAACCATGACGCGGCGTCCGCCGAAGGCCGCTCGGCTCAGGCGATGTCCTCGATCCGGCCGGGCGTGACGGCGAGACGCTGCGACCCTGCCGGCAGATCGGTAAACAGCGTGGGGTCGGCGCCCGTCATCCAGACCTGGCAGCCCAGCGCCGTCAGACCCTCATAGAGCGCCGCCCTCCGGCGGGGATCGAGATGGGCGGCGATCTCGTCGAGCAGCACGAGCGGCTCGAGACCGCTCATCGCGGCGACGAGGCGGGCATGGGCCAGGACGAGCCCGATCAACAACGCCTTCTGCTCCCCGGTCGAGCCCTGCCCTGCCGGAATGTCCTTGGGTCCATGGCGGACCTCGAGATCGGAGGCCTGGGGGCCGGTCAGCGTCCGGCCCGCGGCCCGATCGCGGGCCCGGCCCTGGCGCAGCAGAACGCGGTAGCCGTCCTCGGCGTCGAGCGCGGCATGTTCGGCGACAAGCCGGTCGATCTCGCCAGCCAGCGCGAGCTGGGCATGGGGGAAGGGCGAAGCCTCGTCGCGGGTCTCGGCGATGATGGCCGTGAGCCTCGCCACGGTCTCGGCGCGGGCTGCGGCCACCGCGACGCCGAGCTCGGCGATCTCGCGCTCGACGGCATCGAGCCATTGCGTCTGGTGCGGGCTCTCCTCGAGAATGCGGTTGCGCGAGCGCAGCGCCCGTTCGAGCGCGTTCGAGCGTGTCGCATGGGCGGGATCGACCGCCAGAACCAGCCGGTCGAGGAAGCGGCGCCGGTCCCCAGCCGCTCCCCGGAACAGCCCGTCGAGATCCGGCGTCAGCCAGACGACGCGCAGATGCTCGCTGAAAGCAAGAGCCGAACCGGCGGCTGCGCCGTCGATGCGGGCGAGCCGCGACCGCTTGCCCTCGGCATCGGCCGGCCCCAGCCCCACGCCGAGCCGTGCCCCGTCCTCGGCGAGCGCAATCGAGACGGCGAAGGCGCCATCGCCCCCCTGACGGGCCATGTCGGCGAGATCGGCCCGGCGCAGGCCGCGGCCGGGCGCGAACAGGGACAGCGCCTCAAGGATATTGGTCTTGCCGGCGCCATTCTCGCCGCAGAGCGCAATGATTTGGCCCCCGATCGCGAGATCGAGGGCCTGATAGGAGCGGAAATCCTGCAGGATCAGGCGCGCGACGGCGGCCACGGCGGGACGACGCCTAGACGCGCATCGGCATCAGCACATAGAGCGCGGAAGCCCCCTCGCGATCCTGGATAACCGTCGGCGAGCCCGGATCGGCGAGCTTGAGCAGGGCGGTATCGCCGTCGAGCTGGGCTGCGATATCCATCAGGTAGCGAGCGTTGAAGCCGATATCGAGCGGGCTCGCATCGTAATCGACCTCGATCTCCTCCGTCGCCGAGCCGGAATCCGGATTGGTGACGGAGAGCGTCATGCGGCCATCGGCCATGGAGAGCTTCACCGCCCGGCCACGCTCCGAGGAGATCGTCGAGACGCGGTCGACGGACGCCGCGAAATCGCCCTTGTCGACGGTCAGGCGCTTGTCGTTGCCAGCCGGAATGACGCGCTGATAGTCCGGGAAGGTGCCGTCGATCAGCTTCGAGGTCAGCACCACGGCGGCGGTGGCGACGCGGATCTTGGTCGCGGAGAGTTCGACCATGACCTCGCTCTCGCCATCCTCCAGCAGCTTCTGGATCTCGGCCACGGCCTTGCGCGGCACGATCACGCCCGGCATGCCGACCGAGCCCTGCGGCGCAGCGGTGTCGACGCGGGCGAGCCGGTGACCGTCGGTCGCGACCGCGCGCAGCATCGGACGGCCATCGACATCGATGGTGTGGAGATAGATGCCGTTGAGATAATAGCGCGTCTCCTCGGTGGAGATCGCGAACTGCGTCTTGTCGATCAGGCGCTTGAGCTCGCCGGCCGGCAGCTTGAAGCCATGAGCCATCTCGCCGGCGGTGATGTCCGGAAAATCGCTCTCGGGCAGCGTCTGGAGCTGGAAGCGCGAACGGCCCGAGCGCAGCACCAGCCCGGTTTCGCCTGTGGTCTCGAGCGAGACCTGGGCACCGTCGGGCAGCTTGCGGACGATGTCGTAGAGGGTGTGGGCCGGAACCGTCGTCGCGCCCGGCTCGGGCACGTCGGCCGCGACGGTTTCCACCACCTCGATGTCGAGATCGGTCGCCTTGAGTTTCAGCCCGGCCTCGGTGCCGCTGAGCAGCAGGTGCGAGAGGATCGGGATCGTGTTGCGGCGCTCCACGACGCGGTGCACATGGCCCAGCGACTTGAGCAGGGTGGAGCGTTCGACAGTGACCTTCATCTTCAAGTCTTCTGGCGTCTCTGCGCCCGCCACGAAAACGCGGGCCTCATGAATGGCCCGCGACATTGCCGGAGGGCCGAGCGTGGCGCAAGGGCGCCACGCCGGCAAACACAACCAAAATGCCGCGCTGCGAAAACGCCGTCCGCCTCACTCCTGCAGCATGCGCTTCAGCAGATCGACCTCGTCATGGAGCGTGCGGTCCTCGGCGATGGCCTTCTCGATCTTGCGGACCGCATGGAGGACCGTGGTGTGATCGCGGCCGCCGAAGCGCCGGCCGATCTCCGGCAGGGAGCGCGGGGTCAGCGCCTTGGCGAGATACATCGCGATCTGGCGCGGCTTGACCACGGCCGCGGTCCGTCGCTCCGAGAGGATATCGGCGCGGCTGACATTGTAGCGGGTCGCGACCAGCTTCTGGATGTCCTCGATCTTGACGCGGCGCGGCTCGCGGGTGCGCACCAGATCGCGGATCGCCGCCTCCGCCGTCTCCAGCGAAACAGGCTGCCCCGACAGCGTCGCATGGGCGAGCAGCCGGTTGGCGGCGCCGTCGAGATCGCGGCCATTGGTGGCGACGACGCGGGCGACATAGGCGACCACGTCCGGATGGACCTGGAAGTTCGGATGGGCCGCCTGCAGCGCCTCCAGCCGGTTTCCGAGGATCTTCGCGCGCAGCGCCTCGTCGAGATCGCCGACCTCGACGACGAGCCCGCCGCCGAGCCGCGAGCGGATGCGCTCATCCAGCGCCTCCAGATCATTCGCCATCCGGTCGCCGGCGACGACGATCTGCTTGCCGGCGTCGATCAGCGCGTTGATCGTGTGGCCGAACTCCTGCTGGATCGACTTGCCCTGGATGAACTGCACGTCGTCGACGACGAGAAGATCGATGCCGCGCAGCTTCTCCTTGAAGGCCAGCGCCGTCTGCGACTTCAGCGCCGCGACGAAGCCGTACATGAAGCGGTCGGCGGTGAAATAGGCGACGCGCTTGCCCTGGCTGCGGGCCTCCTGGGCGATCGCCTGCAGGAGATGCGTCTTGCCGAGCCCGACACCGGCATGGATGTAGAGCGGGTTGTAGGGGCTGCTGCCGGCCGGGGCCGCAGCGATGCGTTCCGCCGCGGCGAAGGCGAGCTGGTTCGACTTGCCGACGATGAAGGCCTGGAAACTCATGCGCCGGTCGAGCACGGTACCGCAGGCATCAACGAGATCACGCTCGGCAGCCTCGACCTGCGCCACGGCGACAGGAGCGCCTTTGGGTTCAGCGGCGGGGGCGACCGGCGCCGCCTGGCGGCCGCGCAGCGGCACGATCTCGGCCGGCGGCTGAGACAGATCGCGCGACACCGGGCGCACCGAGAGCATGATGCCGTTGAGGCCCGGCAGTTCGGCCATGCAGTTGACCCGCAGCCGTTCGGCGTAATGCGCCTCGAGCCAGCTCTTCAGGAAGCGGGTGGGCACCGTCAGATAAGCCACGCCGTCGACGATGCTGCCGAGCTCGACGCGCGCGAACCAGCTCGAGAACACGTCCTCGCCGAGTTCGGCGCGCAGGCGCCGCCGCACCCGGTCCCAGGCCTCGGTCGCACTCGCCGGCGTTGTCCCCGTCTCGTCCGCCACCACACGCGCCTGCTCGGCCACCATCACAACGCTCAACGCCGACACAACCTCCACCGTTTCGTCCATCCGCCGCCGCTCGAACATCGTCTGCCCCATTTCTTCAGTCATGCACGCGCCTGACCCGGCCGCCGCACAGGCGGGCCGGACCGGAGCTGTTCTTTCCGGTCACGTCTCAGGGTTCCCGCAAACGTGAAGGTCTGCGGGGTTCTCCCGATCCGATCTGATCGATTACGCTTTCAAGGCTCGTCGCAGGACGAAACCGCACTTCATCTCAATCGCGAAAGACAAAGAGCCGCATCCTCCAACCTCCAGGTCGCGAGCCAAAAAGCGTTCATCTTGTGGAAACACCGGGTGGCCATCGCTGTCCGTCCGGCGTTGAAAAAGACCTTACAGGGCGCTCTCGAAGGGCTGCAATATGCCGCTTTCCGGATGCCCGAGAGTCAGCCCCCGGAGCCGCTCATGTGACGAACGGGCAGCCGGCTCGCAATTGGTTGGGGAACTTAAGATTTTCTTCATGAAGGCGGTGCCCGGGCGGCCCCGAATCTTTTTTTTCGGGGGCCCCAGAGAGGGGGGCCAGAGTCGCCGGGATTCACCGAAGGCCCGTTGCTTTGCCCGCTAACATCCTGAAAGTTCAGGACTTTCGCTGCGCGGTCAAAGTGGCTGGTCAGGCCGATTTTGCGCCCTCAAAGCGCAGGTGGAGTCAAGCCCGTAAAGCGTCGGAAACGTTGCGGAATCGCGCCTGCCGAAGCGCCATTTCGAGGTTCTTTCGGCTGTTGCAGCGATGCAACAAGCCGGCTTCGACGCATGAAAAAAGCCCGGCCTGGGGCCGGGCTTTTCCAAGTGTCATCGGAGCTGTTCGCGCGGAGGCGATCAGGAGGCGAGAGCGCCGATCCGATGAGCGAGGCGCGAGACCTTCCGCGAGGCGGTGTTCTTGTGGACGATGCCCTTCTGGGCGGCCCGCATGATCTCCGGCTGGGCGGCCTTGAGGGCCTCGGCCGCGGCGCTCTTGTCGCCGGAGGCGATCGCCTCCTCGACCTTGCGCAGGAAGGTGCGCATCCGCGAGCGGCGCGCCTTGTTGACCTCGGTGCGGCGCTCGATCTTGCGCGTCGCCTTCTTGGCCGACGTCGTATTGGCCATCGGATACGTCCTCGTCTTCTGCATCGCGACCGGGCGCCTGGCATGATGCCGGCGGAACACGATCGCTACCGTGATGGAAATCCGCGAGCGATGGCCAGCGCTTGCGCGGGCCGTCGCGAGTGGGAGGCGTATAGTCGCAAGCTGGCGCGGCGTCAACGCGGAATCGCTGTGGACGCCGCGATTTCAGGCGCCCGGTGCGAGGAAGCGCGCATAGGCGCCCAGATCGACATTGCCGCCGCTGATGATGACACCAACGCGCTGGCCCGCGACCGGAACGGCGCCGGTGAAGGCCGCTGCCGCCGCGAGGCAGCCGGTGGGCTCGACGACGAGCTTCATCCGCTCGGCAAAGAAGCGCATCGCATCGACCAGCGCGGCGTCGCTGACGGTGACGATGTCCTCGACCAGCGCCTGGATGATCGGAAAAGTGTAATCGCCCAGGAAAGGCGTCTGGGCCCCGTCCGCAATGGTCTTGGGGACGTCGATGCGGACGATCTGGCCCGAACGCAGCGATTGCTGGCCGTCATTGCCGGCTTCGGGCTCGACGCCGAAGACGCGGCAACCGGGGTTCAGCGCTTTGGCCGCGAGCGCGCAGCCGGCGAGCAGGCCGCCGCCGCCGAGACAGACCAGCAGCATGTCGAGCGGGCCGGCATCCTCGATCAGCTCCTTGGCCGCCGTACCCTGCCCTGCGATGACGTCGGGATGATCGTAAGGCGGGATCAGCGAGAGGCCGCGCGCCTGCGCCAGTTCGCGGCCGATGGCGAGCCGGTCCTGGGTGTAGCGGTCATAGGTCACGACCTCGGCGCCGTAGCCGCGAGTGGCGGCGACCTTCGCAGCGGGCGCATCGAGCGGCATGATGATGGTGGTGGGCACGCCGAGCAGCCGGCCGGCATAGGCGATCGCCTGGGCGTGGTTGCCCGAGGAGAAGGCGACGACGCCCGCCTTGCGCTGCTCCGGCGACAGCGCCGCGATGGCGTTGTAGCCGCCGCGGAACTTGAAGGCGCCCATGCGCTGCAGGTTCTCGGGCTTGAAGACGAGATTGGCGCCGGTGCGCTCATTGGCGGTGCGCGAGGTCAAAGCGGGGGTGTGGTGGGCGACGCCCTTGAGCCGCGCGGCGGCGACTTCGACATCGGCATATCCCGGCAGGATGAGGCCGGCCGGGCTCTTGATCGTGACGGTCATGGCGATCTCAGCTGTTCTTGAAGGCGGGTTTGCGCTTCTCGGCGAAAGCGGCCATGCCTTCCTTCTGGTCATGCGTGGCGAAGAGCGAGGAGAAGAGCCGGCGCTCGAAACGCACGCCTTCGGCCAGCGTCACCTCGAAGGCTCGGTTGACCGTCTCCTTGACCATCAGCGCGGAAGGCAGCGACTTGGCGGCGATCGCATCCGCAGCCTTCATGACCTCGGTCATCAGGTCGGCGAGGGGGACGATGCGGGCGACGAGCCCGGCGCGCTCGGCCTCGGCCGCATCCATCATCCGGCCGGTGAGGCAGAGATCCATCGCCTTGGCCTTGCCGACCGCGCGGGTGAGGCGCTGCGTGCCGCCGGCGCCGGGAATGACGCCGAGATTGATCTCGGGCTGGCCGAACTTCGCATTGTCGGCGGCGATGATGAAGTCGCACATCATGGCGAGCTCGCAGCCGCCGCCCAGTGCGAAGCCGGCGACGGCGGCGACGATCGGCTTGCGGCGCTGACCGATCCGGTCCCAGTCGGCGAACTTGTCGTCGAGATAGGTCTCGGGATAGGTCCGGTCCTGCATCTCCTTGATGTCGGCTCCGGCGGCGAAGGCCTTTTCCGAGCCGGTCAGGACGATGCAGCCGATGGCGGGATCGCGCTCGAAACCGTCGAGCGCCGTGTTGATCTCGGCGATGAGCTGGCCGTTCAGCGCGTTCAGCGCCTGGGGGCGGTTGAGCGTGACGAGCCCGACCTTGCCCTTCGTTTCGACGAGAATGGTCTCGTAAGCCATGGCGCCCTCCCGGTTCGGCTGTGCGCACGTGGTTTAGCCGCGCGGCCGGCGCAGGTCCATGCGCGCGGGCGCAAGACCGTCTGTGCCGCGACGGGGAGGCGCAGCGGGGCCTGAATGGATCCGGCAGGGGGGCGAGCGCGTAGTGTGGAGACACACGCAATCCGCCGGAGGATATCCTGATGCGCGCCCCGATCATCGCCCTCCTCGCCGGGCTCCTGCTCGCCGGCTGCGCCGCCGGTGGCCTGCAGAGCAGCCAGGCTCCGCAGCCCGCCAAGCCGGTCGCGGTCGAGCGGCTCTATACCGGCCTCTGGCACGAGTTCGCCCGCAGACCGATGGCGATCACCGATGGCTGCGTCGCCGGTGCGACCGAGTACAAGCGCGGTGAAGGCGGCCGGATCGAGGTGCTCGATTCCTGCCGGATGGGGACGCCCTCGGGCGAGCTCAAGACGATCGGCGGGCCGGGCGAGATCCTCGACCCCGGCACCAATGCGAAGCTGCGCGTGACCTACACGGTCTTCGGCGTCGTTCCGGTGGTGCGCGACTACTGGATCCTCGACCGCGCCAACGACTACAGCTGGTTCATCTCGGCCGATCCGACCTTCAAGGATCTCTATATCTTTGTGCGCGATCCGAAGATGAGCCCGGCGCTGCGCCGCCAGCTGGTCCAGCGGGCCGCCGCGCTCGGCTACGACGTGTCGAAGCTGGAATATCCGGAGTTGCCGCGCCGCTGAGGCCGGCCCTGCTCCGCGGTGCCTCAGCGCCGCAGCACGCGCGGCTGGCAGGTCTCGCAGTAGAAGGTCGAGCGGCCGGACTGCACGAGCCGCTTGACGAGGCTGCCGCAGCCCGGCGCGGTGCAGGGCTCGCCCTCGCGGTCATAGACCTTGAACCGGTGCTGGAAATAGCCGAGCGAGCCATCGGCATGGGCGAAGTCGCGCAAGGTCGAGCCGCCGGCCGCCACCGCCTCCTCCAGAACCTCGCGGATGATCTGCGCCAAAGCATGAGCGGCGGGGCGCGGCCGGCCGGTCGGCGTCGCGATGGACCCCGCCTCGGCCTCCGGGTGCAGTCCGGCCCGGAACAGCGCCTCGCAGACATAGATGTTGCCCAGGCCCGCCACGAGGCGCTGGTCGAGGAGGGCTGCCTTCAACGGCGCGAACTTGCCCGCGAAGAGCTGCGCCAGCGTCTCTCCCGAAAGCTCGTTGCCGAGCGGTTCGATACCCATGCCGGCGAAATGCTTGGAGGTCGCCAGCTCGGCGCGCGGCACGAGATCCATGAAGCCGAAGCGGCGCACGTCGTTATAGGTGATGCGTGCGCCGGACCCCATGTGGAAGACGACATGGTCGTGGACCAGATGCCGGCCGATCTCGTTGTAATAGGCGCCCGGCTCGACCGGCGGGGTGCCCGGCGCCTCGACGACGAAGCGCCCGCTCATGCCGAGATGCATGATCAGCGCCTGGCCGTCATCGAGATCGGCGACCAGATATTTCGCCCGCCGCGACAGCGCCTCGATGCGCCGGCCGGTGAGGCGGGCGGCGAAGCGCTCCGGCAGCGGAAAGCGCAGATCCGGTCGGTTCTGCTCGACCCGCAGGATCGTCTCGCCCAGCATCGCCGGTTCCAGCCCGCGCCGGACGGTCTCGACCTCGGGAAGTTCGGGCATCTCAGTCAGTCTCCGGTCGGCCTGCGTCGAGAGGGGCCGCGACAAGGCCCGCTCGTTTGGCTATGCATCGCCCCAGGCAAAGACAAGACAGATTGCACAGGATCGGACCGATCGTGACAGCAGCTTCCGAGACCACGCATTTCGGCTTCGAGACCGTGCCGCTCCGCGAGAAGCAGGCCAAGGTGGACGATGTCTTCCACAAGGTCGCCGGCCGCTACGATCTGATGAACGACCTGATGTCGGCGGGCCTGCACCGGGCCTGGAAGAGTGCGCTGCTGACCGCGGTCAACCCGCCGAAGGACCGCCCCTTCCGGCATCTCGACGTGGCCGGCGGCACGGGCGACGTCGCCTTTTCGGTGCTCGAGGCCGGCGGACCGCAGACGCAGGTCACGGTGCTCGACATCAATGCGGAGATGCTGAGCGTCGGCCGCGACCGGGCGGCCAAGCGCTTTCCCGGCGACGAGCGCATCGCCTTCGTGCAGGGCAATGCCGAGGAACTCGGCCTGCCGGACAACCATTTCGACGCCTATACGATCGCCTTCGGCATCCGCAACGTGCCGCGCATCGACAAGGCCCTGGCCGAGGCCTATCGGGTGCTGAAGCGCGGCGGGCGCTTCCTTTGCCTCGAGTTCAGCCATGTCGACGTGCCGCTGCTGGACAAGGTCTACGAGGCCTATTCCTTCAACGTCATCCCGCCGATGGGGCGGATGGTGACCGGCGAGGCCGAGCCCTACCAGTATCTCGTTGAGTCGATCCGCAAATTCCCCCGGCCACAGGCCTTCGCCGGCATGATCGAGGCCGCCGGTTTCCGCCGGGCCAAGTTCACGCCCATGACCGGAGGCGTAGTGGCGCTGCATTCGGGCTGGAAGCTGTGAGGAAGCGTGTTGCGTCATGCTCGGGCCTGACCCGGGCATCTCTCGACGGGAGCCCCTTTCGGCAGGAGATGGTCGGGTCTGGCCCGACCATGACGAGCCGGGCATGATCTCCTCGCTGTTCCATCTCGCGCGGACCGCGCGCACCGGCTTCGTGCTGGCCCGCGAGGGCGCGCTGGCGCTGATCGATCCGTCGGTCCTGCCGCCGCTGGCGCGCGGGCTGATCCGCGTCGGCCGGCTGATCGAGCGGCGCGAGGCCGGCACCTCGGCGACGAGGCTCGCCGCTGCCCTGACCCGGCTCGGCCCGTCCTATGTCAAGTTCGGGCAGTTCCTGGCGACGCGGCCCGACGTCGTCGGCATGAAGATCGCGTCCGATCTCTCGGCGCTGCAGGACCGGATGCCGCCCTTCCCGATGGCTCAGGCCCGCGCCATCGTCGAAGCGGCGCATGGCCGGCCGGTCGAGCAGGTCTTCGCCGCCTTCGGCGAGCCGGTCGCCGCCGCCTCGATCGCTCAGGTCCACCGCGCCCGCCTGCAAGACGGGCGGGAGGTCGCGGTCAAGGTGCTGCGGCCGGGCATCCGCGATCGTTTCCAGCGCGATCTCGGCGCGATGCGCTTCGGCGCGGAGCTGGCCGAGCGGCGCTCGGCCGAGGCGCGGCGCCTGCGCTTCACCGGCGTCGTGGAGACGCTGGCGCGCTCGGTGACGATGGAGATGGATCTGCGGCTCGAGGCCGCCGCCCTGTCGGAATTCGCCGAGAACACCAAGAACGATCCCGATTTCCGGGTCCCCGAGCCGGACTGGCAGCTCACCGCCCGCGAGATGCTGGTGGACGAGTGGATCGACGCCATCCGCCTCTCCGACGTCGAGGCGCTGAAGGCCGCCGGCCACGACCTGCCGGCGCTGGGGCGGATCGTCATCCAGTCCTTCCTGAAGCATGCGATCCGCGACGGCTTCTTCCATGCGGACATGCATCCCGGAAACCTGTTCGTCGATGCGCAGGGCCGGCTCGTCGCTGTCGATGGCGGCATCATGGGGCGGCTCGGCCTGAAGGAGCGGCGTTTCCTCGCCGAGATCCTGCTCGGCTTCATCACCCGCGACTACACCCGGGTGGCCGAGGTGCATTTCGAGGCTGGCTATGTGCCGCCGCATCACGACGTCGCCGATTTCGCCCAGGCGATCCGCGCCGTCGGCGAGCCGATCCATGACAAGAGCGCCGACCAGATCTCGATGGCGAAGGTGCTGACGCTGCTCTTCGAGATCACCGGTATGTTCGACATGGCGACGCGCACCGAGCTCGTCATGCTGCAGAAGACCATGGTGGTGGTCGAGGGCGTGGCCCGCACGCTCGATCCGCATCTCGACATGTGGTCGACCGCCGAGCCGGTGGTGCGCGACTGGATCACGCAGAATCTGGGGCCCCTCGGCAAGCTCGCCGAGGCCGGTCGCGGCGCGGGCTCGCTGCTCGACAGCCTGTCGCGCCTGCCGGAGACGGTCACCCGCGCCGAGCGCGTGCTCGGCCAGCTCGAGGACGCCTCGCGGCACGGCTTCTCGCTCGACGAGCGCAGCGTCGCCGCGATCGGCCGCGCCGAAGCCCAGCGCAACCGCTGGGGCAACTGGGCGCTCTGGGTGATCGCAGCGCTGATCGCCTGGGCGGTGCTGGGGTAGGGGCGGTACGCGGAGCCGTCATGCTCGGGCTTGACCCGAGCATCTCGTGAGGAGCGTGCCTCGGTCGACAACGCCTGGTCCGGCCTGAGATTCTCGGGTCTGCGCGGAGTTTATCCTCGGGCCGATCGAAGATCGGACCCGAGGGCTTCGCCCGAGAATGACGCGTGTGGCTCAGCCGCAGTTCACCTTTTCGGCCGGCATGTCGGCGCCGATCATCCAGTTCGTGCCGAAGCGGTCGCGCAGCATGCCGAAGCGGGGCGACCAGAAGGTCTCCTCCATCCGCATCTGGATCGTCGCCCCTTCGGAGAGCGCAGCGAAGATGCGCTCGGCCTCGGCGACTTCGGGGACGTTGACCGACACCGAGACGCTGCGCATCGGCCCGTCGCTGCGGCCGGGCGGGGCGTCGGAGGCCATCAGCATCTGGCCGTCGAGGACGAGGCAGGCATACAGGATCTTGTCGAGCCATTCGGGCGGGACGTGAGCCTCGGCCGGCGTGCCGCGGTGATCCATCATCGCTTCGATGCGGCCGCCGAGAATGGCCTGATAGGCGGTGAAGGCCTCACGGCAATTGCCCTCGAACATCAGATAGGGGGACAGTTTCATCGATTCTCCTCCCTTGAAGGGCTCAGGCCACGCGGCGGTAATGGGCCGTCATGAACTCGCTCCAGCCGCCTTTGCCGTCGGGCATGTAGGACGCCAAGATGCGATGGTCGGGCGAGACCAGGGTGACGACGTCGCGGTAGGGGATGACGGCACCGTCGCCCATCATGTTCGGGCCCGAGGATTCGAGCGTCAGCACGTTGGCGGCCTCGTCGAGGGTGCCCTCATAGAGCCAGTGATGCGTCATCATCGAGCCGATGAAGCTGCCGACGAAGCGGCCCTTCGCAGGGTCGAAGCCCAGCGTCATGAGCGTCCGGCCGGTCGTGCCGTCGGGCATCTCGCCCTCGCCCTCGCCGAGCGTCCAGAGCCCGCCGAGCGAGCGGACGGTCTCGCGGCCCTTCGATTTCTGCCGCGGCTGGTCCGGCCCCATGGCGCAGTCCATTTCCGAGGTCCATTCACCGACGAGCTGGTGCAGCCAGTCGTGTTCCTTCTGCGGCTTCGCGAACATAGGCATCTCCTCCTGGGGCCGTTCTCGGGTCGGCCTTAAGTTAACTGTTTGGTTTAGTAATTGGCTATGGCTGGCAAGTCAAGCCGCAGGCCCTGTCAGCCTCCGGCAGTTGTCACGCGCGCGGGGGCGAGGCTAAAGCTCGTGCGAACGAAAGGACGCCCCCGCCCATGACGTTCGAGACCGCCGCAAATCCCGCCGCCGCCATCGACCGGCTCGAACGGCTCTATGGCGAGGCGCGGGCCGCGCTGCGTGGCGATCTGCAGCGCTTCTTCGAGACCGGGCAGGCGCCGACGCCGGACGAGCGCGCGCGCTATCGCTACCCGCTGCTGCGCGTGACCTATGAGCCCTCGAAACTGCCGGCGGCGACCCGGCGCGGCTATGCGAAGTTCGCGGCGCCGGGGGTCTATTCGACCACGATCACTCAGCCGGCCGAGTTCCGCGCCTATCTGCTCGATCAGCTGGAGCCGCTCGTCGAGGAGTATGGCGCGACGATCGAGACCGGCGTCAGCGATCAGGAAATTCCCTACCCTTACGCGCTGGACGGCGGCGACGAACTCGGCCGCGGCAAGGTGACGGCCGCCGAGCTGGCGCGTCATTTCCCGACGCCGCTGCTCTCGCTCGTCGGCGACGAGATCGCCGACGGCACCTTCGACATCGTCGAGGGACAGCCGCGTCCGCTCTCGCTGTTCGACGCGGTGCGGGTCGATTATTCGCTGCGCCGGCTGGTGCACTATACGGGCACCGACTGGCGGGCGGTGCAGCCCTGGGTGCTGCTGACCAATTACCACCGCTATGTCGACCAGTTCGTGCGGCTGGGGCTCGCCGAGATCGAGGCCGGCACGGCGCTGGCGCTGGTGACGCCGGGCGGGGTGCGGATCGAGCGCGACGGCGTCGATGTCAGCGCAGCAGAGCGGGTGATGTCGGCGCCCTGGCACCGGTTCCAGATGCCGGCCTATCACCTACTGCGCGAGAACGGGCAGGGCGTGACGCTGGTCAATATCGGCGTCGGACCCTCCAACGCCAAGAACATCACCGACCATCTCGCGGTGCTTAGGCCCCATTGCTGGCTGATGGTCGGCCATTGCGGGGGTCTGCGGCAGACGCAGATCATCGGCGACTATGTCCTCGCCCACGCCTATCTGCGCCAGGACGGCATCCTCGACGAGCTGGTGGCGCCGGACGTGCCCGTCCCGGCCCTGGCGGAGGTCCAGGTCGCCCTGCAGGAAGCCGCGGCCGAGGTGACGGGCGAGAAGGGCGACCAGCTCAAGAACCGGCTGCGCACCGGCACCGTGGTGACGCAGGACGACCGGAACTGGGAACTACGCTGGACCAAGGAGCGCCGGCGGATCAATCTGTCGCGCGCCATCGCGGTCGACATGGAGTCGGGCACGATCGCGGCCCAGGGTTACCGCTTGCGCGTGCCCTATGGCACGCTGCTCTGCGTTTCCGACAAGCCGCTCCATGGCGAGATCAAGCTGCCGGGCGCAGCCAACGCGTTCTACGAGCGCGCCGTCAGCGAGCATCTGCGGATCGGGCTCGCGGCGCTGGAGAAACTCAAGAAGGCCGGCTCGACGATCCATTCGCGCAAGCTGCGCAGCTTCGACGAGCCGCCCTTCCGCTAAAGGCGGCGAGACCGCGGGTCCTACGCGGTGATGCGGTCGATCTCGGCGAGCTCGTCCGCCGTCAGCGCCCAGTCGGCCGCCTTCACATTGGCGGCGATCTGCTCGGGCCTGGTCGCGCCGGCGATGACGCTTGAGACGACCGGCTGAGCTGCGAGCCAGGAGAAGGCGAGCTCCACCAGCGTCCTGCCGCGCGCCTCGCAGAAGTCGGTCAGCGCCTCGATCTTCGCCCAGTTCGTCTCGCTGAAGATCTGGCCGGCGCGCTCGGGCAGCTTGGTCAGCCGCGCGCCGTCCGGCATCGGGGCGTTGCGCTTGTACTTGCCGGTCAGCGCGCCGTTGGCGAGCGGGAAATAGGGCAGCAAGCCCATGCCGTAATGCTTCAGCGCGGGGATCAGGTCCTTCTCGGCGCCGCGCTTGAGCAGGCTGTACTCGTCCTGAGCCGAGGCGAAGCCGGCGAGGCCGAGATCGCGCGCCGTCCATTGCGCGTCCGCGACCTGCCAGGCCGGCATGTTGGAACAGCCGACATAGCGAACCTTGCCTTGGGTCACGAGATCCTCGAGCGCGCGCAGCGTCTCATCGATCGGGGTGAGCGGGTCGGGCGTGTGGAACTGATAGAGGTCGAGCCAGTCCGTCTTCAGCCGCGTCAAGGATTCCTCGACAGCGCTCATGATGTAGCGGCGGGAACCGCCCTGCCCGCCATGGAACATCTTCATGCCGAACTTCGAGGCCAGGACGATGCCCTTGCGGCGCGGGCCCAGAACCTCGCCCAGCACACGCTCGGAACCCGCCTTCTCGCCATAGATATCGGCGGTGTCGAACAGGGTGATGCCGTGCTCGATCGCGGCATCGACCACCTTGCGCGTGGCCTCGTCGTCGATCCGGCCGCCGAAATTGTTGCAGCCGAGGCCGACGAGCGACACGCGCAGGCCGGAACGGCCGAGATTGCGGAACTGCATGGACATCTCCCCTCGACGAGAGAGGGAGAGGACCAGAGCGCGGGAGCGCCGGCAAGGTCGCGTGCCGGCCGTCCCGGCTGCGCCGGACGCAGGGCGGGCGCAGCCGACTCTCAGTGCGACATCAGGCAGCAGACCGGGGTGGTTTCGATCAGGTCGCGCGTCACCCCGCCGAAAATCCATTCACGCAGGCGGCTGTGCCCATAGCCGCCCGCCACGATGAGGTCGGCATTCTGCAGCTTCGCCAGATCGGCGATCTCGGCCGCCACGGTGGCGGTGCTCTTCGGCCGCGTCACCACGCGCGCCGCGATGCCGTATTGGGCGAGATAGCCGCAGACATCCTGCGCGCCGTCATCGGCCGGATCGGCCCCGACGGAGAGGACGGTGACGACATCCGCACGGACGAGGAAGGGCAGCGCATCCTGAACGGCGCGGCGCGACTCGCGCGTGTCCTTCCAGGCGATGACGACGCTTCTTGCCGCGAGCCTCTCCACCTCCTGCGGGACGATCAGGATCGGCCGGCCCAGCTCGAGGACCACGTCCCCCGGGGCGACGCCCATGCGGCCGAGCGGCGGATCGCCGCCGCCCTGGCGGGCGAGAACGACGAGGTCGGCCGCCCGCGACTGGGTGAGGACGAAGCTGGCCGGAGCATCCACTGCGCTGCGCCAGTCCAGCGCCACACCATCGGCGGCCCGGCGGAACAGGGCCTGAGCCTTGGCGAGATCCTCCTCCATCACGGCGCGGGCGTTCTCGACCAGCACCGCATCGACCATCCCGGCGCCGTCCCCGTAATAGGGCAGCTCAAGCTGATCGGCGCCGGTGCCGATGAGGCGGCAGGACAGGCAGCGGGCCAGCTGCGCGGCGAAGCGGATGGTCGCCTCCGCCCCCGCCCCGAGATGGACGGGCGTCAAGAGCGTGCCGAAGCCGAGGGGCTGGGCGGTGGAGCGGGTGTCTGACATGGACTTCGTCTCCAAGGGCCGGGCTGTCAGGCGCCGGCCGGAGCGGGTGCCGCAACGGCTCTGAGGGCGACGACCTTGTAGGGCCTGAAGTCGCCGTCCTGGTCGCGGATCGAGACATATTCGCCGAGCCGGAAGCGATGGCGGTCCAGCTTGTAACCGACCTCGTCATCGTCGCTGGAGGCGTCGTCATAGTCGATGCCCCAGCTCGCACCGCCCTCGCCGCCGGCGCGATGCAGCAGCCAACCATGGCGATCGGGCTCGTTCGGCGCGAAGCGCCGGACGCGGCACTTCTCGCGCGCGGCATGCCACTCCTCGGCCAGGAGCCGGCCCTCCGCATCGAGCGGGGCGGTGATCTCGTAGCCGTCGCGGGCATTGCCCTCGGGCTGTGTGGGCGTGCGTGCCAGATGAAGCGTGATGCGGTGAAGCATGATGACGTCTCCTCCGTCGGTGGCCGACGGATCGCACTGTCCCACCGATCGGGAGAAGCCGGGTTGATCCAGCGCAAGGGCGTTGCCGCCGGTTCGGGCATGCTGCCGGCAAGAGCAACCCGTGGAGGATCCGTCATGCCCCTGTCGATCAAGAGCGTTCTCGTCGGCTTCACCGAGGACGGACGCGGCAATCACAGCTCGGCCGTCGCCTACGCGATCTCGCTGTCTCAGGTCGCCGACGCTCACCTGACGCTGGAGGCCGCCTCGATGCGCTATGCGGTGCCGGGCTCGCTGGTGGGCGCCTTCGGTGCCGAGCTGATCGCGCATGAAAACCGCCGCATCAAGGAACTGGCCGAGGCCTTCGCCGAACAATCGAAGGGCCGGGCCGACCTCGCCGGCGTCGTCTGCAGCGTCGAGACCCCGTCCCTCGTCTTCGCCAGTCTTTGCGACCGGCTGCTTGCTCATGCCCGCGTCCACGACGTCACGGTGCTCGACATGGAGACCGATCCGGTTCAGCGCGACCGGGGGCTGATCGAGGCGGCGCTGTTCGACAGTGGCCGCCCCGTCCTCATCGTGCCGCCGGGCCGCGAGCGCTATGTCGGCAAGCGCATCCTGATCGCCTGGGATGGCGGTGCATCCGCGGCCCGTGCGGTGGCGGACGCGCTGCCCTTCCTGAAGGATGCCGAGGAGGTCGAGATCCTCACCGTCACCGGCGAGAAGGATCTGGCCGGCCTGCTGCCCGGCACCGACCTCGCCCCGCATCTGGCACGGCATGGCGTCAAGGTGACGGTCCGCAATGTCGCCCTCGGCGAGGCCGACGTCGCCAGCGAAATCCGTCAGGCGGCCAGCGGCTTCGCCGCCGATCTCATCGTCTGCGGCGCGTACAAGCATTCGCGCCTGCGCGAATGGCTGCTCGGCGGCGTCACGCAGTCCCTTCTGCAGGAATGCCGGCTGCCGATCCTGATGAGCCACTGAGCGCGGCTCCTTCCGAAACGACGAAGGGCGGGCCTTGCGGCCCGCCCTTGGGAATCCTCAGGAGTGCCCGGTTCAGGCGACGTCCTGCTTCATCTTCTGCGAGCGCTTGCGCTCGTTGGGGTCGAGGATCGCCTTGCGCAGGCGGATCGACTTCGGCGTGACCTCGACCAGCTCGTCATCGTCGATCCAGGCCAGCGAACGCTCCAGCGTCATCCGGATCGGCGGGGTCAGGCGCACGGCCTCGTCCTTCGAGGTGGTGCGGATGTTGGTGAGCTTCTTGCCCTTGAGCACGTTCACCTCGAGATCGTTCTCGCGGGTGTGCTCGCCGACGATCATGCCCTGATAGACCTTCCAGCCGGGCTCGATCATCATCGGGCCGCGATCCTCGAGGTTCCACAGCGCATAGGCCACGGCCTCGCCGGTCTCCATCGCGATCAGCACGCCGTTGCGGCGGCCGCCGATCTCGCCCTTGTAGGGCATGTAGTCATGAAACAGGCGGTTCATGATCGCGGTGCCGCGGGTGTCGGTCAGCAGCTCGCCCTGATAACCGATCAGTCCGCGGGTCGGGGCGTGGAAGGCCAGGCGCAGGCGGTTGCCGCCGGAGGGGCGCATCTCCAGCATGTCGGCCTTGCGCTCGGACATCTTCTGCACGACGACGCCGGAATGCTCCTCGTCGACGTCGATGATGACCTCCTCGATCGGCTCGAGCAGCTGGCCGCTCTCGTCGCGCTTCAGCACGACGCGCGGACGCGAAATGCCGAGCTCGAAGCCCTCGCGGCGCATCGTCTCGATCAGGATGGCGAGCTGGAGTTCGCCGCGTCCCGAGACGATGTAGCTGTCCTTGTCGGTCGCCTCCTCGACGCGCAGAGCGACATTGCCCTCCGCCTCCTTGAGCAGGCGGTCACGGATGACGCGGGTCGTGACCTTGTCGCCCTCGGTGCCGGCCAGCGGCGAGTCGTTGACCATGAAGGTCATCGAGACGGTCGGCGGGTCGATCGGCTGGGCCTTGATCGGCTCGGTGACGGACGGGTCACAGAAGGTGTCGGCGACGGAGCCCTTCACCAGACCGGCGATCGAGACGATGTCGCCGGGGATCGCTTCCTCGATCGGCGTGCGCTCGAGGCCGCGGAAGGCGAGGATCTTGGTGATGCGGCCGGTCTCGACGGTCGAGCCGTCGCCGGACAGCACCTTGATGGTCTGGTTCGGCTTGGCCGAGCCGGAGACGACGCGACCGGTGATGATGCGACCCAGATAGGGGTTGGCCTCGAGCAGCGTGCCGATCATGCGGAACGGGCCTTCCTCGACGCGCGGCTCTGGCACGTGGCTGAGGATGAGGTCGTACATCGGGGCGAGGCCCTGGTCCTGCGGGCCCGCCGGATCATGGGCCATCCAGCCCTGCTTGCCCGAGCCGTAGAGGATCGGGAAATCGAGCTGCTCGTCGGTGGCGTCGAGAGCGGCGAAGAGATCGAAGACCTCGTTGATGACCTCCTGGACACGGGCGTCAGGCTTGTCGACCTTGTTGATCGCCACGATCGGACGCAGGCCGAGCTTGAGCGCCTTGGAGACCACGAACTTGGTCTGCGGCATCGGGCCCTCGGCGGCGTCGACCAGAACGATGGCCGAATCGACCATGTTCAGGATGCGCTCGACCTCGCCGCCGAAATCGGCGTGGCCGGGAGTGTCGACGATGTTGATGCGCGTGTCCTTCCAGACGACCGAGGTCGCCTTGGCCAGGATGGTGATGCCGCGTTCCTTCTCCAGATCGTTGGAGTCCATCACGCGCTCGATCACGCGCTGGTTGTCGCGGTAGGTGCCCGACTGCTGCAGCAGCTGGTCGACGAGCGTGGTCTTGCCGTGGTCGACGTGGGCGATGATGGCGATGTTGCGCATGGACATGCGGGAAGGGCCTTTGTCATGGCCACAAGCCGGCGAGGATCGAAGCCCTGCCGGCGCAGCCCGTCTCGAGGAAACTGGAATTCGCTGCGCTGCACATAAACGCTGACGGGCGTTTGAGCAACCACGAAGGGTCAGCCGGCGCGGCGCAGGGTGAATCGCGGCTCCAGGGGCCGCGATCAGATCTGGACGGCGGCGGCTCTGATCTTGGCCTCGACGACCGCCCGGCTGACCTGGTCGAAGACCAGACGATAGGCGGCGATCGCCGAGGAATCGAGATTGCCCTCGCCGAAATCGCCGAGGACCTCGAGCAGAATGGCATCGGCCTGGGCGCGGTAGCGGTCGAGCGCCTCGAGATCGGTGGTCGCGCGGATCTGCGGCAGGATCGCCAGAAGCCGGTCGAGCCCCATCATGGCCTGGCGGCGGCGGGCGGCGCTCTCGCGCCCGAGCAGGCCGGCCGCGCCGGTGCCCAGCAGCGAAAGCCCCATCACGCCGAGATAGAACCAGTCGCCATAGCGCTCGAAGAAGGTCTTCTGCTCACCGTCGATGAAGGCGGCCGCACCCGTATGGACGGGGAGCGGCGCGTCCTTGTCGGTCGCGGGCGTCTCCAGCGCCTGGATCTGCGGCAGTTCGGCCGCGAGCGTCACCCGGAGCGCGAGCAGCGCGCTGACCAGGTTTCCGACGACGTCGTCATCGAGATCCTGCGAAGCGACCAGACGCGAGGTCACCGCGATGGTCGGCAGATTCTCCGAGGGACGCGGGGGGTCGCCGCCGAGCGCGCCGCGCACGATCTCGCCGGTCTCGATGGTGCGGATGCGGGCCGCCAGCGCGTCCGCCTCGCGGATCGGGATCAGGACGGGATCCTCGCCCCAGGCCGAGCGCAACCGCCCGGCACCGTCTCCGCCCGCCCGCGCCCCCACCGCGTTGATGGTGAAGAACGCATCGATGCGACGCTCCTTGGCGGCCGGCACGATCTCGTCGGGGGTGAGGCCGACGATCTCCACATCCTTCGGGCCGACCTCGTACTGCGCCAGCACCAGCCGGAGCAGGGCGATGTTGCCCTGCGGATTGCGCACGACGCCGACGCGCCTGCCCCGCAGATCGGCGATGCGGCCGATGCCGCTCTCCTTGTCGGTGATCAGGAAAGGGAAGGAGCGGCGGGTGATGAGCGCGGTGTCGGCCTTGGCCGGCAGGGCGATGTCGGGACGGACGATGGCGAGCTCGGCATCGCCCGCATCGACCTTGCGCGCGCTTTCCTCGGACCCTTCGGTCAGGATCAGGCGCAGACGGATCTGGGATTTCTCGCGGTTCAGGCCCTGCACGAAGCCGGCGGCCATGCGCGCATCCTCGGAGCCGAGGGGCCCGACGGCGAGGCGCAGCGTGCGCGGCTGGCTGAGGACATAGAAGACGGCTGCGGTGACGCCGGCGAGCGCCAGCAGCCCCGCGAGTATGGTGAAACCGCGCCGCCCCTTGCCGAACAATCGAGTCCGCCCGCCCTGTCGCCGCTTCGTTTCGCCGGCACTGCCTGGCCGCGCTAGCTTTGCTTTGCCCGTCATCATGTCGCAAGTGCGGCAGCGATCACCTTCGTGTAAAGCCGGGCGGATGTTCGCTCCCACCCAGCCTCTCGCGATCAAGATCTGCGGCCTCTCGACCCCCGAGACGTTGGAGGCCGCGCTGGCGGCCGGGGTCGAGATGATCGGCCTCGTCTTCCATCCGAAGAGCCCGCGCTTCGTGCCTCCCCGTCAAGCCGCGGCACTCGCGGCGATCGCGCGCGGCCGTGCCGAGATCGTGGCGCTGGTCGTCGACCGCCCGCTTGACGAGCTCAGCGACCTCGTCGAGACGGTCAGGCCGGACTGGCTGCAGCTGCATGGTCGCGAGACTCCCGAGGCGGTGCGCGCCGTCAGGGACGCGACCGGGCTGCGGGCGATCAAGGCGCTCGGCATCGCGGACCGGCACGATCTCGCCGCCTTCGCCGCCTATGAAGGTGTCGCGGATCGTATCCTGCTCGACGCCAAGCCGCCCCAGGACGCCGCCTATCCCGGCGGGCATGGACGGACCTTCGACTGGTCGATCCTGGCGGCGCTCGACCGGACTTCGCCCTTCATGCTATCGGGCGGGCTGGATCCGGCGAATGTCGCGCAGGCCATCGCGATGGCACGGCCCTGGGGCGTCGACGTTTCCTCCGGGGTGGAGCGGGCGCCCGGCGTCAAGGATGTCGACCGGATCACGGAATTCGTCGTCGCGGCCCGCGCCGCGGCGGCCGCAGCAGCAGAGGCAGGCCGGACATGAACGCCCCCCAGAACCCGAACACCTACCGCTCCGGCCCGGACGAGAACGGCCGCTTCGGCCTGTTCGGCGGGCGCTTCGTCGCCGAGACGCTGATGCCGCTCGTGCTCTCGCTGGAGCAGGCCTATGAGGCCGCCAAGGCCGATCCCGGTTTCCAGGCCGAGATGGCAAGCTATCTCAAGCATTATGTCGGGCGGCCCTCGCCGCTCTATTTCGCCGAGCGCATGACCGAGCATCTCGGCGGCGCGAAAATCTATTTCAAGCGCGACGAGCTCAACCACACCGGCGCGCACAAGGTGAACAACGTGCTCGGCCAGATCCTGCTGGCACGGCGCATGGGCAAGAAGCGCATCATCGCCGAGACCGGCGCCGGCCAGCACGGCGTCGCGACCGCCACGCTCTGCGCCCGCTTCGGCCTGGAATGCATCGTCTATATGGGCGCGGTCGACGTCGCGCGGCAGGCGAGCAACGTCTTCCGCATGAAGATGCTCGGCGCCAGCGTGGTGCCCGTGCAGTCCGGCACCAAGACGCTCAAAGACGCGATGAACGAGGCGCTGCGCGACTGGGTGACCAATGTCGCGACGACCTTCTACTGCATCGGCACGGCGGCCGGCCCGCATCCCTATCCCGCCATGGTGCGCGACTTCCAGTCGGTGATCGGCAGCGAGACCCGCGAGCAGATGCTGGAAGCGGAGGGTCGCCTGCCGGATTCGCTGATCGCGGCGATCGGCGGCGGTTCGAACGCGATCGGCCTGTTCCACCCCTTCCTCGACGATCCGAGCGTCAGGATGTGGGGCGTCGAGGCGGCCGGCCACGGCCTCTCGACCGCGCAGCACGCCGCCTCGCTGACCGGCGGCAAGCCAGGCGTCCTCCACGGCAACCGGACCTATCTGCTGATGGACGAGGATGGGCAGATCAAGGACGCGCATTCGATCTCGGCAGGGCTCGACTATCCCGGCATCGGGCCGGAGCATGCCTGGCTGCACGACACCGGCCGCGTCACCTACATCTCCGCGACCGATGACGAAGCGCTCTCGGCCTTCCAGCTCTGCTCCAAGCTCGAGGGCATCATCCCGGCGCTGGAGCCGGCGCATGCGCTGGCCAAGGTGATCGAGCTCGCCCCGACCCTGCCCAAGGACCACCTGATGGTGATGAATCTCTGCGGGCGCGGCGACAAGGACATCCCGCAGGTGGCGGAAATCCTCGGCGGAATGTGAGCCGAGGACCCGCTGCGACCTGAAAATCGCGCCACCCCTCTCGACTCCCTGCTCCGATCCGGCAACCATGAGTTGTCCCGGGCCAACCAGGCGCGGGCAGTCTCGTCGTTGCGTGGGGCGGAACCGGGCCAGTGGGGGGCAGCGGTCACGAGGGGCATCCGGATGGTCCGGCGACGGCTTCGGCCGGCCTGCCGGTGGAGATCGCTTTTCTCGCAGGCCGGGGCATTGCGCCGGTCCAGCTCGCCGAGGCTGCCCGTCGTGCCGAACGCCGGCGCAGCGAGCCGGCCCGCGAGGTGTTCGCAGCCGGGCTGATCGACGAGGAGAGCTACTACCGCGCGCTGGCGGCCGAGCTCGGCCTGCCCTTCCACGCTGGCCCCTTCGCCCCGAGGCCGGGTGGCGAGCATGAGGCGATCCTGCGCGGCGGCATCGCGCCCGTTCGCTCCGACAGCTCCAGCGGCCCGCGATTCGTGATGGCCCCCGAGGGGCCGGCCCTGCGTGCCATGCTCGAATCCGGGCCGCGCCGGCGCGACGATGTCGCCGTGGTGACGCCGCGACGCTTCCATGCCGCGCTGCGCGAAGCCAATGCGGACAGGCTCGCGCTTCGCGCCGCCAATCTCGATGCGCCCGGCCTCGCACGCGACAGCGCCAGGACCGGCTCGAGCCGCGGCCAGCGGATCGCCGCGACCCTTGCGGCGGCGGCCGTCCTCGCCGGCGCGGTGGTCGCGCCGCTCGAAACCTTCTTCGCGGTGGCGCTGCTGCTGGGGCCGCTCTTTCTCGGGCTGATCCTGCTGCGGCTGGGAGCGGCGATCGAGCAACCTCTTCCCGATCTCTGGCGCCAGCATCGCTGGCGTGTCGACGACAGCCGCCTGCCCGTCTACACGGTCGCGATCCCGCTCTTCCGGGAGGAGGAGGTGCTGGAGCAGATGCTCGCCGCGCTCCGCAAGCTCGACTATCCGCCGGCGAAGCTCGACATCCGCCTGCTGATCGAGGCGGACGACCTCGGCATGCAACGCGCCTTGGCGCGGATCGCGCTGCCGCCGCAGATCGCGGTGACGATCGTGCCTCCAGGCGAACCGCGGACCAAGCCGAGGGCACTGAACCTCGCCTTGATCGAGGCCCGCGGCGCATTGTTCACGATCTTCGACGCCGAGGACATTCCGGATCCGCAGCAGCTGCGGATGGCGGCGGCGCGCTTCCTGCGGGCCCCGGAGGATCTCGCCTGCCTGCAGGCCCGGCTGGTGATCGACCATCCGGAAGAGGGATTGCTGCCAGCCCTGTTCGCGCTGGAATATGCCGGGCTCTTCGAGGTGCTGAACCCCGGCCTGCTGCGCGCGGGTCTGCCGATCATGCTGGGCGGCACCTCCAATCATTTCCGCACCGGCGCGTTGCGGGCGGTCGGCGGCTGGGACGCCTGGAACGTGACCGAGGATGCCGATCTCGGCGTCAGGCTGGCGCGGGCCGGCTACCGCATGGGCGATCTGCCCTCGCAGACGCGCGAGGAGGCCCCGCTGACGCTGCGGGCCTGGCTGAAGCAGCGCTCGCGCTGGATCAAGGGCTACATGCAGACGCTGGTGACGCATTCGCGCGCGCCGCTGAGGATGCTGCGCGAGGCCGGCCCGCCGGCCAGCTTCGCCTTCCTCTCGCTCGGATTGGGGACGATCGTCACCGCGCTGGCCTATCCGGTCTTTGCGGTGGCCGCCTTTCTGGCCTGGCGCGAGGGCTCCCTCTTCGCGCCGACGCATGTCTTCGGCAGCGTGGCCTCGGCGCTGGCGGTCGGGGTCTGGCTGTTCGGAGCCGTCGCGCTGTTCCTGCCCCCTGCGCTGGGCGCGCTGCGGCGCGGTTCACCGAAGCTGCTGCTGCTGCTCCCCCTGCTGCCGTTCTACTATGGGCTCGTCTGCATCGCGGCCTGGATGGCGCTGCACGAGTACCGGGCGCGCCGCTTTACCTGGAACAAGACGACCCATGGTCTGGCACGGCGGCGCGCGCCGCTCGCCGAACCCGGCGGCGCTAGAGGTGACGCAGCCATTCCTGGGCCGCCTGCGCCGGCGGCTGTTCGACATTGAAGGCGCCGATGAAGCGGCCATCCTTGCCCATCAGATAGACCAGCGCAGTGTGGTCCATGGTGTAATCGTCGCCCTGGAGCGGGACCTTGCGGGCGTAGGCGCGATAGGCCCGGATCATGGCGTCGATGGCCGGCCTGTCGCCGCTCAGCCCGACGATGCGCGGATCGAAGGAGCCGAGATAGCTCTTCATGATCTCGGGCGTATCGCGCTCGGGATCGACCGTGACGAAGAGCGCGCGCAGCTTCTCTCCCTTCGGCCCGGCCGCGCGCAGCACCTCCGATATCTCGAAGAGCTTGGTCGGGCAGATGTCCGGGCAGTGGGTGAAGCCGAAGAAGACGAGGAAGGGGGCGCCCTGCAGATCCTTATCGGTCAGCGACCGACCCTCCTGTGTCGTCAGGGTGAACGGCCCTCCGACGCTCGCCGTACCCGTGCCGGAGGCACCCTGCCGGCTCGGGGCGAAGGTGATGATGGCGGCAGCGGCGAGGACGAGCGCGCCGGCGAGGAAGACGACGAGAGGCAGGATGAGACGGCGGTTCACGGGAGCGGTCCTGTCGGGAGCCTGGGAGCGGCGCGGCGTTGCGCCTCAGAAACAGGCGACGATGGCGGCGATGAGGCCGTCGGTGAAAAGACGGGCGCCCTCGCGCCACCAGAGCAGCACTCCGGCCAGGAACAGCGTCAGGGCGCCGCCGCAGAGCAGTGCGATGCCGAGCCGCGACGGTGCGGGGTCGGCCGCGGCACTGTCCGTCTGTCCGGTCTCGAGGGGGCTCATTCAGCGGATATAGCGCTCCGGGACGCTCGCCGGAAGCGTCCTCCGCGCCGCATGGCTCGGCGCAGGACGCTCGCGAACGGCGGCAGGGCGATCCGGTTCCGTCGGGCGGCCGGGGTTATTTCGGGAACGTTCGCCCCAGCTTGCCGTTTCTTTGAGCATCAGCGGCCTCGGGCCGCCCTGCCTCACGGAGACCCTACCCATGAAGAAGCTGCTCATCGCGACGATGATCGTCTCGGCGACCTCGTTCGGCGCCCTAGCGCAGACCTCGACGACCTCGCCCATGCCCGCGCCAAAGGCGGAAGCCGACAAGAACGCGCCGCTGCCCGGTGCCAACAGCTTCACCGAGGGGCAGGCCAAGAGCCGGCTCGAAGCCAATGGCTATTCGAATGTCTCCAGCCTGAAGAAGGACGAGAACGGCGTCTGGAAGGGCATGGCCACCCATGCCGGCGCGAAGGTCAACGTCTCCGTCGACTATCGCGGCAACATCGTCCGCAACTGATCCTTCCCATCCACCTGCTTGCTCGGAGGTCATCATGACCCGCACCATCACCCGTTCCTATGACAGCTACGCCATCGCCGCAGATGTGGTCGAGAAGCTCGAGACGGCCGGCATTCCGGCCTCGGACATCAGCCTCGTCGGCCGCAGTGAGCGCGGCGAAGAGAGCAACGCCGCCGAGGGCGCCGGCATCGGCGCCGGCGTCGGCGGCGCCGCCGGTCTGCTGGCCGGGCTCGGCATGCTCGCCATTCCGGGCATCGGCCCGGTCGTCGCGGCGGGCTGGCTCGCCGCGACCGCGGCCGGCGCCGTTGCCGGCGCCGCCGCCGGCGGCCTCGTCGGCTCCTTCATCAATGCCGGCGTGGACGAGGAGGATGCGCATTATTATGCCGAGACCGTGCGTCGCGGCGGCAGCGTCGTCTCGGTCAAGACGAGCGAGTCGCAGGTCCCGGCCGCCGAAGCGATCATGGATGGCGCCACGCCGATCGATCGCGACGCTCGCCTCGCCCAGTATCGCCAGGAAGGCTGGTCGCGCTTCGACGAGAAGGCCGAGCCCTACCGCGCCACCGCGCCGGTGATCTGATCTCGCATCCGATCACGACGACAACCTCCGGGGCTCGCGCCCCGGAGGTTTTTTGTATGGGAACGCCGTACAGGCACCTGTCGGCACGAAAACGCAGAGCCGGCGGCCTTGCGCCGGGCGAAGCCGCCGCTACCCTCGCCTTTTGCCAGGACCATCATGAGGGCAGGTCTCCTGATGGGCGGCAGACAGGCAAGCCGACCCGACGATGAGCACCGATGAAGCCGCCTATTTCGAACGCCTGCGTGAGCTTCAGGGTGCGGCATGGCCGCCTGGGATCGCTCGCAAGCCACATTACCCCCTCGGCACCATCGCGATCAGCGACCATCTGCGCGAATGGGCTCGGCGCCAGCCCGACAAGCCAGCCTGCATCTTCTACGGGCGCACCATCACCTATCGCGAACTCGACGATCTGAGCGAGCGCTTCGCGGGGCTGCTGCACGAACATGGCGTGCGGCCGGGAGACCGGGTGGCGGTCTATCTGCCGAACTGCCCGCAATTCATCCTGGCCTTCTTCGGCATCCTCAAGCTCGGTGCGGTGCATGTGCCCGTAAACCCGATGTTTCGCGAAGCCGAACTCGCCTATGAACTCAACGATACGGGCGCGCGGGCCATTCTCTGCCTCGACAGCCTGATGCCACCGCTCCGGCAGGTGCGCGACCGGACGCAGGTCGAATCCGTCTTCGTGACGAGTTTCGCCGAGATGCTGCCCGCGGAACCGAGCTTTCCTCTGCCCCCGGCGCTGCTGCAGCCCAAAGTCGCCTGCGAGGATGCCATCGATCTGCTGCCGGCGCTGGCCTGGGTGACGGCGCCGGCTCCCGCCTTCGCGCCGGATCTCGATGCGGTCGCCGCGCTGAACTATACCGGCGGCACGACGGGCATGCCGAAGGGCTGCATCCACACCCAGCGCGACATGCTCTACACCGCAGGAACATCCCTGGCGGCGAGCTTCCAGCTCTCGCCCGACGATGTGGTGCTGAATTTCGTACCGATCTTCTGGATCGCCGGCGAGGACACCGGGCTGCTCTTTCCACTCGTCGCGGGCGCGACCCTCGTTTTGATGGCACGCTGGGATGCGGTGGGCTTCATGACGGCGGTGGAGCGCCACAAGGCGAGCTTCGCCTATCTGCTCGTCGATAACGCGGTGGAAATTCTCGACCACCCCCGGACGCCCTCCTTCGACCTGACCTCGCTGCGCAAGGTGCGCGTCTCGTCCTTCGTGAAGAAGCTCAATCCGGATTTTAGGGCCCGCTGGCGGGCACTGACGGGGGCCGACATGATCGAGGCCGCCTGGGGGATGACCGAAACCCACACGATGGACAGCTTCACCATCGGCATGCAGCAGGACAATTTCGACCTGCTGTCGCAGCCGGTCTTCGTCGGTCTGCCGGTGCCCGGCACCGATTTCAAGATCTGCGATTTCGACAGCGGCGCGCTGATGCCGTTGGGCGAGACCGGCGAAATCTGCGTGCGCACGCCTTCGCTGTTCAAGGGCTACTGGAACAAGCCCGAAGCCAGCGCCGAGGCGATCCGCAACGGCTTCCTGCATACGGGCGACATCGGTGTCATCGACGAGCAGGGCTATCTGCACTTTCTCGGGCGCCGCAAGGAGATGCTCAAGGTCAAGGGCATGAGCGTCTTCCCGGCCGAGATCGAGGCCATGCTCGGCCAGCATCCCGACATTTCGGGATCGGGCGTGATCGGACGCGAGGACGCCGAGCGCGGGCAGGTGCCGGTCGCCTTCATTGCACTCGGCGAACAGGCGATGGGACTGGACGAAGCCGCGCTCTCGGCCTGGTGCCGCGAGCGCATGGCTGGCTACAAGGTGCCCGAGATCCGGCTGGTGAAGGCCCTCCCGATGACGGCCACCGGCAAGGTCAAGAAGGAAGAGCTGCGGACCCTGCTGTAACGAGCGGGGGCCGGCTCAGCCGGTCGCCGGCAGCGCTTCATCGCAGATCGTCAGGAGAGGATGTTGGAGCGGGCGATCGGGATCGAACCGACGACATTCAGCTTGGGAAGCTGACGTTCTACCACTGAACTACGCCCGCATGCGTCGCAGCGGCCCGTGAGGCGGCGCGAAGCAGCACGTTCATAGCGCCTGCTGCGGCGGGTGTCATCCGGGAATCGCGGGCGGTGCCGCGCAACGCGAAGGGCCGGGCTCAGTCGTGGAAATGCTTGGAGAGCTTCAGCGCCTGGCCCTGATAGTTCGACTTCAGCCCGGCGCCGTAGAGCGCGGCGGGACGGCTCGCCATCGCCTCATAGACCAGCCGGCCGACGATCTGGCCGTCCTCGATGATGAAGGGCACGTCGCGCGAGCGCACCTCGAGCACGGCGCGCGCGCCCTGCCCGCCGGCCCCGCTATGGCCGAAGCCGGGGTCGAAGAAACCGGCGTAATGCACGCGGAATTCGCCGACCAGCGCGTCGAAGGGCGTCATCTCCGCGGCATAATCCGGCGGGACATGCACGGCCTCCTTCGAGGCGAGGATGTAGAACTGGCCGGGATCGAGGATGAGCGCGCGCGAGCCGTCGCTGGGGATCGGCTCCCAAAACTCGGAGGCGCGGTAGGCGCCGACGCGGTCGACGTCGATCAGCGCGGTGTAGTGCTTGCCGCGATAGCCGATCAACCCGCCGAAGCCCGAGAGATCGACGCTGACGGCGACGCCGCCCTGGAAGGAGGGCTCGGCCGCCGTGACCAGCGTCTCGCGCTGGTGCAGCTCGCCGAGCGCCCGGTCGTCGAGCCGGCTCTCGCCGGCGCGGAAGCGGATCTGCGAGAGGCGCGAGCCCGAGCGCACCAGCACCGGGAAGGTGCGCGGCGAGATCTCGATGAAGAGCGGCCCCTCATAGCCGTCCTCGACCAGATCGAATTCGCGGGCGCGGTCGGTGATGACGCGGGTGAAGACGTCGAGCCGGCCGGTCGAGCTCTTCGGGTTGGCCGCCGCCCGCAGGCCGGCGGGGAGCTTCAGCCCCTCCATCAGCTCGGCGATGTAGACGCAGCCCGTCTCCAGCACAGCGCCGCGGGTCAGGTCGATCTCGTGCAAGGCGAGCTCATCGAGCCGGCGCCTGACCGTCCGGTCCGGCCCCGGCAGGAAGCTGGCGCGGACGCGATAAGCCTTCTCCCCCAGGCGCAGATCGAGGCTGGCGGGCTGGATCTGTCCTTCGGCCGGCGGCTGGGCGAGGCGGATCGCCCCCGCCTCGACGAAGGCCTGGATGCAGTGGTCGGGCTGGATGCCGGGCTGGAAGGTCAGCATGCGAAATCCCGGAAGGACAATCGGTCACGCCTAGCGAAGCCCGACGCAAAGGCCAAGCGCGGACGCCGCCGCGAGGATGCGCGGAAGCGGGTTGTCCACGCGAGATTGACCGGCCCCGGCATTGACCCTTCCGCCCCGGCGTCGCTAACAAGTCTGCGGCCCGCCGGGCCGGGCGCATCAGGGACGGAGCCGTTCGCGATGTATCAGGCTGAGACGCAGGGCGTGCGGGTCACCGCCGTGCCGAGCTTCATGGAGGGCGAATCCTCCCCGGCACAGGGCCGCTATTTCTGGGCCTATACCATCGAGATCCTCAATCTCTCGGCGCAGACCGTGCAGCTGATGAGCCGGCACTGGTTCATCACCGACGGCCGGGGCGAGGTCCATGAGGTGCGCGGCGAGGGCGTCGTCGGGCAGCAGCCGGTGCTGCGGCCGGGCGAGAGCTACAGCTACACCTCCGGCTGCCCGCTGATGACGCCGGACGGCTCGATGCGCGGCTTCTATGCCATGCTGGCGGAGGACGGCACGATCTTCGATGTCGAGGTGCCGTTGTTTCCGCTCGATTCCCCTTATGTGAAGAAGGTCCTCCATTGACCCTGTCCGCCTCCACGGGCCAGCGCCTGGCGCCGCTCGACATGCTCGTCCGGCTCGTCGCCTTCGATACGGTGAGCCACAAATCCAATCTGGAGCTGATCGCCTTCGTCGAGGACTATCTCGCGGGCTGGGGCGTCTCCTCGATCCGCATCCCGAACGCCACCGGCGACAAGGCGGCGCTGTTCGCCACGATCGGTCCCCAGGACCGGGGCGGCATCCTGCTCTCGGGGCATACCGACGTGGTGCCGGTGGAGGGCCAGGCCTGGAGCCGCGACCCGTTCACGCTGCATATCGAGGATGGCAAGGCCTATGGCCGCGGCGCGGTCGACATGAAGGGTTTCATCGCTCTGGCGCTGGCGCTCGTGCCGGATTTCCTGGCGGCGGATCTCAAGACGCCGATCCACCTCTTCTTCTCCTATGACGAGGAGGTGACCTGCCTCGGCGTCGTCGACGGCATCGCCCGCATGGGCGTGGATCTGCCGAAGCCCCGCGCCGTCATCGTCGGCGAGCCGACCTCGCTCGAGCTCGCCGACGCGCATAAGGGCATCCGCACCTTCTTCACCACCATCACCGGCGTCGCCGCCCATTCCTCCAAGCCGCATCTGGGGGCGAGTGCCGTTCATGGCGGCATCCGGCTCTCGGCCGGGCTCGTGGCGATGGCCGACGAGCTGGAGGCCAGGCCCGACGGCAGCGGGCGCTTCGATCCGCCCTACGACACCGTCCATGTCGGCAAGTTTCATGGCGGCATCGCCCGCAACATCCTGGCCGATCGCTGCGACCTCTCCTGGGAGGTCCGCACGCTGCCGGGCTCCGATCCCGAGGACGTGCCGGCGCGCTTCGCCGCTTTGTCGCAGCAGGTGCTGGAGCGCATGCGCAAGTCCGCGCCCTCGGCGACAATCGAGACCGTCATGAGCTCGGATGTGCCGGGGCTGGCGCCCGATCCGGGCTCGGAGGCCGAGACGCTGGTGATGCGGCTCGCCGGCCGCAACCGGACCATCGCGGTCGCCTATGCGACGGAGGCCGGGCATTTCCAGCGCGCGGGGCTGCCGACGATCGTCTGCGGGCCGGGCTCGATCGACCAGGCGCATCAGCCGGACGAGTACATCACGCTGGAGCAGTTCGCCGCGGGTGAGGCCTTCATGCGCAAGCTGATGGCGGAGTGCCGGAGATAGGCCCGCGCGGCGGCGACCTATCCAGCCGCCGCCTCCGCCTCGATCAGCCCGACCAGTTCGTCGAGCGCCGACAGCCGGGAGAGGCGGCGATAGCGCGGCGCGCCGACCGGCTCTTCGGCATGCTCCAGCGCCCAGGTCAGCTCGTGCGGGATGTGGACGGCCCAGGAGCCGGCGGCAAGCGCCGGCAGAACGTCCGATTTCAGCGAATTGCCGACCATCATCGCGCGCTGCGGGCCGTCGCCATGCCGCTCGAAGATGCGGCGATAGACCTCCGGCGTCTTGTCGCTGACGATCTCGACCCCGTGGAACAGCTCGCCGAGGCCGGACTGCGCCAGCTTGCGCTCCTGGTCGAAGAGATCGCCCTTGGTGATCAGGACAAGGCGATGCGTAGAAGCGAGCCGCTCCAGCGTCTCGCGCGCCTGCGGCAGGGTCTCGACCGGATGGGCCGCCATCTCGCGGCCGGCGGCGAGGATCTCGCCGATGACGGAAGCCGGCACGGTGCCGTCGGTGATCTCGATCGCGGTCTCGATCATCGAGAGCACGAAGCCCTTAATGCCGAAACCGTAGAAGGCGAGGTTGCGGCGCTCGGCCCCGAGCAGCCGCCCGGAGATTTCGGCCGCAGCGCCATGGGCACCAAGCAAAGCGACGAAGCGCCCCTCGGTCAGGCGGAAGAAGCGCTCGTTCTGCCAAAGGGTGTCGTCGGCGTCGAAGCCGATCGTGGTGATGGGGCGCGTCATCGATCCCGCTCCCTTCGGCCGTCGATCAGGCTTCGGCGGACATGCCGTCCTCGACCTCGCCGGGTGTAAAGACATAACGCCGCGAGCAGAATTCGCAGGTCACGGCGAGCTGCCCGTCATCGGCGACCATCGCCTTGCGATCCTCCGGCGAGAACCCGCGGAGCATGCCGAGCACACGCTCGCGCGAGCAGCGGCACTCCTCGCGGACCAGCACCGGCTCGAAGACGCGGGCGCCGCGCTCGTGGAAGAGGCGGTAGAGCAGCCGCTCGCTCTCGAGCAGCGGATCGAGCAGCTCGTGATCCTCGATCGTCTCGACGAGCGAGCGCGCTTCCGTCCAGGCGTCGTCATCGATGCCGTCCGGATCCGAAGAGGCAAGGATCTCGTGGCCCTGCGGCGCGTCGCCGGGATGAATGTCGGCGGCCCGCAGCCGGTCGATGGAATGCGGCATGAACTGGACGAGCAGCCCGCCGGCGCGCCATTGCCGGCCTTCCCCGGTGACGATCGAACCGACGCCGAGGCGTACCCGGCTTGGAATCTGCTCGGACTGGCGGAAATACTGATGCGCCGCCTCTTCCAGGCTCTGGCGCGTCAGCGCCACGAGGCCCTGATAGCGCGTGGCGACGGAACCCTGGTCGACCGTCATGGCGAGGTGGCCCTCGCCGAGCAGATCGCCCGTCGAGAGCCGGCCCGCGGCCTCGGCCTCCGCCAGCCGCTCCGCATCGAAATGGGCGACGGCGCGGTAGACATCCGGCGCGTTGAAATCGACGACGAGCATCGAGATCGGCCCATCGCTCTTGGTCTGGAGCTGGAAACGGCCCTCGAACTTCAGCGCCGTGCCGAGCAGGACGGTCAGAGCCGCCGCCTCGCCGAGGACGCGCGCCACGGCGTCGGGATAGCCGTGCCGCGCGAGGATGGTGTCGATCGAGCTGCCGAGCCGCACGACACGGCCGCGCACGTCGAGATCGGGCACGGTGAAGGGGACGACGCGATCGTCCAGCGCCGAGACCTCCGCGCCGCTGTCAGTGCCGTCCATCAGGCGGAGACCCCGCCGAAGCACCAGGCGAGGATGCCCTTCTGCGCATGCAGGCGGTTCTCGGCCTCGTCGAAGACGGCCGATTGCGGGCCGTCCATGACGGCGTCGGTGACCTCCTCGCCGCGGCTGGCCGGCAGGCAGTGCATGAAGATCGCGTCCTTCTCGGCCCGGCCGAGCAGGCGCTCATCGACCTGGTAGGGCCGCAGCAGGTTGTGACGCGTGCCTTCCTCGTCGCCCATCGAGACCCAGCAATCGGTGATGACGCAGTCGGCGCCCTCGACGGCGGCTTCCGGCTTCGTGCTCAGCGACAGCCGGGCGCCCTGGTCCTTCGCCCAGGCGAGCAGAGCCGGCGGCGGCGCCAGCTCCTCGGGCGTCGCGATGGCGAGTTCGAAATCGAGCCGACCGGCGGCGTGGATCCAGGAGGTCAGCACGTTGTTGGTGTCGCCCGTCCAGGCGATGCGCTTGCCCCTGATCGGCCCCTTGCGCTCCTCGAAGGTCATGACGTCGGCCATGACCTGGCAGGGGTGCTGGCGCTTGGTCAGCCCGTTGATCACCGGAACGGTAGCATGCTCCGCCATCTCGACCACGGCGTCATGGTCGAGCATGCGGATCATGATGGCGTCGACATACCGCGAGAGCACGCGGGCGGTGTCGGCGATGGTCTCGCGCTCGCCGAGCTCGATCTCGCGGCCGGTGACCATCATCGGCGAGCCGCCGAGTTCGCGGATCCCGACATCGAAGGAGACGCGGGTGCGCAAGGATGGCTGTTCAAACACCATGGCGACGACCTTGCCCTCGAGCAGGCGGTCGGCGGCGGCCGCCGGGGTGCGGCGACGGGCCTTGATCTCCTCGCCGGCGCGCAGGATCGCGCGCAACTCGGTCGCGGAGAAATCGGAGAGATCGAGGAAATGGCGCGTCACGGGCGCATCCTTCGCTTGCCTGATGGGGGCGGGGCCGGAGCGGGCCGGCTCTATTCAGCCGCGGGCCGCTTCAGCGAGGCTTCGACGGCGCTCGCGGCGCGGTCGAGACGCGCGACGGCCTCAGTGACATCGGCCTCGCCGATGATCAGCGGCGGCAGCAGGCGCACGACATTGTCGCCGGCGCCGACGACGAGAAGGCCGGCGGCGCGGGCCTCGGTGACGAAATCGGTGTTCGGCGTGTGCAGCTTCAGGCCGAGCATCAGGCCCTCGCCGCGGATTTCGGCGATGACCTGCGGATGCCTGTCCTTGAGCTCGGCCAGCGACTGCTTCAGACGCAGCGCGATCTGCCCGACCTTCTCAATGAAGCCCGGCGCCAGCACGACGTCCAGCACCGCATTGCCGACCGCCATGGCGAGCGGGTTGCCGCCGAAGGTCGTGCCATGCGTGCCCAGCGTCATGCCAGAGGCAGCCTCTTCCGTGGCGAGGCAGGCGCCCATCGGAAAGCCGCCACCGATGCCCTTGGCGATCGACATGATGTCGGGCGTGACGCCCGAGAGCTCATGGGCGAAGAACTTGCCGGTCCGGCCGACGCCGGTCTGGATCTCGTCGAAGATCAGCAGCAGCCCGCGCTCGTCGCAGAGCGTGCGCAGGCCGCGCAGGCATTGCGGCGGCACCGAGCGCAGACCGCCCTCGCCCTGGATCGGCTCGATCATGATCGCGGCCGTCTCATCGGTGATCGCGGCCTCGAGCGCCGCATGGTCGCCGAACGCGACCTGGTCGAAGCCGTCGACCTTGGGCCCGAAGCCTTCGATGTATTTCTGCTGGCCGCCGGCCGCGATCGTCGCCAGCGTGCGGCCGTGGAAGGCGCCCTCGAAGGTGATGATGCGGTAGCGCTCGGGATGGCCCTTCGCGGCATGGTATTTCCGCGCCATCTTGATGGCGGCCTCATTGGCCTCGGCCCCCGAATTGGCGAAGAAGACGCGCTGCGCGAAGGTCGCCTCGCAGAGGCGCCGCGCCAGCTTCTCGCCCTCCGGCATCGTGTAGAGGTTGGAGGTGTGCCAGATCTTCCCGGCTTGGGTCGTCAGGGCCTCGACCAGATGCGGATGGGCGTGGCCGAGCGCATTGACCGCGATGCCCGCGCCGAAATCGAGATAGCGGGTGCCGTCGGCGGTGATCGACCAGGGACCTTCGCCCCGCTCGAAGGCGACGGGCGCGCGCGCATAGGTCGGCAGCAGGACGGAGGGAGCGGCGGAAGCGGAAACGGGGGCAGAGGCCATGGGATGCGATCCTCGCGACGGCGATGGTGAAAACGGAATGGCGCCGGACTGAAAACGGTGGTCCGGGCGAGACGGCGCCAAAAGGGTGGCAGCCGAACGCGACCCGGCGACGACGTTATCGTCGCAGCCAGAGTCCGGTTTCTCGTCGCGCCGTCATCCGCATCGCTGCAAAGCCCTGATCCGCAAAACATAAGCGCCGCCCGAGAGGGCGGCGGCGTCGTTGCCGAACTATGCTAAAGGGCGCCGCCTCTGTCAATTCCGCAGCGGCCCGGCCCAGATTCCGCTGCCGGGAGGCAGTGTTGCCGAAAGGATTCGGTTTCGGGCGGATCGTCGAATCGACTGGGGAAAAAGCGATTTCCGATTCGCCGACTCTTGTCGCCGAGTCAGGGCATCTTGTAGGGTCGGCTTCGTCAGATACGACATTTCGTGCGGCGACCCCAGTATCCGTCAGTTTCGACTGTCACGGCTCCCGTCTTCGACGGGCGCCGGGGATATCGGATTCCGCCACGATCCGCCCATAGGACGGCTCCGCCAGGGGCCGGCCGAGATGACAGGTGAGCCGATGAACGAAGCCGGAGCATGGACGGAAGAGCGCGTCGAGCTTTTGAAGAAGCTCTGGAGCGACGGGCTCAGCGCCAGCCAGATCGCCGCCGAGCTCGGCAGCGTGACCCGCAACGCCGTGATCGGAAAGGTCCATCGCCTCGGCCTCTCCGGGCGCGCCAAGAACCCGGCCGCCGCAAGTACCCCGCGCGCGGCCGCCCCCCGCAAGGCCCCGACCCGCTCGCCGAGCCATCCGATGGGCGGCCCGTCGTCCAATCCGGGCGCGATGACGCGCGGCGCTAATGCGCTCGCGCCGCAATATGCGCCCGAGCCGGAGGCCCAGGCCGAGCCGGAGCCTGCACCGTCGGAGGATGTGGTGATCCCGTTCTCGGAGCGGGTCACCATCATGGATCTGCGCGAATATATGTGCCGCTGGCCGATGGGTGACCCGACGACCGCGGAGTTCCGCTTTTGCGGCAGCCGCTCGCAGACCGGCCTGCCCTATTGCAGCTACCATTCCCGCATCGCCTATCAGCCGGCGGCAGACCGCCGCCGCGATCGCAGCAAGGTTCGCGCCTGAGCGCAGCGCCTTCGTCTGATGCAGAAAAGCCGGCCGCGAGGCCGGCTTTTTCGTTGCGTGGACGCGGCCTCAGCGATGCTGGCGCCGGCCCAGCATTTCGAGATGGCGGCTCCAGCGCGAGAGGGCGAAGCAGATCAGCCAGTAGATCGAGCCCGAGAAGACATAGGCTTCCATGTTCATGCCGACCCAGGCGGGGTCGGCCAGCGAGGCCTGGGCGATTCCGAGCAGGTCGAGGATCGAGACCACCAGCACGAGCGTGGTGTTCTTCACCAGCGCGATGAACTCGTTGGTCATCGCCGGCAGCGAGATGCGCAGCGCCTGGGGCAGGATGATCAGCCCGGTCGCCTTCCAGTAGGTCAGGCCGAGCGCGGTCGCGGCCTCGCGCTGGCCAGGCGGAAGCGCCTGCAGGCCGCCGCGCACCGCTTCCGCCATATAGGCGGCGATGACGAGGCCGAGACCGATGACGGCGCGCGCCAGCCGGTCGATGCCGACGCCGCCGGGCAGGATCAGCGGCAGCAGGAGCGAGGCGAGGAAGATCACCGCGATGATCGGCACGCCGCGCCAGAACTCGATGAAGAGCACGCTGACCAGCCGGACCACCTTCAGCTGCGACTGCCGGCCGAGCGCGAGCAGGATGCCGAGCGGGATCGCGATCAGGCTGGCATAGACCGAGATGAACAGGGTCAGCATCAGCCCGCCCCATTCGCGGGTCTCGACCGGCCGCAGTCCAAAACCACCCGCGAGAAGCCAGATCCCGAGAGGCGGCAGCACGACCAGCGCCGCAATCGCCGTCTTCAGCCGCAGCCATGGCGGCGCGAGGACGATGGCGGCGGTGGCGAGCGCGAAGAGGATGCCGGCGAGATCGGCGCGCCAGCGCTCGCCCTGCGGGTAGAGCCCGTACATGAACTGGCCGAAGCGGGCCTTGACGAAGACCCAGCAGGCGCCGCCGGCCGCGCAGTCGGCGCGCGTCGTGCCGCTCCAGCTCGCATCGATCAGCGCCCAGCGGATGATCGGGATCGCCAGCCAGGCGATGGCCGCCGCCAGCAGCAGGGTGACGACCGCCGTGGCGGGCGTGCCGAACAGGCGCCGGCGCCAGAGGGAGACGGAGGCCGCGCTCATCGCGTCACCAGGGCGATGCGGGCGTTGTACCAGTTCATGAAGGCCGAGACGGCGAGCCCGATGACGAGATAGACGGCGAGCGTCATCGCGATGATCTCGATCGCCTGGCCGGTGTTGTTGAGCGCCGAGCCCATGAACAGGCTGACCACGTCGGGATAGGCGATGGCTGCACCGAAGGACGAGTTCTTCAGCACGTTGAGATATTGGTTGGTCAGCGGCGGGATCATCACCCGCAGCGCCTGCGGAATGACGACGAGGCGCAGGATGCGACCCGGACGCAGGCCGAGCGCGGCCGCGGCCTCGGTCTGCCCGTGAGGCACGGCCTGAATGCCGCCGCGCACGATCTCCGCGATGAAGCCCGCCGTATAGGTGACGAGCGCCGCCAGCAGGGCGACGAATTCGGGGATCACGACGAAGCCGCCCCGGTAGTTGAAGCCGCGCAGCACGGGCACGTCCCAGCCCGTCGCCAGGCTCGCCCAGGTCACGGCGAGCGCCGGCAGAAGCAGCACAAGCCCGACACCGACCGCCAGAACCGGCGCGTCCTGTCCCGTGCGCTCCTTGCGGCGACGGGCCCAGGCGGCGACCAGCGCCTGGGCGATCCAGGACAGAAGGACCGCCGCGACCGCCCAGCGGAACACGGCGGGCGCCTCAGGGAGCGGGATGGTGAGGCCGCGGTTGTTGAGGAAGGCGACGCCGAAGACGCTGACGCTGTCGCGCGGGGCCGGCAGGGCGGCGATGACGCCGAAATACCAGAACAGCACGAAGAACAGCAGCGGGATGTTGCGGACGAACTCGATATAGGCGCCGGCGAGGGTCGATAGCAGCCAGTGCGAGGACAGCCGCGCGATGCCGACGAGGAAGCCGAGCAGGGTTGCGAGCACGATGGCGACGATCGTCACCAGCATGGTGTTGGCGACGCCGGCCCAGAACAGGTCGAGCACGGTGCTGGAGCGGGTGTAGCCCGTCAGCACGAAGGGCACGTCGATGCCGGCATTGCGCCAGAGGAAGTCGAAGCCCGAGGCGATGCCGGCCTTGACCATGTTCTCCGAGGCGTTGCGCACGAAGAACACGGTCAGGGCCGCGAGCCCGAGCAGCAGCGCGGCCTGATAGACCACGTCGCGCACGCGCTTGTCGTTGAGGAGGGCGAGGGCTCTGGTCAAGAAGCGGCGCCAAGGGATCGTTGGGCGTCATTCTCGGGCGCAGCGTCGCTGCGACCCGAGAAGCTCATGACGCGGAGGCTGGTTTCCGAGATGGTCGGGTCAAGCCCGACCATGACGAGAGGCTCTCACTGGAAGGGCGGGGTGAAGAGCAGGCCGCCCTTGGTCCAGAGCTGGTTCTGGCCGCGCTCGAGCTTCAGCGGCGAGCCCATGCCGACGGTGCGCTCGAAGCTCTCGCCGTAATTCCCGACCTGCTTGATGGCGTTGTACATCCAGTCGTTGGAGAGGCCCATCATCGCGCCGAAATTGCCCTCGACGCCGAGCAGGCGGCGGACTTCCGAGTTCTTCGAGCTCGCCTTCATCTGGTCGACATTGGCGGATGTGACGCCCAGCATCTCGGCGGCGATGGTGCCGTTCAGCACCCAGCGCACGATCAGCTGCCAGCGCTCGTCGCCCCAGCGGGTGACGGGGCCCTGCGGATCGTTCGAGATCGGCTGGGTCAGGATGATGTGGTCGCCGGGGACCTTGAGCTTGACGCGCTGGCCGGCGAGCGCGCCGACGCCGGCGGTGTAGGCGTCGCAGCGGCCGGCGTCATAGGCGGCGATGGCGTCGTCGTTCTTCTGGAAATTGGTGATGGTGACCTTGAGGTTGCGCTCCAGGAACCAGTCGGAGGCGTTCTTCTCCTCGGTCGAGCCGGCGGCGACGCAGATCGAGGCGCCGTCGAGATCGGCCGCGCTCTTGGCGTTGGTCGCCTTGCGGACGATGAAGGTCTGGCCCTCGTAAAAATTGATGCCCTGGAAGTTCAGGCCGAGCGAGGCGTTGCGCGAGAAGGTGATCGTCGAGTTGCGCGAGAGCAGGTCGACCTGGCCCGACTGCAGGATCGGCCAGCGCTGCTGCACCGAGGTCGGCGTGAACTTGACCTTCTTGGCGTCGCCGAGGACGGCGGCGGCCAGCGCCTTGCAGTAATCGACGTCGAGGCCGGTCCACTCGCCCTTGTCGTCGGCGAAGGAGAAGCCGGGCAGGCCGAGATGCACGCCGCATTCGATATGGCCGCGGGCCTTGATCGCATCGAGCGTCGGGCTCGGGGCGAGCTGCTGGGCGCTCGCCAGGGAGGCGCTCGCCACGAGGGCGGCCGTGGCCAGAACAGTCTTCATCATCATCGTCTCTCCCCCGGGCCCATCGCGGCCTTCGGCTCCTCGAAGGCCGCGACTATGCAACAGCCGGGCCGAGGGCGGTAGAGCGGGGAGCCGCGCTTTTTCAGCTCCCGAACACCGTGTTGAGCTGGCTGCCGACCATGATGAAGGTGGTGCGCTTGGGCACCTCCTTGAGCCGGACGGCGCCGATATAGGTCATCGCCGAGCGCACGCCGCCCATCAGCTCCTGCATCGTGCCCTCGACCGGGCCGCGATAGGGCACCTCGACGGTCTTGCCCTCGGAGGCGCGGTATTTGGCGACGCCACCGGAATAGCGCTTCATCGCCGTGTCCGAGGACATACCGTAGAAGGTCATGCCGACCGGGACCTTATCGCCGTCGCGCTCCTCGTAGCGGATGTCGCCCTCGCATTCGTCATGGCCGGCGAGCATGCCGCCGAGCATCATGAAATCGGCGCCGGCGCCATAGCCCTTGGCGAGGTCGCCCGGCACGGTGACGCCGCCGTCACCGCAGACCAAACCCTTGAGCCCATGGGCGGCATCGGCGCATTCGATGATCGCCGAGAGCTGCGGATAGCCGACGCCGGTCATCTTGCGGGTGGTGCAGACGGAGCCGGGGCCGATGCCGACCTTGACGATGTCGGCGCCGGCCAGGATCAGCGCCTCGGTCATGTCGCCGGTGACGACATTGCCCGCCATGATGACGGCATCGGGATACTCGTCCCGGGTCGCCTTGACGGTCTCGACGAATTTCTCGGTGTAGCCATTGGCGACATCGAGGCAGATCTTGTCGATCGGCGACTGGGCGTGGACCCGGGCGAGCTTGTCGTGGTCCGCCTCGGTGGTGCCGAGCGAGAAGAAGGCGTTGACCGCTTCCGGCTCGCGGAAGAAGGCGATCAGCTCGTCGGGCCCGTAATGCTTGTGCAGCGCCACCATGGCGCCGTGGCGGAACAGGGCACGCGCCATCGGTATGGTGCCGACGACGTCCATGTTCGCCGCGATCAGCGGAAAACCCGTCCAGTCGCGGCCCGTATGGGCGAAGCGGAAGGAGCGGCAGACGTCGACCTCGGCGCGGCTGCCCAGCGTCGAACGCTTGGGGCGGATCAGGACGTCGCGGAAATCGAGCTTCGGGTCGTTCTCGATGCGCATGGGCTGCTCCTTCGCGTCGGGTCTGCACGCGCGAGTGAGGCCGGATCGGGCCCGCGTGCGCCGATTCATAACCCCGGCGAGCGATGCCGGGCAATGCGTTGGCTGCCGGGCTTCAGGGAGCGGCCGGCTCGCGGGGAAGCGTCCGCGCGTTCTTGCGGATGGTGTAGAGCGTCGCGCCGATCACGATGGCCGCCCCGATCCAGGTCGAGAGTTCGGGGATCTCGGCGAAGAAAACGAAGCCGGTGAAGCTCGCCAGCAGCAGGCGGCTGAAATCGAGCGGGGCGAGCGCTGCCGCCTCGCCGACCTGATAGGCCCGCGTGATCAGCCATTGCCCGGCCGTGCCGAACAGGCTGAGCACGATCAGCCAGAACCATTGCGTGGCATCGGGCGGCACCCACCAGAGCCAGGTCGGGATGGCCAGCGCGACCATCATCACCATGCCCTGCCAGATCAGGATCGTGTCGGTGCGCTCGGTCGCAGCCAGCATGCGGACACTGACCGTGATGCCGGCATTGAGCAGCGCGCCGGCCACCGCGAGCAGGGCGAAGGCGTCGAGCCCCTCGCTGCTCGGCTTGAGCATCACCAGCACGCCGATAAAGCCGATGACGGTCGCGATCCAGCGACGCGCGTCGACGACCTCCTTCAGGACGATGACCGCGGCGATGGTGACGAAGAGAACCTGGCTGAAGCCGATCGCCGTCGCCTGCGCCAGCGGGATCTCGATCACGGCGGTGAAACCGCAGAGCATCGCGGTGAGCGTCAGGACGCTGCGAACGATCTGCAGGCCCGGCCGGCGGGTTCGCAGCATCGGCCGCAGGCCACCGCGCGACATGGCCAGCAGCACGAGGCTCATCACGATCTGGCGGATCAGCAGGATCTGCACCAGCGGGATCACCCCGCCGACATGCTTGATGGCGCCGACCATCACCGCATAGACCAAGAGCGCCGCCATCATGTAGGCAGAGCCGCGCAGATTGGGGCTGGCAACGCTCCACCAACGCGTCAGGCGGGCCCGCCGGGAACGCACGGCACCCACGGCTGCAGCCGGCTCGAGCGTGGGAGGCGGCTCTCGGCTTGCGACAGGCTCCGCCGTGTCGAGGACGCGCGGGGGTGGCTCGATTTCGGCCGAACCCTCGCCTTGCGCCAGGCGATCTTCGCGCCCGGTCTGCCGTTCTTCGCTCATCGTCCTCGACCGTCGGCAACGGGCGTCGCGGCCCGGCCGGGTGTTCCCCCATGAGAGTGATCGAGGAAATCGCGGAGTCGCGCCAGAGCCGGCCGCACATGCCGGGGTTGTGTCGCGGCGATGCGCCGGAGGGACAGATGCGGCATGTGCCGCCCGGACTTTCGCGCTTCGCGCCTGCGGTCTAGGAGGGCACCGCCTCGCCACCACGCCGGAGCCTGCATGTCGGCCGCTTCCCGATCCGCTTTCCCGAGCACGCGCCCGGCCGTCGCGCCGGGCGTCGCGAGCCGGGCGGGCCGCCTGCGGTGAGGACCCTGCTGAGCGATTTCGTCGAAGGTTTGCGCGGGCTGCATCCGGCGCGCTTTCCCTATCGGCGCTTCGCGCTGGCGCTGCTGATCGGCGGGCTGGGCGGCTATCTCTTCGTGCTGGCGCGGCTGCCTTTGCCCTGGATGCTGGGCTCGATGGTGGCCTGCACGGCCGCCGCGCTGCTGCGCTGGCCGGTGGCGGCGCCTTCCGTCATCCGTCCGCCGATGACGATGGTGATCGGCGTGATGCTCGGCGCCGGCTTCAAGCCGGAGGTGATCGCGCAATTGCCGAACTGGCTGCCGACGCTGGCCGGGCTCGTGCTGTTCATGATCGCCTGCGCCCTCGCCTGCGTCGCCTATTTCAGAAAGGTCGCGGGGTTCGATCCGATCACCGCCTTCTTCGCCGGCATGCCGGGCGGGCTGATCGAGATGGTGACGCTCGGCGAAGAGAAGGGCGGCGATGCGCGCATCATCGCGCTGATCCACTCCGCCCGCATCCTGCTGGTGGTGATGACGCTGCCCTTCATCGTGCAGTGGATCGGCGGCGTGCCGATCGGCGGCAACCGCGTCGCCGGGCCCTCCGTCGTCGCGACCCCGCTCCTGGCCGAACTCGTCCTGCTCGCCTGCGGCATCGCGGGAATCGTGCTGGGCGAATGGCTGCGTCTGCCGGCGAAGTTCCTGCTCGGGCCGATGATCGTCAGCGCGATCGTCCATGTCTCGGGTCTGAGCGACTCGGTGCCGCCCTTCGAGATCGTCAACGCCGCCCAGTTGATCCTCGGCATCACCATCGGCTGCCGCTTCGTCGGCACGGCGCCGCGCACCATCCTGCGAGTGCTGGCGCTGTCGGCCGGCTCGACCGTGATCCTGCTGTCGCTGACGCTCGCCTTCGCCTGGCTGGTCGCGAACGTCTCGGTGCATGGGCATGTGCCGCTGATCCTGGCCTATTCGCCCGGCGGGCTCGCGGAAATGAGCCTGATCGCGCTGGCGCTGCATACCGAGGTGGCCTTCGTGGCCGCTCATCACATCATTCGGGTCTTTCTGGTGATGATCAGCGCCGGGCCGTTGTTCGGGCTGCTCATCGGGCGCGGCCCCTCCAAACCGGGCTCTTAGCTCAGGCCCGGGCCGCGGCGAGGCCCCGTTCCAGCCCCTCAGCCAGGGCCTGGCGCTGGCGATCCAGGAAAGCCGCCCCATTGAGGCGCTGGCGATCGCCGGCCCGGATCGCGGCGAGCCGGGCAACCAGTTCATCCGCAAAGGCGCGCGGATCCTCGGCCTGCGTGACATTGGCCGGCATGTCGGAAAAACCACGGCAGGAGAGCGGCGTCGCGACCGCGGGCAATCCGAGAGCGAGCGCTTCCACCGTCTTGAGCTGCACGCCGGTGCCGGCGCGGCTGGTCAGCGCCACGATCCGGCAGGAGCGCAGGAAGGCGTCGGCTGCCGGGACGCGTCCGAGGAAGCGCACGCCAGGCGGTGCCGTCATGCCCGGCGGCAGCCGGCCCGCGACGGCGACGGTCACATCCGGCGGCAGGAGCGGGCAGACCTCGCGCAGGAACCAGTCGAGGCCGATGAAATTGGGCGTCCAGGTCCAGGTGCCGATGAGCCCGACGTCGTGAGCCGGCTCCGGCTCGGTGACCGTGGCCGTGTCCGGCGCCGCCGCGACAGGGAGCAGGGGCAGCGCGGCCGAGCGGGCGGCCAGCGCCGGCCCGAGCGCGGCGCGATCCTCTTCCGCCAGCGTCCAGACGAAGTGGCAGTCGCGCCAGAGCCTGCGCTCGATCTGCTCCAGCAGGCGCGCCTCGCGTCGGTAGAGCCGCTTCAGCACGGGATTGCGGGCATGGTTGGCACTCTGGCCCGCCGAAACATATTCGATGTTGTGCTCGACCAGCAGGCAGGGCGCGAGCCGGAGCAGCTCCGGAAAGGCGCCGGGCAGCATGACGGAATTCAGCACGATGGCGTCGAAAGGGCCTTCGGCGCGGACCGCCTCGACGAGGCGGCCGGCGCCCGCCAGACGCAGCTTGGCGCAGGCGACGGGCAGACGCAGGCGCAGGGCGGCCGCGATCCAGCGCAGGCGCAGGCCGGGGGATGCCACGGCGTTTTCGATCTCGGTCCGGGCGATGATGCGGGAACGGTCCGGATCGGCCGGCTCCTCGCCCGGCCGCAGGAAGCCGAAGGCCGTGACCTCGTGCCCGGCGCCGCGCAGGGCGTCGAGGATCGCGGCATTGGCGATCTCGAAGCCGGTGTCGGGCCGGGCGACGGGAACCAGTGCGGTAAGGAAGGCGAGACGCAAGGGAAGAAGCCCGGCCGGAGAACCATCTGCGGCGCACACCGCAGTCGCAGCAAGGCCTCGCCCGCGGGCGCGGGTCAAGCGCGGCGCGCGAGCATGATCAACGCTTCATGGCCCGATCCACCGCCGATCCGGCCATCGCGATCACGGAACCTTAAGTGCGGCGGGCGATGATGGACGCGATGAATGCCCTCGACCCGATCCGCAACCGCGCCGCTGCGCTCTTCACGACGCCGGAGCCCTTCAGCGTACTCGCCAGCTCTCCCGAAGCTACGCTGGCGGGTGTCGAGAGCGTCGTCTGCGTACCGACCTTTCGCCGGCCCGACCTGCTCGAGGCGACCCTGCGCTCGCTCGCGGCCCAGCAGGGCGGGCATGATTTTGCGGTCATCGTCGTCGAGAACGAGGGCATTGAACAGGCTGGTGCGCAACGCGCCGCGTCCCTGCTCGCGCAGGGGCTGTTCAAGGGATTCGTCATCGTCGAACCGCGTCAGGGCAACTGCAAGGCCTACAACGCCGCCTGGCGCTGCGCGCTGACGCGCTTTCCGGCGCTGAAGCAGGTTCTGGGCATCGACGATGACGAGACCGCGACGCCGCTCTGGCTCGACGCCTTCCTGAAGGCTGCGCGTAGCGCCCCGGCTGAGCTCTTCGGCGGTTCGGTGACGCCGGAGTTCGAGGATCGCTCCCGCGCCTGGCTCTCCGCCCATCCGGTCTTCCGCTCTCATTATGCCGCTTCAGGCCCGATTCCGATCCTGTTCTCGAGCGCGAATTATCTCACCCGGCGAGAGGTGCTGGAGCGGCTCGGATACCCGTTCCTCGACGAGCGTTTCGACTTCACCGGTGGCGGCGACAGCGATTTCTTCACGCGGGCGAAAGCGGCCGGCTTCCGCTTCTGGTGGGTGCAGGAGGCGGCGCAGCGCGAGACGATGCCGGCCCGGCGCAGCGAATTCGGCTGGATCCAGGCCCGCGCCCTGCGCAACGGCGCGATCTCCGCGGCCATCGAGCGGCGGCTGCATCCGGGAGCCTCTGGCCGGCTGCGCGTGCTGGCCAAGTCGCTGGCGCTTCTGGGCGCCAGCCTACCGCGCGGCATTGCCCTAGGTCTGAAAACGGGGTCTGCCGTGATCGGCCTCTATCACGCACAGGTGGCGGCCGGACGCCTGCTGTCGGAGTTCGGCGTCGCCAACGAGCAGTATCGCAAGCCGGAAGCGAACTGAGGCCGGCGCTCAGACCTCGTTGACGACGAAGCCGCGCAGCTTGTCGGCCTGTTCGCCGAGCGCCGCCGTCGCGCTGGCGAGATCGCCCTCGCCGACCGCGCCCTCGCGCAGGACGAGGACGATGTCGTCCGCGACCTCGGCGAAGCGAAGCGCCAGACCGTCCGTCCCGACCGCGCCGCCGTCGATGACGATCGGGCCGAAACGGCGGGCCTTCTCGAAGAAGCCGCGCCCGATCTCCTCGCGACCAACCAGATCGGTCCGGCCGACGCGGGGCAGGAAGAACAGGCCGGTGCCCTCGTCCTGCAGCGCCGCACGCACGAGCCCGACCTTGCCTGTGACGACGTCGTGGAGCCCGAACTGCGCCTCCGGCGCGTAGACACGGGTCAGGGCCTCGTCACCCAGGCCCGCATCGACCAGCATCGCCGGCAGGCCGGCCTGCGCCGCATCGAGGGCGAGATTCAGCGCGAGCGTCGAGGCGCCTGAATGGGGACGCAGACCGAGCACCAGGATCCGCCGATGGTCGCCGCCGGAAGCCTGCGTCGCGAGGGCGGAGCGCACCGTCCGCACCGCCTTGGCGAAGCCGGCATTCGGCTTGTCCAGCACGTCGACCAGATGGGTCTTCGCCTGGAAGACCGAGCGAACCTCGCCATCATCACGGCGCCAGCGGCGGTGGCGGACGGCCGGCAGCGTCGCCAGCAGCGGGGTGGCGGCAGTGCGCAGCAGATCGGGCACGCGCTCGGCCTGCCCCCCGTTGATCGCGACGAGGCGACGCCAGCCGGCCTTGGCCGCCGCAGGACGCGGCGCGACGGCCGGGGCCGATGGCACCGCCATCAGCGGGGCCGTGACGGGCTTCGCTTCGGCCGGAGCGGCGGCCGCAGGCGGCTGGGCCGCTTCGGTCTCCTCCGCCTGTCGGACGGGGCGCCGCGGAAGGGGCAGCGGGCCGAACAGAGCGAGCCCGAGCGCCAGCGCGACACCGGCCCCGCCGCCGACGATGCCGCCGAGCAGCGCCAGCGTGCGCCGGCTGATGCCGCTTTTCTCCAGCGGCGGCATGGCGGCGCTGATGACGCGCGCATTGGTGGTATCGATGCCGGCGAGCTCGCCCGTCTCGCGGGCGCGACGCAGGAAGGCGTCGTAGACGACGCGCGAGGATTCGACCTCGCGCTCGAGCTCCCGCAGCTCGACCGAGGCGCGGCTGGCGGCATATTGCGAGGCCGTCAGCTGATCGACACGGCGCGCGATCTGGCGCTCGGCCTCGACGGCGCGATCGAGCTCGACCTTGGCGGACCGGGCGATGCGGGAGAGTTCGTCCGAGATCTGCCGCCGCGCGTCGCGGGTCTGGGCCTGGGCGGCGGCGAGGGCGGGGTGACGCGCGCCGAGCGAGGCGAGCAGGTCGGCCTCCTTGGCCAGGGCCGCGCCGAGCTGGGCACGCAGCGCGGTCATGGTGTTGGAGGCGACGGCCTCGGGGATCGCGCCGGCCTCGATGCCCGCCGGACGGGTGGCGATGATCTGGTCGTATTTGGCGCGCGCCTCGGTGACGCGGGTGCGCGACGCGACGAGCTGGGCGTTGTTGAGCGCGAGTTGCTCCTCCGTCATCGAGCGGCCGGCGCCGACACCGACGATGTTGTTGGCCTCCTTGTAGCGCTCGGCCTTGTCTTCGGCCGTGCGCAGGCGGTTGCGCAGCTCCTCGAGGCGCGAGGTCAGCGAGGCGGTGGCGCGCTGGGCGGCCTCGGCACGCACCTTGGCCTGGTTTTCGAGATAGGTCTCGGCCAGCGCGTTGGCGATGCGGGCCGCCTTGGCGGCCTCGCGCGAGGTCACCGAGATGTCGATGACGAAGGTGCGCTCGCCGCGGCGGACGCTGACGTTCCGGTCGAGGGCCGCCAGCGCATAGACCAGTCCGTCGTGATCGGGCGCGCCGCTCTTCGGCCACCACTCGGCGAGCAGGCGGCCCAATCCCGATTTCGGCGCCTCGCCGCCGAACTCCGGGTCCTTGTCCAGCCCTTCGCTCCAGACGACCGGCGTCTTGATGCTGTCGGAGGCGATGATGCGCGCCTGGCTCTCGAGATAGCTGGTGATCGAGGTCGGGTCGCCGCCGGTGGCATTGGGCGAGACTTCGTTCTGGAGCACGCGCAGGTCGCGCGGGTCGATGAAGAGCTGGGCGGTCGAGACGTATTTCGGCGGCACGAGCAGGCTCGCCAGCCCCGCCAGGACGAGGCCGAGGACGGCACAGAGCAGAATGAGCCCCTTGCGGACCCAGAGGGTCCGAACAACCCAGGCCGGATCGGTGAGCTTCGCCATGACGGCCGGCACCGCCGCGGGCGCGGCCCGGCGCTCGCGGCGATCACGCCTCGGCTCCGGCTCGCTGACGGCGGTCTCGTTGGTGAACATGACGCTACGCTTCACTCTTCCAGTCCTCGCCGGACGCCGGGACGGGAGCGTCTCGGCACGGGCAACATCGTCTCGCTCGCTCTGTCGTGGCCGGCGCTAACTCTGGCCTCGGCGATAGCGGTCGAGCACCGCCATCATCGGTTTCGGCCGGAAATCGGCATCCAGCGGCAGGGGCCGGGCTCTCGCCTTGTCCTGACGCGGGAAGGTCTCGTGGATCCAGGAATAGCGGTCGCTCAGGCCCCAGGTGACGATGGCCTTGGGCCGGCGGACAGAGGCGATGGCGTTGAGGAACGTCCCGACCAGACTCGCGGCGGCCCGATCGCGCGTCGCGGCATCGGCGGGGAGCTTCCAGTCGATGACGTCGAGTTCGGTGATCTCGACGTCGAGGTCGAGCTTGCCGAGCTCGACCATGAAGTTTTCCAGTCCGTCGATGTCGAGCGGGCGGTCGGCATAGAGATGCGCCTGCATCCCGATGCCGTGGACGGGGATGCCCTTGTCCTTGAGCCGGCGGCAGAGATCGAGCGCGATGCGGCGGCGCGCCGCCGTACCGGCGCCCGGCTCCTCGAAGTTGAAGTCGTTCAGCACGAGCCGCGCCTTCGGATCGGCCGCGGCCGCGGCGCGGAAGGCGATCTCGACATGGGCGGGCCCGAGCAGCCGCTGCCAGATCGTGTCGCGCATCGGTTCACCCGGCAGCGGCTCGAAGCGGATGACCTCGTTGACCACGTCCCAGGTCGCGATCCTGCCCTTGTAGCGGTCGACGACCGTGCCGATGTGCTCGACGAGCTCGCGCTCGGCCTCGGCCCGGCTGGTCATGTCCCTTGCCCAGGGCGGCAGCGCCTCGCCCCAGAGCAGGGCATGGCCACGCAGGGCCTGGCCGTTGCGTTCGGCGAAGCCGACGAGTTCGTCGGCGCCCGAGAAGTCGAAGCGGGCGCGGTCGTGGCGCAGCGCCTCCCATTTCAGGTCGTTCATCGGGACGATGACGTCGCAATAGCGCTTCAGCGCCTCGCGATAACGCGGATCGGCCCGGAAGGTCTCGATCTGGGCGGCCGACCCGAAGGGTATCGGCCGCGCCGCGCTGACGCCGGCGGCTTGCGCGAAACCGGTCGCGGCCAGACCCGCGGCGGCGGCCAGCGCAGCGCGCCGGGTCAGGCCGTCGATGTGTCGATCCGGATCGGGCTGTCGCATGAGCGGGGACGGTTCCGTTTCGTTTAGGGTCGTTCAACGCCTGTCGGCTAGGGTGGCGCCTCGACGCCGTCCGGATGAGGCAGAAGCCGGGCCAGACGGGCCCACACGCATCCTGCGCGCCGCGAAAACGGACCTCATGCTGCCAGACCGCGCCGCCATTTTCGCCTACCTCACCATCCTGAGCGGCTCAGCCGGCCGGCTCGTGATCTCGCTTGTCTACTTCCTCATTGTTGCGAATACGTTGACCCTCGGCGAATTCGGTCTGTTCGCAACGGCTTCCGCGACCGGCCTCATCCTGTCGCGCATGCTCGCCTTCGGCTTCGTCTCGCCGGTCTACCGTGTCGCGACGGTGAAGCCGAGGCTGCTGGGGGCCTATCTGGCCGGGTTTTCCGCTCTCGCCCTGCTCTCGCTGCCGGTCATCGCCGCGGTCGCTGCCCTGGCCTATGTCTTCCTCTTCTCGGAACGGCTCGCGGCGCTGACCTTCGCACTGATCCTGGTCGCGGAAATCCTGTGCTGGCGGCTCGTCGAGGTCGTCGCGATCGTCAACAACGGGCTGCGGCGCTTCCGACAGGCGGCCCTGCTCGTCATCCTGGGCTCATCGCTGCGCACGGTCGCCGCGCTGCTGTTTGCGGCTTTCGGCCGGCACAGCCTCGAGATCTGGGTCTTCGCCTATCTGGCGGCGACGACGGCGACGCTGAGCCTCGCGCTGATCTTCTTCCTGCCACCGCTGCGGCTGCGCTTCGTCCGCCGGCTCTATCCGCGACGCATGGCGGACGCCGTCTTTGCCGGCGCGGCCGAGATCGTCTTCTATGTCCAGGCCGAGCTCGACAAACTGCTGATGCTGGCGCTGGCCGGGGAACGCATCGCCGGGCTCTACGCCATCGCCATGCGCGTCATCGACCTCACCGCGATGCCCGTGCGCAGCTTCAACCAGATGCTGGTCCAGAAAATCATGAAGGACCGGGGTTTCGCCGGCGGGGCCGGCCGGCTGGCGCTGGTCGAGGCCGGCATCGCCCTCATTTCGATCGGCGGGCTGCTGGCGGTGATCATTGCGCTGTGGCCCTTCCCAGGGCTGCTGGGCCGAAATGTCAGCGAAGCGGCCTATCTCTTCCTGCCGCTGCTCCTGGTCCCGGCCTTCCGCAATCTGGTCGAATACCATGCCGAGCTGCTCTATGCGCGCGAGCTGACCGGCTCGCGGATCGCGCTCCTGCTGGCGATCACCGGGCTGAAGGCCGCCCTGCTCTCCTGGGTGATGCTGCGCTTTCCGGCGGACGACGCCTGGGCGCCCTGGCTCAATCTGGTCTTCGGCGCGGTCTATGTCCTGTCGGCGGCGGTGACCTACCGGCTGCTGGCGCAGGCGGGGCGCGGCGTCACTGCGTCTCGAACAGGGCCCTGATCGCCTCGACCGGCTCGCCGATGAAGGACTGCACGCCGACGGCGACCTGCCAGGGCTCCAGCACTTCCTCGAAGGAGCGCAAGCCCTCGATCGCCCCGGCCTCGCCGCCCCAATAGACCTTGCAGAGTTCGCGCGGGTCCGGCCAGTGACGCGCCCGGTCGAGCCCCAGCACGCGTTCGACGAAATAGCCGTAGATCACATATTCCGAGAAGCCGCGGCGCGATGCGATGGCACTGACCCAGTCGCGCCCGCTGGTGCTCTCGATATGGTCCATGAGCGCGCGGACGTTGTCGCGGCGCCAGCTCACCATGTTGTTGATGTAGTCGGGGCTCGGAAAATCCGGCGCGGGCAGGCCGAGCAGACCCGCCGCGCTGTCGCACCAGCCGCGATGTTCGCGCATCTGCGCGGCGATGCCGTCGGGCTTGCGGTAGAGCCGCACCCCGTCCTGCGTCGCGAGGCTGGCGAAATCGAAGGGCCGCAGGAAGAGCATGTCGGAATCGGCGAAAAGCACGACATCCTCGTCGCTCTTCAGCGGCAGGGCGAATTTGCGCAGCTGCTGGGCATGCCAGCCGCGCAGCGGCGGAACGCCACGCAGCAGGGCGCGGGGGCCGGTCCAGACGCGACGGCGACCGAGGCTGAGCGGATCCGGCCAGGATTTCAACCAGACCGGCAGCAGCTCGGATTCGGGGATGACGCGTCGGCGCGGGCCTTCGAGAGGGCGAAACAGGGCGACGTCGGCATCCTCGACCAGCAGATAATGCGCGGCGTGGCCGGTGACGAAGCGGTCGATGCTGGCGCAGAGCAGCCGGCAGCGCTCGACATCGCCGGCATAGCTCGGCGTCGCGATGGCGAAGCTCTGCGTCACGGCTGCGGCCTGACGGTCCGCAGGCGCTGACGCAGGATGCGCAGCAGGAAGAGCGGGTTACCGAGGATGTAGCGGCGCCAGAGCCGGGCCGGCTCGCGCCAGAGCCGATAGAGCCATTCCAGCCGCGCGCGGCGCCAGGCTTCCGGCGCGCGCGGCACCTCGCCTGCGAGAAAATCGAACAGCGCGCCGACACCGGCCGCGACCGCCGCATGCTGCGGGCCAACCGTTTCGGCGATCCAGCGCTCCTGGCGGGGATTGCCGAGGGCCACGAGCAGGAGATCGGGCGGGGCGGCTTTCAGGGATGCGAACAGTACGGCTTCGCCTGCGGCGTCGAAGAAGCCGTCGCCGGCGACGCGGAAGCGGTGACGGGGATAGCGCTCGGCCAGCTTCGCAGCCGCCCGGTCGGCCACGCCGGGCTTAGCACCGACCAGAGCGATGGTCAGCGCGCGGGTCTCGGCCTCGAGCAGGGCCGGGATGAAGTCCGTTCCGTTCAGATTGGCCGGGAAGCTGTCGCCATAGAGCAGGCGGCTCCCCAGATCGACTCCGATTCCGTCCGGCAGGACGAGGAAGCCCGCAAGCTGCCGCAGCAGAGCCGGATCGGCCGCTGCGATGTTGACGAGGTTGGCGTTGCAGAAGGCGAGCTTGACGTGTCGGCCGCTGCTCATCGCCTCCGACAACTCCGCCAGCGCGGCGCTGCGAGACAGCACCGCAACGGCGATGCCGCCGATGTCGCGCTGCGCGATACCGGCCGGCCGCGCCGCCGGCATCGGAGTGTTGCGAGGGAGGGTGAGGCTGGCGGGCAAGGCTCGGGCGATCCTGGAGGGGTCCGTCGGCGGCGTTCGGCACCGAAGGTCGGCGCCCTTTGGTCATGACGCAATATGGGCGGGAATCAAGGCGAACCGGACGGGGTGGTGAACGCTGCCTTCAACTGACCCGCGACCGGCGGTCGGTCGCCGAAGCCGCTGAAATCACGACCTGTTCCGCAATGGAGCGTCGGCGCGGCGCCGGCTCGTTGAACACCTTGTGCCCTGTGCGGGATCGGCACGGGAACAGGCCGCGCGTCCCGCTTCGGAACGGCCCAGGCCACGACAGCGGATCGGTCGGCATGTTTAACAATTCGTTGCGGCCCGGCACCAGCAAGTCATCGACGCCGCCTGCGCGATCTTGTCCCTGCGGCCTTCGACCCCCTAGGGTGCGCCTCCAACGAGTCAGGGGCCGACCATGAACCAGATCGATCTGCAGGGAAGAACCGCCATCGTCACCGGAGGCGCGCAGGGCATCGGCCGTGCCGTGGCGGAGCGCTTCGCCGCCAGCGGCGCCCATGTCGCGATCTGGGACCTGGACGGCGCCCTCGCCGCCAAGACGGCGGCCGAAATCGGCGGGACGGCGACCGGGCTGGGCATCGACGTCACCGACGCGGCGGCGGTGAAGGCCGCCGCCGACGCGCTGGAAGCGAAGCAGGGCAGCGTCGACATCCTCGTCACCAGCGCCGGCATCGCCGGGGCCAATCTGAAGACCTGGGAATACCCGCTCGACGAATGGGCGCGGGTGATGAAGCTCAATGTCGACGGCACGCTGCATTGCTGCCAGGCGGTGATCCCCGGCATGATCAAGCGCAATTACGGGCGTCTCGTGCTGGTCGCCTCGATCGCCGGCAAGGAGGGCAACCCCAACGCCTCGGCCTATTCGGCCTCGAAGGCGGCGGTGATCGCGCTGACCAAGTCGCTCGGCAAGGAGCTCGCGACGCAGGACATCGCGGTGAACTGCATCACACCCGCCGCCGCCCGCACCCGCATCTTCGACCAGATGACCGAGGAGCATATCGGCTACATGCTCGCCAAGATCCCGCGCGGGCGCTTCCTGCTGCCCGAGGAGGTCGCCTCCATGGTGGCCTTCCTCGCCTCGGCCGAGAACAGCTTCACCACCGGCGGCGTCTTCGACCTGTCGGGCGGCCGGGCGACCTACTAGGACCGCATGATGGCAGCCTCGCTTCCCTCCGCCGCCGTCCTTGGCGCGCGCGCCTTCGCCGCGCTCGAAGGCCTTGCCCGCTTCTCCGACGAACCCGGCAAACTGACGCGGCTCTATCTGTCGCCCGCCCACCGGCAGGCAGCGGAGTGGACGAAAGGCGCGATGGAGGTCGCGGGGCTGACCGCCTTCATCGATGCGGCGGGGTCGGTCCAGGGCCGGCGCGAGGGTCCGTTCCCGGCGGGCCTTCCGTCATGATCGGCTCCCATATCGATACGGTGAAGGATGGCGGGCGCTTCGACGGCAATCTCGGCGTCGTCGCCGGAATTCTCGCGGCGCAGGCGCTGCGTGATGCGGGAATCGTCCTGCCCTTCGCTCTCGAGGTGGTGGCCTTCGGCGACGAGGAGAATGTCCGCTTCCCGACGCATCTCTCCACCTCGGGCGCGCTGGCGGGCGATTACGACCCGGCCTGGCTCGAGGCGCGCGATGCGGACGGCGTGCGGCTCGCGGATGCGCTCGTCGCCTTCGGCGGCGACCCCGGCGGCATCGCCGGGCTGGCGCGCAAGCCCGGATCGGTGAAGGCCTATCTCGAGGTCCATATCGAGCAGGGGCCGGTGCTCGAGGTCGAGAACGAGGCTGTCGGCATCGTCACCGCGATCAATGCCCAGAGGCGCGCCCGCGTCCGCGTGACGGGCGAGGCCGGACATGCCGGCACCGTGCCGATGGCGCTGCGCAAGGACGCGCTGACGGCGGGGGCCGAGATGGCGCTGGCGCTTGAAGGGATCGCGGCCGGCCACGAGCAGGCGGTCGGCACGGTCGGCGTCTTCCAGGTCGAACCCGGCGCGACCAATGTCGTGCCCGGTGCGGTCTCCTTCACCGTCGACATCCGCTCGCCCCGTGACGAGACGGTCGCGGCGATGGAGGCCATCGTCAGGGAGCGCTTCGCCGCCATCGCGGCGCGGCGCGGCGTCGGGCTCGACATCACCACCTATGCCAGGGCTTCCGCGGTGCCGATGGATCCGACGCTGCAGGAGGCGCTCAGTGCCGGGGTCGCCCGGATGGGCGTCAATCCGACCCCGCGACGCCTGCCCTCGGGCGCGGGTCACGACGCGATGGCGATGGCCGCGCTCTGCCCGGCCGCGATGCTGTTCGTGCGCAACGAGAAGGGCATCAGCCATTCGCCCCTGGAGGCCATGACCGAAGCCGATGCCGGCATCGCGATCCGGGCGCTGCTGGAGGCGATACTGGAACTGGCGCGGCGCGAAGGCTGATCAAGGTCAAGGCGGGGCGCGACACCGCGTGCCATTTCGCCTGTCCGGCCCTAGGTTTTAGAAAGCGCGCGCCGCAGGAGGCAGGCGATGGACCACGAGACTTTCTTCCGCGAGGAGCTGGACGGCCTGCGCCGCGAAGGCCGTTACCGCGTCTTCGCCGATCTGGAGCGCCAGGCCGGCCGTTTTCCGCGCGCGACCTATCATGGCGAAGGCGGCCCGCGCGAGATCACCGTCTGGTGCTCCAACGACTATCTCGGCATGGGCCAGCACCCGGCCGTGCTGGCGGCGATGCACGAGGCGATCGAGCGTTGCGGCGCCGGCGCCGGCGGCACCCGCAACATCGGCGGCACCAACCACTATCACGTCCTGCTGGAGCAGGAGCTCGCCGACCTGCACGGCAAGGAAGCCGCGCTGCTGTTCAATTCCGGCTACATGTCGAACTGGGCCTCGCTCGGCACGCTCGCCTCGCGCATCCCCGGCTGCGTCGTGCTGACGGATGCGCTCAACCACGCCTCGATGATCGAGGGGATCCGTCATTCGCGGGCGGAACGGCACATCTTCGCCCATAACGACCCCGACGATCTGCGCCGCAAGCTCGCCGCGCTCGACCCGGCGCGGCCCAAGCTGGTCGCCTTCGAATCGGTCTATTCGATGGATGGCGACATCGCTCCCATCGCGGATTTCTGCGACATCGCCGAGGAATTCGGCGCGATGACCTATATCGACGAGGTCCACGCGGTGGGCCTCTACGGGCCGCGCGGCGGCGGCGTCAGCGAGCGCGACGGCCTGGCCTCGCGCCTGACCGTGATCGAGGGCACGCTCGCCAAGGCCTTCGGCGTGATGGGCGGCTACATCACGGGCTCGGCGGCGCTCTGCGACTATGTCCGCAGCTTTGCCTCGGGCTTCATCTTCTCGACCTCGCTGCCGCCGCCGGTCGCGGCCGGCGCGCTCGCCGCGATCCGCCATCTCAAGCAGAGCCAGGAGGAGCGCGAGCGCCATCAGGAGCGGGTGGCGACGCTGCGCCGGCGCCTCGACGCCGCCGGGCTGCCGCATCTCGCCAATCCGAGCCATATCGTGCCGGTGATGGTCGGCGACCCCGTGCTGTGCAAGGCGGTCAGCGACGAGCTGCTCGAACGCTTCGACATCTATGTCCAGCCGATCAACTACCCGACCGTGCCGCGCGGCACCGAGCGGCTGCGGATCACGCCCTCGCCGCTGCACTCCGATGCGGATATCGACCATCTCGTCTCCGGGCTGAGCGCGATCTGGGGCCGGGTGGGGCTGCAGCGGGCGGCCTGAGGGCTGCTGCCGACCGCAAGGCGTTTCACGTGAATCGCCGCGGCGGCCCGTGTCGCCTGCGGGCGCAAGCGGTGCCACCCCTTGATACCGCGGGCGCCGCTGAACATGTTGGCGGCTCCCCTCCCGCGAACCGCCGAGGCCGAATCGCGATGTCAGACGCTTCCTCCGCCCCGACGATGCACGCGACCACCATCCTGATGGTGCGCAAGAGCGGGCGGGTCGTGATCGGCGGCGACGGGCAGGTCTCGCTCGGCCAGACCATCATGAAGGGCAACGCCCGCAAGGTGCGCCGGCTCGCCAAGGGTGCGGTGATCGCGGGCTTCGCCGGCGCGACCGCCGACGCCTTCACGCTGTTCGAGCGGCTCGAAAGCAAGCTGGAGCAGTATCCGACGCAATTGCTGCGGGCCTGCGTCGAGCTCGCCAAGGACTGGCGCACCGACCGCTATCTGCGCCGGCTAGAGGCGATGCTGCTGGTCGCCGACAAGGAGGTTTCGCTGCTGATCTCGGGCACCGGCGACGTGCTCGAGCCGGAGGCCAGCGAGCATGGCTCGGTGATGGCGATCGGCTCCGGCGGCAACTACGCGCTCTCGGCGGCACGCGCGCTGATCGATGTCGAGCCCGACGCCGAAGCGATCGTGCGCAAGGCGATGAAGATCGCCGGCGACATCTGCGTCTACACCAACCATTCGCTGGTGATCGAAACGCTGGAGGCGGCGTGATCCTGGAAGAGGACCTCGACGCCGCCGTCGAGGCCGGCGTCATCGACCGGGCCCAGGCGATCCGCATCGCCCATCTGGCCCGGCTGCGGCTTGCTTCGTCGCCGGCCTCGCCCGGCGCCGAGAGCCCATCCCGGCCGGACCCCGACGACGAGCGCTTCCGTCTGATCGGTGGGTTCAACGACGTTTTCGTCACCATCGGCGTCGGGCTTCTGGCGGCCGCGGTCCTGGGGCTTTCGAGCGTCCTCGGCTTCGGCCAGGTCTTCGCCTTGACCTCGCTGCTCGTCTCCTGGGGACTGGCCGAGTGGTTCTCGCGCCGGATGCGCCTCGCTTTGCCCTCGATCGCGCTGGCGCTGATGTTCGCCGCATCCGGCGGCTTTCTCGGCGTGGTCGCGATCGGGCTTGTCGCAGGAGACGGCTTCTCCGGTGCAAGAGCGGATGGCTGGGGCTATCTCGGGGCCGGGCTCGGCACGGTCCTGGCGGCCGCGCTCCACCATTGGCGCTTCCGCGTGCCGATCGACGGCGCGATCGGCGGGCTCGGAGGGCTGGCCATCGCAGCCGGGCTGATCGAGCGGGCCTCCCCAGGCTTCGTCGGCGGCCATCTGTATCCGCTCGCGCTCGCGGCCGGCCTCGCAATCTTCCTGGCGGCGATGCGGCTCGACCTCAGCGATCCGCTGCGTCGAACCCGCCGCTCGGACGTCGCCTTCTGGCTGCACCTGCTCGCTGCGCCGCTGATCGTCCACCCGGTCACGCAGGCTGCGATCGGCGATGTCGGCCGCATGGGAACGGCCGCCGCCGGCGCCACTCTGGCGGTGTTCGCGCTGCTCGCGCTGGTGGCGCTGGTGATCGACCGCCGGGCGCTGATCGTCTCCGGGCTGAGCTATGCCGGCATCGCGGTGGCGCATCTGATCTCGCGCGGCGTCTCCGGAGATCTGCATTTGCCGCTGACGCTGCTCGGGTTGGCAGTGGTGGTGCTCGCGCTGTCCGCAGGGTGGCGCAGCCTGCGGCGGCTCCTGCTGCCGCGCGTGCCGCTCGGTGGGCTGCGGGCGAAACTGCCGCCGGCGGAGCCCGCGTGAGCGCGCCGGTGTCCCATGACATCGCCTTCCGCCCTGTCGAGGCCGGGGATCTGCCTTTGCTCGCGCGCTGGGTTGCGCAGCCGCACTGGCAGGAGTGGTGGGGCGATCCGAAGACCGAAGTCGGCTACATCCGCGACATGATCGAAGGTCGTGACGACACCTGCTCGCCCTTCCTGATCATGCTTGATGGCGAGCCGGCGGGCTATATCCAGGTCTGGCGGATCGGTCCGCACCAGATCCCCGCATGGACCGCCGAGAGCCCCTGGCTCCTTGAGGTCCCGGCCGAGGCCGTCGGCGTCGATCTCTCTCTGGCCGATTCGCAGCGGCTGTCGCAGGGGATCGGCTCGGCCGCGCTGCGCCAGTTTGCGGTGAGCCTCCTGGCACAAGGCCACAGGACCATCCTGATCGATCCCGACCCGGATAACGGGCGCGCCGTCGCCGCCTATCGCAAGGCGGGCTTCCGAGCTGTCCCCCATCTCGAAGGCCGGACGCCCGGCGTCCTCATCATGCAGTTCCAGCAGGATTCAGACCTGACATGACCTCTTTCTCCCCCCGCGAGATCGTTTCCGAACTCGACCGCTTCATCGTCGGCCAGAACGACGCCAAGCGCGCGGTCGCGATCGCCTTGCGCAACCGCTGGCGGCGGCAGCAGCTCGAAGGGCCGCTGCGCGAAGAGGTCTCGCCGAAGAACATCCTGATGATCGGGCCGACCGGCTGCGGGAAGACGGAGATCGCGCGCCGCCTTGCCAAGCTGGCGAATGCGCCCTTCCTCAAGGTCGAGGCGACGAAGTTCACCGAGGTCGGCTATGTCGGCCGCGACGTCGAGTCGATCGTGCGCGATCTGGTCGAGATCGCGATCGCGCTGGTGCGGGAAACGCGGCGCAAGGACGTGGAAGCCAAGGCGCATCTGGCCGCGGAGGAGCGCGTGCTCGACGCGCTGGTCGGCGTCAATGCCAGCCTCGCCACCCGCGATTCCTTCCGCCGCAAGCTGCGCGCCAACGAGCTCGACGACAAGGAGATCGAGATCGAGATCGCCGCCGGTGCGGGCCCCAGCGCCCCGATGTTCGAGGTGCCCGGCATGCCCGGAGCCTCGATCGGCGCGATCAACCTCTCCGAGATGTTCGGCAAGGCTTTCGGCCAGAAGGGCAAGCCCCGGCGCGTCCTCGTCAAGGATGCCTATGGGCCGCTCCTGACGGAAGAAAGCGACAAGCTGATCGACCAGGAGGCGATCGTGCAGGCGGCGATCCGCGAGGTCGAGAACAACGGCATCGTCTTTCTCGACGAGATCGACAAGATCTGCGCCCGCGAGGGCAAAAGCGGGGCCGATGTCTCGCGCGAAGGCGTGCAGCGCGACCTGCTGCCGCTGATCGAGGGCACGACGGTGGCAACCAAGCATGGCGCGGTGAAGAGCGACCACATCCTGTTCATCGCGTCGGGGGCCTTCCACGTCTCGCGCCCGTCCGACCTCCTGCCCGAACTCCAGGGTCGCCTGCCGATCCGCGTCGAGCTCTCGCCCCTCGACGTCGACGATTTCCGGCGCATCCTGACCGAAACCGAGGCCAGCCTGATCAAGCAGAGCGTGGCGCTGATGGCGACCGAAGACGTGCGCGTCGATTTCACGCCGGATGCGATCGACGCAATCGCGCGCATCGCCGTGGATGTGAACTCCACCGTCGAGAACATCGGCGCGCGGCGGCTGCAGACGGTGATCGAGCGGATTCTCGACGAAATCTCCTTCACGGCGCCCGACCGCTCCGGTGAGACGGTGACGATCGACGCAGCCTATGTGCAGTCCCGCATCGGCGATCTCGCGAAGAACGCGGATCTGAGCCGGTTCATTCTGTAACCCACCGTTGAAGGAAGGGCGGCGATGCCGGCGGAACCCGCGAAGCTCGCCCGCAACTCGCTCGTCGTCGGGCTGGCGACGGTCTTGTCGCGCCTGCTCGGTTTCGCGCGCGACATGCTGATCGCGCGGATGCTCGGCGCCGGGCCGGTGGCGGACGCCTTTCTCGTCGCCTTCCGCCTGCCGAATCTGATGCGTCGCGTGCTGGGCGAGGGCGGGCTGAACGCGCCCTTCGTGCCGGTTTATCTCGATCTTCGCACCATGGAGGGCGCGCAAGCCGCGCGGCGCTTCGTCGGCGAGGCCTTCGCCTGGCTGGCGCTCGGCGTCGGGGCCGCCACGGGACTCGGCCTGCTGCTCGCGCCCTGGCTGGTGCTCGCCATCGCGGGCGGCTTCCATGACGCGCCCCAAACTCTCGCGATGGCAACGGCGTACACGCGGATCGCGCTGCCCTTTCTCGCCTTCACCACGCTCGCTTCGCTGCTCGCCGCGGTGCTCAATTCGGAGGGACGCTTCCTCGTCGCCGCACTGGCGCCGTCCCTGCTCAACCTCGTGCTGATCGCCGCCCTGATCGTCGCGCTGACGACCGGCATGCCTTCGGTGCAGGGGGCCGCGCTGATCGCCGCCGCCGTCAGCCTCGGCGGCGCGCTGCACCTGCTCATGATCATCGTCGCGCTCTGGTACGGCAACATGCCGCTGGTCCGGCCGCGGCTGACCTGGTCGCCCGCGATGACACGGCTACTGCGGCTGGGCGGCCCGGCCCTGCTGGCGGCATCGACTTCGCAGCTCGTGCTGCTGGTGTCGACCCAGATCGCCTCGGTTCAGCCGGGCGCAGTGTCATGGCTCTACTATGCCGACCGGGTCTTCCAGCTACCGCTCGGTTTCGTGGCTGTGGCGATGGGCGTGGTGCTGCTGCCGGCCATTGCCGTCTGCGAGACCAGCGGCGACGCGGCCGGCCGACGCGACATGATCAACCGCGCTCTGGTGCTGGGGCTGGCGCTGGCGATTCCCGCCGCCGTTGCCCTCGGCTGGCTGGCGGAGCCGATCATCTCCGTCCTGTTCGAGCGCGGTCGCTTCACCGAGATCGACCGCATCCGGACGGCCGCTGCGATGCAGGCCTTTGCCGCCGGCCTGCCCTTCGCCGTCATCGCCAAGGTCTTCGCCCAGGTCTATTTTGCCCGCCAGACGCCACGCTTGCCGCTCTATGCCGGGCTGGCGGCACTCGGCGTCGCGATCCTGGCCGGGCGGCTGTCGGTGCTCCCCATGCCTGCCACCAATGCCGCCGCGGCCGCGACGCTCGCCTTCGTCACGCAAGCCTGCGTGCTCGGCGGTTTCCTCGCGCGGGACGGGCTCTGGCGACCGCGCCTGCCACTGCTCCGGCCGATCCTGTCCGTGCTGGCTGCGAGCCTTCTCATGGTGGCGGCGCTCGCGGCGCTGATGCCCTGGCTGGAGGAAGCTCTCTCGACCCGGTCGGCGCTGCTGTGGCGCGTAGCCGCGCTTCTGATCCTGTGCTGCGCCGGCGGCCTCGTCTATGCGGCAGCGGGACGGATGCTCGGCGCCTTCCGCCTGCGCGAGCTCAGCCGCCTCGGCAAGCCCATCTGACGCCGGAGGCCAGGCTTGCCCTTGCGCCTCGGGCGGGCTTCGGCCAGAACGCGGCACTCCAGACGACCCCACCCTTGCGGGAGCGCCCCGATGGCGACCTTTCACCAGCGCGTCTTCTCCGGCATGCAGCCGACCTCGACGCTGCATCTCGGCAATTATCTCGGCGCGCTGACCAACTGGGTGGCGATGCAGGAGACGCATGAGTGCATCTATTGCGTCGTCGACATGCACGCGATCACGGTCTGGCAGAACCCCGCCGACCTGACACGCGCGATTCGCGAGGTCACGGCAGCCTATGTCGCGGCGGGCGTCGATCCGAAGCGCAGCATCATCTTCAACCAGAGCCAGGTTTCGCAGCATGCGGAACTCGCCTGGGTGTTCAATTGTGTGGCCCGTCTCGGCTGGCTCAACCGCATGACCCAGTTCAAGGAGAAGGCCGGCAAGGATCGCGAGAACGCCTCGATCGGGCTTTATGCCTATCCGGCGCTGATGGCGGCCGACATCCTGCTCTACAAGGCGACGCATGTGCCGGTCGGCGAGGACCAGAAGCAGCATCTCGAGCTCGCCCGCGACATCGCGCAGAAGTTCAACAACGATTTCGGCGCGCAGATCGCGGAGCGCGGGCTCGGCACCGGCGATCTCGGCTTCTTCCCGCAGCCGGAGCCGATGATCCAGGGCCCGGCCCCGCGGGTGATGAGCCTGCGCGACGGCACCAAGAAGATGTCGAAGTCCGACGCCTCCGACAATTCGCGCATCAACCTCACCGACGATGCCGAGACCATCGCCCAGAAGATCCGCAAGGCGAAGACCGATCCCGACGCGCTGCCCTCCGAGGAGAAGGGTCTGGAGGGCCGGCCCGAGGCGGAGAACCTCGTCGGCATCTATGCCGGGCTCAACGGCCAGACCAAGGCGCAGGTTCTCGCCCAGTTCGGCGGCGGGCAGTTCTCCGGTTTCAAGGCGGCGCTGGTCGATCTCTCCGTGGCGAAGCTCGCGCCGATTGCCGGCGAGATGCGCCGGCTCCTGGCCGATGTCAGCCATATCGACGGCATTCTCGGCGCGGGCGCTGAGCGGGCGGAAGCGATCGCCGCCCCCATCATGCGCGACGTCAAGGACATCGTCGGCTTCGTGCGGCGCGGCTGATCGGTGCGGCCCGACCTCAAGGCGCGGGCTTGCGCTGACGTTGCGGCGCGAGCCACCATGTCCGTTCCCGAAGCGGCGGCAGGGCGAGATCGATGGTAAAGCGACGGCGGTCCTACGAGACGGGCCATCGCCCGAAATTCCTCGCGGTCGTTGATGACAGCGTCGAATGCGCCAAGGCGGTCCGCTTCGCGGCGCGCCGCTGCGCGCGGCTGGGCGCCGCGATCGTGCTTCTGGGCGTCATCAAGCCGCCCGAGCACGAGACCTGGCTCGGCGTCGGCGAGGTCATGCAGGCGGAGGCCGAGGCCGAAGCCGAAAAGCTGATCGACGCCGCTGCGGAAGCAGTACGCACCTTCGCCGGGCTGGAGCCGGAGCGCGTCGTCCGCACCGGCGACAAGGCGGACGAGGTGGTCAAGCTGATCGAGGCCGACGAGGACATCTCGCTGCTCGTCCTTGCCGCCGGTGCCGGCCGCGACGGCCCCGGGCCATTGGTCAGCGCGCTCGCCGGCAAATCGGCCGCGAGCTTCCCGATTCCCGTCGCGATCGTGCCCGGCCATCTCGAGGACGAGGAAATCGACGCGCTGGCGTGACGGGGCGCGCTGCGGCCACCCGCTTCGCGCTGGAATGATTCGCGACAGGCGCCTATATCTCGCCGATGGAACGGCGGCCTTGAACCGTCCGGGACGGGAGATTCCAGCATGTTCATCCAGACCGAAGCCACGCCCAACCCGGCGACCCTGAAGTTCCTGCCCGGCCGCATCGTGATGCCGGACGGCACGCTCGAGCTGCGCGACGCCGAGCAGGCCGAGCGTTCGCCGCTGGCGCAGCGGCTCTTCGGCGTCTCGGGCGTCTCCGGCGTCTTCCTCGGCGCGGACTTCATCACCGTGACCAAGGCCGGCGGCGAGTGGCCGCATCTGAAGCCCGCGATCCTCGGCGCGATCATGGAGCATTTCATGTCCGGCGCGCCGGTGCTGGCGAGCGGCTCGCAGGCGGACGTCACAGAAGAGGGCGAGTTCTTCGCGCCCGAGGACGCCCAGACCGTCGAGACGATCAAGGATCTGCTCGAGACACGCATCCGTCCGGCGGTGGCTGGCGACGGCGGCGACATCACCTTCCGCGGCTTCAAGGACGGCACGGTCTATCTCGCGATGAAGGGCTCCTGCTCGGGCTGCCCCTCGTCCACCGCGACGCTGAAGCACGGCATCCAGAACCTGCTCCGGCACTTCCTGCCCGATGTGCGGGAAGTCGAGGCGATCTGATCGCCGCCCCGCCTGTCGAGAATGACGTCCCGCGTGCAAGATTATCCGACAGGCAAGGCCTAGGCTGATGCGCATTCTCGCGATCGACACCGCGCTCGGCGCCTGCTCGGCCTGCGTGCTGGAGGCCGGGGCGGCCGAACCCGTCGCGATCGAGCAGGTCGCGATGGAGCGCGGCCATGCCGAGGCGCTGATGCCGCTGATCGAACGCGTGATGAAAGCTGTTCCGGGCGGGTTCTCGTCGCTCGGGCGTGTGGCCGTGACGGTCGGACCGGGCAGCTATACCGGCCTGCGCGTCGGCGTCAGCGCGGCGCGCGCGATCGCGCTCGCCGCGAGGATTCCGGCCGTGGGCGTGACGACGCTCGCCGCCTGCGCCGCGCCTCTGGTCGGCCGCGAGAGCGGGCGGGTGATCGCCGCCGCGCTCGACGCCAAGCACGGCCAGGTCTGGTTTCAGGCGCTGAGTTCCGAAGGTCGCCCGATCGTGGCGCTGCGCCAGGTGAGCTATCGCGATGCGGCGCGCGCCATCGGGGCCGGTCCGGTCAGCCTCGTCGGCTCGGCTGCGCTGGCCGTCGCCAACGAGGCCTGGGCGATCGGGCTCGATGCGCTGGTGATCGACGATTCGCGGGCGCCCGACGTGACCTGGGTCGCCCGGCTGGGGTTGATCGCCGATCCGGAACAGGCGCCGCCGCGGCCGCTCTATCTGAAGGCGCCCGAGACGACGCCGCAGGACCGCGCGCGCCTGCCGCGGCGCTGAGAAGGGCGAAACGCCCCGATGACGCAAGGGTATTTGCCGCGCCCCCGGGCTGTGCCATCAAGCGCCATGGACTGGCTGCGGCGACTCCTCCATCCCGAATCCTGCCCGGCGCGAACGGCGCGGCTCGACGCGCGCCACGCCCGCGACGTGGCGGCGCTGCATGGCCAGGGCGGCTTCGCACGCGGCTGGGAGGCGGGCGAATGTGCCGCCCTGCTCAGCGACGCCAGCGTCGCGGCGGACGGTGTCTTCACCGGTCACCAGACTCGACCGGCCGGCTTCGTGATGTCGCGCCAGGCCGCCGACGAGGCGGAGATTCTCTCGATCGTGGTCGCGCCCGCCCATCGCGGCAACCGTCTGGGCGCCAATCTCTTGGGCGCCCACCTCTCCCGCCTGGCGGGGAACGGAGTCGCGCAGGTCTTCCTTGAGGTCGAGGACGGCAATGTCGCGGCCGAGCGGCTCTACCGCCATCTCGGCTTCCGCGAGGTTGGCCGGCGCAAGGGCTATTATCCGAAGCCCGACGGCAGCAGGGCCACCGCCGTCGCCATGCGGCTCGACTTGGCGTGACCCCGCCGCTGACGCCATGATGTCGCTGCCGCCCGGCGCGCTCCTGCGGGTCGCGGTTTTCGCCGCCGGCACGGTCGCGCTGCTGCCGGTGCAATGGCTGGTCATGCGGCTGGCGCCCGCCCGCGCAACCGCAATCCCGCGCCTGTTCCACCGCATGACCTTGCGCTGCCTCGGCGTACGGCGGCGCGTGCGCGGCACGCCGCCGCCGAAGGGCGCGGCCGGGCTGATCGTCTCCAACCACGTCTCCTGGCTCGATATCTGCGTGCTCGGCGCCGAACGGCCGCTCAGCTTCGTCGCCAAGAGCGAGGTGGCGGGCTGGCCGGTAATCGGTGTTCTCGCCAAGCTTCAGCGCACCGTCTTCATCGACCGGTCGCGGCGGGCGGCGACCGCCGACGTCGCGGCGACCATGGGCGAGCGGCTTTCCGCCGGAGAGGCGGTCGTGCTCTTCGCGGAGGGCACGACGGGCGACGGCACCCGCATCCGGCCATTGCGTTCCTCGCTGCTCGGGGCCGCCCATGAGGCGCTGGGCAAGGGCGAGTCCGATGCGGAGGCGGACGTGGCTGTCTATCCGCTGACGATCAGCTATACGGGCTTTCACGGCATCGCGGGCGGCCGCTTCGAACGCGCGGCGCTGGCCTGGTATGGCGACTCCCCGCTCGTTCCGCATCTGCAGGCGATCCTGCGCGCCGGGGCGATCGACGTCGAGCTCGCCTGGGGCGAGCCGATCGCGATGGGCCGTTCCACCTCGCGCAAGGAAGCGACCCGCCGGGCGCAGGAGACGATCCGCAAGGCGCGCCAGGAAACCGTCAGCGGGCGGCCGCTGCCGTGATGCCCGCTGCTGGCCCGGTCGTTGCTTGGCCCCCGGAGCCGTGCCGGGCGTTCCCTCGCGGCGCGATCCGGAGTAAGGAGACGGTTTGGAGACCAGACCCGGCGCGATGAAGAAAGTTCATATCAAGTCCTTCGGCTGCCAGATGAACGTCTATGACGGCCAGCGCATGGCCGACATCCTGGGCGAACAGGGCTTCGAGGAGACGGCGACGCCCGAGGGCGCGGACCTGATCCTGCTGAACACCTGCCATATCCGCGACCGGGCGGTGCAGAAGGTCTATACCGAACTCGGCAAGCTCCGCGACATCAAGAATTCGCAGAATGCGGAGGGGCAGGACACGCGCATCATCGTCGCGGGCTGCGTCGCCCAGGCGGAAGGCGCGGAAATCCAGCGCCGGCAGCCGGCGGTCGATCTCGTCGTCGGCCCGCAGGCCTATCACCGCCTGCCCGAGCTGCTGGAGCAGGCCCGCGCCAGGCGCGTCGTCGATACCGACCTGCCGATCGACGACAAGTTCGGGCATCTGCCCGCGCCGCGGCCGCAGGCGATACGCCAGCGCGGCATCTCGGCCTTCGTCACCGTCCAGGAAGGCTGCGACAAGTTCTGCGCCTTCTGCGTCGTGCCCTATACGCGCGGCGCCGAGTTCTCGCGGCCGGTGACGCAGGTCATGGCCGAGATCGAGCGGCTGGCGGCCTCGGGAGTTCAGGACGTCACGCTGATCGGCCAGAACGTCAATGCCTATCACGGGGAAGGGCCGGATGGTCGCATCTGGGGCCTGGCGCGGCTGATGCACCGTGTCGCCGAGGTGCCGGGGATCGCCCGCATCCGCTACACCACGAGCCATCCGCGCGACATGGACGACGATCTCATCGCCGCGCATCGCGACCTGCCGCAGGTGATGCCCTTCCTGCATCTGCCGGTGCAGGCCGGCTCCGACCGAATCCTCGCCGCGATGAACCGCAAGCACAGCGCCGAGGATTATCGCCGGCTGGTCGACCGGATCCGGCAGGCGCGGCCCGATATCGCGCTGTCCTCGGATTTCATCGTCGGTTTCCCCGGCGAGACGGATGCCGATTTCGAGGACACGATCCGTCTCGTCGACGAGATCGGCTTCGCCTCGAGCTACTCCTTCAAGTATTCGCCGCGCCCGGGCACGCCGGCCGCCGAGCTCGACGACGCCGTCCCGGCCGCGGTGATGGACGAGCGGCTGCAACGGCTGCAGGCCCGGATCGAACATCACCGTCAAGCGTTCAACCATGCGATGGTGGGACGCACGGTCGAGGTGCTGCTCGAGCGGGCGGGGCGCCATCCCGGCCAGCTTGCCGGGAAATCGCCCTACCTTCAGGCTGTCCAGATCGAGACGGAGACGAATCAGATCGGCGAGATCGTGAAGGTGGTGATCGAGCGGGCGGGCTCCAACTCGCTGTTCGGCCGCAAGGCCGGCGCTGCCGCGGGCAAGCCCTCCTCCGAGGACATCGCCGCGTGAGCCCCGTTCCGTTGCGTTCCACGCGTCCCTGTCATCAGCCTGCCACCGTCGCACCGGCTGATATGTCCGTTGCACAGGGTAGACGACCCGGCCTCACGCTCCTGTCCGGCCGGAACAGGCGCCAGGGAGACGACGCCATTGGCACAGGCTGACACGACGACACCCCGCCCGGACCGCAGCCCCCGCCGCGAGGCGACGCCGACGCGCATCGACGGGCTGACGCGGGACGGGCTGCCGGCGACCGAGGTGCTGCTCTCCTTCGACGACAACCGCCTCGCCAGCCTCGTCTTCGGCCATTACGACCAGAACCTCGCCCATCTCGAGCGTCGGCTGGGCGTGGTGATCAGCCCCAACGGCAACCATGCGACGGTCAAGGGGCCGCGCGAGACCGCCGAGCAGGCCGGGCGTGTGCTGAAAACGCTCTATACGCGCGCCAAGGCCGGCGCGCCCGTGACCCTGGGCGAAGTCGACGGCGCGATCGAGGAAAGCAACGTGCAGCGCTCGCTGTTTCCCGCCGCCGATGCCGGCAAGGCCTCCTTCGACGCGATCGTCACGCGCAAGCGCGGCCCCGTGCGAGCGCGCAATGCGGCGCAGGACGCCTATCTGCGCCAGCTCAAGCGCAACGAGCTCGTCCTCGCCGAAGGGCCGGCCGGCACGGGCAAGACCTGGCTCGCGGTCGGGCATGCGGTGTCGCTGATCGAGCAGGGCGTCGTCGAGCGCATGGTCCTGTCGCGCCCGGCCGTGGAAGCGGGTGAGCGGCTCGGCTTCCTGCCCGGCGACATGCGCGAGAAGGTCGATCCCTATCTGCGGCCGATCTACGACGCGCTGAACGACTTCATGGAAGCGCGCCATGTCGAGCGCGCGCTGCAGACCGGCATGATCGAGATCGCGCCGCTGGCCTTCATGCGCGGGCGGACGCTGACCAATGCCGTGGTGCTGCTGGACGAGGCGCAGAACGCGACCTCCGTGCAGATGAAGATGTTCCTCACCCGCCTGGGCGAGGGTTCGCGCATGATCATCACCGGCGACCCCTCCCAGATCGACCTGCCGCCGGGCCAGCGCTCGGGGCTGATCGAGGCGGTAAAGCTGCTCTCGGGCGTCGAGGGCGTCGGCTACGCCAAGTTCGAGGAGGGCGACGTTGTCCGCCACGATCTCGTGCGCCGCATCGTCATGGCGTATGAGACTGCTGCCCGGCGCGAGCGCGAGGAGCGCGAGGAGCGCCTGCGCGCACCGCTTCCGCAGGCGCCGGTGGAGGACGAGATGGATGGCCTGAAGCGGACCCTCTCGCGGGAGCGTCCGCGATGACCGATCGACCTCGCGCGCGGCGTTCGGCGCCGCGCCCCGAGATCCGCTCCGACAAGCCTCCCGTGCTGCCCGCAATCGCCCTGCGGGCGCAGTCGCGGCAATGGCGCGCGCTGGGCGACCTGCCGGCGCTGCGGGCCCATGCCGCAGAGGCGATCGAGGCCGCGCTGGCCGTGGCTCCGGTCAAGCCCCTTCCTGGCGCCGAACTGAGCCTGCTGCTGACCGACGACCGGCGCATCCGCATCGTCAACCGCGACTGGCGCGGCTTCGACAAGGCGACGAATGTCCTGTCATTCCCGGCCGCTCCGGCAGACCGGATCGGTGCGAGCCCCGTCCTCGGCGACATCGTCATCGCCTATGAAACGGTCGCGCGCGAGGCGGAGGCCGAGGGCAAGACCGTCGCAGATCATTTCAGCCATCTCATCATCCACGGCCTGCTGCATCTGCTTGGCGAAGATCACGAAACCGAAGCGGAGGCCGAGCGGATGGAAGGGCTCGAAGTTGCGGCTCTGGCCCGCCTCGGAATCGCCGACCCCTATGCCGACGGCGAACTCGTCACCCCGCC
>LSIG01000175.1 GCA_001556125.1 Rhizobiales bacterium CCH10-E5 | reverse complement strand
CCGACATAAACGCCTTGCCAAAGGGGGCGTCCACATATGAATCACGAAATCGACGCCGCTGGAATCGGCCGAACGGTCTTATGGGTTTACGGCCTAGGGCGGGCCATTCCATAAAACGGAGATTGCGGTCGCTGTCGCTGCCCAAGGACGGTTTGCCATGAACGCCGTCGCCGCGACGCTGGACGCGGCCCGTTCGCATCTCGCCGCGCGGCTGGCGCAGCGGACGGCCGGGCGCTCTCCCCAGCGCAGAGGCCGTCCGCCCCTGCCGGAAGAGGCGCTGCTGGCCGAAATCGAGGCAGTCATCGACGACATGCCGAGCTACGACTATGCCCGCATCTGGGCCAGGTTGCGCCGCAAGGCCCTGGCCGAGGGCCGTGCGCCCGCCAACCGCAAGCGGGTCTACCGGGTGATGAAGGTCCATGGCCTTCTGCTCGAACGCCATGCTGGCGGGGTCGAACGCCGTCACGACGGCCGCATCGCTGTCGCGCGCTCCAATTTGCGCTGGTGCTCCGACGGCTTCGAGATCGGCTGCGACAACGGCGAAAAGGTTCGCGTCGCCTTCGCGCTCGATTGCTGCGACCGGGAAGCCATGGGCCATATCGCCACCACCGAGGGCATCAAAGGCGAGGATGTGTGCGACCTCATGGTCACCGCCGTCGAGCACCGCTTCGGCAAGGTCAACCGCTTGCCGCAGACCATCGAATGGCTGACCGATAATGGCTCCTGCTTCATCGCAGGTCCGACCCGGCGCCGCGGTTCGCGTCCAGCGGCATATTCGCAAGATCGGCACAGAACACCGGCGGCCGGACCGGCTATGACCGGCCTGCGGCCGGATGGTCGAGCCGCCGGATCGAGGGTGTGAGCATGCTCAAGCTGCAATGGGGATTGATCGGAGTGCTCGCCTTTGGTGGCATCGGCCATCTTGCGGGGACGCTCATGAGCTATCCGCCGGGCACCGAGATCTTCGTCTGGTCGCTGACAGCGGTGTTCTATGTTTTCGCCGTGGTGTTTCTCCAGGTGTCAGGCGCCACGACAAACTGCCCCCCTGACGCCATGAGGAACTGACCCCTC
>LSIG01000174.1 GCA_001556125.1 Rhizobiales bacterium CCH10-E5 | reverse complement strand
CAATCTTGGGTCTGACTCAGTTTCGCTGCACGTTGGGGCTGTTCTGACGCTGGTTTCCAGAAGGAATCAGCATGATGAAGCAGCGATTTCGGCCAGCCAGCCTGGTTCCTTCAGGATTGATGGTCGACGAGATCGCGATCGAAGGCGATCGTGTTGTTGTCCGAGCTCGGGCGGCCGTCAGCGCCGGTCCATGTCCTGATTGTGGGGCGATCTCGCGACGGATCCAGAGCCGGTATTTCCGGCGAGCAAAGGACCTGCCGCTCAGCGGCCGACGCGTCGAACTCCAGATCCTCGTCCGGCGCTTCAGGTGCGATGCCGTTCTATGCGGCCGCCAGATCTTCGCGGAGCGCTTT
>LSIG01000173.1 GCA_001556125.1 Rhizobiales bacterium CCH10-E5 | reverse complement strand
GTAAGCGCTGTTCTCAGGCCACTGCCTTGAGCGGCTGAGGCGCATAGGCCCATGGCAGCAGGTCATCGAGCTGGCTCTGGGGATGGCCGGCGACGATACGGGTGATGACGTCGACGAGGTAGGCTTGCGGATCGACGCCGTTGAGTTTGCAGGTCTCCACGAGCGAGGCGACGACTGCCCAGTGCTCGGCGCCGCCATCGGATCCAGCAAAGAGCGCGTTCTTGCGGTTCAAAGCGATCGGTCGGATGGCGCGCTCGACCACGTTGGAGTCGATCTCGACGCGACCGTCGTCGAGGAAGCGACTGAGGCCCGCCCATCGCGAGAGGGCGTAGCGGATGGCCTCGGCGAGTTTGCTCTTCTGGCTGACGAGGCCGAGCTTCGCTTTCAACCACGGTTCGAGCGCATCGACGATCGCGCGGCTTTTCGCCTGGCGGAGGTCGCGGCGCTCCTCGGCGGATCGGCCACGGATCTCGCCCTCGATACGGTAGAGTTCGGCGATCCGCGCGAGCGCTTCCGTGGCGATCGGCGCGG
>LSIG01000172.1 GCA_001556125.1 Rhizobiales bacterium CCH10-E5 | reverse complement strand
ACCACCGCGAAGCCCTTGCCATGCTCGCCGGCCCGGGCCGCCTCGACGGCCGCGTTCAGGGCGAGCAGGTCGGTCTGGCGGGCGATCTCCTGCACGATGTTGATCTTCTGGGCGATCGTCTGCATCGCTTCGACCGCCTTGCCGACCGCGACGCCCGACGCCTCGGCGTCCTGGGCGGACTGGGTCGCCATCTTCTCGGTCGTCGAGGCGTTCTCGGCGTTCTGCTTCACATTCGCCGCCATCTCCTCCATCGAGGACGAGGCTTCCTCGGTGGACGAAGCCTGCTCGGTCGAGCCCTGCGAGAGCTGCTCGGCGCTCGCCGAGAGTTCCTGCGAGCC
>LSIG01000171.1 GCA_001556125.1 Rhizobiales bacterium CCH10-E5 | reverse complement strand
ACCTCCTCTCCAGAGGGGTCAGTTCCTCATGGCGTCAGGGGGGCAGTTTGTCGTGGCGCCTGACAACCCGACGATCACGATGTCGGCCGTTATTCATGTTCCCGAGGGCTTTGAAGAGACGGCAAGCTATCCGGCGATTATCGTCTCGCATCCCGGCGGCGGCGTGAAGGAACAGACCGCCGGCACCTATGCTGCCGAGTTGGCAAAGGCCGGCTTCGTCGCCATCGCCTATGACGCCTCCTATCAGGGCGAGAGCGGCGGCGAGCCGCGCCAGCTCGAAAACCCGCATATCCGAACCGAAGATGTCAGCGCTGTCGTCGATTATCTGACGACGCTGGCTTACGTCGACAACGAGCGCATCGGCGCGATGGGCATCTGTGCCGGTGCCGGCTACTCGGCCAATGCCGCGCTGCAGGACCGTCGCATCAAGGCGCTCGGCACGGTCAGCGCCGTCAATATCGGCTCCATGTTCCGCAATGGCTGGGAGAACAATGCGAAGGACGCCGACGCGCTGCCCTATACCGAGGCCGGCTCGAACGCCCGCACGGCCGATGCCGCCGGTGCTGCGAAAGCGCGCATGCCACTGGCGCCGGAAAAGGAGAGCGACGCGCCCAACGAGGAGCTGCGTCAGGCCTGGGAGTATTACCATACGCCGCGCGCGGAATGCCCGACCGCACCGGGCTTCGCCACCGCGCGCAGCCTGAACCAGATCATCACCTACGACGCCTATCACAAGGCCGAGGCCTTCCTGACGCAGCCGATCCTGGCCGTCGCGGGCTCCATCGCCGGCAGCAAATGGATGAGCGACGATCTGCTCGCCCGCGCCGCCAGCAAGGACAAGGCCATGCATGTCGTCGAGGGCGCCAACCACATGGACCTCTATGACGGCAAGCCCTTCGTCACTGAAGCCGTCTCGGTGCTGGCGCCGTTCTTCCAGAAGAACTTGGCTATGAGGGCGCGAACAGCCTATGAGGGCGCGAACAGCCTCGAAGCAAGCCGCAGCTGAGTAGCATCGGCGACAGTCGATATGTTGGGCCGGTGCCGTGGCGGCGCCGGCCTGGCGGTCCCTGTTGCTGCCTCGCGCCACTTCCAGACATTGGCTGATTGCCAGAAAGCGGACGTTGGCGGACTGGCCCCAGAAGCCGGGCAACAACGTCTCGCATTGGCCCAAGCGAGCGGGCACTCGCCAATGCGCGCGCGATCCGCCAACGGCTTTCGACCTGCAAAAGGTGACTTGGCCGATCGAGCTAGTGCTTGAAGAGCGCATAGTTGATGCCAAAGGGAATGTTCGGCAGCCGGAGTGGAAGTGCGATGGAGCGATGGTCGATCGTATCGATCGGGCAGACGAAGGCGATCACATCGCAATTTGCACGATCGACGGCAATTTGATGCGGGATGCAACCGGCCGCTTGGTGCCAGGGATTGCCGCAGCCCTGTTGAGAGCGGCTCAGAAGCGCCGCGTAAGAATTTGGCTTTTCATCTTTGTGGGGCTCGGGACGCCAGGGCCCAGACCTTCTGCTAGCCATCGAACAGGAAAATTGGTTTGAGTGCAGATTTTCGAGCGTGGACGGTTATCCCAGCCTAAGCGTTATGCGACCAGGATCCTCGGATACGCCAATTTTGCGGATACTGGATACTGGATGGGCGTAAGCGATAATGCGGCTTTCCTCCGGGGAGTACCTATCTGAATCGCTCAAGTTAATTGCGAGGCTTAGGGCGCCGTGCGGCCAAGCGTATCGCGAAAGTCCGGATGGGCGATTGCGATCATCTTCGGGAGGCGCTCAGCGAGGGACAGGCGACGAAGGTCGGCAACTCCGTACTCCGTAACGACAATGCTGGCGTCCGCCCTGCCGATGGTGGCCGGCCCCGACAGATGGGCGACGATTCGGCTGCTCAGCTGTCCCTTCACCTCGGCGGTAGAGGGGAGGGCAAGGATCGGCACTCCTCCCTGCGATGCGCGTGCCCCACGGAGGAAATCAAGAGCGCCTCCGATGGCGCCGACATAGCGACCGCCGGCTATCTCCGTGTTGGCCTGGCCTGACAGATCCACCTCGAGGGCAGAGTTAATCGCCGTGAAGCGAGGCAGAGCGGCGAGTTTCGAAAGCGCATGGGTTTCGGCGATCGGGCGAACCTCGATCGATGGATTGAGATGCGCAAAATCGAGCAGTTCGCGGCTTCCAAGGAGCGTTCCGGTCACCGACAGGCCGCGGTCAACGGGCTTGGCTGCGTTTGTCACCGCGCCGGATTGGATCAGCCGCATCGCCCCGTCACCAATCAGACCCGAGTGCAGGCCGAGATCTCGTCGGTCAACGAGAAGGTCTGCGATGCAATCCGGTAGGGCACCCAAGCCGAGCTGCAGCGTTGCGCCGTCCTCGACCAAGGAAGCGACGTTGGCCGCAACAGCCTGGTCAACGGCGCTGGGCATGCCGCGGGCGAGCGCGAGGACTGGCCGGTCTGTTCGTATGGCGACATCGACATCGTCCGCATCGATCAATGCGCTAGTAAACGGGGCCTGACGGTTGATTTCGGCCACCACGACGCGAGCCGTCTTGATCAGACCCTCGACGTAGTCGCTGGTGCAAGAGAGGCTCAGTCTGCCGTCATGGGGGTGCTCAGCCAGCTGCAGAAGGAGCACGTCGACCTCGCCCGCCAACGTCTTCGGCAGGTCCGAGTAATGCATCGGCAGGATGTCGAGCGCACCGGCTGCGGCGAGCTTTCGGTTGGTACCCGTTCCGCAGAAGGACGTAAAGCGGACATGGTCAGCGTGAGCTGGATCGACCGCGTCTCCGAGGCCGATGCCGACGAAGGCGGAGATCCCCCCGACCTGGGCGCGCTGCTCCATCAGCCGACCAGTCAGCGCGACTGGTTCGCCGCACGCCTGACCCCAGCAAATCATCTCACCGGGGCGAACGATCGCGGCAAAGTCGAGAGCCTCGAGGGAGGTCGTGAGTGGAGCCATCGTCAGCTTAGGCCAGTTCGAACACCGCGGCCATTCCCTGCCCGCCGCCAATGCACATGGTCTCAAGACCGTAGCGCACGTTGCGACGCTTCATTTCGTGGAGCAGCGTCGTCATGATCCTTACGCCGGTGGCCCCAATCGGGTGTCCCAGCGAAATGCCCGACCCGTTGACGTTCACCCGTTCGAGATCTACGCTCGGCCACGCCTGCAGAACCGACAGCACCTGGCAGGCGAACGCCTCGTTGATCTCGACGAGATCCATGTCGTCGACCGCGAGCCCGAGCCGCTTCATCAGCCGCGCCGCCGCTGGAACCGGGCCGATCCCCATCTCAGCGGGCTCGCAACCAGCAGCAGCCCAGCCCACCAGGAACGCATCCGGGGTCAGACCCAGGTCGGCCAATCTGTCCTCTGCCACCACCAAGCAGGCGGCCGCCGCATCGTTTTGCTGCGCAGCATTCCCGGCTGTCACGGTGCCATCGCGTTGGATTGCACGTAGCTTCGCAAGGCTCTCCAGCGTGGTATCCGCGCGAATGCCCTCGTCCTGCGCGACGACAATCGGGTCTCCGCGCTTTTGCGGCACGCTGACCGGAACGACCTCGGCCGCCATGCGGCCCTCGGACCAGGCCGCGGCTGCCCGGTGCTGGCTGCGCACGGCATATGCGTCGGCAGCTTCGCGTGAGATCGAGTACTTGCGGGCGAGGTTCTCGGCCGTCTCGATCATGCCGGAGATGTGGCCGAAGCGATGTTCGGGCTGAGACCGCTCGCGGCCGCGGTCGAGGCGGTCATAGAGCACGGGCGAACCCGAACGCGTGCCCCAACGCACACCCGTGGTGTAGTGCTCGATGTTGCTCATGCTTTCGACACCGCCTGCGATGACGACGTCGCAGGCACCCGACTGCACCATCATGGCTGCGGTTGCGATCGATTGGAGGCCGCCACCGCAGCGCCGGTCGAGCTGCATGCCGGGAACATGGACCGGCAACCCGGCCTCCAAGGCGATCCAACGGCCAACGCACGGCGTCTCGGAGTTGGCATAGGACTGAGCGAAGACAACGTCATCGACCAGGGCGGGGTCGAGACCGGTCCGGTCCAATACGGCATTGACCACCGTGGCTCCCAGCCGTTCCACGGGAACGTCCTTGAGCGCGCCGCCAAAGCGGCCCACCGGCGTGCGGAGAGGGGTTACGATCGCGGCGCGACGCATGCGGCAGCTCCTTCGGCCTCAGGCCGGATCCCAGGTAAAAACGTCCGACGACACGTCGAGGCCGTGGAAGCTCGCCGACAGCACCGGCATCGCGTGCTCGGCGATCTGTTCCGGCGTCCAACCGCCCTCGCGCTGCACCGAGCGAACTGGGCGTGGCTGGTTAAAGAGGAGGATTTCGTTGTTGCGGACACAGAATATCTGGCCGCTGACCGAGGTCGCGCGCTCCGAGAGCAGGTAGACGGCGAGTGGCGCGATCTTGGCAGGTGTCATCTGTTGCAGGCGAGCGACGCGTGCTTCCTGCTCCGGCGAGTCGACTTTGATCGAGCAGATCATCCGGCTCCAGGCGAAGGGCGCGATGCAGTTCGAGCGGACACCGAAGCGCTGCATATCGAGGGCGATTGATTTCGACAGCCCAACGATGCCGAGCTTGGCTGCCGAATAGTTCGCCTGGGCGAGATTGCCGATGAGCCCCGAGGTCGAGGTCATGTGCACCAGGCTGCCCGACTGCTGCTGCTTGAAGACCGGGGCCGCAGCGCGGCTGACGTGAAAGCTGCCGTACAGGTGCACTTTCACAACCCGGTCCCACTCCTCTTCCGTCATCTTGTGGAAGAAGGTGTCGCGCAGGATGCCGGCATTGTTGACGACGCCATCCAGTCGCCCAAAGGCGTCGAGGGCGGTCTGCACGATGCGTTGCGCGCCTTTGGCATCCGCGACGCTGTCGAGGCTGGCGACAGCCTCGCCGCCGGCCGCCTTGATCTCGGCGACCACGCGCGCTGCCGGCCCGTCATCCTGGCCGCTCCCGTCGAGACCTGCCCCAATATCGTTGACGACGACCCGTGCGCCATTCGCACCCGCCATCAGGGCGATATCTCGCCCAATTCCCCCGCCAGCGCCCGTGACGACGACGACCTTGCCGTCGAGCATGTGAGACACGCTCATGATCAGGCTTCCTTCAGGATTTGGCGGGCGATGAGGAGCTGCTGGATCTGGCTCGTGCCCTCGTAGATCCGCATCAAGCGCACGTCGCGATAGAAGCGCTCGACCGCGTACTCGCTCATATAGCCAGCGCCCCCATGGACCTGCACGGCTCGGTCGGCGACCCGACCAACCGCCTCGGTCGCGAAATACTTCGCAGCCGAAGCTTCGGTTCGGGCAGCGCCTTCGCGGTCGTAGATCGCCGCGGTCTGCTCCACCAGCGCCCGGGAGGCGAGGTATTCGGTGTAGCTGTCGGCAATCATCGCCTGAATGAGCTGGTACTCGGCGATCGGCTTCCCGAACTGCCGGCGCTCCTTGGCAAAGCCGGTCATTTCCGCGATGAGCCGCTTGCAGGCGCCAGTTGCGAGAGCCGCGATATGAATGCGGCCGCGGTCAAGCACACGCATTGCCAGGCGGAATCCTCGGCCGGGCTTGAGGCCGATGATCGCGCTGGCGGGCACACGGACATTGTCGAACATCACGTCGGACGTCGTCGTGCCGCGCTGACCCATCTTGCGATCCTTCTTGCCGATCGTCAGGCCAGGGGAGTCGCTCGGAACCAGGAAGGCCGAGATCGCATCTGCGCCCGGCTTGTCGAATTCGGTTCGCACCATGACAGTGAAGACGCCGGCGCGCTGGGCATTGGTGATGTAGCGCTTGGTCCCGCTGATCAGGTAGTCGTCGCCGTCCCGTACGGCACGCGTCGTCAAATTGGCAGGATCCGAACCCGTGTCCGGCTCGGTCAGGGCGAAGGCCGAGATCAGTTCGCCGCTCGCCATTCGTGGCAAATAGGCCTGCTTCTGCTCCTCTGTGCCCTCGAAGATGAGCCCGCGCGCGCCAATGCCGATATTGGTCGCCAGCAGCGAACGGAAGGCGAGCGCTGTCCCGCCAAAGATCATGGCGAGCTGGCTTTCCTGGCTGGCGGTCAGTCCGATGCCGCCGTACTCCGGCGGGATTGTCAGACCGAAGAGACCGAGCTCCCGCATCTCGGCGACGATCTCCTCGGGGACCTCGTCCTCAATCTCCAGCCGCATCTCGTTGGGGACGAGGCGTTCCGCTACGAAGCGCTCGACGGTCGCCTTGAGATGCTGGAAGGTTTCGTCGTCGACTGCCGGCTCACTCATGCGTCACGTCCCTTGTTGGAATGTTCTGCGGCAGGGAGGACGGTGCAGGTTCCTTCGACTGCTCGTTCCCCTGCCATTGTCTCGACGAAAATGTCGTAGGTACCCGCCGCGTCGTCCCTGAGGACGCCGCCCGCTCGGATGGATGAACCGACCGGCAGCGGTCGGATGAAGCGTGTATCCAGGGCCAGCTTTTCTGGAACTCCGCCGAAGGTGCGCTCGATCGCCTCGATCACCAGGTTGAGGCCGAGCGTGCCGTGTACAATCGGGCGACCGAATGCGGTCTTGGCGGCAAAGACTGGATCGAGATGAATCGGGTTGTAGTCGGCTGTCAGCGCCGCGTAGCGCGCGACCGCGTCCAGGTCCGTGATCATCTCGACGATGGCGAGTTCACGCGGCAGCGCCGCAGTCTCTAGCGTTCCCATTCCGCATTATCTCCGTGGAGCGCGTATTGCCGGGCCCTGTGTCATCGCGCCCAGATCGTTCGGATCTCGCCGTTGAGGACATCCTGTCCTTCGACACTCAGGACGACGCCAAACGTCACCCAGCCGCGTTCCTTGCGGCGCTCTTTTGACAGGCAGCTGACCTGCGCTTCGAGTTTATCGCCGGCCTTCGCCGAGCGACCGAAGACGAGCTTCTGGCTGGCGTGGATGTTGCCGGGCGGTCGAGGCTGGGCCGCGTTCAGGTAGGCTTCCATCATCGCTGCGACGAGCATCCCGGCCGGCACGCTCTCCTTTGACTTCCGCTCGCCATAGATGGCGGTCCAGTTGTCCAGGTGCGCATCGTCGAGCGTGATGGCAAAATTCCCCAGCGGCTGGCCAGGGCTGAAATCATCGAAGACCCAAACAGGGAGATCGGTTTGCGCGCCGCTCACCGCTGTCCTCCACGGCCTTGCGGTGCCGCCCGCCCACCGGCCAGCCTCCGCTCGGACTGCCGCACACCGCGAGAGACGCCGAAAAGATCTTCACTGATCCAGTCGGCGGAATCGCGTAGATCGACGCCCAGGCGCTCGATGTCCTCACGGGACAGTTGACCTGCAATGCTGATCCCGCTGATCCCGAGCCGCGGCCGGCCTTCCGCATCGGTTACGACAGCGGCCGCGATCTCCAGGCCTTTGAAGAGCTGCCCCAGGTCAAACGCGTAGCCATCACGCCGAGCCTTCTCGACGTCGGCCGCGTAATCCTCAAAGCTCGGCGGGGCCTGCCATTGCAGCGCGTCGAAGCGGAGTTTCAGTTCGTCGCGCGGCAGGTTGCGCAAGGCGGCGTAGCAACGACCAACCGCACCCACGAAGGTCGGGAGGCGCGAGCCGTCGGACATGTCGACTCTGACCGTCTTCGCTGTTGAAACACGGTCGACGAGAACGATGCGCTCGCCATCAGTCACCTGCCAGAGGCAGAGCAGGCTCTTGTGCTCGCCGGAGAGCCGCGCGAGCTCCGGCCGGATCAGATCGGCCTGGTTGGCGCCAAGAAGCGGCAACGAGAGCTCCAGAACACCGAGGCCGATCCGGTAGGTCTTCGCCTCCGCATCGAAGTCCACCAGCCGCTCCGTGGAGAGCGTCCGCAGGATGTTGAAGCAGGTGCTGACGCTCACGCCGGTATCGCGCGCGATGACCGCTACACCCGCCGGCTCACTCATCTGAGCAAGCGATCGGAGGATGGAAACCGCGTTGGCGACGGCTCCGACGATTTTTGGCGAGAGGTCTTGATCAGGGCTTGCACTCATGTATGAATGGCTTTCAAGAAACTGTGAATGTCATTCAGCATAGAGAATGACTAACACGTCAAAGCAAGCGATGGAAAGCCCCCTTCGCAGAAAATAAGGGTGAGGAAAGTGGTGGACGGGACCGAACTCCCGATAGGCGTTAACGGCGCATCTGGCGTGGAAGCGGGCCTTTCGGGCCTGCGCGTGCTCGATCTCGGTCGCTATATCGCGGGGCCGTTCTGCGCAGCATTGCTGGCCGATCACGGGGCGGAGGTTATCCGCATCGAGCCGCCCACCGGCGCTCCCGATCGCGAAGTGATGCCGATCGGCCAGCCGGGTCGGGGTGCGCTGTATCTTCAGATGAATCGCAACAAGAAGTCGCTCGCGCTCGACCTCGATACCGAGAGCGGGAGGGCGGCATTCGAGAAGCTGGTCGCAACCGCGGACGCCGTCATTGTCAATCTGCCGCCGGCCGCCTTGCGCCGCGCGCGCCTGGACTACGATACTCTAAAGGCTATCCGCCCCGACATCGTGCTCTGCACGATCAGTGCCTACGGGCCGGAGGGAGACAGTCGCGACCGCATCGGCTTCGACGGCACGGGACAAGCGCTCAGCGGCGCTATGGCTTTGAGCGGGACTGGTGAGCGTCCCATCCGGGCCGCTGTCTCGTATGTCGATTACGCCACCGGAATGTCAGCTGCCTTTGCGACCTTGTCGGCGCTGTATGAGCGGCGTGGCACCGGGCGAGGCCAGCATGTCCAGGCATCGCTGCTGGGAACGGCGCTGACGATGACCAATCCGATGCTGATCGAGGAGGCGGCCGGCGCGCGCAGCCGCAAGCCGATCGGCAACCGCAGCCCGATCGCTGGCCCATCTGATCTTTTCCAGACTCGCGACGGCTGGCTGATGATCCAGGTCATCGGTGACGGCATGTTTCGCCGCTGGGTGCAGTTCGTCGGCCGCCCTGACTTGCTGGCGGACCCGCGTTTCACCTCCGATATCGGCCGGGGCGAGAACGGCGAGGCTCTGAGTGCGGTCATGGCTGACTGGTGCTCGTCGCGCTCGTCCGATGAATGTCTGGCAGAGCTTGAAGCCGCCAAGATTCCGGCCTGCCGGGCCCTGACCCCGGCCGAGGCTCTCGTGGCTCCCGAGAATGCCAATGGCGGCTTCTTTTCATTGGAGCCGGCGCCGGACGGCGCGAGCCAGATACCAATCGTCGCAAACGCTGTCCGAACAGCTGCGCTGCGGCCCGAGCACCGGCCTGCGCCGAAGCTTGGCGCCGATTCAGCAGAGCTCTTGGCCTCGCTCGGCTACGAACCGGACGAAATTACCGGCCTCACGGGCTTAGCGACTGGCAGCACGACACATCGATAGCGGGCACGGAATCAACCGAAGCTCGGAAGTGGAGGAGAGGAAATGACGTTTACGGCACGGATGAAGCTTCTCGGACTGGGGACCTCGCTTGGGCTGCTCGCCAGCCTCGGCGGAGTGCAGGCTCAGGAGACGATCAAGCTTGGACTTTCCGTTCCCCTGTCGGGCTCTGGAGCGATCTGGGGCAAGGGGTCGGAGTTCATGTGCAAGAAGGCGGCGCAGGAGATCGCGCAAGCCGGCGGCGTCAAAGCCGAGGGCAAGACCTACAACTTCGAATGCCTCGCCTATGACAACAAGTACAACGCTGCCGAGGGCACGCGCGTCGCGCAGACGCTCCTCAACCGCGACGGCGTGAAGTTCATCGGCGGCAGCCTTGGAACAGCTCCCGTGCAGGCGCTGCAGTCGCTCGCCGAGCGGCAGGGCGTGCTGATGTTCACGACCGCCTGGGGCTTCAGCATCAAGGGCCCGAAGTTCCCGCTGACCTACACCCAGATGAATACGGCGTTCGAGATCATTCCGCCGATGTTCAAGTACGTTCTTGAGCAGCATCCGCAGGCCAAGTCGGTCGTGATGCTCAACCCGAATGACGCGACCGGTCGCGAAACCGAAGGCGTCGCTAACAGGGCCTGGGTCGGCAACAACATCAAGATTCTGTCGAGCGACTTCTACGAGCGCGGGACGACCGAGTTCCAGCCGATCGCGGCTCGCATCGCCTCTCTCAAGCCTGACATGGTCGATCTGGCCTCGATGCCGCCGGCCGATGCCGGGGCCGTCCTGCGCGAACTGGATGTTCTCGGCTGGAAGGGCGTCAAGATCGTCGCAGTCGGCACCGGTATCGACGGTCTCAAGGCGACTGGCGGTAAGGCGATCGAAGACGTCTACATGGGTGCGGCCATCACCTTCGACAGCCCGGCCATGACCGGCCAGCAGAAGGCCACGAACGAAGAGGCTCGGGGCGTCCTTGGTGAGTCGCTCAACTCGATTCAGATCGGCTTCTACGACTCCGTCTACGCTCTGAAGGCGGGCATCGAGAAGGCGCAGTCGATCGATCCCAAGAAGGTCGCGGCCGTGATGGCCGATGTCTCCTTCACCTCGTTCTACGGCAGCAAGGTCGATTTCTACGGCACGGACACCTACGGGTCCCGCCAGCAGATGCGCCTGCCCGTGACGATCACTCAGGTGAAAGACGGCAACCTGGTCGAAAAGACCCGTCTCGTGCCCTCGGGCAAGTGACCTCCAGACCAAGCCAGGCACGCCCACCATGCAAACCGCGATACAGCTCACCCTGACGAGCCTGCAGATCGGCGCCGTCTACATCCTGTTCTCGCTCGGCCTGACCCTGATTTTCGGGGTCATGCGGATCGTGAACTTCGCCCATGGGCACCTGTTCGCCGTCTCTGCGTTGGCGGTGGCCTGGGCGGTGCCTTGGCTGGCAGGCAATGGTCTCCCCATCCTGCCAGCTTATCTGCTGGCAGCGGTGGGGGGCATCGCGATCGCTATGGCGCTCGGGCTTCTGATGTACGTGACCGGTTTCCGGTTTTTCCAACGCGACATGGTTGGGTCTTTCATCCTGTCGATCGGCCTCGTTCTGCTGCTCGACGGCGTGCTGCTCAAAGTCTTCGGCGGGGCGGTGAGGCCCGTGCCGGAGATTTTTCCTGGCAACATCTCCATCTTCGGGGCGGCTATCACTAATCAGCGCTTTGCCTTGTGCATCGCAGCGATCCTGATCACCGCCTCGCTCTACTGGGCGCTCACGCGAACCAAGCTTGGCAAGGCCCTGAGAGCTGTCTCGATCGACCACGAGGCTGCCATGCTGCAGGGCGTCCCCTACAACCGCATGGCGCTCGCCGGCTTCATGATTGCATCCGGTCTCGCAGCCCTTGCCGGGGCACTGATCGCCCCGGTGACCATCGTCTCGCCGGTGATCGGCGCCGACTATCTGATCAAGGGCTTCATCGCGGTCATCGTAGGCGGGCTCGGCAGTGTTCCAGGTGCGATCCTTGGCGGGTTGTTCGTCGCCGGGATCGAGACCTTCGGCAGCTTCTACTTCGACCCGAGCTCCGCCACAGTTGCCATTTTCCTCCTCGTCATCGCCGTTCTGCTGGTGCGGCCGAAGGGGCTTCTCGGCCATGGTTGATGTGAAGCTTCCTTACTGGCTGGGCGGGATCGCTATCGTCCTCGCGGGCACCGCTTTTGTTCGCGATCCCTATATTGCGAGCGTGGCCAATCTCATCGCAATCGGTGCGCTAACGGCGGTCAGCCTGCGCTTCGTCATGTTGATGGGCGAACTGAACTTCGCCACCGCAGCGTTCGTCGGCATCGGCGCCTATACCACCGGGGCAACGCTCACAATCCTGAACTGGCCGTTCCTGCTCGCCCTGCTGGCCGGCGGCGTCATGGCCGGCCTCGTCTCGATCCTCTTCGGCTACATCACACTCCGGACCAAGGGGCCTTACTTTCTCCTGATCGGCTTCGCGTTCACTGAAGCTGTCCGCATTCTCTACTCAAAGAGCATCGCGCTCGGCGGCACCTCCGGGATGGTCGGGATCTTTCCGCCGATGATCCTGGATGGCTGGATGCCCACCTTTATCGTCGCGGTCGCAGCCCTGCTTATCCTCGGGCTCTATGCTCTGGAGCGTTCTGACTTCGGGAAGATCCTGACCGCGATCCGCGACAACGAAAATGTTGCCAGGACGGTCGGCCTCAACATCCTGCTGGTGAAGATCGCCTGCTTCGCAACGGCCTCTGCCGCAGCCGGCATGGCCGGAAGCCTGCACGCCTTCGCCAACAATGTGATCAGCCCCGGCGATTTCAGCTTCCTCGTTGCGGCATTCGCCCTGGCGTACGTCAAGGTCGGCGGAGAGGGCAGCATCATCGGCCCGCTCTTGGGAACCGCGCTGCTCGTCGTGCTCGGCAGCTATGCGCTCGGCCTCGGAGGAGGGGAGCACATCTTCTACGGCGCGGCGATCGTGCTGGCGGTCCTGCTGCTGCCCCACGGCGTCACCGGACTAGTGAGCGGTAAGCGGCCCCAAGCCGGAGGGGGACACTGAGATGCTGGCAGAGCAACAACCCCTGCTGCGCACCAAGGGTCTGACACGCCGCTTCGGCGGCCTGGTCGCGGTCTCCGATCTCGATCTGGAGATTCGCCCCCGTGAGATTCTCGGACTCATTGGCCCCAACGGTGCTGGCAAGAGCACGACCTTCAATTTGATCAGCGGCTTCTATAAGCCGTCAGCCGGCGAGCTCTTTGTCTTTGGTGAGAACTGCACCGGTCGGTCGCCTCTGGCTATCAGCCGCCTTGGCCTGGTTCGGACCTTCCAGCACGGCAGCCTCATGCGCAGCATGACGGTCGGCGACAACATTCTGCTGGGCACCATTCACGGCGTCCGCGGAAGTGCCCAACGGCGTGCGCGCGTGGCGGAAACCGCCGAGATGCTGGGGCTCACCGCTTATCTCGCGGAGGAGGCCGGCAATCTCCCTCACGGCCTGCAGCGCCTCGTCTCCATCGGCATCGCCTTTGCGGCACGCCCCAAGCTGCTCTGCCTCGACGAACCTCTGACGGGTCTGAACCAGACAGAGGTCGCCAATACGCTGGCCGTTCTGGAACGCATTCGGGACGAATTCAGCTGCTCGGTCCTGCTCGTCGAGCACAACATGAAGGCGGTGATGCGTGTCTGTGACCGCATCGTCGTGCTGCATCACGGCCAGCATCTCGCAACCGGCACGCCATCGGAGATCCGCGCCGATCAAAAGGTCATCGAGGCCTATCTAGGGCATCGCCATGAGCACTGAAGCGCTTCCCCTCAAGGTCGCGGGCCTCTCGGCTCGCTATGGCGTTGTTCCCGCATTGAACGACGTCACCATCACTGTCGGCATCGGCGAGATCGTCACGCTGATCGGCGCGAACGGTGCGGGCAAGTCGACGCTGATCAAGACGATCTGCGGCCTAGTGCGCCCCAGCGCCGGGAGCGTCCATCTCTTCGGGGAGAACGTCACCGGCATGTCCCCGGACCGTCTCGTGCGGAAAGGATTGTCCGTGGTGCCGGAGGGGCGGCGCCTCTTCGGCGAGATGACGATGCTTGAGAACCTGGAGCTGGGCTCCTTCGCGCGCAACGACACCGCAGCGGTGAAGCGCGATCTCGACCGCGTGATTTCGCTCTTTCCGGAACTGAGGGATCGGCTCGCGACGCAGGCCTCGACCTTCAGCGGTGGCCAGCAGCAGATGATTGCGGTGGCTCGTGCCTTGATGAGCGCCCCGCGCATCCTGCTCCTGGACGAGCCGACAATCGGGCTCGCCCCGGCGATCGTCGACCGCATCGCGGATATGATCAAAACGGTTGCCGAAACCGGCGTGAACATCCTGCTCGTTGAACAGAACGCGGAAACCGCGCTCGCCATCGCCGACCGCGCCTACATCCTCGAGGGCGGCGCAATCACCGCCGAGGACTCCGCGAGCGTGCTCGCGCAGAGCCCTGAGGTGCAACGGGCCTATCTGGGAATCTGACCATGGCGCTCGACAGCAACGACATCTGGCAGCCTACCGCCGACTATATCGACCGTGCTCAGGTGACCGCCCTATCCAAACGCCTTGGCGCGACGGACATCGACGCACTCTATGATTTGTCGCTGGCCGAACCGGAGCGGTATTGGCGCGAGGTTACGAGCTTCTGCAATATCCGCTGGAGCCGCGACTACGACCGCTACTGCGACCTGTCTCGTGGCGCTCCGTTCCCTGCCTGGTTCGTCGGCGGTGAGCTCAACTGGGTCGACACGATCCTGGACAATCCCGAATGGGCGGCCCGGACGGCTATCATCGCAGAGCGCGAGGATGGCTCGGTCCGCGAGGTCACTTACCAGGAATTGAAGGATGAAGTCCGCAGCCTTGCTGCCGGGTTGCTCCGCCTTGGGCTGAAGCGTGGTGACCGCGTTGGTCTGCTGATGGAGAACGGCATCGAGGCCTCGGTCTCGCTGCTTGCCGTCTCGTATATTGGCGCAATCGTCGTTCCGCTCTTTAGCGGCTTCGGAACCGATGCCATTGTGGCCCGTCTCGGATCCTGCGGAGCCAGGGCGCTGCTGGCTACGACCGGCTTTCAGCGGCGCGGACGGTTTATCTCGACGCGCGACACCATTGCGTCCGTCAGGAAGGAGCTGCCGAACCTGGAGCTCGTCGCGTTGAAGCGGTCCCCCGAGGATACTGCTCCGACGGATGCCGATGCGGATTACCTCGATTGGCAATTGGTGCGGCAAAGCCCGCACAGTGCGCCGCCGTCTGCACGGATGTCGCCGAACGACCCTTTCATGGTGATCTTCACCTCGGGGACGACTGGGAAGCCCAAGGGAGCCGTCCATGTGCATGGCGGCTTCCCAATCAAGATCGCACACGACTCTGCGGTTCACTTCGACGTGGGAGCAGGCGACGTCTTTTGTTGGCCGGCTGACATGGGCTGGATCGCGGGCTCGCTCATTCTTGGTTCGGCGCTTCTCCGCGGCGCGACCCTGGTTTGCTACGACGGCGCCCCTGACTACCCCGACTGGTCGCGGATGGGCCGGTTGATTGAGACCTATCGCGTCACTCACTACGGCTCCGCGCCGACACTGATCCGCGGCCTGGCTTCGAACGAGGCGGTCAGCACCGCGCCCGATCTGTCATCGCTTCGTCTTCTGATTACAGCCGGCGAAAGCATCGCCGCCGAACATTTCGTCTGGTTCGAACGGGCTTTCGGGCGGAGTGAGTGCCCGCTGATCAACTATACGGGCGGAACGGAAGTCTCGGGCTGCCTGCTTTCCAGCGTCGTGACCAAGCCGATAGTACCCGCGGGCTTCAACACACGCTCGCCAGGGGTTGCGGTCGATGTGCTCGATCCCGCAGGTCAACCTCTGACCGGCGCGATTGGAGAGCTCGCGGTGCTCGCGCCCTTCGTGGGCATGACTGCGAGCTTCTGGCAGGACGAGCAGCGATATCTCGAAACTTATTGGAGCACTGTGCCCGGCGTCTGGATCCACGGTGACCTCGCGATGCGAGCCGGGGAGGGACACTATCTCCTCCTCGGGCGTTCGGACGACACCATCAAGGTCGCGGGAAAGCGCGTCGGCCCAGCTGAGGTCGAGGAAATCCTGGTCGAGATCGAAGGTGTCATCGAAGCCGCGGTGATCGGCGCCGAGGATCCGGTCAAGGGCCAGGCGCTCATTGCCTTCCTCACGTGCTCAGGGCCGGCCGACGACATCCTCAAGCTCGCAACAGCACGAATCCAGGAAAGGCTGGGCAAGCCATTTGCGCCCCGGGCTGTCTTCGTCGTGCCTCAACTGCCGAAGACCCGCAGCTCCAAGATCATGCGTCGCGTGATCCGCAGCGTCTATTCCGGCTCCCCCGCGGGAGACCTCTCCTCTCTCGTCAACCCGGAAGCGATCGCCGACATCGAGCGCATCGTCCGCCAAGGAGCCTGAAGCCATGGATCTGCAATTGCGCGGCCAGAAAGTCGTGATCACCGGTGCCTCGCAGGGCATCGGCGAAGGGCTGGCCGAGGTCTTCGCAGAGGAGGGTTGCAACGTGCATCTCGTCGCGCGTTCGGGCGACAAGCTCACCAGGCTTGCCGAACGCCTGCGCGATCAGCACGGCATCACGGTGGTGGTTCAGGAGCAGGACATTGCCGCGAAGGGAGCTGCCGAGGCCATCGGCAAGGCAGCCGGACGCGTCGATGTGCTGGTCAACAATGCCGGAGCCATTCCAGGCGGCGATCTCTGGCAGGTAGACGGAGAGCGCTGGCGCGAGGGCTGGGAGGTCAAGGTCTTCGGCTATATCGACCTCTGCCGGGAATTCTACGCAGCGATGAAGGCGGCCGGAGGCGGCGTCATCCTCAACAATATCGGCAATGGCGGCGAGAACACCGATTTCCGCTACATCGCAGGTTCGACCGGCAACGCTGCCCTGATGGCTTTCTCCCGGGCGCTCGGTGGCCGCAGCCTCGATGACGGCATTCGCGTCCTCGGCATCAATCCGGGCCCAGTCGCCACGGACCGGATCGTCAACATCATGAAGAAGCGCGCTCGCGAGCAGTGGGACGACGAGAGCCGCTACGTCGAACTGCTGGCGGCCTATCCGCTTGGCCGCGCAGCGAGCGTGCGCGAGGTGGCTGACCTCTTCGCCTTCCTCGCCTCGCCGCGCTCCGCCTACACGTCCGGCACCATCATCACCGTCGATGGCGGCATCACCTCGCGCCGCTCGATCTGACCGGAGGCAGCATGACACTCGAAGCCTATTCCGCCTTTCCATCGATCCTCTGCGATCGGCCCGCTCCAGGCGTTCTGCGGCTGACGCTGAACCGCCCGGAAAGCTTGAACTCGCTCGGCGCCGACGCCCATCGCGAGCTGGCCGACATCTGGCGCGTTGTCGATCGAGATCGCGAAACGCTGGCCGTTCTGCTCTGCGCCAAGGGCAAGGCGTTCTCTGCCGGCGGCGACTTCGAGGTCGTGAAAAAGCTGACTCAGAGCTTCGAGGAACGCGCCAACATGTGGCGGGAGGCGAGAGACCTCGTCTACAACATCGTCAACTGCTCGAAGCCGATCGTTTCGGCCATTCAAGGAGCGGCAGTCGGCGCCGGTCTTGCCGCCGCCCTGGTTTCCGACATTCCGATCGCGGCCAAGAATGCCAAGCTCGTGGACGGCCATGTTCGGCTTGGCGTTGCTGCGGGCGACCATGCCGCAATCATCTGGCCGCTGCTCTGCGGCATGGCCAAGGCCAAGTATCACCTCCTGCTCAACGAACCCGTGAGCGGCGAGAAGGCCGAGCAACTGGGGCTCGTCGCGCTCGCAGTCGACGAAGAAGAGCTGCAGGAGAAGGCGCTCGCCGTGGCCACGAGGCTTGCCGAAGGCGCGCCTTCCGCGATCCAGTGGACCAAATATGCCCTGAACAACTGGCTGCGGATGGCCGGCCCGACCTTCGATGCCTCGCTCGCATTGGAGATGCTTGGCTTCTCAGGTCCCGACCCGCAGGAGGGGCTGGACTCCTTCCGCGAGCGGAGAGCGCCCAACTTCCCGAAGAAGGCGCCGTTCTGAGATGCCCGCCGCCGGCTACGAGAGGCTGCTGAGCCCGCTCGCTCTCGGCCACGTCACGTTGCGCAATCGCATTGCGATGATGCCGCATGCGGTGATGTTCGGCGCCGGCTACGGCTCCGCGATCGAGCGCACGATCGCCTACCATGTCGAGCGCGCGAAGGGCGGCGCCGGCCTCATTGTCATGTCCAACTTTCTGATGCCGCCGTCCTGGCGCCAAACCGCGAGTTGGGGCGGCGCGCTCGAAACGACGGCACTCGGTGGGCTGGACCTGGCCAACGATCGCGGTCTGCAGCCGCATTACCAACGCATGATCTCGGCGATTAAATCCGAGGGAGCCTGCTTCGTCTCGCAGCTCAACATGAGCGGCCGCCAATTGCGGTCACCAGGCACAACCCAGTTCGGCATCCCGCTCTTCGCTCCATCGCCGCTGCCGTGTCCGCGAACCGGAGAGATCCCAAAGGAGATGAGCGAAGAGGACATCGCTGAATACGTTGAGACCATGGTCGAGGCTGCCCTGAACATGCAGGAGGCAGGCGCCGACGGCGTCGAGCTTTTTGCGGCTCAAGGCTACCTGCTGCACGAATTCCTGTCGCCGGCGACCAACAAGCGGACAGACCACTACGGCGGCTCCCTCGAAAACCGCATGCGCTTCCTGCTCGAAGGGCTTCGAGCAATCCGAGCCGCGGTCGGCCCGAATTTCCTTATCGGCGCCCGGGTAAACGGCAGGGATGATGTTCCGGGTGGACTTCAGCTTGCCGATGCCACCGCGATCGCCGCGCGTCTTCGGACGGAAGGCATCAGCTATCTGAATGTCAGCGGGCTGACCTCCCTCCATTATCCCGGCTGGATCGCAGACATCACTGCGCCGGAAGCTCAGTTTGCTGACGAGGCGGGAGCCATTCGACAGGCCGTGGAGGGCCTCCCGGTTTGCGTCAGTTCCCGTATCGCGACGCCGGAAGCGGCCGAGGCAGTGCTGGCATCCGGCCGCGCCGACTTCATCGGCATGGCCCGCGCGCTGATCTCTGATCCCGAGTTGCCGCTGAAGGCGGCCAGAGGGGACCGCGAGAGCATCCGCATCTGCACCTACTCGAACCAGTCCTGCATCGTCGGCCTTGATCGCGGACGTGGCGTCGGCTGCGTCCACAACCCCGCAGTCGGTCGCGAAGCTCAAATTGGAATCGGGACCATGCGTCCTGCGCCGCGATCCAAACGCGTGGCGGTTGTGGGCGGTGGTCCTGCAGGACTGGCAGCCGCGCGTGTTGCCGCCGAGCGCGGTCATCGCGTGACGCTCTTCGAGCGCGGCGCGCGCCTCGGAGGTCAGAACCTGATGACCAGCGAGATCACGTCGCGGCGCGGCTTCGCAGAGATTCACCGCTGGCAAATCAAGATGCTGGAGAGGCTTCAGGTCGACATCCGTTTGAATGCCGAGGCGGACCGGGCGACTTTGGCGAGCGGCGCTTTCGAAGCCGTTGTCCTTGCGACAGGCTCGTCGCCACGCCGCGACGGGTACAGTTCGCTGAGGCCCGGGGCTTCCGGCATTCCCGGCGCCGAACTCCCGCGCGTCCGAACCGTCTGGGACGCATTTCTTCAACCTGAGAGCTTCGACGGCCCAGTCATTGTGATCGAGGACGATCCCCATCTCTCCGGAACAGCGGCCGCGGAGAAGTTGGCCGAGCTGGGGCATGCCGTCACCATCGTCACACCGCACATGCATGCCGGCGCGGATTTGCCCGTCCATCATGCCCCCGCGCTTTACCGGCGCCTGGCTGCTCTCGGGATCGAGGTTCTGCCGACACGCTTCGTTACAGCGATCGAGGAACGGCGACTGATCTGCGAGGACCGCTTCGGCGGTGCGGTCAGTGAAATCGAGCATGCCGGCCCGATCATCCTCGCCATGGGCAATAGCGCGAACGCCAGCCTAGCTTCGGAACTGGCGGGGAATGACCTGGAAATCCAGCTCGTCGGTGATGCCGTGGCCCCGCGTCAGGTGGACATCGCCATTCTCGACGGCGAACGCGCCGGCTGGATGGTCTGAACAGGAGGACGACATGGCAAGGCTGTCCGGCAAAGTTGCTTTCATTACCGGTGCTGCTGGCGGCATCGGACGCTCGACTTGCGCCCGCTACATTGCCGAGGGGGCCCGCATCGTCGCGGCCGATATCAGCGGGCCTGCACTCGATGAAACCTTGGAAGAGGCCGTGGCGGGCGAGAATGGGCTAGCGCTCGTGTGCGACATCACCGACCCCGAACAGGTCAAGGCCGCGATGGCGAAGACCGTGTCGGAGTTCGGCAGGCTCGACATCCTCTGCAACATCGCCGGCGGATCCAGCTCAGCCGATGCGCGTGTGACGGAGGCGCCGGACGAGGAGTTCTGGCGCGTCATCAAGCTCGATCTCTACGGCACGTTCTTGTGCTCCAAATATGCGATCCCCGAGATGGTTCGTTCGGGCGGCGGCGCCGTGGTCAATCTCTCGTCGATGGTCGCCTTGATGGCTCTGCCGGAGCGCGATTGTTACACCGCGGCCAAAGGTGGCGTCGCGGCGATGACCCGTTCGATGGCCGTCGAATACGCGCCTGACAACATTCGCGTGAACGCGATTGCGCCCGGCCTCGTTCTGACACCGCGTGCCGAAGCGCTGTTGCAGGAGCGAGAGGAGTTGCGGCGTCTCGCCGGCCAGCACCTTCTCGGCCCCTGTCGGCCGCTCGATATCGCCGACATGGCGGTCTACCTCGGCAGTGATGAAGCCCGCGTGGTCACGGGCCAGGTCATCTCTGTCGACAGCGGCGTGACCATTTCCTGAGGCGCAACCCATGATCAATTCAGTCGCCGTCATCGGCGTCGGAGCCATGGGTGCTCCGATGGCCATGAACATCCATAAGGCGGGCTTCGCCCTTACGGTCTGCGACCGCAGCGAAGCAGCCCGCGCGCCGTTCGCCGCGCTGGGCGTCAACTGCGTTGAACGCGCCGCCGACTGCGCTGGCTGCGACGCAGCCATCATCCTGGTCGCGACCCCCGAGCAGGCTCGCTCCGTCGTGCTGGGGGAAGGCGGCCTGCGCAGCGGGCTCAACGGCCGCAAGCCGATCCTCGTCATCATGGGGACGATCGCTCCCGAAACCATGCGCGAGCTCGCGCAGGAACTTGAACCTGACGGCGTGCGGGTCGTCGATGCCCCCATCAGCGGCGGAGCCTTGAAGGCTCGCGATGGGACCCTCGCCATCATCATGGGAGGGCGTGCTGAGGATTGCGCGGAACTGCGCCCCCTGATGCAGTCCATGGGCAGCAGCATCTTCCATTGCGGCCCACTTGGAGCGGGGCAGGCGACCAAGATCGTCAACAATCTTGTGGGCATCACCACGCTGATGATCGCGGCCGAAGCCTATCGCATTGCCGGCGAAAACGGCATCGCGCTGCCGGATGCTATTCCGGTATTCGAAGCCAGCACAGGGCGCAACTTCTTCACCGTCCGCCCGAACGATGCAGGCGAGGCTTATGACGCCTGGACGGCAACCCGCGCGGATTTCGATTCCCTCCAAGCCATCCTGCGCAAGGACATCGACCTTGCGCTTTCGATCGGGGAAGCCGCCGGCCCCCTCCCGATGACGAGCGCCCTGCAAGCGGTGCTCGATGGGGTTGGCGACGAAACATTCCAGACCTGGCGCGCGGTCGCGACCGCCCCACGACAGTCCTGAGGCCATCATGCAGCATGCTTCCGATCACTCAGAGATCCGCGACGCCGTCGCGAAGCTCTGCTCCGATTTTCCGGGCGAGTACTGGCGCAAGCACGACCGGGAGATGGCCTATCCGACGGAGTTCGTTTCGGCTCTGACGGAAAGCGGCTTCCTGTCGGCGCTCATCCCCGAGGAATACGGCGGGGCCGGTCTGCCGCTATCGGCGGCGGCCGTCATCATGGAGGAGATCCAGCGACAGGGCTGCAATGGCGCCGCCTGCCATGCCCAGATGTATGTGATGGGCACGGTGCTGCGACATGGCACTGAGGACCAGAAGCAGCGCTATCTCCCCAAGGTCGCCTCGGGCGAGCTTCGCCTTCAGGCCTTCGGCGTTACCGAGCCAACCAGTGGCACGGACACGACGGCACTGAGGACGACTGCCCGTCGCGAGGGCGACCATTACGTCGTGAACGGCCAGAAGATCTGGACGAGCCGCGCCGAGCAGTCTGACCTGATGCTGCTTCTGGCTCGCACCACCCCGCGAGACCAGGTGGCGAAGCGCACCGATGGGCTCTCGGTCTTCATTCTCGACATGCGAGAAGCGCTGAAGGACGGCCTGACCATCCGGCCAATCCGCACGATGATGAACCACGCCACCACCGAGGTCTTCTTCGACAATGTGAAGGTCCCGGCCGCAAACCTCGTCGGCGAGGAGGGCAAGGGCTTCCGCTACATCCTGTCGGGCATGAACGCAGAACGCATCCTGATCGCGTCGGAGTGCGTCGGTGACGCGAAATGGTTCATCGACAAGGCGTCGAACTACGCCAAGGAGCGCCACGTCTTCGGACGACCGATCGGTCAGAACCAGGGCATCCAGTTTCCGATCGCCAAGGCCTACGCCAACATGCGCGCCGCGGAGCTGATGGTGCGCGAGGCGATCCGGCTCTACGAGGCCGGAGCCAATCCGGGCGCCGAGGCCAACATGGCCAAGATGCTCGCGGCAGATGCGTCTTTCGAGGCCGCCAATGCCTGCATCCAGACCCATGGCGGCTTCGGGTTCGCCGAAGAGTATGACGTCGAGCGCAAGTTCCGCGAGACGCGCCTCTATCAGGTCGCACCGATCTCAACGAACCTGATCCTCTCGTTTCTCGCGGAGCATGTGCTCGGCATGCCGAGGTCATACTGATGACCGCGGTCGAAGCGCTTACTGTCGATATCGACCATCTTCGAAACTGGATAGGCCGCGAGGATCTTGGCTCGGACGTCCTGACCGAGGACCTCGCGCGAAAGTATCACGCGACCTTCGACCTTCCCGGAGAAGCGCCGAAGCGCGGCAAGATTGCGCCCCGAATGATCCATGTCTGCCTGGCCCAGCCTGCGGTCCCGACTGCACAGCTCGGACCGGACGGCCATCCCGAACGCGGTGGCTTCCTTCCACCGGTGCCCTTGCCGCGTCGCATGTGGGCAGGCAGCAGTCAGAGCTTCCACGGCGATCTGCGGGTTGGCGACGAGGTGAGGCGGATCTCCCGCATCGCGGACGTTGTCTACAAGGAAGGGCGGACAGGGGCGCTTTGCTTCGTCACCGTGCAGCATCAGATCGAGGGGAACGGACGGCTCGTGCTCGAAGAGCGGCAGGACATCGTCTATCGGAATCTGGAGGCTACCGGAGCCACACCGAAGACGCCGCCACCGGCTGAAGCGGGCACATATCGGCGTCCGATGAAAATTGAGCCTCCGCTGCTGCTTCGCTATTCGGCGCTGACCTTCAACGCCCATCGCATCCATTACGACCGGCGCTACTCGACGGAGGTCGAGGGATATCCGGCTCTCGTCGTCCACGGGCCGATGCAGGCTGCGATGCTCCTGAACTACGCCACTGAACTGCGCGGCTCGCCGCCGAGCCGTTTCCGCTTTCGTGGCCAGTCGCCGCTGTTCGACGATGCCGCCTTCGCACTCAACGCGCGCGACGAGGGCGATGGGTTGAAGCTCTGGACCGCCAGGCAGGACGGTCCAGAGTGCATGGTAGCCGAGGCGTCGTGGCAATGACGGCGTTGCCGGACATCACCGTCGCGCTCTTCGTTCCGGGAGACCGGCCTGAGCGCTTTGTGAAAGCGGCTTCGACCGACGCCGATGCGATCATCATCGACCTCGAGGACGCCGTCGCTGCTGACGGGAAGGACCAGGCACGGGCCGCCCTGAAGCGTGACTTCACCGACAAGCCGGTCCTGGTGCGGGTCAACGGGATCGGTACGCCCTGGCACGACCGGGACATCGCGGCGCTGAGAGGGCATGGCTTCAGCGCGGTCGTCCTTCCGAAAGCGGAGTTTGGTCCCGAGTTTGAGACGCTCTGTGAGCAACTCGACCTGCCCGTCGTCGTCTTGATCGAAAGCGTGCGGGGGCTTGCCGATGCGCGCCGGATCGCAATCACATGCAACGTCGCACGCATCGCTTTCGGGAGCATCGACTTCAGTGCCGATCTTGGATGCGCCCATACGCGGGAAGCGCTGCTCCTGGCCCGTTCTGAGCTTGTCGTTGCCTCCCGGCTGGCTGGCCTGCCGCAGCCTATCGATGGAGTGACGACAGCAATCGACGACGCCCCGTTGATCGCGAGCGATGCGCGCCATGCGCGAGATCTCGGGTTCACTGGAAAGCTCTGCATCCATCCTCGCCAGGTAGCCGCGATCCAGGCGGGCTTCGCTCCGGATGAGGCCGAGGTCCTCTGGGCTCGTAAGGTCATGGCCAGCGGCGACGGCGCAGTGGCTATCGACGGCGCGATGGTCGACGAGCCCGTTCGCATCCGAGCGCGATCAATTCTGAAGTGGGTGCCAAGCGCCCCGGCCGCAGTTTTCGACGCATCCCTCTCGACATCTCAGTAAGAGGTTCCGACATGAAAATCCTCGTGCCTGTAAAGCGGGTGGTCGACTACAATGTGAAGATCCGCGTGAAGGCGGACGGGTCGGGCGTCGAGCTCGCCAATGTGAAGATGTCGATGAATCCCTTCGACGAGATCGCCGTCGAAGAGGCGCTGCGGCTGAAGGAAGCGGGCAAGGCGACCGAGGTGATCGTCGTATCGATCGGCCCGGCGCAGGCCGCGGAGACGATCCGCACGGGTCTTGCGATGGGTGCCGACCGCGGCATCCTCGTCAAGGTCGACGGCACTGTCGAGCCGCTGGCGGTCGCCAAGCTCCTCAAGAAGGTCGTCGAGCAGGAAGGCCCCGACCTCGTCATCCTCGGCAAGCAGGCGATCGACGACGATTGCAACCAGACTGGCCAGATGCTCGCCGCGCTGCTGGGTTGGCCACAGGGCACGTTCGCGTCCAAGGTCGAACTCGGCGCGGATTGCGTCGATGTCACCCGCGAGGTCGATGGCGGTCTTCAGACGGTGGCGCTCAAGCTGCCGGCGATCGTCACCACGGATCTGCGCCTGAACGAGCCGCGCTACGCCTCGCTGCCCAACATCATGAAGGCGAAGAAGAAGCCGCTCGACGAGACCACGGCCGAAGCGCTCGGCGTCGATGTCGCGCCCCGCCTCAAGGTTCTGAAGACGGCCGAGCCTGCCGGCCGCTCCGCCGGCGTCAAGGTGGCCAATGCCGCCGAACTCGTCTCCAAGCTCAAGACCGCCGGGGTGATCTGATGACCACGCTGCTGATCGCCGAACACGACAACGCCTCGATCAAGGACGCCACCGCCAAGGCGTTGACGGCTGCCGCCAAGCTCGGCGGCCCGGTGCATGTCCTCGTCGCCGGCCAGGGCGCCAAGGGCGCGGCCGATGCCGCGGCCAAGCTCGCCGGCGTCGAAAAGGTGCTGCTCGCCGATGACGCCGCTTATGGCCACGCGCTGGCCGAGCCGCTCGCGGCGCTGATCGTCAAGCTCGCAGAGGGCTACGACGCCATCGTCGCGCCCTCGACCACCATCGGCAAGAATGTGCTGCCGCGCGTCGCCGCCCTGCTCGACGTGATGCAGGTCTCGGACGTCAGCAAGATCGTCTCGGCCGACACCTTCGAGCGCCCGGTCTATGCCGGCAACGCGATCCAGACCGTGCAGTCGACCGACGCCAAGAAGCTGCTGACCATCCGCACCGCGTCCTTCGCGGCTGCGGGCGAAGGCGGCTCGGCCGCGGTCGAGAGCGTCAGTACTGTCGAGAACCACGGCTCCTCCAGCTTCAAGGGCGAGGAGGTGGCGAAGTCGGATCGTCCAGAGCTCGCCTCGGCCAAGATCATCATTTCGGGCGGCCGCGCTCTGGCCTCGGCCGAGAACTTCACCAAGGTGATCGAGCCCGTCGCCGACAAGCTCGGCGCCGCGATGGGTGCCTCGCGCGCCGCGGTCGATGCCGGCTACGCCCCCAACGACTGGCAGGTTGGCCAGACCGGCAAGGTGGTTGCTCCCGAACTCTACATCGCCGTCGGCATCTCCGGCGCGATCCAGCATCTGGCCGGCATGAAGGACTCCAAGGTCATCGTCGCCATCAACAAGGACGAGGAAGCCCCGATCTTCCAGGTCGCCGATTACGGCCTCGTCGGCGATCTCTTCACGCTACTGCCTGAGGTCGTGCAAGAGCTGGCGCGGGGCTGAGGGGGCGGCGGAGCCGAGCGACCGCAGAGCAGGTGCTAGTCAGCGCATGGAGCACAGGATGTCGAAAGCGCCCCGTCGGCACATCGAAATGCTGCCGTTCGATGACGACGACGGCTGGCTGCCCTTGCCGGGGTTTCCGGCGGGGCTTGAGGTGAAAATGCTGGCCGATGACCTGGACGAGGAGAACAAGACGGGCGCTCGAACCCGCCTCGTCCGCTTTGCTCCAGGCGTCGCGACGACCGAGCCCCTCGTCCACGACTATTGGGAGGAGGTTTTCGTCATCAAGGGTGCGATCGGGCCCATCGGCGGCGGTGCTGCTACCCCAGATGCGATGATGTATTCCTGCCGACCGCCGGGAACGCCTCATGGACCGTTCCGGTCGGAAAGTGGCTGCACAATGCTTGAAGTACAGTACTACGTCGCTGACGCGCTGTCCTGAACGAGAGGCGCGAAGCATCGCATGAGCGGGCTTGAGATGTTGGCATTTTCCCGAACGAGTGCCATCTCAAGGGGCAACTGGAACGTCCGCAACGAGGTGGGGAGCTGGCATCGTCAGTCCCTCTCTGGTCGGCTCGATCGCGCCACGTTCGGACGTTCGTGACCCGCCGGATAGCGGACGTTTATGAGTGTCAGTCTGGAGCAGCGAGCAACTAAGAGCAGCGTCGCCAGCCAGCGACCTCAACTTCTTTCCTGCTGCGCCTTCCAAGGTCGTGTCCCTGATGGTGGTGTAGCTCCCGAGGGCCACCACGCTGCCGGCTTG
>LSIG01000170.1 GCA_001556125.1 Rhizobiales bacterium CCH10-E5 | reverse complement strand
CAACCCCTTGGAATCACGAGTGCCCCAGTCGCTCAACCCTTTCGGGACGGGCTCTCAGAAAGACGCCGGCTACCCGCCGGCGCGCTCCACCGCCGGGCGCAGGGCCCGCGCCGCAATGCCAAGAGTCTTCATCCGCGAGGCCAGCGTCGTCGGAGGCAGACCGAGAAGCGCGGCGGCGCCCTGCGGGCCGCTGACGCGTCCGCGACAGGTCTCCAGGGCCGCCAGAATGCTGGCGCGGTCGCGCTCGCGCCGCTCTGCCTCGGTCAGGATTCCCGCACCCGTCGCCGCCGGCGCAGGCATGGAGGCGGGCGGTCGCCCGCTTTCCGGCAGCGCGATGAAGAGCCGCCCGTTGCGCGCCAGGATCGCGGCACGCTCGATGACGTTCTGGAGCTCGCGGACATTGCCCGGCCAGTCATAGGCGCGCAGCCGCGCGACATCGCCCTCGCTCAGCTTCAGACCTTCGGTCTTGAGCTTGCGCTGCGCCCCGCCAAGGAAATGCAGCGCAAGCAGCGGAATGTCCTCCGGACGCTCGCGCAGCGGCACCGAGACGATCGGGAAGACGTCGAGCCTGAAATAGAGGTCCTCGCGGAAGCGGCCCTCGCGCACCTCGCGCCGGAGATCCTTGTTGGTCGCGGCGATGATGCGGACATTGACGTGCCGCGTGCGCTCTTCGCCGACGCGCTCGAACTGTCCCTCCTGCAGCACGCGCAGCAGCTTGCCCTGCAGCTCGAGCGGGATCTCCCCGACCTCGTCGAGGAAGAGCGTGCCGCCATCGGCGAGCTCGAAGCGGCCGATGCGGTCGCGCAGCGCGCCGGTGAAGGCGCCCTTCACATGGCCGAAGAACTCGCTCTCGAACAGTTCGCGCGGGATGGCGGCGCAGTTCACCCGGATCAGCGGGCGCACCTGGCGCTCGCTCGCCTCGTGGATCGCGCTGGCGATCAGCTCCTTGCCGGTGCCGGATTCGCCGGTGATCAGCACCGCGGCGTCCGTCCGCGCCACCAGCTCGACCTGGCTCAGGATCTTCTGGATCGCGCCCGAGCGCCCGACGACGCCGCGATGGTTGCGCTCCAGCCGCATCTCCTCTTGCAGATAGGCGTTCTCCTGCTGCAGCCGCTCGCGCAGGCTGTCGACCTCGGCCAGCGCCGCCCGCAGGCGCTCATCCGCCTCGTGGCGCTGGCTGATGTCGCGGAAGATGATCACCGCCCCGACGAGCCGCCCGCGGTCACGGATCGGCGTCGAGGTGTACTCGACCCAGAACCCCGTGCCGTCCTTGCGGAAGAACATCTCGTTCTCGACATGATGCACCGCGCCGTCGCGGAAGGCGGCGTAGATCGGGCATTCCTCATGCGGGTAATGCGTGCCGTCGGGCCGGTGGTGATGCACGCAGGCATGCATGTCCCGCCCGATCAGCTCGCCCGTCTCCCAGCCCAGCATCGCCTCGCCGGCCGGGTTGACGAAGGTGGTGCGGCCCTCCGCATTGACCCCGAAGATCCCCTCGCCCGCCGCGCGCAGGATCAGCTGGTTGCTGCGCTCGATCTCCTGGAACAGCCGCTCGGTGCGCCGCCATTCGGTCAGCCCGGCGCGCAGATGCTCCTCCGCATCCGCATCGAGGTCGCGCCGATGGCGGGCGTCGAGATCGTAGAGCGTCAGCAGGATGGAGGGGTCTGGCCCCGTCAGCAGCCGCGCACCGATGCATTCGGCATGCATCGGCTCGCCCTCGCTCCGCTGCGGCGTCAGGCTGCGGGTGGCGTAGCGGCCCTTGTGGAGAACCGCTTCGGTAAAGACCGTCAGGGCGGCGGCCTGCCCCGGAAAGAGCGACAGGATCGAGGCTCCCACCAGTTCGCCGCCGCGCGCGGCGAAGATCCGCCGCGCCTCCTCGTTCGCCGCCAAGATGCGCCCGTCGGCCACATCGACCGCCAGAGCGGCATCGACCGTGCTCTCGAACAGCCAGGTCGTGGCCGCGGGCAGGGAAGGGGACGGCTGGGGCACGCGCAACGTCCTTTCACGAAATATCGTCGATCCGATCACGATCTTTCATGAATGACGAAATTTCGTCAATCTCAAAACCGCGTAAGTCGCTGATTTTTCGAGGCTCGCCGAAACACGGTCGTTGGCCCGCCCCTTGCTAACGCCTTTTCACCGACCATCCGCCCATTCGATCAGCCGGAGGACACGCGCATGGCCTTGTTCAAGAACCCGTTCGACGCCGACCGCCGCATCCGCCGCGGCTGTGATTGCGGCCGGCACGAGAGCCAGTCCGCGCATGAGCGGGCGATTCGGGCCGAGGCCGTCGAAGTATCCGCGACAGAGGACGGACGCTATCAGCGCGTCGTCGAGAACGCCGTGATGCGGGCGCTGTTTCCACAGGATGCGCAGCGCCGCTTCTTCCTGAAGCAGGTCGGCGCCTCGACCGCCCTGGCGGCGATCTCGAGCCTCTTCCCGCTGGCGGCCGCCACCGAGGCCTTCGCCCAGGCTGTACCCGAGAAGAAGGACCTCAAGGTCGGCTTCATCCCGATCACCTGCGCGACGCCGATCATCATGGCCTCGCCGATGGGCTTCTACGCCAAGCACGGCCTGAACGTCGAAGTGATCAAGACCGCCGGCTGGGCCGTCATCCGCGACAAGACGATCAACAAGGAATACGACGCCGCTCACATGCTCTCGCCGATGCCGCTGGCGATCTCGATGGGCGCGGGCTCGAACCCGATTCCCTACACGATGCCCGCGGTCGAGAACATCAACGGCCAGGCCATCACGCTCGCGATGAAGCACAAGGACAAGCGCGATCCGAGGTCCTGGAAGGGCTTCAAATTCGCCGTGCCCTTCGACTATTCGATGCACAACTACCTGCTGCGCTACTATCTCGCCGAGAACGGCATCGATCCCGACACGGACGTCCAGATCCGCGCCGTGCCGCCGCCGGAGATGGTCGCCAACCTGCGCGCCGACAACATCGACGGCTTCCTCGCGCCCGATCCGGTCAACCAGCGCGCGGTCTTCGACGGCGTCGGATTCATCCACATGCTCTCCAAGGAGATCTGGGACGGGCATCCCTGCTGCGCCTTCGCGGCCTCCAGGGAGTTCGTGACGCAGACCCCCAACACCTATGCCGCGCTGCTGAAGGCGATCATCGACGCCACCGCCTTCGCCTCCAAGGCCGAGAACCGGAAAGCAATCGCCGAGGCGATCGCGCCGGCAAACTATCTCAACCAGCCGGTGACGGTGGTCGAGCAGGTGCTGACCGGGACCTATGCCGACGGGCTCGGCAATGTCAGGCGCGACCCCAAGCGCATCGATTTCGACCCCTTCCCCTGGGAGGGCTTCGCGGTCTGGATCCTCACCCAGATGAAGCGCTGGGGCCAGATCAAGGGCGATGTCGACTATGCCAGGGTGGCGAAGGAGGTCTTCCTCCAGACCGACACCGCCAAGCTGATGGCCGAGGTCGGGCTGACGCCGCCGACCGGCTCGAAGACCATCGTCGTGATGGGCAAGACCTTCGATGCGACCAAGCCGGAGGACTACATCAAGAGCTTCGCGATCAAGCGGACGTGAGGCGTTCTGTGTCGCGCGAAACGCCAACCGTCATTGCGAGCGAAGCGAAGCAATCCAGCGCCTCGCGCCGACGCTGGATTGCTTCGTCGGCTGCGCCTCCTCGCAATGACGGCGGAGTCCTGACATGACCCTCCCCCTCAACCTGCGCGCGCTGGTGCTCTCGCTGGCGATTCTCGTCGTCTTCCTCACCGCCTGGCATGTCGGCACCCAGTCCGGCGGGGCGGGGCCGGCCGCCAATGTCGACCCCGAATACGCCAAGCTGATGGGCCTTGAGGTCACACAGGGCAAATCGGCCATGCCCGGCCCGCTCGACGTCGCCGCGACGATCTGGGGGCATCTGCGCGACCCGTTCTACGACAAGGGTCCCAACGACAAGGGGCTCGGCATCCAGCTCGCCCATTCGCTCGGCCGCGTCCTGCTCGGCTATGCGCTGGCGGTACTGCTCGCGGTCCCGCTCGGCTTCCTGATCGGCATGTCGCCGCTGATCTCGAAGGCGCTCGACCCGTTCATCCAGGTTCTGAAACCCATCTCCCCGCTCGCCTGGATGCCGCTCGCGCTCTACACGATCAAGGACTCCAGCGTCTCCGCGATCTTCGTGATCTTCATCTGCTCGGTCTGGCCGATGCTGCTGAACACGGCCTTCGGCGTCTCCGCCGTGCGCAAGGACTGGCTCAACGTCGCCCGCACGCTCGAGGTCGGGCCCGTCCGGCGCGCCTTCACCATCATCCTGCCGGCGGCCGCGCCGACGATCCTGACCGGCATGCGCATCTCGATCGGCATCGCCTGGCTCGTCATCGTCGCCGCCGAGATGCTCGTGGGCGGCACCGGCATCGGCTACTTCGTCTGGAACGAGTGGAACAACCTCTCGATCACCAATGTCATCGTCGCCATCACCGTCATCGGCGTGATGGGCATGATCCTGGACCAGACGCTCGCCCGCCTGCAGCGCGCCGTGACCTATCCGGATTGAGGCGATGAGCGACCGTTACATCTCGATCGAAGGCATCGCCCGCCGCTATCCGAAAGCCGGCGGCGGAACCACCACCGTCTTCGAGGACCTCTGGTTCTCGATGAGGAAGGGCGAGTTCGTCTGCGTCATTGGCCATTCCGGCTGCGGTAAGACGACCGTTCTCAACATCCTCAACGGGCTCGACGCGCCCGATGACGGTGCGGCCATCGTCGACGGCCGGGCCATCGAGGGCCCCTCGCTCGACCGCGCCGTGATCTTCCAGGGCCATTCGCTGCTGCCCTGGCGCAGCGTGCTCGGCAATGTCGCCTACGCGGTCGCTGCAAAACACCGCGACTGGCCGAAGGCGAAGGTCACCGCCCACGCCATGGCCTTCATCGAAAAGGTCGGCCTCAAGGGCTCGGAGCTGAAGAAGCCCTCCGAACTCTCCGGCGGCATGAAGCAGCGCGTCGGCATCGCCCGCGCGCTCTCGATCGAGCCCAAGATGATGCTGATGGACGAGCCCTTCTCGGCGCTCGACGCGCTCACCCGCGGCACGCTGCAGGACGAGGTCCGCCGCATCTGTCTGGAGACCGGCCAGACCGCCTTCATGATCACCCATGACGTCGACGAAGCGATCTATCTCGCCGACCGCATCGTGCTGATGACCAACGGGCCCCAGGCGATGATCGCCGAGATCGTCGAGAACCCGCTGCCGCGCGACCGCATCCGCACCGAAGTCCACCACCACCGCGACTACTACGCCATCCGCAACCACCTGATCGACTTCCTCGTGGTGCGCTCGAAGAGCTTCAGGGACGCCATCCCCGAAGGCTACAACCGCCGCCACCCCCCTGTCGTGCGACCCGGCGCCGACGGGCCCGGCCCCGATGCCGGCCGCAAGGCGGCCTGACGACCACCACCTCGAGAAACCGACACGCCAAGGAGACCGCCCCCATGAAGCGCGAAGAGCTCACCGAGAAGATCCTCGACATCAAGCGCGAGAAGGGCTGGAGCTGGAAATACATCACCGAGGAAATCGGTGGCATGTCCGAGGTGCTGATCGTCGGCGCCCTGCTCGGCCAGATGAAGCTGGTCAAGCCGCTCGCCGAAAAGGCCGCCGCCCTCTTCGGCCTGACCGAGAACGAGAAGCGTATGCTCAACGAGGTGCCCTATCGCGGCACCGGCACGCCGATGCCGCCGACCGATCCGCTGATCTACCGCTTCTACGAGATGGTGATGGTCAACGGCCCGGCCTGGAAGGCGCTGATCGAGGAGGAGTTCGGCGACGGCATCATGTCGGCGATCGACTTCAACATCGAGTTCGAGCGCGAGCCAAACCCGAAGGGCGACCGCGTCAAGATCGGCATGTCCGGCAAGTTCCTGCCCTACAAATATTACGGCAACGAGCAGGGCATCCCCGATTATGGCTTCAAGGAAGCCTGAGCCCCGCGGCGGGGGCGCTCAGCCCTCGCCATGGCCGCGGCGGATGCGCCGCACCGCCGCCCAGACTCCGAGCAGCGCGACCGGCACGAACAGCGCCGTCGCGAGGCCGGGCTCAATCTTGAGCCAGCCCGAATCCTTCGCGCCCTTGGCGAGATAGCCGAACAGGCTGACGATGTAATAGGCGATCGCCGCGACCGAGAGCCCCTCGACCGTCTGCTGCAGTCGCAACTGCAGGCGCGTGCGCTCGTTCATCGCCGCCAGCAGGTCGCGGTTCTGCTGCTCGAGCGCGACGTCGACGCGCGTGCGCAGCAAATTGGCGGCGCGTGCCAGCTTGGTCGCGAGATCGGCCTGGCGCTCCTGCAGCATCTGGCAGGTGCGCATCGCCGGCGCCATGCGCCTTGCCAGGAAGGCGGAGATCGTCGGCCAGCCGTCATGCCCCTGCTCGCCGATGGCGACGAGCCGCTGCTGGACGATGTTGTCATAGGCGCGGCTCGCCCCGAAGCGGTAGTTTGAGGAGGCGGCTTCCGCCTCCAGCCGCGAAGCGAGCGCCGTCATCTCGTCGAGCAGCGCATGGTCGGCGGCGAGCCCGTCCGTCTGCGTCATCGTGCCCGCGATGCGCACCAGCGTCTCCTCGGCGCGGCGCACGGAGGGGCCGATGCGCTGCGATTCCGGCATGCCGAGCAAAGCGAGCGTCCGGTAGGTCTCGATCTCGAGCAGGCGCTGCGCCAGCGCCCCGGCCCGCGCCGGGGTCAGTTCGCGGTCGAGCACCAGGATGCGCACGAAGCCGTCCGCGCCCGCCCGGAAATCCGTCGCCGCGATCGCCCCGCCATTGTCGACCAGCGAGGCCGCGAGGCTGGCGGGGTCGAACAGCGCCCCGAGATCGGGCTCGGCGGCGACCGGCATCAGATGCAGATCCGCCGCGACCAGATGCGGCCCCGGCTGCGGCAGGCCGCGCATGCCATGCGGCAGAGCGCCGGTCGGTGGCAGGAAAGGCGTCGCCTCCGTGCCCGGCAACTCCCAGCTATAGGTCGTGAACTCGCTGTGCTGCTCCCAGCGCAGGCTGGTTTCGCCGAAGCGGACGCGGTGATGCTTGGCGTCGTCGAGCGGCCCCGGCACACCGCGCTCGGCGCAGAAGCGGGAGAGTGCCACGCGGTCGGCCGCCGCCTGGCGGGAGTCGGTCATGAAGGCGAAGTGCAAAAGCCGCCGCGGCGTCTCCAGCGGCGCGAAGGGCCGGGCATGGACCTCCGCGAGGATGGCACCGCGCTCCGGATGCGGAACGAGCGACGCCGGATCATCGAAACTGCTGGCCGCCATGCCCCACCCCTCCGGAGCGGGCCTGTGTCCCTCTCCCATCGGAAGCTTGCGTCATCGCGGGGGCGCTTGCCAACCCCACGCGCCGCCGCAGCCCGGTCCACGCAGCCTGCTGTCGCGATCGGGCTGGAGGGTCCCTAGGATAGGGTCCCGCATCCGGAGCGCCCGCATGCCCCTGCCCAATCGCGTCGCGCCTGACGGAGCTCTCTTCGCGACGACTGCCCGCGGCCTGCTCATGGGCAATCGCGGCGGGCGTTTCCATGATCCGCAGACTCGCGCCTTGCCGCGCCGCATCCAGGCGAGCCGACAGTGGATCTGCTGTGTCCTGTCCTTCAAGAACCGCCGCCGCGCGGTCTGGAGCCGCGGCTACACCGAGCTGTTCTTCTGCGACGAGGTCACCGCGCTCGCCGCCGGGCATCGGCCCTGCATGGAATGTCGCCGCGCGGATGCGCTGGCTTACCGGGCTGCGCTGGTCCAGGGGCTGGGCCTGCGCGAGACACCGCTCTTTCCCGAGATCGACCGGTTTCTGGACGACGAGCGCCGCGAAGGCCGGGCGAAACGCCTGCATCGGCTGCCGGCCGAGACCCTGCCGGACGGCGCGATGATCGCCGACGGCGACCGCTGCCTGGCATTGCGTGCCGACGCGGCGCTGCCCTGGTCGCCGGCGGGCTATGTGGGCGAGCTACCCCGGCCGACAGGGATGGTGACGGTGCTGACGCCGCCGGCCTCGCTCGCCGCCCTGTCCCGGGGCTATCGCCCGCTCTGGCATCCGAGCGCGCATCCCCCGCCCTGACCATTTTCGGCAAGCGTCCGCTTCGCCGTTGATTTCGGACCGCATCTGCTCAATCTGCGCGGGGATTGCGAGATGAACCGCAGGAAGGCAGGGGGGATTTGCCATGAAGAAACTCGTTTGGGCGCTTGCACTGGCCACGGCTCTCGCCGGCCCGGCCGCGATCGGCGCGGCCATGGCCGGCGCGGTTTCCATTACCGCGGCGGAGCCCGTGGCCGTGGTGACGATCCCCGACAGCTGGGCTCAGTCCAAGGTCGATCGCGGTGTCCAGATCAAGACGCCCGACGAAGAGATCTATGTCTGGTTCGAACTGGTCCCGGCCGACCAGCTCGACGCCCTCCAGAAGGAGCACGACGCCTATTTCGCCCGCGAAGGCGTCAAGTTCACCGGCTCGACCGAGACCCTGACACGCGAGATCAACGGGCGCCCCTGGTCCTTCACCGAACTCAAGGCGACGAGCAGCGATGGCCCCTCGATCGTCCGCTATCTCGCCATCAATCCCAAGGTCGCCAGCGGCAAGATCATCATGATGACCTACTGGGCCTCGGAAGAAGGCCATGTGAAGCACGACAAGGCGATGCAGGCCATGATCGACAGCATCGCCTTCAAATAGGCGGCGGCCTACCAAGCCCCGGCAAGGAACCTTCGGCGCGCGGCCGGCGTTGCATCCGCATCGTCATCACCAACTTCCGGGGCTGATTTCCATGCGTTCGATTGCTCTCTGGCTGCTCGGCGTTCCGATTCCGATCATCATCCTGCTCTGGTTCTTCATGCGCTGACGGCGCGCCGTCGCGCCAAAAGAATGGCCGGGTTCGCCCGGCCATTTTGCGTTGGCGATCGCTGTTCCCGACAGGAGGCGGCAGCAGGAGGTTGCTAGGAGCGGCGAGGACGCATTGCCGGTCTGCGTCCGTGCGCCATCGCCCCGTCGCAGGACCCGACCTATATGCCGCCCATGACACCCATCATTTCGGTTTCCGGCCTGTCCAAGACCTATGCCTCCGGCTTCCAGGCGTTGAAGACGGTCGATCTCGACATTCGCCGCGGCGAGATCTTCGCCCTGCTTGGTCCCAATGGCGCCGGCAAGACGACGCTGATCAGCATCATCTGTGGACTGGTCAATCCGAGCACCGGGACCGTCCGTGCCGATGGTCATGACATTCTTGGCGATTATCGCGCCGCCCGCGCCAAGATCGGTCTCGTCCCGCAGGAGCTGACCACCGACGCCTTCGAGACCGTGCGCGCCACGGTCTCCTTCAGCCGCGGCCTTTTCGGCAGGCCGAGGGACCCCGCGCTGATCGAGCAGATCCTTCGGGACCTCTCGCTCTGGGACAAGCGCGACACCCAGATCCGCCGTCTCTCGGGCGGCATGAAGCGACGCGTCATGATCGCCAAGGCGCTGGCCCATGAGCCGCGCATCCTCTTCCTCGATGAGCCGACGGCGGGCGTCGATGTCGAATTGCGCCAGGACATGTGGCAGCTCGTGCGCCGCCTGCGCGATAATGGCGTCACCATCATCCTGACCACGCATTACATCGAGGAGGCCGAGGAGATGGCCGACCGGATCGGCGTGATCAGCAAGGGCGAGATCATCCTCGTCGAGGACAAGACGGAGCTGATGCGCAAGCTCGGCCGCAAGCAGCTCACCCTCAGCCTCCAGGCGCCGCTCGCCGCCGCCCTGCCAGACAGCCTCGCGGCCTATGATCTCGCGCTCGCCGTCGGCGGCGAGGAACTCGTCTTCACCTATGACACGAAGGCCGAGCGCACCGGCATCACCGCGCTGCTGCAGGCGCTGGGCGAGGCTGGCATCCGCTTCAAGGATTTGCGGACGAGCCAGAGCTCGCTCGAGGACATCTTCGTCAGTCTCGTCAGGAGCCGCTCATGACATCGTTCGACCAGGCGGTGGCTCCGCGCTTCAACTGGCGCGCGATTGCCGCGATCTATCGCTTCGAGATGGCGCGCACCCTGCGCACGCCGCTGCAGAGCGTCGTTTCCCCCGTACTGTCGACCTCGCTCTATTTCGTCGTCTTCGGCGCCGCGATCGGTTCCCGCATGCAGGCCATCGACGGGGTCGCCTATGGCGCCTTCATCGTACCGGGGCTGATCATGCTGACGCTGCTCACCCAGAGCATCGCCAACGCCTCCTTTGCGATCTACTTCCCGAAATTCACCGGCACGATCTATGAGCTGCTCTCGGCCCCCGTGGCCTGGTGGGAGGTGGTGATCGGCTATGTCGGCGCGGCGGCGACCAAATCCGTCGTCCTCGGCCTGATCATCCTGCTCACCGCCACCTTCTTCGTGCCGCTGCGGATCGAACACCCGCTCTGGATGCTCCTCTTCCTCGTGCTGACGGCGGTGACGTTCAGCCTCTTCGGCTTCATCATCGGCATCTGGGCGGACGGTTTCGAGCGGCTGCAGGTCATTCCGCTGCTGGTGGTGACTCCGCTCGCCTTCCTCGGCGGCTCCTTCTATTCGATCGAGATGCTGCCGCCCTTCTGGCGCACGGTCGCACTGTTTAACCCGGTCGTCTATCTGATCAGCGGGTTCCGCTGGAGCTTCTTCGGCGTCGCCGATGTCGGCGTCGGCATCAGCCTGGGCATGACGCTGGCCTTCCTGCTCGTCTGCACCGTCGCCACGGCCTGGATCTTCCGCACCGGCTACCGCCTCAAGAACTGAGGCGGTAGCCGGTCGAAAGCTTAGCTCGCGCTGCGCGTCGCCTGCCAGTCCTGTGCCTGGCCAGCACCCTCGCTGCGGCCGCTCATGCGTCCGTCCGTGACGGTGCCCGTGTAGCGACGGCCGTCGGCGACGAAGCTGATCTCGCTGCCGCGCATCCGCGCCTCGGTGATGGGCAGCGTCTTGCCGCCGCGCGTCAGCGTGCCCTCCAGCATCTGGAAGCTCTGCTTCAGGTTCAGTTCGCCATCGCCCAGGCGCCAGGTACCGGCCACCTTGGCGGGGACGACCCAGAAATGGGCCCGGCAGAAATTGACGCAGTTCTCGGCCAGGACGGCCGTCTCGTCCGGCGTCCACTCATCCATGGTGAAGGTGTTGGAGACGACGCGGGTGCCCGGCTTCATGTTCAGCAGCGTCGGCCGGAGCCGCAGATTGAGCTCCGGCAGCAGGAACAGCGTCACCACCGTCGCCTCCGAGAAGTCCGCCTCGAAGATGTCGCCCCGCTCGAACCGGGCGCGGTCGGAAACGCCTTCGGCCTCGGCGTTGCGCTGCGACAGCGTGACGAGATCGGGATTGTACTCGATGCCCCGGGCGGTGAGGCCCCGCTTCGCGGCGGCGATGACGGTGCGTCCGTCGCCGGAGCCGAGATCGACGAGCTTGTCCTCCTTGGTCACCTTCGCCATGTCGAGCATGCGCTGAACCAGCGCGTCCTGCGTCGGCACCCAGACCACGTCCTTGCCGGCCTGGCCCGACTGGGGGACATAGGCCGGCGCCGTCGTCGTCGTGTCCTTGCCGGCCTGAGCCGGCTGCGCATGCGACGGGACGGTGCCCAGCGCGAGCATCGAGACCGCGCAGGCGGCCGCAAGGGTTCGGAACGTCGTCATCGTCTCTCTCCTGGTTGAACGAGGATCGGCGCAGGCGACGCGGCGAGGGCGACGTCGGCCGGCGGGGAAGCGGGGCTGCGCTCGTCCTCGCTGCGCCGGCTCTGGAACAGCAGCAGCGGCAGGCCGGCCAGCACGACGCCGAGTCCGATCAGGGCGCCCTTGCCCGTGTAAGCGAGACTGGCGTGGAGCATGTAGGCGCAGGTCAGCGCGAAGAGCGCGGGCGTCAGCGGGTAGAGCGGCACCTTGAAGGGACGGACACGATCCGGCTCGCGCCAGCGCAGGATCGGCAGCGCCAGGGCGACCAGCAGCAGGAAGGCCCAGAACACCGGCGCGCTGTAGTCGACCATGGCCTGGAAGCCGTCGCGGCTGGCCGCGCCCAGCGCGACCAGCAGCAGCGCGACAGCCCCCTGCGCGATCAGCCCATTGGCCGGCGCACGGCCGCGCTCGTTCCAGTCTCCGACGCGCGGCAGCAGCGTGATGTCGCGGGCCATTGCGAAATAGACCCGTGCCCCGGTGAAGATCGTCGCATTCAGGGTCGACAGCGCGGCGACCACGATCGCGAGGCTGACGATCAGCGCACCCGACTCGCCTGCGACGCGTCGCATCATGTCGGTCGCGACCGCCTGCGATCCACGCAGCCCGTCGAGACCCAGGATCGCCAGCAGCGCCGCATTGGCGGCGACATAGAGACCCACCAGGACCGCGGTTCCGATCACCAGCACGCGGACCATGTTGCGGCCTGGATCGCGCAATTCACCCGAGAGATAGGCCGCCTCGTTCCAGCCGCCGTAGGTCAGCAGGACGAAGATCATCGCCAGGCCGAGAGCGCCGGCATTCGGCGTCGCCGCGGCCGCGGCGGCGGGGGCGGCTGCGCCCACGCTGCCGAACAAGCCCCAGCCGATGATCGCCGCGATCAGCCCGACCTCGATGAAGGTCACCGCGATCTGCAGCGTCTTGCTCTGGATCGTCCCGGCGACGTTGAGGCCGGTCAGCACCACGATCGCCAGTGCCGCATAGAGCGCCGGACCATAGGGGCCGAGCGGCACCACCTGCGCGGCATAGTCGCCGAGGACGAAGGCGACCGCCGCGATCGCACCGGTCTGGATCACCGAGCCGCGGGCCCAGCCGAACAGCACCGCGACGGGCCGGCCATAGGCGCGCCCGAGGAAATGATACTCGCCGCCGGCATGGGGATGGGCCGCCGCGAGTTCGGCATAGCAGAGTGCGCCGATCAGGGTGACGAGGCCGCCCGCGACCCAGACGCCGAGGAAGGCCGCTTCGCTGCCGACATTGGCCGCGATCAGCGATGGCGTCTTGAAGATGCCGATGCCCACGACGATCCCGACCATGATCGTGACGGCGTCGAAAACCGACAGCGTCGGCTGTGGGTCGCTGCGGTGCGGCTCGGTCATCCTGTCCCCTTCTGCGTTTGGCGCAGCGAGGGAAACGCATGACGGGCCGATATGACAGCACAGAGTGCGTCACGAAGCCGTCCGAAGCGATCACGGACCCGTGAACCGGCGTCTTCGACCGTTGTCGGAGATGATTTGGGTCGTCAGGCGGCCTTCATCTCGGCGAAGAACGTGCCAACGGCGCTGCGGAGCGCATGGGCTTCCCGCGCCAGATTTTCTGCAGTGCTGAGCGCGCGATTGGCCGAGAGCATCGCGGCCTGGGAAGTCGCCGTCACCTCCTGCATCTGGCGGGCGACGCCCGCTGTGCCGTCGGCGGTGGCCTGGGCGCTGCTGGCGATCTCCGAGGTCGCGCCCATCTGCTGCGCGGTCGCACCGGCGATGGCAACCGTCTGCTGCGCCACCTCGCCCATGACCCGTGCGATGGTCTCGATCGCGGCCACGGCACCCTTGGTCTCGCTCTCGAAAGCGGCGATGCGCTCGGCGATCTCGTCGGTCGCCTGGGCAGTCCGGTCCGCCAGCAGCTTGACCTCCCCGGCGACGACCGCAAAGCCGCGCCCTGCCTCGCCCGCGCGAGCCGCCTCAATCGTCGCGTTGAGCGCGAGCAGATTGGTCTGGGCCGCAATCTCGCGGATCAGGCCGATGACCCGCGCGATACTTTCCGACGCACCGAGCAGATTGCCGACATTGGTTCGCGCCCGCGCGGCGTCACCGGCTGCGCTTCGGACGACATTGTCGGTGTGCCCGATCCGCTCCGCGATATCCGAGATCGACTCCGACAGCTGCTCCGAGGCGGCGGCGATGGAGCGGACATTGTCGGAAGCGTCGAGTGCGGCCGCGCGCGCCTCGTTGGCCTGGGCCGTCGCACTCGTTGCTACGGCGTTCAGGCTGCGCGCCGTCTCCTCCATCTCGTCGGCGCTGAGCCGAACGGTGTCGAGAACCTGGTCGATCCTGACATTGAAATCCGCCGTGAGTTCCTCGCGCTTGGCCTGCCGGCGCAGCCGCGCCGCATCGGACGCCGTCGCCTCGGCCTCGAGGCCTGCGCGCTCCGTCGCGGTCTTCAGAAAGACGGCCACCGAACGCGCCATGTCGCCGATCTCGTCGCGCTGGCGGATCGAGGGGATCTCCGTAACGTCCTCGGCATCGGCCAGGCGCTGCATCGTCGTAGCGAGGCGGCGCAGCGGCCGCGACACGCGCAGATGGACGAGGGCGAGCGCACCAAGGAAGCCGACGACCACCAGGGCCCCGCCGACGATCTGGAGCCAGAGGCTGTGGTTCTGCAGCACCTCGCGCTCGGCATCCGTCACGGCGGCGCGGCTTTCGTTGAGCAGGGCGACATTCCTCAGCGCCGCATTGAGAACCTTGCGGTTGTTGCGGTTGGTTTCGTTGTTGCCGAAGGCATTGGCGGCGGCGGGCCCCTGTTCACGCCCGAGCCGAGCGAGTTCGGTGCGGAAGGCGACGAAGTCATCGAGCTGGCGCGAGACCACCTCGAAGGCCGCAAGCTCGTGGGCGGCGTAGAGGTTGCGCCACTCGGCCGCGAGCCGCTTGATCTGGACGAGATCGGCGAGCAGCGGCAGCGCGAAACGCTCGGCGTCACGGGCGTCCGCCGCCATGTAGATGCCGCGCGATTCCATCACCACCGCGTTGACGAGGCTGTCCATTCGTTCGGCCAGGATGGTGCGCTGCGTCACCGTCTCCATCTCGCTCGTCATGGCGGCATAGCGCGACAGCGCATGGGCTCCGATGCCGACGGCCAGCATGGCGGCCACCGCGAACGCCGCAAAGGCGCCGAAGATCTGGGTCGATATTTTCCTCGGGCCGACCATCGAGACGCCTTCCGTAAGGGAATCACGCTCCCCCGGTTCGGCGGGATGATGGGATCAAAGGGTTAACGGGGGCTAACCTCACGGCTTCTCGCGCGATGGTGGCACCGGACCCGCCGCGGCGATTGACTTCGCCCGCCCCATCCTGTTCTCACACCGCCATGACCGACATTCAGACCTCCGCCGCGCCGGCAGGCGACGCCGCCCCGCATGCGCGCCGCCGCACCTTCGCGATCATCTCCCACCCCGACGCCGGCAAGACCACGCTGACCGAGAAGCTGCTCTATTTCGGCGGCGCGATTCAGCTCGCGGGCGAGGTGCGTGCCAAGCAGGGCCGGCGCCAGACCTCCTCGGACTGGATGAAGATCGAGCGCCAGCGCGGCATCTCGGTCGTCACCTCGGTGATGACCTTCGAATATGGCGGCCATGTCTTCAATCTGCTCGACACGCCGGGCCACGAGGACTTCTCGGAGGACACCTATCGAACCCTGACGGCGGTCGACAGCGCGGTGATGGTGATCGACGCCGCCAAGGGCATCGAGGCGCGCACCAAGAAGCTGTTCGAAGTCTGCCGCCTGCGCGACATCCCGATTGTCACCTTCATCAACAAGGTCGACCGCGAGACCCGCGACCTGTTCGACCTGATCAACGAGATCGAGACCACGCTGGCCCTCGATGTCGCGCCCATGACCTGGCCGGTCGGCCGCGGCCGCGAGTTCGTCGGCACCTATGATCTCAAGACCAACAGCTTCCGCCGCAATCAGAAGGGCGACGAGAGCGCCGAGGATCTCGCCGTCTCCGGCCCCGACGACAAGCTCTTCGACGAACTCCTGCCGCACGGTGCCGCCGAGACCTGGCGCGAGGAGGTCTTCCTCGCCAGCGAAGGGCTGAAGCCCTTCGACCTCGAGGCCTTCCGCGAGGGACATCTGACGCCGCTCTATTTCGGCGCGGCGCTGCGCGACTACGGCGTGCGCGACCTGATCGACGCGCTCGGCGCGCTGGCGCCCAGCCCGCGTGCCCAGGTGGCCGACAAGCGCGCCATCCAGGCGGACGAGCCGAAGATGACCGGCTTCGTCTTCAAGATCCAGGCGAACATGGATCCCAACCACCGCGACCGCATCGCCTTCATGCGCGTCTGCTCGGGCAAGCTCTCGCGCGGCATGAAGGCGAAGCTCGTGCGGACCGGCAAGCCGATGCCGCTCAATGCGCCGCAATTCTTCTTCGCGCGCGACCGCTCGATCGCGGAGGAGGCCTTCGCCGGCGACATCGTCGGCCTGCCGAACCACGGCACGCTGCGCATCGGCGACACGCTGACCGAGGGCGAGGACGTCGTCTTCAAGGGTGTGCCGAGCTTCGCCCCGGAAATCCTGCGCCGCGTGAAGCTCAAGGACGCGATGAAGGCCAAGAAGCTGCGCGAGGCCCTGCAGCAGATGGCAGAAGAAGGTGTCGTCCAGATCTTTTTGCCCCATGACGGCGCCCCCGCCATCGTCGGCGTCGTCGGCGCGCTCCAGCTCGACGTGCTCAAGGAGCGCATGGATGTGGAGTACTCGCTACCGGTCGACTTCGAGCCCTGCCAGTTCTCGATCGCCCGTTGGGTCTCCTCGGAGGACAAGGCGGCGCTGCAGAAATTCGTCGCCTCCAAACCCTCCTCCATGGCGGACGATCTCGACGGGGATCCGGTCTTCATGGCGTCGAGCCAGTTCACCCTGAAATACGATGCCGAGCGCGTGCCCGACGTCACCTTCTCGGACATCAAGGACTATCAGAAGGTCGCGCGCGGCTGAGCAGCCTCAGCGGCTGTTGCGTCGAGGCCACAGCCAGCCTGACTGTCGCCGGATTTGATCCCGATCAAATCGAAGTTGGCGGGATCGAGGCTTCTGGAGGACGGGAGCCGCGAGCACGCAGACGTGCCACGGTCTCGTTTCTGGGGGCCTTCGCCATGTCACGCATACTTCGTCTCGCCGCCTGCGCCGCGCTGCTCGCGGGCACCGCCCTGACCTCGGCCGGTGCGGCCGACCTGCCTTCCGCCAAGACCGCGCCGATCGCGCCGGTGCTGACCCAGTGGAGCCCGTGGATGATCCGCGGCCGTGCGCTGGCGGTGGTGCCGCAGGAGAGCGCCAAGCTCCGGCTCGGTGGCGCGCCGATCGTCGGCGGCGACGTCGATATCTCCAACTCGGTCGTCCCCGAGCTCGATATCAGCTACTTCTTCACCAAGAACATCGCTGTCGAACTGATCCTCGGCGTCACCCCGCACAAGGTGAAGGGCGCTGGGGCGCTCGCCGGAGCGCAGATCGGCTCGGCCTGGCTGCTGCCGCCGACCCTGATGCTGCAGTATCACTTCACCGATTTCGGCGCCTTCAAGCCCTATCTCGGCGTCGGCGTGAACTACACCGTCTTCTTCAACGAGAAGGCCAAGGGCGGCTTCACCAGTTTCGACCTCAAGGACAGCTTCGGCTTCGCCCTGCAGGCCGGCTTCGACTACATGATCGACAAGAACTGGGGCTTCAACTTCGACGTCAAAAAGATCTTTCTCGAGCCCAAGGTCAAGGTCAACAACGGCCTTGTCGCCGGCAAGGTCAAGATCGATCCGTGGCTGATCGGCGCCGGCGTCACCTACCGGTTTTAAGTCCGCTCCCGTTTGGCTGGGGGGCCAGGGGGGCTGGGGGAGGAAGGGAGCGGTTCGCCGCTCCCTTCTTTCGTTTGGGGCTCAGCTCGCCGGCTGCGCGAAGCCGAGCGGGATCGCCGTCGTCGATTTCAGCTCTTCCATCGCAAACATCGAGGTCACGTCGTTGAGATCGATGCGGGAGATCAGCTTCTTATAGAGCGCGTCATAGGCCGCGATGTCCGGCACGCAGGCCTTGAGCAAATAGTCGATCTCGCCGCTCATCCGGTAGAAATCGACGATCTCGGGCAGGTCGCGCACCGCCGTGTGGAACCGCTCCAGCCATTCCATCGAATGCCGCGCCGTCTTCACCGCGATGAAGACGGTCACGCCCGCCTGCAGCTTGGTCCGGTCGAGCAACGCGACGCGCTTGCGGATATAGCCGGCCGCCTCGAGCTTCTGGACCCGCCGCCAGCATGGTGTCGCCGACAGGCCCACTGCCTCCGACAGCTCGGCCAGCGGCAGGCTCGCATCCTCCTGCAGGCAGGCGAGGATCCGCAGATCGAAGGCGTCCAGCTTGGCCATCTCACCCCGAGGCTCGCAAAGAGATCGCTTTGTCGGCGCACTCTTGGGAACAGAATTCTTCATTTCATGCCATAGGCGATATGGATTTCCAAGATCGCAGCATTCGCCCGCGAGATAGCAAACCATTTTCCCGCCGCATCGCTATCCTGAGACGGTGGACGGTGCGACGGGAGTTGGCGGATGCAGGGGTTCTTGAACGCGGAGCGGCGCGGCGCGGTTCTCGCCAGCCTGCGGACGGATGAGGGCACGCTTTCGCGTGACTATCTCGCGGCGGCCCGTTCGGTGCTGCGCGAACTCGTCGCGATGCCCGACCTCGTCCGCGCCCTGCCGCTCGAGCGCAAACCCGGGGGCTACACCCGAAATCTTCTCGCAGGCGACGACTCCGTCAGCGTCTGGGCCATCGTCTGGGCGCCGGGCTCGACCACCTGCATCCACGACCACCACTGCTCCTGCTGCTTCGGCGTCGTCAGCGGCACCGTGACCGAAACCTGGTATCGCGCCATCGACGCGCAGCGCGCCATCGCGACCGAGCAGCATGATCGCCAGGCCGGCTATGTCGCCTGCATGCTGCCGAGCGGCCCCAATATCCACCGCATGCGCAATCTCGGGACCGAAGACGCCATCTCGATCCACATCTACGGCTTCGACCACGAAGCCCACGAGTCATCGATCGAGACGCAATACGTCGCCGTCGAGGGCTGAGCCCGGACGCGACGGCGCCCCAAGGCCGCTCTATCCTCGATCCGCCCGCAAGGAGCCTGCTAGGCCACCCCGAGCGACAGCAGGTCGTGCACATGGACCAGCCCGACCGGGCGGTCCCCGCCATCCGCCACGATCAGCGCCGTGATCCGCAGGCGGTTGACCATTTCCAGCGCCTCGCCTGCCAGCGCATCCGGCGCGATCCGGCGCGGATTCGGCGTCATCACGTCCCGCGCCCGCTGGGCCGGCCCGGCCCGCAGCAGCTTGCGGCGAAGATCGCCATCGGTGACGACTCCGGCGAGAACCCCGTCAGCATCGACCACAACGGCGCAACCGAAGCCCTTCTCTGAGATCAGAGCGACCACATCGGCGATCGCCGTGTCGAGGCCACAGAGCGGCAGCGCCGCATCACGGTGCATGATGCTGGCGACCGTCTTGAGCTGCGCGCCGAGCTTGCCGCCGGGATGAAAGACGAAAAAGTCCTGGCGCGAGAAGCCGCGCGCCTCGAGCAGGGCCACGGCGAGCGCATCGCCCAGCGCCATCTGCATCGTGGTGGAGGTCGTCGGCGCCAGTCCGTTCGGGCAGGCTTCCTGCGCCTTGGGCAGAAGCAGCGTCACATCCGCCTCGCGGCCGAGCGCGCTGTCGGCGTTGGCCGTGATCGCGATCAGGCCGACGCGGAAACGCCTCGTGTGGCCGACGATCGCCGCCAGCTCCGCCGTCTCGCCCGACCAGGACAGGGCGATCACCACGTCCTCGGGCTGGACCATGCCCAGATCGCCATGGCTGGCTTCGGCGGGATGGACGAAATGCGCCGGCGTGCCGGTGGAGGCGAGCGTCGCGGCGATCTTGCGTCCGACATGGCCGGACTTGCCCATGCCGGAAACGATGACGCGCCCGCCCGCCGCCCGGATCATCGCGACGGCGGCGGCGAAGGCCTCGCCCATCCCGTTGGCGAGCGCGTCATGGAGCGTGTCGAGCCCGGCACGTTCGGTCGCGACGGTGCGGAGCGCGGAAGCGCGGATATCGGCTGTCATGGCGCGCGCTCTAGCACAGCCGCGCGCAGGGGGGCCAGCTTCGGGGCGCCCCGTCATTGACGGCCCGTTAACCCCCTTCGTTTTAACTCCGTTAACCATGCGCGCGCTGTCCGGCGCGTCAAAGCCCGTTCCTGGAGCCACGCCGCCCCATGCCCCGGCCTGCCCCGTCCCTGCTGCTGACCGGCGTCGCCGCCGCGAGCCTCGTGCTCGCCGCGTCGTCCGTCGCTGCGCAGCAGGCGCGGCGCACGCCGCTGCGGCCGAGCGTGCCGGCCTATGTCGCCCAGCCGACGGTGCCGGACTTGCCTGCGGCGCCTCTCTCGGCCACGCCGGATTCGGTTCGTGATCCCGCCGCCCTGATTCAGGGCCAGCCCACCACCGTTTCCCGCCGCGCCCCGCCTTTTGCCAGCCGGCCGGTGCGCGCCAGTGGCGTGCGCGGCGTCACCCAGCGCCAGTTCCGCGCCCCGCAGACCGGCGTCGCGGGCCTGCCGACCACGCCGCCGCCACCACCGCCCCCGCGCCGGCGCGCCGCGGCTGAGGAGGATCCTTACGCACCGCTCGGGCTGCGGCTCGGCAACGCCACACTGAAGCCAGGCCTGACCAGCAGTGTCGGCTACGACACCAACCCGCAGCGGACGGCGGGCTCGACCCGCACGGGCTCCGCCTTCGGCCGGCTGGAGGGCGACCTCGACGTCCAGTCGGACTGGAACGTGCATGAACTGAAGGGCAAGCTGCGCGGCGGCTACAGCCGCTTTTTCCGCGACGATAACGCCTCGCGCCCCGATGGCGAGGGCAATCTCGACCTGAGGCTCGACGCCTCGCGCGACACACGCATCCTTCTGGAGACGCGGGGCAGGATCGACACCCAGCGCCCCGGCTCGCCGGACCTGACCTCCGCCGTCGTCGGTCGGCCGCTGATCTATCAATATGGCGGCTCCGCCGGCGTCACCCATGACATCAATCGCCTGCAGATGACGCTGCGCGGCTCGGTCGACCGCAGCGACTATGAGGATGGCAAGCTCAGCAATGGCGGGATCGTCAGCCAGCGCGACCGTAACCAGACGCAATACGGCCTGCGCCTGCGCGCCGGCTACGAGGTGACGCCGGGGTTCAGGCCCTTCGTCCAGGGTGAGGTCGACACCCGCGAATTCGACCAGGCCGTCGATTCCAGCGGCTATCGGCGCTCGTCCGATGGCGCCACCATCCGTATAGGCTCGACCTTCGAGATCAGCCGCCAGCTCACCGGAGAAATCTCGGCCGGCTACCAGAACCGCCGCTACGACGATGCAAGACTGCGCGACCTGAAAGGATTCGTCGGCGATGCCGCCATCCTGTGGTCGCCGACGCCGCTCACCACCGTCACCCTGCGCGGCACCTCCGAACTCGGCGACACGACGATTGCGGGCTCCTCGGGCACCACGGCGCGGCGCGTCTCGCTCGAGATCGCCCACGCGTTGCGCCGCAACCTCACCGTCACCGGCATCGCCAGCTTCGGCCGCACCGAATATGAGGGACAGGGCCTGCGCGAGGACTTCTCGAGCCTCGGGGCCCGCGTCGAATACAAGCTGACGCGGACCGTGGCGATCCGCGCGAGCTTCACCCATGAACGGCTGAACTCGACCGCCCAGAATTCGGACTACACCGCGAATATCGCGCAGGTGGGCCTGAGGCTGCAGTTCTAACCCAGCGTCATTCTCGGGCTTGACCCGAGAATCCCGGAAACCAGCGCTCTCCGGTCATGAGATGGTCGGGTCGAGCCCGACCATGACGTGACGGGGCTACTCCATCCCCTCCAGCTCGATGATCATGCCCTCGATCATGGTGAGCCCGATCTGCCAGAACGCGGGATCCCGCGCATCCAGCCCGAACGGCGCCAGCAGCTCGGCGTGATGCTTGGTGCCGCCCGCCGAGAGCAGCGCGAAGTACCGCTCCTGGAACCCCTCCGCCGCATTCCGGTACACGCCGTAGAGCGAGTTCACCAGGCAGTCGCCGAAGGCATAGGCGTAGACATAAAAGGGCGAATGGATGAAGTGGGGAATGTAGCACCAGAACGGCTCGTAGCCCGGCCCGAGCCGGATCGCCGGCCCCAGGCTCTCCGCCTGAACGCTCATCCAGAGTTCGCACAGGGCCTCGGCCGTCAGCTCTCCCGATCTGCGCGACTCATGAACCTTCCGCTCGAAGGAGTAGAAGGCGATCTGGCGCACGACCGTGTTGATCATGTCCTCGACCTTCGCGGCCAGCATCGCCTTGCGCTGCCTGGGGTCCTGCGTGCCGTCGAGTAGTCGGCGGAAGGTCAGCATCTCGCCGAAGACGCTCGCCGTCTCGGCCAGCGTCAGCGGCGTGGGCGCCATCAGCGCGCCGTTCGGCGCCGCCAGCACCTGATGCACGCCATGGCCGAGCTCATGGGCGAGCGTCATCACGTCCCGCGGCTTGCCCTGATAATTGACCAGCACATAGGGGTGCGCGGACGGCACCGTCGGATGGGCGAAGGCGCCGGGCGCCTTTCCGGGCCGCACCGGCGCGTCGATCCATTGCTCGTCGAAGAAGCGCCGCGCGATCTCCGCCATCCGCGGTGAGAAGGCACCATAAGCGTCGAGCACCGTATCGCGCGCCTCCGTCCAGGGGATCGTGCGCTGCTCGACCTTGGGCAGCGGCGCATTGCGGTCCCAGAAATCCAGCGCCTCGCGCCCGAACCACTTCGCCTTCAGCTTGTAGTAGCGGTGCGACAGGCGCGGATAGGCCTCGCGCACGGCGCTCACCAGCGCATCCACGACCTCGCGCTCCACCCGGTTTGCGAGATGGCGCGAATCCGCGACGTCCTCGAATTTGCGCCAGCGGTCGGAGATTTCCTTGTCCTTGGCGAGCGTGTTGGTGATCAGAGCGAAGGTCCGCAGCTGCCCGCGGAAGACGCTGCTCAAGGCCTCGGCCGCCTCCTTGCGCACCGCGCCGTCGGCGTCCTGCAGCTTGTTGAGCGTCGGCTCCAGCGTCAGCTCCTCGCCGCCGATCCGGAAGCGCAGCGAGGCGATGGTCTCGTCGAAGAGCCGGTTCCAGGCGGCGTGCCCGGTCATCGACTTCTCGTGGAAGAGCGCCTCGATCCGGTCCTCGAGCTGGTGCGGCTTGTCCTTGGCGAGATCGTCGAGCCAAGGCTTCCAATGCGAGAGCGGCGCCGTCGCAGAGACGCCGGCCAGAAGCTCGGGCTCGATCCGGTTCAGCTCGAGTTCGAAGAACAGCAGCTCGGTCACCGCCGCGTTCAGCTTGTCCTGCGTGTCCCCGTAGAACTTGGCGCGCTGCGGGTCGGTGGTGTCGCCGGCATAAACGAGGCCCGCATAGGCGCCGATGCGGCCGAGCAGGTCGCTGAGCGTCTCGAACGCCTTCACCGCCTCGGCCAGCGCCGCGGCCCCGTCCTCGCGCTCCGCCAGCGCGGCGAGCTTGCCGCGATAGAGCGCCGCGAAGCTCTGCGAATCGGCCAGCGCCCGGTCGAGATCCGCCTTCAGCGCGGGGGAATCCAGGCCGGGATAGAGATGGCTCAGATCCCATTCCGGCAGCGTGCCCAGGGATTTGGCGGCCGCGGCGGCGCTTCCCGTCGCAGTGGCGCGCAGCACCTGGTCGAACGCATTGGTCATGGTCGGCAACCTCGCAGATGGGAACCCCGGCTCCCCCTCATATGCGCGGGGCACTGGCCGGGATCAATCTCCGCCGGCGTCGCGGCCCCCGGCGCCGTGCGCTTAAGCGCCGCTTAACCGTTCTGGCCGAGAATGACCCAGAACGGAACAGCCGGCGCCCCCTGGAGCGGCCGGCTTGTCCACCGCCTTCAGCCTTCGAGGTGTCATGACCGCCACCGTTCTCGTCGTCGACGACGATCCCGTCCAGCGCCGCCTGCTGGACGCCATGCTGAAGCGTTGCGGTTATGACGCCGTCGTCGCGGAGACCGGCCAGGCCGCCCTCCAGATGCTGACGGGTCCCGAGGGCGACCGCTTCGACGCGATCGTGCTCGATCTCGTCATGCCCGAACTCGACGGCATGGGCGTCCTGGCCGCGCTGCGCGAGCGCTCCATCGAGACCCCGGTCATCGTGCAGACCGCCAATGGCTCGATCGAGACCGTCGTCCAGGCGATGCGCGCCGGCGCAATCGACTTCGTCGTCAAGCCGGTCGGCGCCGAGCGGCTGCAGATCTCGCTCAAGAACGCGCTCAAGCTCGGCGCCCTCGAGCACGAGCTGCGCCACATCAAGCGCCGCGCCTCCGGCACGCTCGGCTTCCGCGATCTCGCCACCAAGAGCGCCGACATGGCGCGCGTCGTGCGCCTGGCCGAGCGCGCGGCGAAGTCCAACATCCCGATCCTGATCGAGGGTGAATCCGGCGTCGGCAAGGAGGTGCTCGCCCGCGCCATCCAGGGTTCGAGCGACCGCAAGGGCAAGCCCTTCGTTACCGTCAACTGCGGCGCGATCCCGCACAACCTCGTCGAGTCGATCCTCTTCGGCCACGAGAAGGGCGCTTTCACCGGCGCCACCGAGCGCCATGTCGGCAAATTCGTCGAGGCCAGCGGCGGCACGCTCTTCCTCGACGAGGTCGGCGAACTGCCGCTCGACGCGCAGGTGAAGCTGCTGCGCGCGATCCAGGAAGGCGAGGTCGATCCTGTCGGCGGCAAGAAGTCGGTGCGCGTCGACATCCGCATCATCTCGGCGACGAACAAGAGCCTGCTCGATCAGGTCAAGGCGGGTGAGTTCCGCGAGGACCTCTACTACCGCCTCAACGTCTTCCCGATCACGCTGCCGCCGCTGCGCCAGCGCCGCGAGGACATTCCGGACCTGGCGCGCGGCTTCCTCGCCCGCTTCGCCGCCGAGGAGGGCAAGAAGCTGCGCGGCATCGGCGCCGAAGCGCTCTCCCTGATCGGCGGCTATGACTGGCCGGGCAATGTCCGCCAGCTCGAGAACGCGATGTTCCGCGCCGTGGTGCTGGCGGACGGCGACGAGCTGACGGTCGCCGAATTCCCGCAGATCGCCGCGCAGATGGAGGGCTACGATGTGCGCATCCCGCCCGCCCCCGCGCCGCTCGGCCCGGCCGAGGCGCGCAGCGAGCCCCCGCGGATTATCCAGATGCCGGTGCGCGACCCCAACTCGCTGGAACTCGTCGCCGGCTCCGACATGCGCACGCTCGATGAACTCGAGCGCGAGATCATCAAATTCGCCCTCGCCCATTACCGCGGGCACATGTCCGAGATCTCGCGCAAGCTCGGCATCGGCCGCTCGACGCTCTACCGCAAGCTCAAGGATTACGGGCTGATCGAGCCCGGCTCCGGCGCGGATGAAACCGACGCGGCCTGAGCCGCGACCAAGCGAATGGCGGCGCCTGTTGCGCTGCCGCATCTTGTCGAAACCGGCCGAGTCACGCAGGAATGCGGCTCTCGGCCAAAATTCAGGAATAGCGACCATGCGTCGTCGCCACTGGGCGAATCTGGCTTGTGTCTCGGCTCTGGCCCTGTCCCTGACCGCCACTGCCGTCTCCGCCGAAGGCCAGGCCATCGATCCGACACTCGGCATTCCGCTGCCGGAACAACCCGCCTTGCTCCTGCATGCCGACGAACAGCCGCAAGCCGCGCAGGCTCCGGTCAGCACGGAAGCCGCTCCCGCCGAGCCCGCCCCGCAAACGGACACCGCAAACGCGCCCGCCGCCGAACCCGGCATGGTCACCGGCGCGGTCACACCTTCCGCGCGCCCCGAGGGCAGCCTCGCCACGCCGGAACTGCCCGCCGCGCTCGTCGCAGTGCCCGACCAGCCGCTGGTCCTGGACATCCCCGAGATCGAGCTGCCGCCGACCGATCCCGCGCTCGCCGCGCCGCAGGCCGCCCCCGTGCTGCGCAGCGCCGAGCCGGCGATCGCCCCGCCCGACCTGCCGAAGGTCGTCGTCGACCTGCCCGCCGGATCCGAATACGCCGCCGACATTGCCGCCCGCGCGGCCGACGCGCTGGCCCTGCCGCGCCTCGCCGAGCGCGAGCGCGCCGAGATCCTCGCCGCCTACGAGGCCAACGGCAACCGGCCGCTCTGGATCGAAGGACGCGGCTGGAGCGCCGCCGGCCTGCGCCTGACCGAGCGCCTCGGCCGCGCCGGCGAGGACGGGTTGCGCCCGACCGACTATCCGCTGCCCGCCTTCGAGGCGAGCGACAAGGGCAGCCTCGCCGAAGCCGACGTCCGACTCTCGGCGCTGGCCGTGCTCTATGCCCGCGACGCGCGCGGCGCCCGCGTCGATCCCCGCCGCCTGTCGAAGCTGCTGACGCCGACGCTCTCGTTACCCTCCGCCACCGAAGTCCTTTCGGAGCTCGCGGGCGCGGCCGATGCCGGCGCCGTGCTGGCCGCTTACAACCCGCCCCATGAGGGCTATCGGCGGCTCAAGGCCAAGCTCGCCGAGTTGCGCGAGCATCTCGACGACACGCCGCTGGTGCGCATTCCCGCCGGCCCGGCGCTGAAGCTCGGCATGCGCGACGACCGCGTGCCGCTGGTGCGCGCCCGGCTCGGCCTCGGCCCCAGCGAAGAGCCCGTCTTCGATCGCTCCACCGCGACTGCTCTGGCCGCCTTCCAGAAGCAGGCGGGCCTGCCTGCGACCGGCGTGCTCGGCGCGCAGACGCTCGCCGCCCTCGGCACACCGGCGACGGCCCGCGGCGAGCAGGATATCGTCGCCCAGATGGAGCGCTGGCGCTGGCTGCCGACCGATCTCGGCGCCGACCACATCATGGTCAATGTCCCGGAATTCCGCGTCCGCGTCGTCCGCCAGGGCCAAGTCGTCCACGAGACGCGCGCCATCGTCGGCAAGCCGGAGACGGCGACGCCCATCTTTTCGCACCGGATGGACCACGTCATCGTCAATCCGTCCTGGTACGTGCCGCCCTCGATTCTGCGCAAGGAGTTCATTCCCGGGCTCGCCGCCGATCCGGACTATGCCGCCAAGCGCGGCTATGTGGTGACGCGGACCAAGGGCGGCGGCATCTCGGTCCGCCAGCCGCCGGGCGAGCGCAACGCGCTCGGCTGGATCAAATTCATGTTCCCGAACGATCACGCCGTCTATCTGCACGACACGCCCAACCGCAGGCTCTTCGCCCAGGAGCGCCGCGCCTTCAGCCATGGCTGCGTGCGTGTCGACAATCCCTTCCAGCTCGCCGATCAGGTTCTCGGGCCGGAATGGACCCATGAGCGTCTGAAGCGCCTCATCGGTTCGGGCGAGCGCCGCATCAACCTGCCTCAGCCGCTGGCGATCCATCTCGTCTACAACACGCATGTCGTCGGCGCCGATGGCAGCCTCACCACCTTCGAGGACCTCTACGGCTTTCACCGGATGGTCCGTCAGGCGCTCGAGCAGCGCGGCTGACGTCGCGTTGGCGGAGCGGACGGTGAACCGGCACCGTTTCGCCACGATCGCGGCGTAGCGGAGAGGCGCGCAGAAAGGGCTGGCCCGGCAATTGCCGGCTTGCTAACGAGGCGTTAACGCTTCTCCGCAACTGTTCGTTCACGTTCATCACGCGCCGCCAGAGCGACGCATCGAGACGGGTCAGCAGATTGGGCAGCTCAGACGCCACGCTTTCGGAACGCCAGGCGCGCCCGAAAAGGGTCTTCCGCCGGGCGTTGATGCTCGGTGTCGCGGCCGGGACTCTCCTGCTGGGCGTGCGCGGCACGCAGGATGCCGTCGCCAACGGCGACACGCGGACGATCTCGATCCGCCACATGCACACCAAGGAAGAGGTCACCGTCACCTTCAAGCGGGACGGGCGCTACGTCGCCGAGGGCCTCGAGAAGCTGAACTGGGCCCTGCGCGATTGGCGCACCGACGAGCCGATCCGCATGGATCCGCGCCTCTTCGACGTCGCCTGGGAGGTCCAGCGTCAGGTCGGTTCGGAGCAGCCCTTCCACGTCGTCTCCGCCTATCGCTCACCCGGCACCAATTCGATGCTGCGGCGGCGCTCGCGCGCGGTCGCCAAGCACAGCCAGCACATGCTCGGCAAGGCGATGGACTTCTATCTGCCGGACACGCCGACCGCCCGCATCCGTGAAGCCGGCATGCGCCTGCAGCGCGGCGGCGTGGGCTTCTATCCCGGCGCTCACACGCCCTTCATCCATCTCGATGCCGGCTCGGTGCGCTCCTGGCCACGCATGACGCGCGACCAGCTCGTGCGCCTTTTCCCGGACGAGAAGACCGTCCACCTTCCCGCCGACGGCCAGCCGCTCGGCGGCTACGAGATCGCCAAGGCCGAGATCCTCGCCAGCGGTGGCGCGGTCGCCGGTTATGCGGCGGCCGATCTCGACGAGGGCGCGGTCATCTCCTCCGGCCGCAAGAGCCTCTGGGCCTCGCTCTTCGGCGGCGACGAGGAGGAGGCGGATGCCCGCCCGACCCGCGGCCGCCGCGTCGCTCCCAAGCCGCAGCCCGCCGTCATCGCCTATGCCAGCCCCAATCCCTATGCCGACAGCAACTCGTCGGACGGTGGGCGCTTTGCCGTCGCCATGGCACCCCAGCCGGCTGCCGCAACGCGCTCGCTCGCGCAGGAGCGGGCCGAGCGCCTGGCCCCGCGGGCGCCTGAGCCGCCGGCGGCTCAAGCCGTGGCGCCCGTCAATGCCGCGGCCGAGCCCCCTCCGCCCCCTCCCCAGGAGCGCCGGCCGGCCCTCGTCGATGCCCCCATTCCGCTCGCCCGCCCGCGCGGCCTGGCCCTGCCCGGCGAAGCGGAGGGCGCCGTCCAGATCGCGGCCCTGCCTGCCGGGGGCGGCGCGCTCGCCTTCGCTCTCATCGAGACCGTCATCGCCGGCAAGCCGACCAGCGCTCCCCTGCCGCCCCTGCGTCCGGCCGCGCTGACCGGATTCGCCCTGGCCGGCCAGTCGACCCCTCTGCCCACCGGCGGTGCCGGCCTGCGCGGCAGCGAAGGGACCCAGCCGGAGGGCCGGCTCGTCGTCGTCACCCACCCGCTGCCCCCGAGCCGCCCCGGGGGCAGCCCGGCGGTCAGCGTCGCGGTCGCGACGCCCGCCCGCCCGGCGCCCACACCGATCGAGGCCCAGTACGATTCGGACCGCGCCGGCCTCGATTCGCTCTTCGCCGCTGTCACGCGCAGCCCCGCGCCCGCGGGACGCAGTGTCACCGTCGCCACCGCCCGCGCCCGCACGACCGCGCCGGCCGCATCGCCGATATCCGGCCCGAGCCCGGCGGCGGCGCTGGGCTTCAGCCATGCCGAGCCGAACGACGCCCGCACCGGCTCTTTCAGCGGCCCGGCGGTGAAGCCGCTGCCGACGAACTTCATCCAGAACTGAGAGAGCGTGCCGGCATTAACCGATTGCTGACCGCCCACGGCCCACACTCACGGCGATTCGCCAACAGTGAGAGTGACATGGGACAGGTTCTGCAGTTTCGGCTTCCGCCGGCTCGCGAGGAAAGCCAGGCGGGGAGCGCGCTCGATCTGCTCTCGGCGGTGGATTTCGCACTCCGCGACCTCGTCGACATCGCCAACCACGTCACGCTCGAAGCCGTCCGAGAGCAGGCGATGGCCTGCCACGCCATGCTGGCCGCCGCCTACAACGCCGAGTTCGAGCACGGTTGAACGGACCGGCGGGTCGCAAAACCACCGGTCAATCACAAAGCCGGTGAAGCCGGCCCTATTGCGAGATATAGGTTCGGGGGAATGTCCACCAAGTCCGGCAGAACGGCGCGAAGACGCGGGTTCCGGAGGCCTTGGTGGAGCTGAGGGGATTCGAACCCCTGACCTCTGCAGTGCGATTGCAGCGCTCTCCCATCTGAGCTACAGCCCCGAGGCGCTGGCCTTCTAGGCCGTGCGTCGCCTGTCTGTCAATCGCTTGCGCCAGGAGTTTTGCGCCGGCGCCGAACGGGCAGCGCCGCGCGATAGATGCGCCCGACGACGATCCAGAGGAATGAAGATGCGTGCCGTTCTCGACGTGGTGCTGCTGGCCCTGCAGATCTACACTTGGCTGCTGATCATCTCGGCCGTGCTGAGCTGGCTGATCGCCTTCAACGTCGTCAACACGCGCAACCAGTTCGTCTCGACGATCTGGGACATGCTCTACCGCGTCACCGAACCGCTGCTGCGTCCGATCCGGAACATGCTGCCCCAGATGGGGGGGCTGGATCTCTCGCCGATCGTCTTGCTGCTGATCATCTTCTTCATCGAGCGCGTCATCGTCCTTTATCTCTACCCCGCCGTCTTCTGAGGTGGCACCCGAGGCCGCATCCCGGCCCTGGACGGCGACCACCGACGGCCTGCGTCTCGCGGTGCGGCTGACGCCCCGCGGTGGGCGCGACGCCCTCGACGGAATCGAGGTCCTCTCCGACGGCAAGACGGTGCTGAAGGCGAGGGTCCGGGCGGCGGCCAGCGAGGGCGAGGCCAATGCCGCCCTCCTCACTTTGCTGGCCCGGGAGTTGGGCGTTTCGCGCAGTGCTGTCACGCTCGCCACGGGAGCGACAGCGCGGGTCAAGCTGCTGGCGATCGCGGGCGATCCCGCTGCTCTGGTGGCCCGCCTCGAGGCCGCCTGCGCGGCCCACTGAACGCAGACCGATCATGCCGCAGCGCAGCATCGGCTTGACGAAAGCGGCCTCCTCCTGTTCGAAGGCGGGATGGAGACGCCCGCATCCCCCTTCCCCGAGCGGCTGACCGAAGGTTACCGCGCCTTTCTCGACGATCGCTTCGACCGGGAAAAGGACCGCTACGAGCAGCTGGCCGAGACCGGCCAGACGCCGAAGATCATGCTGATCGGCTGCTGCGACTCGCGCGTCTCGCCGGAGGTGATCTTCGACGCGCGGCCGGGCGAGATGTTCGTCGTCCGCAATGTCGCCAATCTGGTGCCGCCCTTCTCGCCCGACGACCAGCTCCATGGCACTTCGGCCGCGCTCGAATATGCCGTTCAGGCGCTCAAGGTGGAGCATATCGTCGTGCTCGGCCATGGCCGCTGCGGCGGCATCCGCGCCTTCGCCGACGACGCCCAGGGCCCTCTCTCCTCGGGCGACTTCATCGGCAAATGGATCACGCTGATCGGCCCGGCGGCCGAGCGCACCGGCGGGCGCGGCCGGCACGAGACGCTGGACGGCTATGTCGAGCGCCTCGCCTTCGCCTCGATCCAGCAGTCGCTGGCCAATCTGCGCACCTTCCCCTGCGTGCAGATTCTCGAGAGCAAGGGGCGGCTGCACCTGCACGGCGCCTATTTCGCCGTCGCCACCGGCGTGCTGATGCTGCTCGATCCGACGACGGGGCAGTTCCTCCCCGCCATCGGCGAGTTGCCGCGGAAGGCGATGCCGCTGCGCTGCGACTAGCGCAGCCGGATCGTCGCCAGCAGGGCGCGGCCCGCCTCCACCATCAGCGAACCATCCGCCTCGGCGTCGATCCGCAGCGCATGGCCGCCCGTGAGAGCGATGGCCTCGCTGCCGCAACGCGCCGTCACGGCCTCGCCCGGCGCGTAGAGAATGTGGATGGCGGGCGCCAGGGCCAGGGTTTCGCCCGGCTCCGGCGCCGCGAGATCGGCGCGGCACAGCGCCCGGTCGACGATCAGGTTGACGACCTCGACCGGCCCGTTCTCCAGCCGGCTGACCAGCGGCAGCCCGCCATCATAGCGCACGGGCGTGAAAGGCCGGCGCAGGTCGATCTCGCCCGAAGCGCCCTCCAGCACCAGGCCGGAGCCGACGATGACCGCCTGCAGCCGCTCATAGCCGGTGAGGTCGGAGAAGGGGCCTGGCTGGACGATGGCCGTGCGCCCGAGCCGCCAGACCATGCCCTCCCAGCCAGCGGGGTCGGCGCCGGGGCGGCTCGCATCGGCGATGTCGTGCGTGACGCCGCCGCCATTCTTCCAGGGCTTGCTGCGGAAGCTCTCGGGCGGCAGCGGTGTCAGGCGCGTCGTCATGCGGCTCTCTCAGGCCTCGTCCGCCAGCGGGTGGAGGTCCCGCACCAGGCTCTTCAGGCGGTCGTCGAGGACATGGGTGTAGATCTGCGTGGTCGCGATGTCGGAATGTCCCAGCAGCTCCTGGACGACGCGCAGATCGGCGCCGTTCTGGAGCAGATGGCTGGCGAAGGCGTGCCGCAGCACATGCGGGCTCAGGGCAGCGCCCGACAGCCCGGCCGCCCCGCCCAGCGCCTTGAGATCGCGCCCGAAGGCCTGGCGGGTGAGATGCCCGCTCTCGCCCTCGGCGGGGAAGAGCCAGCGCGTCTCCGCGCCGCCCGACTCGCGCAGCGCCGCCAGCCAGAGCCGCGCCGCCTCCCGCGCCGGCTCGTTCAGCGGCACCAGCCGGTCCTTGTTGCCCTTGCCGCGCACCACCAGGAAGCGCTCGCGCGTCGTCGCTGCCGAGAGTGGCAGCGCGATCAACTCCGAGACGCGCAGGCCCGTGGCGTAGAGCATCTCGATCAGGCAGCGCATCCGCAGCGCCCGCAGCCGCGCGGCGGGCGTCAGCCCCTCGCGGATGCAGGCCTCCCGCGCGGTCGCGATCAGCCGCTCGACATCGGCGACCGAGATCACCTTCGGCAGCGGCCGCCCGAGCCGCGGACCCTGGATCGCCGCGGTCGGATCGCTGGGGGCGAAGCCTTCCGTGTAGAGGAAGCGGTGGAACTGGCGCACCGCCGAGAGCCGCCGCGCGGCGGAAGAGGCTTTCAGCCCCCGCGCGGACAAATCCGCCAGCCAGCCGCGGATGTCGTCAGCCGTCGCGGCCTCCAGCGCCCGCCCGCCGAGGAATTCCAGATAGTCGTCGATATCGCGCTGATAGGCGTCGAGCGTGTTGCGGGCGGCGCCGCGCTCGGCGGCGAGCATGTCGAGAAAGCCGTTGCGCCGCGCCTGCGCGATCCGGCTCATTTCGGCTGGAGCCGGGCGGGCGGAATCGTCTCGACCATCTCGCGCGGCACCGGTTCGACGAAGGTGACGAGCGCGACCATGCCGCCGAAGACGAGTCCGCCGAGCAGGGCCAGGAAGGCGACGAATCGGAACAGCGTCGGCACGGTGAGGCGGATCCTTCGGGGCGGTGGCTGCGATGGCCCCACGCATCTTTCGGGAGATGGCGGATGCCGGCAAGGACGGCAAGGCCACAAGCGCCGCAAAATGCGGCACGGGGCCTGACGTTGTGTGACGGCTCATGTTAAAGGGCGCTGAAGACAAGGCTTCCATCGCTATGACGATCGTCGAGACGCTCGACCAGCCACGAGGTGAGGATATCGGCCCGGACCCGGCGGCCCTGCGGGCGGCGATCGGTCCGCGGGCGATCGTGCTCGTCGGCATGATGGGCTCGGGCAAGAGCTCCGTCGGCCGCCGGCTGGCCACGCGGCTCGGCCTGCCCTTCGTCGATGCCGACACCGAGATCGAGACGGCCGCCGGCATGACGATCCCCGAGATCTTCGCGCAGCGCGGCGAGAGCGAGTTCCGCGACGGCGAGCGCCGCGTCATCAGCCGTATCCTGACGACGCGTGCCCCCCTCGTACTCGCGACCGGCGGCGGCGCCTTCATGAACGCGGAAACCCGCGCGCGCATCGCCGATCTCGGCATCTCGATCTGGCTCAAGGCCGAGCCCGAGGTGCTGATGCGCCGCGTCCGCAAGCGCTCCAACCGCCCCCTGCTCCAGACCGCCGACCCCGAGGCGACGCTGCGGCGGATGCTGGCCGAGCGCGAGCCGGTCTATGCGCTCTCCGATCTCACCCTGCTCTCGCGCGACGACCCCCATGACGTCGTGGTGACGGCGGCGCTGGCCGCGCTGGACCGGCATCTGCGCACCCCTCCCGACCGGAAGCCCACGCCATGACCACCCCTGCCCCGTCGGCCGGCGCCCGGATCACGGTTCCGGTCGCGCTGGAGGGCCGCGCCTATGATATCCAGATCGGCCGCCACCAGCTCTGCGAGGCGGCAGCCCTGATCGCCGCGATGGCGCCCGGCGCCAAGGTCGCTGTTGTCACCGACGAGCGCGTCGGCCCGCTCCATGCCCCGGCTCTGGAGGCCTGCCTGCAGCAGGAGGCCATCGGCTTCACCCGCATCACCGTGCCGACGGGCGAGGCGACCAAATCCTATGCGCAGTTCACGACGCTCTGCGACGCGCTGCTCGCGGCGAAGATCGAGCGCGACGACCTCGTCATCGCGCTCGGCGGCGGCGTGGTGGGCGATCTCACCGGCTTCGCGGCCGCCGTGCTGCGCCGGGGCGTGCGCTTCGTGCAGATTCCGACGACATTGCTGGCCCAGGTCGATTCCTCCGTCGGCGGCAAGACCGGCATCAATTCGGGCCATGGCAAGAACCTGATCGGCGCCTTCCACCAGCCGGCGCTGGTGATCGCCGACACCGCTTTGCTCGACACCCTCAGCGAACGCGAGTTCAAGGCCGGCTATGCCGAGGTGGTGAAATACGGGCTGATCGACGATCCCGCCTTCTTCGACTGGTGCGAGGTCAACTGGAGCCGCATCATCGCAGGCGGCCCCGAGCGCGACCATGCGGTCGCCGTCTCCTGCCGCGCCAAGGCGGCCATCGTCGCCCGCGACGAGCGCGAGGAAGGCGACCGCGCGCTTCTCAATCTCGGCCACACCTTCGCGCATGCGCTGGAGCGGCTGACGAACTACGACTCCACCCGCCTCGTCCATGGCGAGGCGGTGGCGATCGGCCTCGCCCTCGCCTTCCGCTTCTCGCAGCGGCTGGGGCTCTGCTCCGGCCAGGACGCGACCCGCGTCGTGCGCCATCTCGACGCCGTCGGCCTGCCCTCGACGCTCCAGCAGGTGCCGGGCGGAGCCGGCACGGCGCAGGAGATCGTCGCGGCGATGGGCCAGGACAAGAAGGTCCGCCGCGGCATCCTGACCTTTATCCTCGCCCGCGGCATCGGCCAGAGTTTCATCGCGCATGGCGTCGCGGCGGAGGAGGTGACGGCGTTCATCGAAGCGGAGTTATCGTTGTAGTTTGCTCCCTTACGCCATAACCTAAAGTTGTGGCGCAGCGGGGACGGCTGGACATGTGGACGAAGCGTCGAAAGACAGCAGCCAGCGCAGCCACGTTATGCATTTCAATAACAACGGCCGGATGTGCCATGCGGCCACTTCCAGAGGACTGGAGTGGCGCCAACACTGTCGCAATCGTCCACGCCGTGCGCTGTGAGGCGAGGAAGGCGATCGTTGCCGCCCATGACGAACCGGCTGGCGCCTCGGCGGCTTACACAGCGAGGACCTACGACCGCGCTGCGATCGCTTATGAATTCACCCTAGATATGACGGAAGCCAACAATCTTGGGGGAGGGTTAGATTTCACAGACCCCTTCAGCAATGGTGTATCAAGCTTCGGGATTGGCGCAGCTAACAACCGCTCCCGGAAGACCAGCCGGAATTTTCGAATCGTCGATAGTTTCGGCGACCTCCGCACGAAGATGACTGAAGCGGATTGTTCAAACGCCCCAGCAAGAGGTAATTGGCAGTATCCACTCACCGGCTCCATCGGCCTCGGCGAACTCATAACCACGTTTGTCGAACTCAATAACAACTCGAAGATTCAGCACAGCCAGAAGCTTGTCCCGGTTTTATCCGACACGCTGACGTTCGAAACGACCGTCAGCGCCGAAGCCGATGCAACTGTGGTTCTGTCGCCGGTCGGTCGCAATGTCGCCCGCCGCTTGCGGCTGGCTTCCGCGAGCGCCAACCTGGCGGGTTCGCGGATCGACAAGCACAGCGTGGTCATCGCGTTAAGCCTGCCCCTCCCGACAAGTCCCGCCGCCGCAAAGCGCGACTCTGATCGCGGCGCAGGAGCCGTCATCCAGGGTCTCCGTACGTTAGAGTCAGCGGCCCCACTTCCAGGTCCAATAGCGAAGGGTTCGGCCGAGCAGCGGGCGCTCGACGAACTCGACCGCCAAGAATACCGCTCCTTCGGCTCTCGCGGGCGCTGAAGCATCCGGAGCCAACCTGGACCGCTATCAAGGACTGAACACCAGCACCAGAAACACGAAGAACACGCTCAGATGCACTGCGCCCTCCAGCATCGTCGTGCGTGTGCCGGTGAAGGTCAGGGTCGAGAGCAATAGCGTCATCGCCAGGATGACCATGTTGGCCTTTGACAGCCCGAGCACGACCTCTTGCCCCGTGAACAGGCCGATCGCCAGCACCGCCGGCACGGTCAGCCCCAGCGTCGAGGCGGCGGCGCCGAGACAGAGATTGATGGCGCGCTGGAGCTGATTCGCCGAGATCGCCCGCAATGCCGCGATGCATTCCGGCGTGAACACCACCATCGCGATCAGGATGCCGCCCAGCGCCACCGGCGCGCCGAGACGCGCGATACCGAAGTCGAGCACCACGGCGAGGCTCTTCGCCAGGATCACGATGGGCAGGATGGTGGCGAGCAGCAGCAGGACATGGCTCCAGGTCGAGCCACCGGGGTCCTCGTGGCCGTCATCCTCGACGATTTCGATCTCATCGGGATCGGGCGCCCGCCCATGGGGAGCCGATCGGACCGGTGGCGCCTGCTCGCGCGTCGGCTCGACGAAGAAGGAACGGTGCCGCCCGGTCTGCAGGACCAGAAAGGCCCCGTAGAGCGCCAGCGTGAACACGGAAAAGCTGACCGACTGCAGCACCGTCAGCGTGCCTTCGCCGGTCGAAGTGGTGAAGTTCGGCAGGACGAGCGGGATCACCGTCAGCGGGATGATCACCGCCAGATAGGAGGCCGCGCCCTTCATGTTGTAGCTCTGGGCGAAGTGGCGCAGACCGCCGACGAGCAGGCCGATGCCGACGACGCCGTTGAGCACGATCATCAGCACCGCGAACATGGTGTCGCGACCCAATGTCGGGGCGCCCTTGGCGCCAAGCATCACCGCCGAGATCAGCGCCACCTCGATGATGACGATCGAGAGTGTCAGGATCAGCGTACCATAGGGCTCGCCGAGCCGCCCCGCCAACACCTCCGCCTCATGCACCACGCCGAACGCCGCCCAGATGATGACGCCGAGCAGCCACGCGAAGACCAGCGCCGCCATGACCGGCTCGCCGAGCCGCCCGAGCAGCGCGTCCCCGAACAGCAGAAAGGCGGCGACGGTCGCCCAGGCGCAGGCGAGACGGAGCATGGTGACGGGCAAGGGCAGTCCTTTCGACGGATGCGGATGGCGCCCGCCACGCTGCGGACATGCGAAAAGGGCCGCGCGCGGCGACCTTGCGTCAACCTAACGCGCGTCCCGTGAAAAGGTTGCAGGTTCCGGAAAACGCCCCGGCCGTTCAGTCGAGCGCGAGGGTCCTCGCCAGCGGGCTCGCCGCCTCCTCCGCGAGCGCGGCCGCCTTGTCGGTGACGAGATACTGCGCCCGGGCCAGGGCCTCGAAGCGGCCGCCCTTGGCGACCAGTTCGTCGAACGACCCCATCTCGATCACCTCGCCCTGCTCGAAGACGAGAATTCGGTCGGCATTGCGGATGGTGGCGAGGCGGTGGGCGATGACGAAGGTGGTGCGGCCCTTCATCACCTCCTCGAGTGCCTTCTGAAGCTTCACCTCGGTGGCGGCGTCGAGCGCGGAGGTAGCCTCGTCGAGGATCAGGATCGGCGGGTTCTTCAGCAGCGCCCGCGCGATCGAGAGGCGCTGGCGCTCTCCGCCCGAGAGGGTGCGGCCGCGCTCGCCGACCAGCGTGTCCAGACCATCGGTCTGCCGCGCCATCACCTCGGTCGCCTGCGCCCGGTCGAGCGCCTCCATCATCTCCTCTTCCGTCGCATCCGGCTTGCCGACGGTGAGATTCTCGCGGATCGTCCGGGCGAACAGCATCGGCTCCTGGAAGACGACGCCGATGTTCCGCCGCAGCGAGAGCAGCGAGATCTCGCGAATATCCTGCCCGTCGACGGTGATCCGGCCCGATTGTGGATCGAAGGCGCGGTGCAACAGGCCGAGGGTGGTCGATTTGCCAGAGCCGGTCGACCCCACGATGGCGATGGTCTCGCCCGGCGAGACGGCGAAGGAGACGTCGCGCACCGCGGTGCGCTTGCCGTCATAGGAGAAGGACACGTTCTCGAAGGCGACCGCGCCCGTGAGATGGCCGGCATCCGGCGCGCTCGGCAGGTCGCGGACCGCCGGCAGCGTGTCCAGAACCTCGAAGAATTCGCGCATCTTCGGCGCCTGCATGAAGATGAAGTTCACGAAGGCGACGATCTGCTCCAACCGCCCGACCAGCATGGTCGCGAAGCCCATGAAGGTCACGATCTCGCCGACCGTGGTCAGCCCCTGCATCAGGAGCCAGGCGCCGACGACGAAGATCGCCAGCACGGTCAGCGTCGCCGAGGCGCGCGTCGCCACCGTCGCGATCGCCCACCAGGAGAGCACCGGCAGCTGCGCATCGAGCAGGCTCGCAATCGTCGAGCGCAGGCCGCGCACCTCAGCCTCGATCCGCGTGAAGCTCTGGATCACGGGCACATTGCCGAGCGCATCCGAGGCCCGCTCGGCGAGGTTCGAGTGATAGGTCTCGACATTGCTCTGCAGCGTGTCGGTCTTGCGCAGCACATAGGCCGTCAGCGAGCCGAACAGCACGACGAGGCCGATCAGCAGCAGGCCAAGCTGCCAGTTCTTCCACAGCGTGAAGGGCAGCAGGATGAAGAGCGCGACGAGGCTGGCGCAATGCTCACGGAAGAAGGAGAGCCACAGCGCCCACATGCCGCTGGTGCCGTCGAGCATCACCTTGAGCACGCGGCCGGAATGGGTCTGCGTGTGATAGGCCAGCGGCAGGGTCAGCGCATGCTCGAAATAATTCGCCATCACCGCCAGGCGCCGGCGGTGGGCTAGCCGGTCGGAATGCAGCGAGACGAAGACGCTGGCACCGATGGTGAACAGGCCGAATCCGGCCCATGCCAGGATCAGCGGCCCGATATCGGCCCAGCTCAGCTTCAGCCCCGCGCCTTGGATGCTGGTCAGCTTGTCGATCAGCGCGCCGAACAGCATCGGCTCTGCGAAGGCGGCAGCAGCGAGCAGGACATTGGCGAGCGCCAGGATGATTCCGAGGCGCCGCTCCGGGCCGAGCTCGCCGAGGACACGCGCATAGATCGAGAAAAGCGACATGGCCGCCAGCTTTAGCTGACGCAGCGGCCCGGGCAAGCGGGGGGCCGCCGCTTGTGCTCTGCGACGGCGCTTTCGCGAGCAGCGCCCGACGGTCCCCCGCGAGGAAACGCCGCATCGCCTTCTATCAGGGCGCGAGGATCAGCGCCCAGTAGACCTGGTATTTCGAGCCCGGCGCATAGGCCGTGGCGATGCCCATGCGCGTCGCGCCCGGAGTCTTCATCACCCGGTCGTGCTGGGGCGAATCCCGCCAGCCGGAAAAGGCCTCCGCCAGCCGGCGATACCCGGCCGAGAGATTGGCCTCCGCCCCGGTCTGCCCAGCGCGTGCGAGCCGTGCCTTCACGGCTTCCGCCTGCGCCGGCCGGTCGGCCGCGGCCATGGAGTCCGCCTCCTGCTGTGCGGCGGCAACGAGGGTGGGATCGAGCGTCAGCGTGTTCAGCCCGGCATTGAGCCGATAGGCCGAGATCATGGCCCGGGCTTCGCCGGCATCGACCCGTGCCGAGGCCGAGCCGAGATCGCGATAGAAGGCGGGCTGTCCGGTGCGGGCCGGCTCGGTGCAGCCGGCGGCGCCCATCAGGGCGAGCGCTCCGGCGAGCAAAGCGGGGCAGCTCATCGACCGGGCTTTCGCCGCGCCACGCAGGAGGCAATCCATCGCATCATTCCTTGCTGTCGTCCTTGGCGGGTTCGGGAGGCGCGGGCGGCGGCGGCGGCGCGGGGGCGGCCTCGCTCTCCTCCTCCTCGACGGGCGGCCCTGGGCGGCGGCGCGAACGCGCGGGCGCCGGCTTCGCCTCCGGGGGCAGGCGCGGCGGCGCTGTCTCGCGCGTCACCGCGGCGGCGATGCTGCCGAGCGACTGCTCGACGCCCTCCAACCCCTTCACGAGCAGCTCCGGCGTGCCGGCAGCCGGCTCCATCTCGGTCAGGCGCTTGTGGATGGCGAAGTTGAGATCGCTGGTCACGCGCCCGACAATGTCGACATCCGCCACCACGCAGACGAGGTCGAAATCCATCGTCGCCGTGCCGATCTTCTTGAACAGGATCGCCGGAGGCGGCTTCTGCATGACATCGCCATGAGCGTTGGCGACCTCGTTCAGCATCGCCCGGACCTCGCCGGCATCGAGGCTGCGCGGCACCGACAGCGAGATCAGGATGCGCCCGGTGCGGTCGTTACGGACGCGGTTGCGCACCACGCCGGAGACGAGGTTGGAGTTCGGCACGATCACCGATGAGCGGTCGAAGGTGGCGATCTCGGTCGAGCGGACATTGATCTTCTTGACGATACCCTCGGCATCCCCGACCACGACCTGGTCGCCGACGCGGATCGGCCGCTCCCAGAGCAGGATCAGCCCCGAGACGAAGTTCGACACCACGGATTGCAGGCCGAAGCCGATGCCGACCGAGAGCGCGCTCGCCACCAGCGTCAGGCGTTCGAAGCTGAGCCCGAGCGCCGAGACCGCCAGCGCCACCGCCGCGAGATAGCCGACATAGCCGGCTGCCGTGGTGATCGAGTTCCGCAGACCCGTATCGAGCTGCGTCGTCGGCAGGAACTTGACCTCGAGCCAGCCCTGCAGCGAGCGGGTGGCGGTCAGGCCGGCGGCGAAGAGCAGGCCGGAGAAGATGATCGACGACAGCGAGATCGTCACCCCGCCGACCTGGAAGCCGAAGAAGGCCGCCCGCAGCGAGGTGAAGAAATCCGTCGATTCCAGCCCCCAGGGTGCCAGAACCAGCAGGAAGGCGATCACCACCAGCATCAGCTTCAGCACGCCGGCGGTGATCACCGCGATCTTCTCGAGCGTGTGGGCACGGATGCCGAGGCCGGCCTTCAGCGTGAGGGCGAGGCGCCCCTTGCCGGTCATGGCGTGGGGGATGCCCTGGTCGACGAGCTGGTAGGTCAGCAGGACACTGCAGGCGACCATGGCGATCCAGATCACCTGCTCCATCAGGAACGAGGCGAAGATCACATAGCCGCCGAGGACGGCGAGGGAGAGCGTCAGGCCGATGATCCAGCCCAGGATGCGGATCGGCCCGAGGCTCGCCCCCTCGACGGCGACATAGGGGCCGAGACAGGCCTCCTCCTCGATCTCCTCATTGTCGCGCAGCCGGTAGAGCCCGACGACGAGCGTCACCGCGAAAACGACGACGAGGATGCTCCGCAGGATGATTGAGGCTGCGAGGCCCGCCGCGATCGCAGTCAGCCAGGCCTCGAGCACCTTGCTCACCGCCAGCACGGCTGCCAGCGAGGTTCCGAGCCAGACGACGGTGAACGCGGTCCGGTCCATCACGCTGACGAGGCGCCGATGGGGTTGGCTGGGCGCGAACAGCGCATCCAGCAGGGCCTGGATGAAGGCGACGACGGCGAGGCCGGCGACGATGGCCGCAACGACAGGCTGGATGCGCGGCGGCAGCAGCCCCGCCGTATTCAGGGCGGCGTAGATCAGCCAGCTCGCCAGGGCCGGCGGCGCAGCGCCCGCAACGACATGGGCGAGTGCGATATAGAGGCAATGCAGGCTGTCGCCCGACTGCGCATTGCTGAAGCGCGCCTTGAAGCGCGGCAGATAACGCCGGCGCAGATAGTAGAGCAGCAGCGCTCCACCGAAAGCGAGGAGGATGAGCCCGCCTCGGACACTGGACATCGCATCGCTGAAACCCGAGAGCCAGCCGCCGAAGATGTAGCCCGAGGCCCGTAAATCCTCCGGCACAGTCGACAGCGCATTGCCCCACATGTCCGGGCTGAGCACACTCGGCCCGGCGGCGAACAACGCCTGCGTGAAGAGCGCGCGACGACGATCGCCGATCGCAGTCTGCAGCTGCTCGGCCTGGAGAAAGGCGGCGCGCGCAATCTTCATCGTCTCGTCGGCATCGGCGAAGGCCTTGGTCCGCGCTTCGCGCTCGCGCAGAACCTCGGCGCTCTCGGTCGGCGCTGACGCATCGGGCTTCGGCCCCAGCTGTTCGAGGCGGATCTTGGCTTGCTCGACGCGCGGGGCCTGCTCTTCGATGAGCTGGCGCAGCTGGTCGAGCGAAGGCTGCAGCCGCATGCGCTGGCGTTGCAGCTCGGCCTCGCTGGCTGTCGGCGCGGCCAGCGTCGCTTCGATCTGGGTCAGCTCATAGCGGATCGCATCCAGCCGCGCCCGTGGCGAGGAAGGATCGGCCGCGGGCTGCTGGGCGAAAGCCTGGAAAGCGCCGAACAGCGCCAGCAGCATGGCCAACAGCAGGAGGACGCCGCGCCCCGGCGCCGGCTGAGGAACGGGAATGGCCCCGTTGCGCGCTGCCATCACGGTCGGGCCTCGCTCGGAAGGATGATTCGCTGCTGGCTTGACCGTCGCCACAGCTTCGTCCGCAAGGCAAGCGCGGCCAGGGCTGGCCCCGACGGGCAAAAGCGGTGAGAAGCGTCGAACGGCAAGCGGCGGTCATCCGATAGGGGGGGAGGTGCCGCCGGGCGGAAGCGCCGGGCGGCGACGCTTCCTTCCATGCCAAACCGGACATCATCATGGCAGGACTGGATCAATGGCAGGCCCGGGCCCGCATCAGTCCTTGCGGGAGTTCTTCCCCGTGGCGCCCTTGCCCTTGCCCTCATCCTTCTTGCCGCCGCGCTGGGGCTTCGCGTGGTTGCGGTAGGTCGCATTGCCGAGCCCGGTGCCGATCGTCAGCACGGCCCAGTGCTCGACGTCCTGCATGGCCGGCATCTCGCTGAGGCCCTGGATCACGGCGTCGTTGTGCATCGTCACCAGCGTCTCGTGCTCGCCGATGGTCGGCACCATCTCCCGCACGCACTCGACGAGATTGAACCGGCTGCTCTCCCAATTGCCCGGCAGGTTCTGGGCCCCGCGGTCGATCGTCCCGTCCGGCTCGATCATTCCCGGGCAGCCGATGCCGATGAAGGGAGCGACCCTCAAGCCGTCCTTCTTGGCCTGCTTGACTTGGTCTTTCAGCATCTCGCCCAGCCGCACGATCGCCTTGTCCCGGCTGACCTCCTCATCGGCATGGCGCCACAGCTCGGAGGAGGACACCCGCGCCCTGCTGAGGTCGGGCGCCTTGCCCTGACGCAGCTCGACGATGCCCGCGCGGATGTTGGAGCCTCCGATATCGACCGCCACCAGGCTGTCGAAGGCCTCGAAGATCCATTTCGGCGCGAGATGGGCGCTGCCGACCAGCCCGGCCTCGTCGGGATGGTGGCTGACCGGCACGAGATCGATGCTGTGCCCGTCGGTGCTGAGGATGATGCCGGCGCGCCCGATCGCCAGCTCGCCCACCCGGCTCTCGCGGAAGCCGCCCCCGACCACGATGCGCTCGACCGTGGCCCAGCTCTTCAGCCGCACGAAGCGGCGGATCACGAAGGCGAGCGACTGCGCGAAGCGCTCGATCGCACTGAGAACGAGGGCCGCCTCACGCGGGTCGCCGTCCTTCAGCAGGGCGTCCAGATCGCTCTTGCTGATCTCGACCGACTTGCCCTCGAGCGGATCACCATTCTGCTCGCGCAAGTGCCGGCGCAACGCGTCGAGATGCGCGACGAACGCGCCCCGGCTCGCCTTGTCGCCGACGAAGCCATCCTCGTCGCGGATCTCGACATTGTAGCCGGTGATGGTGACGGAAGGCAGTTCGAGCGAACCATGCGGTCCCTGCGGCCGCGCTTCCGTCCTCCGGCTCGTCCCTGCCGTGGCTGTCCCCATGTCGGTCCCCCCGATTTGCTTCGGGAGGGCAACCCGAGACGAGACGCCCGGTTCCGCGGATGCAGGGCGGCGTGGCGCGCATGGCCTGCCTGCACCGGCCGCGGCGCCCGGCGCCGCTTGCGCGGTTGACCCGACGGCCGGTTCTCCGCTCCATGGCTGCCGTCGCAGAACGACGCCACGAACCGGCGCGAGCGGAGCGGCCTCGGGCCCGCAGGGGGATGATCGGATGGATTCTTTGGTCAGGACGGTGCTCGTCGGCATCGGAGCCACTGCGCTGCTGGACGTCTGGGCGCTCCTGCTCAACCGCCTCTTCGGGCTGCCCCTGCCGAACTGGGCGCTCGTCGGCCGCTGGTTCGCGCATCTGCCGCGCGGACGCGTCCTGCATGAGGACATCGCGCGCTCGGAGCCGGTCCGCAACGAGCTCGCCATCGGCTGGATTGCGCATTACGCCGTCGGCGTCCTCTTCGCGGGCATCGTCGTCTTCATCTGGGGCGCCGGCTGGCTCCGCAACCCGGCCTTCCTGCCGGCGCTGATCGTCGGCCTCGCCACAGTCGGCTGCGGCTGGTTCATCCTCCAGCCTGGCATGGGCGCTGGCATCGCCGCTTCGAAACGCGCGAATGCCAACACGGTACGGGCCCTGAATATCGTCGGCCACACCGTCTTTGCCGTCGGCCTCTGGGGCACCGCCCTGCTCATCCGCTGAATCCCACCTTCCTCCTGTCGAGACCACCATCATGGCCAGCACGCTCTTCACCAATGCCCGCATCGTCGACGGCACCGCGCCGGAGGCAGGCGCCCCCGTCAACGTCCTCGTCGAGGGCGGCACCATCCGCGAGGTCGGCAAGGCCGTGTCCTCGGCCAAGGCCAAGATCGTCGATCTCAAGGGTAGGACCCTGATGCCCGGCCTGATCGACGCCCATGTCCATGTCGTCGCCGGCGTCGCCGATCTCGGCCGCAACGCGCAGCTGCCGGATTCGCTGGTGACGGCCCGCTCCTTCGTGATCATGCGCGAGATGCTGCTGCGCGGCTTCACCACGGTGCGCGATGTCGGCGGTGCCGATTTCGGCCTCAAGCAGGCGACCGAGGAAGGCCATTTCCCGACGCCGCGCCTCGTCATCTCCGGCAAGGCGCTGAGCCAGACCGGCGGCCATGCCGATTTCCGCGGCCGCTACGATGACACAGCGACGCCGCTGACCCGCCACCGCCTCGGCGCGCTCGGCCGCATCTGCGACGGGCTCGACCAGGTCCGCCGCGCCGCCCGCGAGGAAATGAAGGGCGGCGCCGACTTCATCAAGATCATGGCCAATGGCGGCTGCGCCTCGCCGACGGACCCGATCCACTTCCTCGGCTTCTCGGTCAGCGAACTCGAGGCGATTGTCGAGGAGGCGCGGATGGCGGGAACTTACGTCTCCGCCCATGTCTACACCGACGAGGCGATCCGCCGCTGCGTCGAGGCCGGCGTCCACTCGCTCGAACATTGCAACCTGATCGAGGCCGAGACGGCGAAGCTCGCGGCTGCGAAGGGCGCGGTCGCGGTCCCGACGCTCGTCACCTATGACAAGCTCGTCTCCGACGGCCCCAAGCTCGGCTTCCCGCCGGATTCCGTCGCCAAGGTCGATGTCGTCCGCTCGGCCGGCATGAACTCGCTCGCGATCATGAAAAAGGCCGGCCTCGCCATGGCCTATGGTTCGGACCTGCTGGGCGACATGCACAAATACCAGTCCGAGGAATTCGTCATCCGCGGCCGGGCCCTGCCGGCCCATGAGGTCATCGCCTCGGCGACCCATGTCGCGGCCAAGCTGCTCAGGCTCGAGGGCAAGATCGGCACGATCGCGCCCGGCGCCCATGCCGACCTGATCGTCGTCGACGGCGACCCGCTGAAGGACCTCTCGCTTCTCACCCGCCAGGGCAGGCACATGCCGCTGATCATGAAGGGCGGCGCCTTCATGAAGCGCGCCAGCCTGGGTTGAAGGCAACCGCGTCATGCTCGGGCGAAGACCCGAGCATCTCCCGCCAGAGATTCTCGGGTCTGCGCTTCGCTTCGCCCGAGAATGACGGCCCCGTCATCCCGCCAGCTCGAGCACCCGCGTCTCGTAGGCGTAGAGGTGCTGGAACCCCATCGACCGATAGAGCCCGTTAGCGACGGCGTTGGTCTGGTCGACCTGGAGATAGGCCTGCTGGCAGTCCATGGCCCGAGCCCAGCCCATGAGACCGGCGATTAGCCGCCGTCCCAGGCCCTGGCCGCGATGGGCGGGATCGACCACGACGCTGCCGATCTCGGCCATGCCGCGCTCGGCCACACTCATGCCATAGGCCACCGGCTCGCCCGCGATCAGCCAGGTCGCAAAGGCCGCCGGGAGCCGCACGCCCTCGACGATCGCCGCCAGCTTGCCGGCATCCGCCTTGATGCCGGTCTGACGCGCCGCCACGCCGGCGATCCAGTCGGCGCTCGGCCGCGCCTCTATCTGCAGGTCGGGCTCGATTTCGGCCGTGACGTCGTCCAGCGGACGGATCAGCCCGAAGGAGGCGTCGCGCACGACATAGCCGCGCTCCTTCACCATGGCCACCGTCGCCGCGCCAACCAGCGGCGTCAGACGGATGCAGGGCGGCAGCCCGTCGGACCGGAACAGTTCCTCGATCAGCGACAGCGTTTCCTCGTCGAGCTCGGCGCCCGGCTTCAGCGGTGAGGCGGAGTTGGCCCGGCCGGAATAGCCGCCCGCGAAGCGCACCACCCAGTCGTCGATCAGCAGCGTCGCCGGCGATGGCCAGGCGTTGACGATGCGCCGCTCGCAAGCGAGCACGAGATCCATATCGGCGCCCTGCACCATGTTCGTCGCCATCGCCGTCAGCCCTGCCCCGCCTTGCGCGGCGTCGGCCGCCAGCCGGGTGGCGCCATCTCGAACCCCTCGAAGGAGAAGCCCGGCGCCACCGTGCAACCGACCAGCGTCCAGGCGCCGAGCGAGGTCGCGCTCTGCCACCAGCCGGCCGGCACCACGAATTGCGGCCGCTGCCCGGCCGCGAGGTCGCTGCCGAGATGATGGGCCGAGGCATCGTGCCCGTTGGGCGAGACGCTGATCACCAGCGGCGCTCCCGCATAATGGTGCCAGATCTCGGCCGCGTCGCAGCGATGCCACTCCGAGGTCTCGCCGATATCGAGCAGATAGTAGATCGCGGTGCCGGTGCTGCGACCCTCGACCTCCTTGGGATCCCGGAAGGTCTCGCGATAATGTCCGCCCTCGGGATGCGGCTTCAGCTCGAGCAGCCGGATCACCTCGGCAGCGGTCAGGCCGTTCAGCGTCATCGCTCGCTCCCTAGAACCGGTTCTTGGCTTCACGCAGCGCGGCGAAGACCTCTCCTGCCGGCGCGCCGACGAGCCCTACCGCAGCCGCCAGCGCGCCTTCGCCGGCGCGGAAGAAGGGGTTGGTCGCAGCCTCCTGCGCCACTGTCGTCAATGCCCAGAAGCGGCCCTCCGCCTTCGCCGCCTCGGCCTCCGCGAAGCGCGCCGTCAACGCGGCATTGGCCGGCTCCATAGCGACGGCGAAGCGCGCGTTGGAGAGCGTGTAGTCATGGCCGCCGAGCAGGCGGGTGTCGCCCGGGAGCGCCATCAGCCGCGACAGCGAGGTCCACATCGCCGCCATCTGGCCGGGCTGGACGCGCCCGCAGCCCATCACGAAGACGACGTCGCCGACGAAGGCGAGCTTCTCGCCGCGCGAGACGAAGCTCAGATGCCCGTCCGAATGGCCGGGCGTGTGCCAGATCTCGAAGCTCGCCCCGCCGAAGGAGACGGTGTCCCCCTCGGAAAGGATCCGGTCGAGCGGCGCCTGGCCGGCGGCATCGGCGGGACCGCAGACCTTCGCCTCGGTCGCCTGCTTCACGGCCGCGACGCCCTGGGTGTGATCGGCATGGGCGTGGGTGACGAAGATCTCGCTGATCGTCCAGCCCTGCGCCTTCGCCTCGGCCATGACCTGGCCGGCATCGGGCACGTCGATGGCGGCACAAGCGCCGCTGGCGGGATCGTGGATTAGCGCGCCCGCATTGTCGGAGAGCGTGCGGAAGACATGCAGATCGAGCGCCATCGGGGCCTCCGGAAAAGCGTTTCCCGTCGCGCATAGCCAATGCCGCCCGCCGACGCCAGCCCGCCGGCGCGCGCGCGGGCTGCGGCCCTTGCGGAGCCGGCGGCGGCATCACATCTCCCCCGGGCATGCCGCTCGACGTCGCCGATCTGCGCAGTTTCTACGCCAGCCCGCTCGGCCATGTCGCGCGGCGCTTCATCGGCACGGCGATGCTGCGCTTCTGGCCCGACTGCACTCGGCAGCGCGTGCTCGGTCTCGGCTACGCCACCCCCTATCTCTCCGTTCTCGGCATGGATGCGGAGCGGGTGATCGCCTTCATGCCGGCCGCGCAGGGCGTGGTGAACTGGCCGCATCAGGGCCTCTCCGCCTCCGCGCTGGTCGAGCCGACGCTGCTGCCTCTGCCCACCGCCTCGATCGACCGCGTCGTCCTCGTCCATGCGCTGGAGGAGACCGAAAGCCCCGACGATCTGATCGAGGAGGTCGGCCGCGTGCTCTCCCCCGGCGGGCGCATGATTCTCGTCGTGCCGAACCGCCGCGGCCTCTGGGCCCGGATGGACGGCACGCCTTTCGGCCAGGGCCGTCCGTTCAGCCGCAGCCAGCTCGAGGCGCTGATGCGCTCGGCCGAGTTCTCGCCCGAGGGCTGGCGCGAGGCGCTCTACGTCCCGCCGCTGCGCCAGCGCCTGCTGATGCGCTCGGCCGCCGCCTGGGAACGCATGGGCGCCGGCCTCTCGCTGCCTTTCGCCGGCGTCCACGTCATCGACGCGACCAAGCAGGTCTATCGCCGCGTGCCGCTGCGGGCGACGCGGCGCAGCTTCGCCTTCCGGCCGATCCTGCTGCCGCAACCGACCCCCGCACCCCGGATCGGGAGGGATCCCGACAGTCCCCCGCCGGGTTGACAAAGAACCCGCCGCGCGACCAAGGTCCGCCGCTTTTCGCGAGCCCGGTTCCGCATGACGCTCGATGCGCAGGGACCTCCCGGCGCGGAACCTGAACTGGACCACGATGCGAAGCTATCTCGATTTCGAAAAACCGGTCGCCGAACTGGAGGCGAAGGCCGACGAATTGCGGGCCCTCCAGGCCAAGGGCGAGGGCTATGCGCTGGCCGACGAGATCGGCCGGCTCGACGCCAAGGCCGCCCAGGCGCTGAAGGAACTCTACACCGCCCTGACGCCGTGGCAGAAGACGCTGGTGGCCCGCCATCCGCAGCGCCCGCATTTCAAAGACTACTGCGCCGCACTGATCGAAGAATTCACGCCGCTCGCCGGCGACCGCGCCTTTGGCGAGGACGAGGCCATCGTCGGCGGCTTCGGCCGTTTCCGCGGCGAGCCGGTCTGCGTCATCGGCCAGGAAAAGGGTGATTCGACCGAGACGCGCATCCGGCACAATTTCGGCATGGCCAAGCCCGAGGGCTATCGCAAGGCGGTCCGGCTGGTCGAGATGGCGGACCGTTTCGGCCTGCCGGTGCTGAGCTTCGTCGACACTGCCGGCGCTTATCCGGGCATCGAGGCGGAAGAGCGCGGCCAGGCTGAGGCCATCGCGCGCTCGACCGAGACCTGGCTCGGCCTGCGCACGCCGAGCATTGCGCTCGTCATCGGCGAGGGCGGCTCGGGCGGCGCCATCGCCATCGCCGCCGCCAGCCGCGTGATGATGCTGGAGCATGCGATCTACTCGGTGATCTCGCCGGAAGGCGCCGCCTCGATCCTCTGGCGCGACACCGCTCGTGCCCAGGACGCCGCGACAGGCATGAAGATCACCGCGCAGGACCTCCTGAAGTTCGGCATCATCGATCGGATCGTCAGCGAGCCGACCGGCGGCGCCCATCGCGACCGCGAGGCCGTGATCGCACGGGCCGGCGAGGCGTTGGCGTCCGCGCTGAGCGAGATGGCGGGGCTTTCTCCGGATGAACTGGTCGATCGGCGCGCCGAAAAGTTCCTGGCCATCGGCCGATCGCTCTGATCCCGACCGGCTTTCGACGCTTAACTCCGTCTTGACCATGGCCATCCGGCGCGCGGTCATGGTAAGAAAGCTTCAAGGCTAACGCTTCTACAACGCAGGGACGGGCACAATTTGGCCGTCTTGCGAAGTCAGAGGTCGTGCCTTGGCCGGCCCTTCGAGGATATGACGACGTGGCATTGAAGCAATTCGCGCTCGTGGCTTTCGTTGCACTGTCCCTGGCGGCCTGCGAGGAGGATCGGTATCGCGGTTCCGCCCGCCACAACATCCCGATCCCGGCCGCGACCTACGCGCTGATGTCCGAAAAGGGCATGAGCAAGGATCAGCCGATCCTGATCCGCTCCTACAAGAAGGAGTCGGAGCTCGAGATCTGGAAGCGCAAGGCCAACGGCCAGTACGCCCTGCTGAAGACCTATCCGATGTGCCGCTGGTCCGGGCAGCTCGGCCCGAAGGTCCGCGAGGGCGATCGCATGGCCCCGGAAGGGTTCTACGCCATCTCCCCGGCGCAGATGAACCCGAACTCGTCCTATTATGTCTCCTTCAACATGGGCTACCCGAACGCCTTCGACAGGGCCCATGGTCGCACCGGCTCGCATCTGATGGTGCACGGCGCCTGCTCCTCGGCCGGCTGCTACTCGATGACCGACGACCAGATGGGCGAGATCTACGCGCTCGTCCGCGAGGCCCATAACGGCGGCCAGCGGGCGGTTCAGATGCAGGCGCTGCCCTTCCGGATGACGCCGGAGAACCTCGCCAAGCATCGCCTCGATCCCAACATCGCCTTCTGGAAGAATCTGAAGGAAGGCACGGACTATTTCGACGTCACCGGCGACGAGCCGCAGGTCGCGGTGAATGGCGGCCGTTACGTCTTCAACGGCAATGGCGATGCGAGTGTCGTCCAGGCCGTGCAGCGCAAGCGCCAGCAGGACGAGACGCAGGTCGCGGCCCTGGTTGCCAAGGGCACGCCGGCGATCAAGCTGATCTATGACGACGGTGACCAGCACGGGTCCTTCAAGCGCACCCTCGTCGCGAATGGCTCCGACAGCCTGAACCGCGCCGCCTCCTGGGGCTCGCGCGATGTCGGCGTCAGCCGGCCGGACGCGCTGACGAGTGGCCCCCGCGTCGTCGTGCTCGACGACAAGGGCAGGGCGAAGACCACGATCCGGGCTGAGTCGGCCGATAACGAGGTCGTTCTGGCCGCCGTCGCCGCTGCCGCAACCGAGCCCGCCGCCAAGCCGGAAGCCTCTCGCTCCGAGCCGGCCCGCGCCGAGGCGCCTCGCGCCGCCCCGGCGGCGACCGCCACGACCCAGCTCGCGCGCGTCCAGCCGGGCACCGGCACGCAGGAGCCCGTTGCCACCGGTTCCTTCGGGACGGCCTCGGCGGAGAGCGAACCCTTCTACCGCCGGGCGCTGAGCTTCGTGCCGGTGATCGGCACGCGGCCCGCCGAGCCGAATGCCTCCGCCCCTGTCGCCTCCGTCGTTCCGACCTCCCCGACCGAGGTCGTCGCGCCCCTGCCGCCGCGCCGCGCGGACCGGTTGCGGACAAGCCGGGTCGACGAGCCGGCCGCCGCCTTCGCGAGCCAGCCGGCCACCCGCTGAGCGGCGCCGCCAGCGTGGCCTGAAAGACACACAGGCCGATGCTTCGTCGGCTTCGTCGATTTTGAAGGCATGAAAGCCCCGCTTTGCGGGGCTTCTGCTTATTCGGCGGGCAGCATGGCGAAAAGCTCGTCTTGCCCAAAATCGCGAGCTAGCGGCTTCATTGTGACGAAAACGCGCAAAAGGGCGCGTCGACGCGCACGGAGCAGATGATGGTCTTCGATTTCCTGAGGTCTTCGGTGGCGGGCCTGTCACTCTCCCTCGCCGCCTTCGCTGGCGCTGCGCAGGCGGCGGACCTGCCGAGCAAGAAGCTCGCGCCCGTCGCGCCGATCCCGCCGAGCATCACCTGGTTCGATGTCGCCGTCAGCATCAAGGGCGTGACCGACTACAACTTCCGCGGCATCTCACAGACAGACCGCAAGCCCGCGATCCAGGGCGGCGTCGAACTTCAGATCTACGATAATCTCTTCTATCTCGGCGTCTGGGGTTCGAATGTCGATCTGGCGACCAGCCCGCCTGCCGAAATCGATTTCACAGCCGGTATCCGGCCGAAATTCGGCCCCGTCACCTTCGATTTCGGTGTGATTCAGTACTATTATCCCAACGAGAAGCGCTTCGTCGATACGCTGGGTGTGATCTGGACCCCGCGCAACACCGACTTCATGGAAGTCGTGGGCAAAGTCTCCTACAACTGGGAAGATAAGGTCACGATCGGCGCCAACGTCTTTCACGCCTGGGACTGGCTGGGCACGGGCGCCGACGGCACCTATGCCTCCGTCACCGCGAAGTACAATCTTCCCTTCCTGGAAGGACTGTCGGTCTCGGGCGAGTTCGGTCGCTACTGGCTTGGCACCACCAACACCAACATTGCCTTCCCGGTGGCGATCCGCCTGCCGGACTACAATTACTGGAATATCGGCGCGTCCTACACCTACAAGAACCTGACGGCCGATATCCGCTACCATGACACCAATCTGTCGAAGACGCAGTGCTTCACGCTGACGTCTGATCCCCGCGGAATCAATCGTGGCAATGCGGGCGGGGGCTTCACCTCGAACTGGTGCAACCCGACCGTCGTCGGCACGCTCTCTCCTTCGACATCACTGCGAGCAGCGTCGGCATCTTCGCGCCCGCGAAGTAATCCGCCTCACCTAGGCCTCGTGGACAAAGCTTGACCTGAGACTCGCGGATTGATTCAAGGCTTCT
>LSIG01000017.1 GCA_001556125.1 Rhizobiales bacterium CCH10-E5 | reverse complement strand
CACCCGCCCCATGCCCCGCCCCGGCGTCCTCGACATTGAGGCCTATGTCCCCGGCAAATCGGCCGCCCCAGCCGGCGTGAAGCTGCACAAGCTCTCCTCCAACGAGACGCCGCTGGGCCCGAGCCCCAAGGCCGTCGAGGCCTATGGCAAGATCGCCGGCAAGCTGGAACTCTATCCGGACGGCTCCTCGACCAAGCTGCGCGAGGCGATCGCCGCCCGCTACGGGCTGGATGCCGGCCGCATACTCTGCGGCACCGGCTCGGACGAACTGCTCCAGCTCATCACCAAGGCCTATCTCGGCGACGGCGACGAAGGCGTCTTCACCCAGCACGGCTTCCTCGTCTATCGCATCGCCATCCTGGCGGCGGGCGGCAAGCCCGTCGTGGTCGACGAAAAGAACTTCACCGCCGATGTCGACGCCATCCTGGCGGCCGTGACGCCGCGCACGAAGATCGTCTTCCTCGCCAACCCCAACAACCCGACCGGGACTTATCTGCCGTTCGACGAGGTCAAGCGCCTGCATGCCGGGCTGCCCTCGAACGTGCTGCTGGTGCTGGATGCGGCCTATGCCGAATATGTCCGCCGCAACGACTACGCCTCCGGCCTCGAACTGGTCGCCGAGAGCGAGAACGTCGTGATGACGCGCACCTTCTCGAAGATCTACGGCCTCGCCAATCTCCGCATCGGCTGGATGTATGGCCCGGCCCACATCATCGACGCGCTCGAGCGCATCCGTGGCCCGTTCAACGTCAATGGCGCGGCGATCGAGGCCGGTGCGGCGGCCATCGCCGACGAGGCCCATGTCGCCGCCGCGATCGAGCACAACGACAGATGGCTGGCCTGGACCACCGCCGAACTCGAGAAGCTCGGCCTGACGGTGACGCCCTCCGTTGGCAACTTCGTGCTGGTCCATTTCCCTGCGACGCCGGGCCGGACCGCGAAGGAGGCTGACGCCTTCCTGACGCAGCGCGGGCTGATCCTGCGCGGCGTCGGCGCCTATGGCCTGCCGGGCGCGCTGCGCATGACCATCGGCACCGAGGAGCAGAACCGGCTCGTCGTCGCCGCGCTCAGTGAATTCCTGGCGGCGTGATGGCGCCGTCCCAGGACAGCTTCGCGCCGCGGCGTGAGGCACCGCTCTTCGGGCGGCTCGCGATCATCGGCATCGGGCTGATCGGCTCCTCGATCGCCCATGCCGCCAAGGCGCTGAACCTCGCCGGCCGCGTCGTACTCTACGATCGTGAACCGGAGGTCCGGCAGCGCGCCCGCGAACTCGGCCTCGGTCACGAGATCGCCGACAGCGCGGCGGCTGCCGTGGCGGACGCCGACCACATCATCCTCTGCGTGCCGGTCGGCGCCTGCGGGCCGGTGGCGGCCGAGATCGCGTCTGCGCTGAAGCCGGGCGCGATCCTCTCCGATGTCGGCTCGGTCAAGAAATCGGTTGTCGAGGCGGTGACGCCGCATCTGCCCGAGGGTGTGCATTTCGTCCCGGCACATCCCGTGGCAGGCACGGAGAATTCCGGTCCCGACGCCGGCTTTCCCAGCCTCTTCCTCAACCGCTGGTGCATCCTGACGCCGGCGGAGGACGCCGATCCGGCCGCCGTCGCCGCCACCCGCCAGTTCTGGGAGGGCATGGGCGCGATCGTCGAGATCATGACCGCGAGCCATCATGACCTCGTGCTCGCCGTCACCAGCCATCTGCCGCATCTGATCGCCTACAACATCGTCGGCACGGCGGAGGATCTGGCGGCGGTGACTCAGTCGGAGGTGATCAAGTTCTCCGCCGGCGGCTTCCGCGACTTCACCCGCATCGCGGCCTCCGACCCGACGATGTGGCGCGACGTCTTCCTGCACAACAAGGATGCGGTGCTGGAGATGCTCGGCCGCTTCAGCGAGGATCTGGCGGTGCTGACCCGCGCCATCCGCTTCGGCGACGGCGACACGCTGCACAAGCACTTCACCCGCACCCGCGCCATCCGCCGCGGCATCGTCGCGCTCGGCCAGGAGAAGCCGGAGACGGAGAAGCTGCGCAAGGATTGACGAGTGGGCCGGATTTTCCGGTCCGCGCCCTGCGCCGTCGCCTTGCCAAGAATCGGCCGGGCTGGTAGAGGCTCCCGCGTCGCCGCTTTAGCTCAGCTGGTAGAGCACCTCATTCGTAATGAGGGGGTCGGGGGTTCGAATCCCTCAAGCGGCACCACTCCCGATCTCCCGCAGCATCGTCGAAACGAGCCTTGCTCAGCGAGCGAGGGCGCGCGATGCTGCCCATCTCTTCATCGCCGCCATGCCGCATTTTGCTGCGCGCCTCGCGATTGCCCGGAGATTTTTTTGATGCCATGAATTGGTTCCCGGAGGAACTAATTCCATGCCTAGCCTGCCCCATGCCGATCTTATTCTCCAGAACGGTCCGGTCTATCTCGGGCTGAAGGAGGGTTACGCCTCGGCTGTCGCTCTCTGGGCGGGCAAGGTGCTGGCGACCGGGACGCCGGCCGATATGGCGCCGTTGATCGGCCCCGGCACCCAAGTGATCGACCTCGCCGGCCGCATGGCGACGCCGGGCCTCTACGAGGCGCATCTTCATCTGCTGCCGCTCGGGCTGACGATGAAGGAGCTCGACATCCGGCCGCGCTTCGTGCGCACGCTCGACGGGCTCTTGGAGATGATCGCGCAGGCGGCGGCCAAGGCGAAGCCGGGCGAGTGGATCCTGGCGCGCGGCTACGACCATTTCGAACTCGACGTGAAGCGCCATCCGCACCGCACGGAGCTGGACCGCGCCGCGCCGAACAACCCCGTCTATATCGTGCGCGCCTGCGGCCATCTTTCCGTCGCCAATTCGCTGGCGCTGAAGCTCGCCGGCGTCGACGAGACAACCCCCGTTCCCGCCGGCGGTGCGATCGAGCAGGTCAATGGCGTGCTGACCGGGCTGATGGCCGAGAACGGCCGCGACGCCGTCAAGAAGGTCATTCCCGATCCGACCGACGAGGAACTCGTCGCGGCGATCGAGCGGGCCGGGCGCTACTGCAATTCCTTCGGCATCACCTCGGTGATGGACGCCGCGGTCGGCATGCGCTCGCGCTATCGCGAGGTCGCGGCCTATCGCACGGCGCAGCGAACGGGCCGCCTGCCGGTGCGCACGAACATGTGCCTGCTCGGCGGGCATAACGGCATCGTCGAGCAGTGCTTCGCCGACGGGCTGGTGACGGGTGCGGGGGACGACTGGCTCAGCGTCGGCCCGGTCAAGATCTTCACGGACGGCTCGGCCGGCGGCCGCACCGCGGCGATGAGCCTGCCCTATCTCGGCGAGCCGGAGACGAAGGGCATCTTCTGCCTCACCGATGCCGAGATGGACGCGCTGACCCGCGACTATCACGCCAAGGGCTATCAGCTCGCGGTGCATGCCATCGGCGATGCCGCGATCGAGCAGACGCTGAACGCGATGGAAAACGGGCTGAACGATCACCCCGATCCCGACCGCCGCCACCGCATCGAGCATTGCGGCTTCAACTCGAAGGAGCAGATCGCCCGCATGGTCAGGCTCGGCATCGAGCCCGTTCCGCAGCCGGTCTTCATCTATGATTTCGGCGATCTCTATCTCTCGGTGCTGGAGGCCGACCGCGTCGAGGCCTGTTATCCGATGCGCGACTGGATCGAAGCCGGGCTGAAGCCTGCCGCCTCCTCGGATGCGCCGGTCTGCGACGCGAACATCTGGCCCAACATCTACACCATGCTGACCCGCAAGACGGCGCGCGGCACGGTCATTTCGCCGGACCAGACCCTGACGATCGACGAGGCCATTTCCGCCTACACCGAGTTCGGCGCCTATGTGAATCGCTGCGAGGACAGCCGCGGCCGCCTGCTGCCGGGCATGGCGGCAGATGTCGCCATCTTCTCGCGCGACCTCTCCACCGCGACACCGGAACAGCTCTTGCACGAGACCCGCTGCGACATGACGATCATCGCGGGCAAGATCGTGTACGAGGCGGGAGCGTGATGGATTCGTCATTGCGAGCGGAGCGAAGCAATCCAGGAGTTGCAGAGCACGCGGCGCTGGATTGCTTCGCTGCGCTCGCAATGACGGGGGTGGCGCGCGCATGCTGAACCACATCGCCCAGCGCGTCGCCATGTCGGTGCCGGTTCTGCTCGGCGTGCTCCTGTTCGGCTTCCTGTTGCTGCAACTGGTCCCCGCCGACCCGGCCGCCATCGTCGCGGGCCCGACGGCCAGCCCCGAACTGGTCGAGCAGATCCGCAAGGATCTCGGACTCGACCGGCCGGTCATCGTCCAGTTCGGCATCTATCTCGCCCGCGTCCTGCAGGGCGATCTCGGCGTCTCGCTGATCTCCAACACCAGCGTCGTCGCCGAACTCGGCGAGGCGATCGGCCCCACCGCCGAGCTGATGTTCGCCTGCCTAGTCTGGGCCGTGCCGCTCGGCATCGCGCTCGGCACCATCGCGGCCGTCTATCGCGGCCGCCTGCTCGACCGCATCGTGATCGCGATCTCGGTGGCGGGCGTCTCGACCCCGGTGTTCTTCATCGGGCTCATCCTGATGCAGTATATCGGCTACCATTGGGGGCTCTTGCCCTTCATCGGGCGCGGCGGCCCGCTCTGGAGCCTCGACGGACTCGCCGCCATCGCCTTGCCGGCGCTGACGCTCGGCCTCGTCTTCATCGGCCCGATCGCGCGGATGACCCGGACCGCTGCGCTCGAGGTCCTGAGCGCCGACCATGTCCGCACCGCCCGCGCCAAGGGCCTCTCCGAGCGCGCCGTGGTGCTGCGCCATGTCCTGCGCAACGCCCTGATCCCGGTGGTGACGCTGATCGGCCTGCAGGCCGGCTATCTGCTCGGCGGCGCCGTCGTCACCGAGACGATCTATTCCTGGCCCGGCGTCGGCCGGCTCGCGGTCGGCGCGATCCTCGCCAGCGATTTCCCGCTGGCGCAGGGCGCGATCCTGGTGCTGGCGCTGGCCTTCCTGGTGATCAACCTGATCGTCGACATGCTCTACGCCGTGCTCGATCCGCGGGTGGAAAAACATGGCTGACGTCGCGATCGCCGCCCCCGCCGCGAGCCGGCCGCTCGCCGCCTTCGGGCGTCGCATCCTGCGCGACAAGCTCGCCTTGCTGGCGGCGGTCGTGCTGCTCCTGATCGTGCTGGCGGCGCTGTTTGCGCCCTGGCTCGCGCCCTTCGACCCGTACAACACCACCCGCCGCCCCTTCATCCCGCCGGTCTGGAGCGAGGGCTCGCTGCCGCAGCACTGGCTCGGCACGGACGGGCAGGGCCGCGACATGCTTTCCCGCCTGCTCTACGGCACGCGGCTGACGCTGGTGATGGGCCTAGCCTCGATCGCGATCGGCGGGGGGCTCGGCGCACTCATCGCGCTGCTCGGCGTCTATTATCGCCGGCTCGACCCCTACATCATGCGCGGCGCCGACATCCTCCTGTCCTTCCCGGCGATCCTGCTCGGCCTGGCGCTCGCCGCCGTCGTCGGCCCCGGTCTGACGGCCATCGTGATCGCGCTCTCGATCGCGACGATCCCCGACGTCGCCCGCATCACCCGCAGCGCCGCCATCGTCATCATGGGGCAGGACTACATGGAGGCCGGCCGCGCCATGGGCCTGCCGGACCGCACGCTGATCTGGCGCTATCTCGCGTTGAACTGCCTGTCGCCGGTCTTCGTCTTCATGACCCTGCGCTTCGGCCAGATCATCCTGATCGGCGCGGCCTTGTCCTTCCTCGGCCTCGGGGTGCGCCCGCCTGAAGCCGAGCTCGGCATGATGGCTTCGCTCGGCCGCGACGCGCTGTTCTTCGCGCCGCATATCTCGCTTCTGCCCAGCCTTGTGATCATCGCCATCGTGCTCTGCGTCAACCTTCTGGGCGACGCCCTGCGCGACCTGCTCGACCCGCGCATGCGCAACCAGTGAGGCGCCCGCCCGGACCGCTCGTTTCAAAACAAAAGGGGAGAACGATCGTGAAGCAACTGACATCCATCGCCGCAGGCGCCCTTCTGGGGTTGACGGCGCTCGCCGGGCCAGCCTTGGCGCAAGGTTCGAACAACAGCCTCACCATCGTCCGCGAGGTCGACAGCGACCGCTACGATCCGCACCGCTCGACGGCACGCGCGGCCTCCGAGGTCATCTTCATGATGGCCGATACGCTGGTCTCGCTCGACCACGACATGTCGACGATCAAGCCCGGCCTCGCCACCTCCTGGACGATGTCGCCCGACGGCAAGACCTACACCTTCAAGCTGCGGAACGACGTCTCCTTCTGCGACGGCAAGAAGATGACCGCGCAGGACGTCGTCTATTCGATGAAGCGCTGGATCGACCCCGCCACGCGCTCGCCGGTTCGCTGGCGCGCCGGCAAGGTCGACGACATCGTCGCGGTCGACGACACGACGGTCGAGTACAAGCTGACCGCGCCCTTCTCCGAGCTGCTCTATCAGCTCACCCAGAGCTTCGCCGTCATCGTCGACAAGGCCAATGTCGAGGCGCTCGGCGCCGATTTCGGCGTCAAGGGCTTCAACGGCACCGGCCCCTATTGCTGGGGCGACTGGAAGCCGCGCAACGAGTTCCGCCTGAAGAAGCACGCCGCCTACAAGTGGGGCCCGCCGATCTACGAGAACAAGGGGGCGGCCCAGATCGAGGAGATCGTCTGGCGTATCGTGCCGGAGGAGAACACCCGCCTCGCCGCGGTGATGACCGGCCAGAGCCAGGTCACGCAATATGTGCCCTATTCCGGCCTGTCGCAGATCCGCGCCAACCGCAATCTCAAGCTGGTGGACTCCAAGGAAGCCTTCTGGACCTATTTCGTCGGCTTCAAGATCGACAAGGAGGGCGTCAATGACCCCGCGGTGCGCCGCGCCATGGTCATGGCCGTCGATCAGAAGGCGATCGCCGAGAACCTCTATTTCGGCGAGGTCGAGCCCGCCTACAGCTATATCTCGACTGAAGCTCTCGACTGGAACAAGGCCGTCACGCCGCTCAGGACCAATGTCGCCGAGGCGAACAAGATCCTTGACGCCGCCGGCTGGGTGAAGGGCGCTGACGGCTTCCGCGCCAAGGACGGCAAGAAGCTCGCTCCCGTCGTCTATGGCTTCACGGGCTCGACCTGGCAGAAGCTGATGGAGGCGATCCAGGGTGACCTGCGCAAGATCGGCGTCGATCTCAAGGTCCAGCTCTTCGATGCCACCATCGCCTGGGGCAAGATGGCGACGCAGGAATTCGACATGTTCGGGATGAGCTTCCCCTACATCTCGGCCGGCGACGCGCTGAACCTCTACTTCCCCTCCGCCAATGCGCCCACGCCCAACCGGATGAACTGGAAGGACGCCGAAACCGATGCGCTGCTGAGCAAGGGCATGACCGCTCTGAACGATGCCGATCGCGCTGCCGCCTATGGCGAGGTGCTGAAGAAGGTGCATGAGGCCGCCGTCTGGCTGCCGCTCTATCACGAGCCGATGAAGATCGCGGCCTCGGCTCGCCTCGCCCCCTTCAAGGCCCACAACATCTATGGCTGCGGGCTCTACAAGGGACTGGACCTGAAGTTCGTCCGCTGACCTCTCGTCGTTCTCGGGCGAAGCGGAACGCGCACCCGGGAACCACTCTCGCCGAAGATGGTCGGCCTGTGGTCGACCATGACGCCTTCATTCCGCCCCACGCCGGAGCCTGCCATGCCGATCACACTCATCCGCAACGCCAGCTGGATCGTCGCCTATGACGCGGAAGCGAAGGGCCATGTCTATCTGCGCGACGGCGACGTCGCCTATGACGGCAACCGGATCGTCCATGTCGGCGGCAGCTATGCCGGCAAGGCCGACGTCACCATCGATGGTCGCGGCAAGATGGTCATGCCGGGCCTCGTCAACATCCATTCCCATCCCTCCTCGGAGGCGATGACCAAGGGCTGGAACGACGAACTCGGCTCACCGAAAATGTATGGCACGGCGCTCTACGAGTTCATGCCGCTGTTCCGTTGCGACGCCCAGGGCATCAAGTCCTGCGCACAGGTGACCTATTCCGAGTTGCTGATGTCGGGCGTGACCACGCTGGTCGACATGTCGGTCGCCTGGGACGGCTGGCTCGAGACCTTCAAGGCCTCCGGCCTGCGCGGCGTCTTCTCGCCGATGTACCGTTCGGCCCGCTGGTACACCGACAACGGCCATCTCGCGAAATACGAATGGGACGAGAAGGCCGGCGAAGCAGCCATGGCCGCCGCCATGAAGCTGCTCGACCAGGTCGCGGCCGACGACAGCGGGCGGCTCTCAGGCATGGTCTCGCCCTCGCAGATCGACACCTGCACGCCCGAGCTGATCCAGGCCAGCTATGCCGAGGCCGAGAAGCGCAAGGTTCCCTTCCAGATCCACGCCGCCCAGAGCGTCGTGGAGTTTCATGAGATCACCCGCCGCCATGGCATGACGCCGGTCGAATGGCTTGAATCGCTCGATGTGCTCGGGCCTTTCTCGATCATCGGCCACGGCATCTTCCTCGACCACCACTCCTCGGCGAAATGGCCGGCGACGGACGATCTCGGCTGTCTCGTCGAGACCGGCACAAATGTCGCCCACTGCCCGATCGTCTTCCAGCGCCGCGGCATCGCGATGCAGAGCTTCGGGCAATATGTCGCCGCCGGCGTCAATGTCGGCATCGGCACCGACACCTATCCGCACCACATGCTGGAGGAATTGCGCGCTGTCTGCATCGGCTCGCGCATGATGGCGGAGGACGTCTTCGACCTGCGCACCTCGGACGCCTTCAATGCCGCGACGCTGGGCAGCGCCAAGGCGCTGGGCCGCGACGATATCGGCCGCCTCGCCAAGGGCGCCAAGGCGGACATCGTGCTGGTCGACGTCACCCATCCGATGATGCGCCCGCTGCGCGATCCGATCCGCAGCTTGATCTATGCCGCGGGCGAGCGCGCGGTGACGACGGTCATCGTCGACGGCGTCACGGTCGTCGAGAACGGCAAGGTGCTGACGATGGATTACGCCGCTGCCGCCGCCGAACTCGAGGAGGCCCAGCGCCGCGCCGAGCCGAAGGTCAAGGAGCTCGACTGGGCCAAGCGCGACCATCTCGAGATCTCGCCGCTGACCTTCCCGCCCGGGAAGTAGTCCGCGCCTCCGGCTGTTCCGCCCGGAACAGCGCCGACACGCCGCCGAGCCTATTCCTGATCTCCAGCAGCGGGCCATCGGGCCCGCATCGGGGCGGGAGGGCACCATGGCCAAGGTCATCGAGACGGACGACGGCACGATGCTGACGGTGGATCTGGGCGTCGGCCCGGGTCGTGCCAACAACCGCGACGACGTCACGGTGGTACAGTATCTGCTCAACCTCTATTTCCAGCATCCCAATCAGGCGCGCGTGCGCGAGTTGGCTGGCCCCTCGGCCAGCCGCAAGCTCGTGGTCGACGGCATCATCGGTCCGCGGACCAAAGCGGCGATCGCGACCTTTCAGGACGCCATCATCGCCATGGACAATGCGCAGATCGTCTCAGACGGCTGCGTCGACCGGATCCGCAACGAGACCATGGTGATCCGCGGGACCTCGGCGCTCTACACGATCTTCGAGCTGAACAGCTACGCCTGCGCGCTTTATCTCGACGACAACGACATCACCGATTTGCGCTTCCGCAGCGATTTCCCGCCGCGTCTGGTGCCCATCGTCAATCGTTATCTTCCGGCCTGGGCGCGCTGGAAATCCCGTGCCTCCTGAGTAACCCCGTCTTGAGGACTGCGTCATGCCACCGCTTGATCTCCGAGCGCCGCCAACCTACCGTCCGGTAGGTTGGCGCATCGGGAGGAAAGCGGCATGTCCGCAGTCGAGAAGATCGGGTCCGCAGGAATGGCGGCACGCTCGCCCTATTTCACCGAGGAACACGAGGCGCTGCGCGATCAGGTCCGCCGCTTCGTCGAGACCGAGATCAAGCCGCACGCCAAGGCCTGGGAGGAAGCGGGCTTCGTCCCGCGCGAGGTGCTCCGCAAGATGGGGTCGCTCGGCTTCTTCGGCATCCGCTATCCGGCCGAATATGGCGGCTCCGAAATGGACACGCTTGCGACCGTCGTCCTCGCCGAGGAACTCGGCCGCTCGACCTTTTCCGGCGTCGCGATCACGGCGCTGGTCCACACCGACATGGCCTCCGTCCACATCGCCAATGCCGGCAGCAAGGCCCAGCGCGACCGGCTGATGCCGGCCATCATCGCCGGCGAGAAGATCGTCGCCGTTGCTGTCACCGAGCCCGATGCCGGCTCGGACGTGAAAGGCATCCGCACCACGGCCCGCCGCGAAGGCGACAGCTATGTGCTCAATGGCGCCAAGGTCTACATCACCAACGGCGTCCACGCCGATCTCTATTGCGTCGCGGCCAAGACCGATCTCTCGGCCAAGCCGTCGCAGTCGGTCTCGATCTTCCTGGTCGAGAAGGGCACGCCCGGCTTCCGCGTCGCCCGTGAACTGGACAAGCATGGCTGGCGCTCCTCGGACACGGCCGAACTCGTCTTCGAGGATTGCCGCATCCCGGCCGAGAACCTGCTCGGGCAGGAGGGGCGCGGCTTCTACGCGATCATGAGCAATTTCCAGAACGAGCGCATCGTGATCGGCGCCATGGCGATGGGCGAGGCGCAGGCCGCGATCGACCTGACGCTGGACTATGTGAAGACCCGGAAAGCCTTCGGCGCCCCGCTCTGGGACAAGCAGGCCATCCGCCAGAAGCTCGCCATGCTGGCGGCGAAGGTCGAGGCCGGCAGACAGCTCGTCTATCACGCGGCCTGGCTCGACGCGCAGGGCGTCGATGCGACCCGCGAGGTCTCGATGGTCAAGGCCTACTGCGGTGAGCTGGTGAATGAGGTCATGTATGCCTGCCTGCAGTTCCATGGCGGCATGGGCTATATGCGCGAGAGCGCGATCGAGCGCATGACGCGCGATGCCCGTGTTCAGGCCATCGGGGGTGGCGCCACCGAAGTGATGCTGGAAGAGGTCGCCAAGCGGCTGTGAGCGCAGCGACGGATACTCTCCCGCGCGAGGCGGCCGTCGGCGGCTCGCGCCGCCTGATCCTCGACACGGCGGCGCGGCTCCTGCGCGCCGGCGGCTACCACCAGACCACCCTGCGCGACATCGCGGAGGCGGTCGGCATCCGCAAGGCGAGCCTTTACCACCACTTCGCCTCCAAGGAGGAGATCGTCGAGGCGGTGGTCAATGACGGCGTCCGCTTCGTCCACGAGACCGTCGTCGCCGCGCTCGCCGCGACGGAAACCGCGCCACCCCCGCAGAGGCTCGAGGCGGCGATCATTGCCCATCTGACCGCCCTCCATGGCCAGCGCGACTACACCACCGCGAGCTTCCGCGTCTTCACCTTCGGCGCGACACCGGTGCCCGAGAGCGTGCGGGCGGCGAGGCGGGCCTATGAGGATCTCTGGCGTGGGCTCATCACGGAGTTGCAGGCGGCTGGAGCCCTGCCCAGGGAACGCTCGCCCGATCTGATGCGCTACATGATCTTGGGGGCGATGAACGGCTCGATCGACTGGTTTCGTCCCGGGCGTTTCGCGATTGCAGAGGTCGCGCAGGAGTTTTCGGCCCTCATCCTTGCCCGTTGCTAGAAAAGACCGTCACCTCGGAAGCGACGGGTCGATTTAACTCGCTTTTGAGGTGTTATCGCGGACAAGCGCCGCATGGGTGGGGATAGACTGAAGTTCGGCGGCGAGTTTCGCGATGCCGCCATGGAGCACGCCTTCACGGCTGCCCGTCTGGATGAGACGCTCCGGCAATGCCGGCTGCTGTTCCTGCTCTCGGCGGTGCTCAACACGCTGTTTCTGGTGAGCGACTGGCGCTTCGCAGGGACGCCGCATTTTTTCGTGGCCGTGCCGGCTCGGCTCTGCGTCGTCGCCTTCTCGCTGATCTGCTTCCTGCTGGTCCGGCGTGCGACCGGCGTCGGCCGCACCCTTGGAGCGACACTGCTCTGGCAAGCGACCACGGCCGTGGCGGTCGCCTTCCTCGTCAGCTCGCGCAGCGATCTGGCGCTGTTCGTGGTACTTCTGCTGCCGTCGATCTTCTACCTCGTCGCACCGACGCCGTTCCGCTTCACCCTGCTCATGGGGATGGGCGCGAGCGTGCTGATGCTGGTGGGCTATCTCGGGCGCGGCCCCTATCCCTCGACGCTGCTCGGCCTCGTGCTGGTGCTCGTCATGCTGAACTTCGCGCTCAGCCTCGTCGTCATTCATGCCAACCGCCTGCGCCGGCTCGAATGGCTCGCGACCCGGTCCGAGCGCACGGCGCGCGAGGCGCTGGAGGCGAGCCAGGCCCTTCTGGAACGCGTCTTCATGGCCGTGCCGATTCCGCTCGTCGTCACCGCGGTCGACGATGGCCGCTATCTGCGCGCCAACGAGGCAGCGATCCGCTATCTCGGCGCGCCGGGCGCGGACGATCTCGCCGGCCGCTCGATCGGGAACAGCCTCGGTATCGAGGATCGCCGCCGGGCGCTTGCCGCCTTGCGCGAGCAAGGACGGATCGAGGCGCTCGAGGTCTCGCTGCGGGACGGGCAGGGCCGAATGCGCGAGGCCGTCATCACGGCGGCCTCGGTGCCGGTCGGCCAGGGCCAAGGCTTCGCCGCCGGCATCGTCGATGTCACCGAGCGCAACGCCGCCGCAGCCCAGATGCGCTGGCAGGCGACGCATGATGCGCTGACGGGCCTGCCCAACCGGCTGATGTTCCAGGACGTGCTGACGGAGGCGCTCGCCCGGCGCGGCGAGGGATGCGTCGCCGTCTTCCTCATCGATCTCGATGACTTCAAGTCGATCAACGACACGCTCGGGCATGATGTTGGCGACAGGCTTCTGGTCAGTGTCGGAGAACTGTTGACCGCGGCTCTGGCGCCGGGGGACAGGGTGGCGCGGCTCGGCGGCGATGAATTCGTGGTCGTGGCGCCGCTCCCGCCGGGTCCGGAGACGGCGGCGGCCAAGGCCCGCCATCTGCTCCAGGCTCTGCAAAGGTCCCTGCCGGATCTCGCGATTGCGGGTCCGATGCGGGCGAGCATCGGCTTCGCGCTGGCGCCCCAGCACCATGACGAGGCGGGCGAACTGCTCAAGGATGCCGATCTCGCCCTCTACCGCGCCAAGGCGCTCGGCCGGAACATGGCGGTGGCGTATGAGCCGGCGATGCGCGAGGCCATGAATGCGCGGGTGGAGATTTGCGGCGCAATCTCGGAGGCCGTGGCCCAGGGGCGGATCCTGCCCTTCTACCAGCCCCAGATCGATCTCGGCAGCGGCGCGGTGGACGGGCTGGAGGTGCTGGCGCGCTGGGACCATCCCGAGCGCGGCATCCTGCCGGCCGGGGCCTTCCTGCTGGCGCTGCAGGATCCAGAGACCGCGCGACAGATCGGCGAGGCGGTGCTCCGCCAAGTGCTGGCTGACTGCCGCCATTGGCGCGACGCGGGCGTGACCGTCCCGCGGGTGTGGCTCAATCTCGCACCGGGCGTGTTCCGCGACCCGCTGTTTGCGGACGGGCTGCTCGAGCGGTTGCGCAGTGCGGGGCTCCCACCGACCCAGTTCGGGGTCGAGGTCACGGAGAACGTCCTGCTGACGCGGCAGGGCGATCAGGCCGGCCCCGCCCTGCACCGGCTGCGAGGCGCCGGCATCAGCGTGGCGCTGGACGATTTCGGCACCGGCTACGCCTCGCTCACCCATCTGCGACGCTTCCCGGTCGATGTCGTCAAGATCGACCGCTCCTTCGTCGCCCGCATCGGCGAGCAGGGCGAAGATGCGGCGATCGTCCGCGCCGTGGTCGCGCTCACGGCTGAACTCGGGCTGGATGTCGTCGCCGAGGGCATCGAGACGCTGCCGCAGCAGGAGTTCCTGCGCGCGCATCGCTGCTGCTTCGGCCAGGGATTTCTCTATGCGCCGGCCGTCGCGGCGCGGGATGTGCCGACGCTGCTGGCGAAGCCGGATTTGCGGCCCGCTGCCGACGCAGGGCAGGGCGGCGTCGTTCCCGCCTGACACCGCGGCGCAGGCTTTGCTAGCCTCGCGGCATTCGGGCCGCGACCGGCCCGTCCCCGGAGACCTGTCGACCCATGCGCGCCTTCTATCATCCCGACCAGTCGATGCACGATCCCAAGCAGTATCTGCGTTTCGGTGCGGTCGTCGCACCGAAGGATCTGCCGGAGCGCACCGCGCGGCTGCTGGCGGCGCTGGCGCGGCACGGCATCGCGCCCGAGCGGCCGGCCGCCCATGGCAAGGAGCCGGTGCTGGCGATCCACGATGCCGGCTTCGTCCAATTCCTCGAGACGGCCTGGGAGCGCTGGCAGGACCTGCCGGCGGAGCGGGGGCCGGAAGTCTGGCCGAGCACCTTCCCCTATTGGAGCGGGCGCCCGGAGGAAGACGTCCGACCGCCCTGCCGTCCCACCGGCTTCATCGGCCAGCTCGGCTGGTATCTCGGCGACATGTCGGTGCCGATCGGCGAGCACTGCTGGCGCTCGACGCTGCTCTCGGCCGAGACGGCAGTGACCGCCGCCGATGCCGTCATCGCCGGCGAGCGCGCCGTCTATTCGCTCTGCCGCCCCTCGGGCCACCACGCCCGGGCCGACCGTGCCAGCGGCTTCTGCTATCTCAACAACACCGCCATCGCGGCCCAGCGCCTGCGCTCGAAGTTCGGCAAGGTCGCGATCCTCGACGTCGACGCCCACCACGGCGACGGGACGCAGCAGATCTTCTACCGCCGCGACGACGTCCTGACGATCTCGGTCCATGCCGACCCGTCGAACTACTACCCCTTCTACACGGGCTATGAGGACGAGCGCGGCAATGGGCCGGGCGAGGGCTTCAACCTCAACCTGCCGCTGCCGCATGGAGCCGGTGGCGCCGAGATGGCCGCGGCCGTCGACAAGGCGGGCGAGGCGATCAAGGCCTTCGGCGCGGATGTCGTCATCGTCGCGCTCGGCTACGACGCCCACAAGGATGATCCCATTGGCGTGCTGAAGCTCGACGCCGCCGATTTCGGCACCATCGCCAGCAAGGTGAAGGGCTTCGGCCTGCCGACGCTGGTGGTGCAGGAGGGCGGCTACGCGATCGAGGCGATCGGCGAGTGCCTCGACGCGTTCCTCGGCGGGTTCAAGGGTTAGCCAGCCGCGTCATGGTCGGGCTCGACCCGACCATGACAGGCGTGCGTCTCAGATCACCGCCTCGATCAGGAACGGCCCCTTCCGGCCGAGCGCGCCCTTGAAGAGCTTGGTGAACTCCTCGGCGGTGGTGGCGCGCGCCGCTTCCACGCCCATGCCGCGCGCCATCGACACCCAGTCCAGCGCCGGCTCGTCGAGATTAAGCATCAACGTTGCGTTGCGGCCGAAATCATTGACGCCGACGGCGCGCATCTCGCCATGCAGGATCGCATAGGTCCGGTTGGCGAAGACGACCGTGACGATATCGAGGTTCTCGCGCGCCTGCGTCCACAGGCCCTGGACAGTGTACATGCCCGACCCGTCGGCCTGCATGCCGATGACCTTGCGGTCGGGGCAGGCCACCGCCGCGCCGACGCACATCGGGATGCCCTCGCCGATCGCGCCGCCCGTGAGCTGCAGATAATCGTGCTGCGGCGCGTTGTGGCACTGCTGGTAGAAGACGCGGCCGGACGAGACCGACTCGTCGCAGATGATCGCGTTCTCGGGAAGCAGCCGCGCCACGATGGTGCAGACCTTGTCGGCGTCGAGGTCACCCGTCGGCAACGCCGTCTCGGTCTGCGCCTTGGCGATGAAAGCGGGCTCGATCTTGGCGGCGCCGGTCTCCTCCGCCAGCGCATCGAGCGCGCCGACGAGGTCGTCGCCCATCTTGCCCAGCGTGGTCACGGTGCAGCCGTCATGGATGAGGCGGCCTGGCTTGCCCGGATAGGCGAAGAAGCCGACCGGGATCTGCGCGCCGACCAGAACCAGCAGGTCGACGTCCTTCAGCTGCTCCAGAGCCATGTCGACGGGGTAGAACACCTTGGGGATCGCGACGCGACCGGCGCCACGCTCGATGCGCCCGTTCGACATCTGCCCGTACATCTTGCAGCCGGTCGCCGCGCAGATGCGCGCCGCGGTCTCGAGCGCTCCGGCGCGCAGCGACGCGCCGGTCATCATCAGCGCGGCGCGCGAGCCATGTTTGCGCAGCGCGGCCGCGACCTCGCGGATGGTATCGCTGCCGACCGTCCGGAAGGCCGGCACCGGCGTCGCCTTGACCTCGGCCGGCTCGACCGAGCCCCAGGCGCAGTCGCCGGGCAGGATCACGGTCGCGACGCCCGGCAGCGACATCGCCGCCGCATAGGCTTCGCCGATCGCAGGCCCGACATCCTCCGGCGTCGCGATCCGGTGCACGTAGTGCGACATCGGTCGCGCCAGGCTCTCGATGTCGCTGGTCAGCGGTGCGTCGTTGACGAGGTGATAGGTGGCGTGATCGCCGACGACGTTGATCATCGGGGTCCAGGCCCGGCGGGCGTTGTGCATGTTGGCGAGCGCATTCGCCATGCCCGGCCCGCAATGCAGCAGCGTCGCCGCCGGTTTGTCCGCCATGCGCGCATAGCCGTCGGCGGCGCCCGTCACCACGCCCTCGAACAGGCCGAGCACGCAGCGCATTTCCGGCTTGCGGTCGAGCGCTGCCACGAAATGCATCTCGGAGGTGCCGGGATTGGCGAAGCAGACATCCACGCCATTGACGAGCAGCGTGTCGCAGAGGCGGTCGGCACCGTTCATTCGGAGTATCCCACGGAAAAGAAGAAGAGGGTCGTCGAAGGGACGCACAGGGGAGGGGATGTTCCCGATCCTGTCAAACGAGAGAATGTCATCGCTGTCCCCAGCCGCGGTGATCGACCGCTTGACGGATTTGCATATGCATTTAACCTCGTCTGGAACGAAGGTTGCATCCGGCGTCGCCATGCGCTGCGATGGGTTTCCGCCCTCGCGCATTGGGTCGGACATCACAACAGGGGAAGGTTCCGTCATGACAGGTTTGAAGCGTTGGGGAACGGTCGCGGGTCTCGGTCTCGCGGCGGCGCTGGCCACCGGCGGCGCGCAGGCGCAGACCAAGGTCAGCATCGGCATTTCGGGCTGGACCGGCTTCGCGCCGCTCGTCCTCGCCAAGGAGGCCGGGATCTTCGCCAAGAACGGCCTCGACGTCACGATCAAGAAGATCCCGCAGAAGGATCGCCACCTCGCCATCGCCTCCGGCGACATCCAGTGCGCGGCGACCACGGTCGAGACCTGGATCGTCTGGGACGGCGCGGGCGTGAAGACCAAGCAGATTTTCCAGCTCGACAAGAGCTACGGCGCCGACGGCATGGTGACGCGCGCCGCCATCGGTTCGATCAAGGATCTCAAGGGCAAGACCGTCGCGGCCTCGGCGCCGGGAACCTCGCCCTATTTCGCGCTGGCCTGGTTCCTGAAGGAGAACGGCATGTCCGTGAAGGACGTGACCGTGGTCAACATGGAGCCCGGCCCGGCCGCTCAGGCCTTCATCGCCGGCCAGAACGACGCGGCGATGACCTATGAGCCCTATCTCTCGGCCGTCCGCGAGAAGCCCGACGCAGGCAAGATCATCGCCACCACGCTCGACTACCCGATGGTGATGGACACCTTCGGCTGCACGCCGGCCTTCCTCGCCGCCAACGACGCCGCCGCGGCCGCGCTGACCAAGAGCTATTTCGAGGCTCTGGACATGATCAAGGCCGACCAGGCCAAGGCCTATGGCATCATGGGCGCCGATGTGAAGCAGACCGCCGAGCAGTTCGGCAAGTCGGCCGGCTTCCTGCGCTGGTCCGATGCCGAGGGCAACAAGAAGTTCTTTTCCGGCGACTGGCAGGCCTTCTCCGCCAAGGCCGCGGATCTTCTGCTCGAGATCGGCCTGATCAAGACCAAGCCCGACCTCGCCAGCCTCGTCGAAACGAAATACGTCGCCGGTAAGTGAGCTGACACCCGCGTGCCATGCCCGGGCTTGGCCCGGGCATCCTGGTCCCACCCCTCGACGTCATCCCGGACAAGCCGCGCAGCGGCACCGATTCGGGATCCATGCCTGAGCCGTTCAGGCATGGATCCCGGGTCTCCCTGCGGTCGCCCGGGATGACGCAGCGGATCATCAACTGATGAAACCCCTTCAGCCGGTCTCAGCGCCCGCCCGCATCGGCTATGGCGTCGCCTTCTTTGTGCTCTTCGTGGCGCTGTGGTCGGTCGCGACCTTCGGCGGCTATGTCCAGAAGCTGTTCCTGGCCGATCCTTTCACCATGGTTCGGGAGGGGTACAATCTCCTCTTCCAGTATGGCTTCGCCTTCGACATCGGCATGACGATCTGGCGCGTCGTCGGCGGCTTCGTGCTGGCGGCTCTCGTCGCGCTGCCTCTCGGGATCGCGATGGGCGCCTACAAGCCGGTGGAAGCCTTCCTCGAACCGTTCGTCTCCTTCGCGCGCTATCTGCCGGCCTCGGCCTTCATTCCGCTGCTGATCCTCTGGGCCGGCATCGGCGAGGCGCAGAAGCTGCTCGTCATCTTCATCGGCTCGGTCTTTCAGCTCATCCTGATGATCGCGGTGGCGGTCGGCTCGATCCGGCGCGATCTGGTCGACGCCGCCTACACGCTGGGCGCCACCGACACCTCGGTGGTGCGCCGCGTGCTGCTGCCCAATGCGGCGCCCGAGATCGCCGAGATCTTCCGCCTCGTGCTCGGCTGGGCTTGGACCTATGTCATCGTCGCCGAGCTGATCGGCTCCTCCTCCGGCATCGGCCACATGATCACCGACAGCCAGGCGCTGCTGAACACCGGCCAGATCATCTTCGGAATCATCGTCATCGGCCTGATCGGGCTGGTGTCGGATTTCCTCTTCAAGGCGGTCAACCAGCGCCTGTTTCCGTGGGCGCAAAGGTAGTCGGTCGCGAAGATGAGCAAGCTCCTCGTCGAGAATGTCGGGAAGGTGTTCCCGCCCCAGCGTGGCGGCCAGCCGACGCGCGCCCTCATGCCGACCTCGCTCAGCGTCGGCGACAACGACTTCATCGCCATCCTGGGACCCTCCGGCTGCGGGAAGTCCACGCTTCTGCGCATCATCGGCGGGCTCGAGACGGCGAGCGAGGGGCGCATCATGCTCGACGGTGCCCCCGTCACCGGGCCGGGTGCGGACCGTGGCTTCGTCTTCCAGAGCTACACGCTGTTCCCCTGGCTGACCGTCGTCCAGAACATCGCCTTCGGCCTGCGCGAGAAAGGTCTCGCCGAGCGCGAGCGCCTCGACATCGCCCGCGGCTGGGCCGAGCGCGTCGGGCTGGCGAGCTTCGTCGACCATTTCCCCAAGCAGCTGTCGGGAGGCATGCAGCAGCGCACCGCGATCGCCCGCGCGCTCGCCAACGACCCCAAGATCCTGCTGCTGGACGAGCCCTTCGGCGCGCTCGACAACCAGACGCGCGCCCTGATGCAGGAGATGCTGCTCGGCATCTGGGAGCGCGAGCGCAAGACCGTGCTCTTCGTCACCCACGACATCGAGGAGGCGATCTTCGTCGGCTCGCGCGTGGTGGTGATGAGCGCGCGCCCCGGTCGCATCAAGGCGGACATCCCGGTCGACCTGCCGCATCCGCGGCCCTATACGATCAAGACCAGCCCGGAATTCGTCGCCCTGAAAGAGCGCCTTGTCGAGGAAATTCGCGCCGAGGTGATGGCGGCCGACCATTGAGGGAGGCGATGGCGCCGCCGGGCCGTCTGGCCCGTTCCTCCCCAGCCCGACGTTGTGGCCGACCGGTCTTCCGTTCCGGCGATTGACACCCGGTGGTGCAGATGCTTGTCTCTGCGTCAATTGGCCTGACCATATGGCCAAAAGAGCCTCTCTCGACAGAGGCCTTGGGATGGAAACCGGGAGCAGACTGTGCCGCTCGAAGCTGTCGAGTCGCCACGCCTTTATCGACAGATCGCCGACCAGCTCCGCCATCTCATCGATCGGCGCGAGTATCCGGCGGGCGGCCGGCTGCCGCCGGAGCGCGAGCTCGCCGAGAAGCTAGGAGTCTCCCGCCCCTCCGTCCGCGAGGCCCTGATCGCGCTGGAGGTCGAGGGCCGCGTGCGCATTCGCATGGGCTCGGGCGTCTATGTCGTCGAGCGGCCGGTGGCCCCGGCGACGCTGATTGCGACCGACGAAGCGCCGGAGGGCCCCTTCGAAGTCCTGAAGGCGCGCGAACTCGTCGAGAGCGCGATCTGCGCCGAAGCCGCGGGTGCCGCATCATCAGCCGACATCGCGGTCCTGGACGACATCCTGCGCCGCATGGAACTCCCCGATCTCGGCAGTGACGAACTGGTCGCCCTCGATCGCGCCTTCCACGTCGCCATCGCTGCCAGCCTTGGCAACGCCGTGCTCGCCCGTTTCGTCGGCCTGCTCTTCGACCAGCGCATCAACCCCTATTTCCGCCAGCTCGCGAGCTATTTCGAGAACGCCGAGTCCTGGCGTGAGGCGGTCGCCGAACATCGTGCCATCCGCGATGCCCTGGCTGCAGGAAGCGGGGAGGCGGCGCAGGCGGCGATGCGGCTCCATCTTCAGCGCTCTCAGGAACGCTTCTCCCAAAGCTTCGGCGAGGGGCCGCTCCGGACCCACACCGGGAATGTCGGGCTGTCGCGCATCGCCGGAAAGTCCGGATGATGACGCGGCCGCCGGGAGCAGGATCAGCAATCACCAAGAAGAAGACCGCGTAACGACGTCAACGAAATCAATCCCAAGGGAGGGACGACAATGAAGAAGACCTGTCTGACGATCATGGCGATGGCCGCCGGCCTCGCGCTGGGCGGCCTGCCGGCGCAGGCCCAGACCAAGCTGAAATGGGCCCATGTCTACGAGACCTCGGAGCCCTTCCACACCGAATCGGTCTGGGCGGCGGACGAGTTCAAGAAGCGGACAAACGGCCGCTACGAGATCACTGTCTTCCCGGCGTCGCAGCTCGGCAAGGAAACCGACATCAACCAGGGACTCACCCTGGGAACGGTCGACATCATCATCTCCGGTTCGAGCTTCGCCGCCCGCTCCTTCGCGCCGATCGGCGTGACCTACTATCCCTTCACCTTCCGCAGCCCCGACCACCTGCTCGCCTACACCAAGAGCGATGTCTTCACCGACATGGCCAAGGGCTATCAGGAGAAGACCGGCCACCAGATCGTCTCGGTGACCTATTACGGCACGCGCCACACCACTTCGAACCGGCCGATCAAGAGCTGCGCCGACATGAAGGGCCTCAAGATCCGCGTGCCCGACGTGCCGGCCTATCTCGCCATGCCGCGCGCCTGCGGCGCCAACACCGCGCCGATCGCCTTCGCCGAAGTCTATCTGGCGCTGCAGAACGGCACTGTCGAGGCGCAGGAGAACCCGCTGACCACGATCGAGGCCAAGAAGTTCTACGAGGTCCAGAAGCACATCGTCTTGACCGGCCACATCGTCGACCACCTCAACACGGTCGTCGCCAAGCAGCTCTGGGACAAGCTGTCGCCTGAAGACCGCAAGATCTTCACCGAGGTCGCGCAGGAGGCCTCCGCCCGGGCCACCAAGCAGATCCAGGCCTCCGAGGCCAAGCTCGTCCAGTTCTTCAAGGACAAGGGCCTGACGGTGACCGAGGTCGATAAGGCTGACTTCCTAGCCAACGTCCAGAAGAACGTCACCTTCGAGCAGTTCGGCTATCGCAAGGCCGACTGGGAGCGGATCCAGGCGATCAAGTAACGTCTTCGACAAACGGACCCGGCGGCGTTCTCGCCGCCGGGTCTCCTGCTTCGCCGGCCCCGCTGCGGCCGCATCACGAGAGGTCTGCCGTGGCCGCCGATGTTCGACACGAAATCCACACGCCCGTGACCGGCGAGGAACTGGCCCACGTCTTCGACGAGGCGCCGCCGCCGGCCGATCTCTCGATTTATGGTGTTGAGGACTGGATCACGCTCGCCGCCTTCTGGGTCATGGTGGGTTGCGTCATCCTGCAGTTCTTCACACGTTATGTCCTGAACAATTCCTTCGCCTGGACCGAAGAGATCGCCATCAACGCGCTCGTTGTCGTGGTCTTCCTCGGCGCGTCGCTCTGCGTGCGGGCCTCCCGGCACATCCAGGTCGACTTCCTCTACCGCTACATGTCGGCGGGTGCTGGCCGGATAATGGCGACCTTCGTGGATGTCGTGCGGATCGGCTTTCTGGCCTATGCGACCTGGCTGACCTACAAATACGCGTCGCTGATCCCCGACGAGATGATGACGACGGTGGACCTGCCGAAGTCGATCGTCTTCAACGCCGTCGTCCTCGCCTTCGCGCTGATGACGCTGCGGGCGCTGCATGTCGCCTGGCAGAACTGGCGCCGCGGCTATTCCGTGCTGGAAAAGCCCGAAGCCTTCGACGGCTCGGAGGCCTGAGAGCGACCATGCTGATCCTTCTCGGTTCCTTCCTCGGCCTGATGATCCTCGGCGTGCCGGTGGCCATCGCCATGGCCGTCGCCTCGCTCGCCTTCATCCTGATCTCGGGCAATGTGCCCGACGTCATCCTGGCCCAGCGCATGATCGCGGGCGTCGAGAGCTTCCCGCTGCTCGCCGTGCCCTTCTTCATCCTCGCCGGCAATCTCATGAACATCGCCGGCGTGACCGGCCGCATTTATGCCTTCGCGGTTGCGCTCGTCGGCTGGATGCGCGGTGGGCTCGCGCAGGTCAACATCATTGGTTCGGTGATTTTCTCGGGCATGTCGGGCACCGCGATCGCGGATGCCGCCGGCATCGGCACGATCGAGATCAAGGCGATGAAGGACCACGGCTACCCGACCGAGGTGGCTGTCGGCGTCACCGCGGCTTCGGCGACGCTGGGGCCGATCATCCCGCCCTCCCTGCCTTTCGTCATCTACGGGATGATGTCCAACACCTCGATCGGCGCGCTCTTCCTCGCCGGCGTTATCCCCGGCGTGATGATGACGCTGTTCATGATGGTGACGGTCGCCATCTTCGCCCGCATCTACAAATGGGGTTCCGATGCGGCCTTCTCGCTGCGCGAGATCGGAACGGCCGGCATCGAGGTGCTGGTCGTCCTCGGCTTCCCCATCCTGGCCTATGGCCTCGTCTGGATGGGGCTTGAGGAGAACCTCGCCATCGGGCTCGCGCTCGCGGTGCTGCTGGGGCTGGACTATTACTTCGACTTCTCGGCCGTGATGGCGCTGATGACGCCGGTCATCCTGATCGGCGGCATGACGATGGGCTGGTTCACGCCGACCGAAGCCGCCGCCGCAGCGGTGATCTGGTCGCTCTTCCTCGGCCTCGTCCGCTATCGCTCGATGACCCTGCGCAGCCTGACGAAGGCGACCTTCGACACGATCGAGACCACGGCCTCTGTGCTCTTCATCGTTACGGCGGCCTCGATCTTCGCCTGGCTTCTGACCGTGTCGCAGACGGCGCAGATCCTGTCCGACCTCATTCTGGGCCTGACTCAGAACAAGTGGATCTTCCTAGTCCTGGTCAATCTGCTGCTGCTGTTCATCGGCTGCTTCCTCGACACCATCGCCGCCATCACCATCGTGGTGCCGATCCTGCTGCCGATCGCCCTCAAGCTCGGCGTCGACCCGATCCATTTCGGACTGATCATGGTGCTGAACCTGATGATCGGGCTGTTGCACCCGCCGCTTGGCATGGTGCTTTTCGTACTGTCACGCGTCGCCAAGCTTTCGGTCGAGCGCACGACGATGGCGATCCTGCCCTGGCTGATCCCGCTCTTCGCGGCCCTGATCGCGATCACCTTCATCCCCGAGTTGACGCTCTGGCTGCCGCGGCAGATGGGCATGGTGCGCTAGGCAAAGCCGGCCCGGTGGCCCGGCGGCGGGGTCAGCCAGGCGCCGGGCCGCTGTAGCGCGCACGGGGGCGGATCAGCCGCCCCGTCTCGTTCTGCTCGAGGGCATGCGCCAGCCATCCCGTGGCGCGGGCCGCGGCGAAGATCTGGAAGGGCGCGTCCTCCTCCAGACCCAGATGCGTGGCGAGACCCGCGAGAGCGAAGTCGATGTTCGGCTCGGCGCCCGTCAGGGCCGCGACGACCGTTCGGGCTTCGGCATAGGCCTCTGGCATCCGGAACCCCGCCATCAACGCCCGTCCGCGGGGGTCGCCATCGGGGTATAGCGGGTGGCCGAAGCCCGGGATTTCTGTTCCGGCGGCGAGCCTTTCCGACAAGGCCGCAGCGATGCCGTCTGCTCGGGCCTCCCGCATCAGTCCGAGCACGCGCCGCATCATGCCGCCATGCAGCGGGCCGGAGAGAGCCGACAATCCGGCCATGACGCAGGCCGCCAGCGAGGCTCCGGTCGAGGCGGTGACGCGGACGGCGAAGGTCGAGGCGTTGAGCTCGTGATCGGCCAGCAAGACCAGCGCCCGCCGGATCAGATCCGCGTTGTCCGCGCAGCCCCAGGCCCGCGAGAGCCGCTGATGGATCGGGCCCTCGCCCGGGCCGCCGGCCACCGCATCGACCAGCGTATCGAGAACGGCGGCGGCCTCCAGGTAGAGCGCCTTCTTGGTGCGGCCGGCCATTGCGGTGTCGCTGGCGGCGCGGGTGGCGATGGCGGTGAACATGCGCGTCAGGGGAGCACCGGCCGGTACAGGCTGCGTCAGCGTCGGAAAGCGCTGCGCCCCGCAGTCCCAGAGCAGCCTTGCGACATCCTCCAGACGGGCCGTCTCCGCGAGCTGTGCAGCGTCCTGACCGCGATACCAGAGCCTGCCGCCGGCGATCGTTGTGATGCTCGACGTCAGGACCGGTTCGCCCCAGGCGATGGCGTCCTCGGCGATCGCCGCACGTCGCCGTCCTCGCATCTTGCGCTGTTCGAGGCGTGCCACGTCCTGCGCGCGGTAGAGCTTGCGGCGCGAGTCGCCACCCTCCTGACGGGTCTCGATCAGGCCGCGGCTGACATAGGCGTAGAGTGTCTGCGGCTTGAGCTTGAGCCGTGCCATCGCTTCTGAAGCCGTCAGCCAGTCGCTCATCGAAATAGATTGATTATATTGTTCAAGATTGATCGTAGCGCCCGATCCGCTGATCCTCAAGGCGTTGCCTTGAAGGAGTCCAGCCCATGTCCGATGGTCTTGAAGATGTCGTCGCCGCCCACACCACCCTGTCCGACGTCGATGGCGTCGCCGGCCGTCTGGTGATCCGCGGCCGCAGCCTCGATGATCTGGCGGGGCGTATGGCCTTCGAGGAGATGGTCACCCTGATGCTCGGCGGGCTCCTGCCCGGGCTGCCCGAGGGAGCGGAACTGCAGGCGGTCCTCGGTGCGGCGCGGGCCTCGGTCTTCCCCATTGTGCTGCGCGCGTCGCTTCCGGCGGGGCTGTCGCCCGTCGAGGCCCTGCGCACCTGGACTGCGCTGATCCCGGATGGCGAGGACGCCGGCACGGCGGTGACGCTGCTGGCCGCACCCGCCGTGTTCACCGCCGCCGCGGTGAGGCGGGCCCGCGGTCTCGAACCGGTCGCTCCGGAAGCGGGCCTGTCTCACGCCGCCGACACGCTGCGCATGCTGGGCGGAGACCGACCGAGCGCTGCCGAGGCGGCGGCGCTCGATGCCTATCTCGTCACCGTGGCCGATCATGGCCTCAATGCCTCGACCTTCGCGGCCCGGGTCGTCGCCTCGACGCGCGCGGGGCTCGTCTCGGCCGAGCTGGCCGGCATCAGCGCGCTGAAAGGCCCGCTCCATGGCGGCGCGCCGGGACCCGTGATCGACATGCTCGACGCGATCGGCGAGCCGAGCAATGCGCGCGCCTGGCTCGAGGCGGCGCTGGACCGGGGCGAGCGGCTGATGGGCTTCGGCCACCGTGTCTACCGCGTGCGCGATCCGCGGGCCGATGCGCTGAAGGCCGCGCTCCGGCGGCTCGGCGCCGACTCCGCGCGGCTCGTCCTCGCCGAGGCGGTGGAACAGGCTGCGCTCGCCATCCTGCGCGAGCGTAAGCCGAACCGTCCGCTCGAAACCAATGTCGAATTCTACACGGCGCTGCTGCTGGAAGCGCTGGGCTTCCCGCCGGAGGCCTTCACCTGCGTCTTCGCGATGGGGCGCACGATCGGCTGGCTCGCCCATGCGCAGGAGCAGATCGCCGGCGGCAGGCTGATCCGGCCGCAATCGGTCTATGTGGGCCCGAGGCCCATGCAGGCGGCGTGAGACGACGCGCGTTGGCGACTCGCAACTACGGCGCGCGCGATCAGCGCTGGGGGGCCAGCCGGATCACATAGAGCGCGTGCCCACCATCATCGGAGACACAGGTCATCTCGACCGGCCCCTGGATGAGGGCGCTGTCGCCTGCGGAAAGCGTCGCCTCGTCAATGGTCCAGCCCCCGTCCGGCGCAACCAGCAGAAGGATGGTCTCGACCGCGATGCGGTGTTCGCCCGGGCCCACGAGCCGCTCGACGCTGTGCGTCCAGGCGCCTCGCCGGCTCATCACGTTGAGATCGACGATCGGTCCTTGGATCAGCACGCCGTCGACAGCCCGGTCGGCCGCGAAGGCGAAGGGCGCGGAGGTGTGATCGAGCGACACCGCCTCGCCATCGCCGAAGGCCAGCCGAATGCCGGCACCGGTCAGAACGCACAACGTCCGGTCGAGTCCCGGGAAGGAGGAGAACGGTCCGTCCGCCCCGACCTGCGCCATCGAGACCCGCCAGTCGAAATCGCTCAGCGAAGCTCCCTCCGGGCGCACGACGATCTCGGTCGTGATCCCCTGGCCGTTCTTCCACGGCATGGTCCGGCAATCGGCGGCGCGGATGATGCGCATGGGTATGTCCTCAGACGGAACGCGGTCGACCTCTCTTGTCATTCCGGGGCATGGCGAAGCCATGAGCCCGGAACCCAGAACCGATGCCGGGTCCGAGACAAGCGGGGCCATCTTTCATTGTGCGGCAGAGGTTCTGGGTTCCGGGCTCGGCGCTGTCGCGCCGCCCCGGAATGACGGCGCGACTTTGAGCCGGCGGCTGCGCCTTACCCCAAAATCCCCGGCAGCTTCAGCCCCTTCTCCCTCGCGCAGTCCTGCGCGATCTCATAGCCGGCATCGGCATGGCGCATCACGCCCGTGGCCGGGTCGTTCCAGAGCACGCGTTCCAGCCGCTTGGCCGCTTCCGGTGTGCCGTCCGCGACGATGACCACGCCCGAATGCTGCGAATAGCCCATGCCGACGCCGCCGCCATGGTGCAGCGAGACCCAGGTCGCGCCGCCGGCGGTGTTGAGCAGTGCGTTGAGCAGCGGCCAGTCGGAGACCGCGTCGGAACCGTCCTTCATCGCCTCGGTCTCGCGGTTGGGCGAGGCGACCGAACCGGAATCGAGATGGTCGCGGCCGATCACGACCGGCGCCTTCAGCTCGCCCTTCGCCACCATCTCGTTGAAGGCGAGGCCGAGGCGGTGACGGTCGCCGAGCCCGACCCAGCAGATGCGCGCCGGCAGTCCCTGGAACTGGATGCGCTCGCGCGCCATGTCGAGCCAGTTGTGCAGATGCGTGTCGTGGGGCATCAGCTCCTTCACCTTGGCGTCGGTCCTGTAGATGTCCTCGGGATCGCCCGAGAGAGCCGCCCAGCGGAACGGGCCGATGCCCCGGCAGAACAGCGGCCGGATATAGGCCGGCACGAAGCCGGGAAAGTCGAAGGCGTTCTCGACGCCCATGTCCTTGGCCATCTGGCGGATGTTGTTGCCGTAGTCGAGCGTCGGCACGCCCATGCGCTGGAAGTCGAGCATCGCCTTGACGTGCTCCGCCATGGAGCGCTTGGCTGCCTCGATCGTCCCGGCGGGGTCACGCTCCTTGCGCTCCTCCCACTCTGCAATCGTCCAGCCGGCCGGCAGATAGCCGTTGAGCGGGTCATGCGCCGAGGTCTGGTCGGTGACGACATCGGGCCGGATGCCGCGACGGACCATGTCGGGGAAGATTTCGGCGGCATTGCCGAGCACGCCGACCGAGACAGCCTTGCCGGCCTTGTGCGCGCGCTCGACGATTTCCAGCGCCTCGTCGACGCTGTCGGCCTTCTCGTCGAGATAGCGCGTGCGCAGGCGGAACTCGATCGAGGAAGGCTTGCACTCGACCGCGATCATCGAGGCGCCGGCCATGGTCGCGGCGAGCGGCTGCGCCCCGCCCATGCCGCCAAGGCCGCCGGTCAGGATCCATTTGCCCTTGAGCGAGCCGCCATAGTGCTGGCGACCGACCTCGACGAAGGTCTCGTAGGTGCCCTGAACGATGCCCTGCGTGCCGATATAGATCCAGGAGCCGGCCGTCATCTGGCCGTACATCATCAACCCGAGCTTATCGAGATGGTGGAAATGCTCCCAGTTCGCATAGGCCGGGACGAGGTTGGAATTGGCGATCAGCACCCGCGGCGCATCGGGATGCGTCCGGAAGATGCCGACCGGCTTGCCGGACTGGACCAGCAGCGTCTCGTCGGCCTCCAGCGAGCGCAGCGACGCGCAGATCCGGTCGAAATCCTCCCAGGTCCGGGCGGCCCGGCCGATGCCGCCATAGACAACGAGTTCGCCGGGCTTCTCGGCGACATCGGCGTCGAGATTGTTCATCAGCATGCGCAGGGGCGCTTCGGTCAGCCAGCTCTTGGCGGAGAGCTCCGTGCCATGGGGGCTGCGGATGACGCGGCTATTGTCGATGCGGGTCATGAACGGCTCCGTTCGTGCAGGGCCGCGGCGTCGAGCGTGGCGGCGATGATGGCGGCGAGGGCGGATTGCAGCGGCGCGGCGGTCGCTGCATCAAACGTCCATGGCGCAGTTTCCGTGGCGAGATAGGCGCTGAGCGCCTTCTCCATCTGCAGCGCGTGCACATGCTCGGCCGGGCGGCCGTACTGGCGCGTGATCCAGCCGCCCTTGAAGCGGCCGTTGACGACATGGGTCAGCGGCTGCGCGGCCATCGCTGCCGCTGCCGCCGCCTCGATGGCGGCTGCGCAGCTCGCGCCCGAATTGGTCCCGAGATTGAGCGTCGGCAGCGTGCCGGGAAACAGCCGGGGAATCACCGATTTGATCGAGTGGCAGTCCCAGAGCACCGCATAGCCATGGACCGCCTTGACCCCCGCGATCTCGGCCGCGAGCGCCTCGTGATAGGGCTGGAAATAGGCGACGCGGCGCCGCTCGATTTCGGCGGCGTCGGGCGGCGTGATCCAGATCGGCGCGCCATCGAAGGTCGTCGTCGGCACCAGCTCGGTCGTCGCCTGTCCGGGATAAAGCGAGATGCCGGACGGGTCGCGGTTCAGGTCGATGACATAGCGCGACAGCTTCGCCTCGACGATCGTCGGCTGGAAGCGCTCGGCGAAGGCATAGACCTCGCGGATGTGCCAGTCGGTATCCTCGACCAGCCGCCCGCGTTCGTTCAGCGCGGCTTCGACTTCCGGCGGCAGCCCGGTGCCGGGATGCGGCATCGAGAGGATGAGCGGCGAGGGGCCCCGGGTGACGGTGACGATCGAGGTCATGCGTTCAAAGCTCCGTCATGCTCGGGCTTGACCCGAGCATCTCCTGCCCGAGGTTCTCGGGTCTGCGCTGCGCTCCGCCCGAGAATGATGCGCGCGAGCCTCACGCTGAAAACTCCGCAAACGAATCCAGCCCCGCAGACCGGCCCACCGCCCCCGACAGCACCAATTCCGTCGCCGCCGCGAGGTCCGGCGCGAGGTAGCGATCCTCTGTCAGCGGCGCGATCTGGCCGCGCAGCAGGGCCAGCACCGGCTCCAGCCGCGGGCTCGTCGTCATCGGGCGATGATGCTCGATCGCTTCCGCCGCCGCCATCAGCTCGACGCCAATGATGCTCGCTGCGTTCGCCGCCATCTCGAGCAGGCGATAGGCGCCATGCGTCGCCATCGAGACATGGTCTTCCTGATTGGCCGAGGTCGGGATCGTGTCGACCGAAGCGGGAAACGCCTTCTGCTTGTTCTCAGAGGCGAGCGCGGCTGCCGTGACCTGCGCGATCATGAAGCCGGAGTTCAGCCCCGCATCGCGCGCCAGGAAGGGCGGCAGGCCGCTCATCACGGGGTCGACCAGAAGCGCGATCCGCCGTTCGGAAAGATTGCCGATCTCGCACAGCCCCATCGCCAGCATGTCGGCGGCAAAGGCCACCGGCTCGGCGTGGAAATTCCCGCCCGAGACGACCTCGCCAGGCCCCAGCACCAGCGGGTTGTCGGTGACCGCATTAGCCTCGATCGACAATGTCGCGGCCGCATTGGCGAGCAGGTCGCGCACCGCGCCCATCACCTGCGGCTGGCAGCGCAGCGAATAGGGGTCCTGCACCTTGCTGTCGCCGAAGCGATGGCTGTCGCGGATGGCGCTGCCGGCGATCAGCTCGAGCAGCAGCGCCGCGACGCGGATCTGCCCGGGCTGGCCTCGCAAGCGTTGGATGCGCGGGTCGAACGGCGTGTCCGAGCCCTTGAGCGCATCGACCGAGAGCGCCCCGGCGACGAGCGCGGCATCGAACACCCGCGCCATGGCGGTGAGGCCGGTGAGCGCCAGCGCGGTCGAGACCTGCGTGCCGTTGATCAGCGCCAGCCCCTCCTTGGGTCCGAGCGCCAGAGGTGCCTGGCCGATCCGCAGGAGCGCGTCCGCAGCCGGCATGACCTCTCCCTTCAGCCTGATCTCGCCGACGCCCATCAGCGCGGCGGTGAGATGGGCCAGCGGCGCGAGATCACCGGAAGCGCCGACCGAGCCCTTGGCCGGCACGACCGGCAAGGCGTCGGCCTCAAGCGCGCCGAGCAGCGCCTCGACCACGATCGGACGCACGCCGGAGGCCCCGCGCGCCAGGCTCGCGGCCTTCATCGCGAGGATCAGCCGCACCACGCCGTCGGGCAGGGCAGGGCCGGTGCCGACCGCGTGCGACAGGATGAGATTGCGCTGCAGCGTGGCGAGGTCGCCATCCGCGATGCGCACGCTGGCGAGCTTCCCGAAGCCGGTATTGACGCCATAGGTCACGGTGCCCGCCGCGACGATGTCGTCGACGATCGCCTGGGCGGCCGCGATCGCATCCGCGCTCGTCTCCGACAGCGTGATCGACGCGCCGTCGATCACGTCGCGCCAGTGCGTCAGGGCGGCATGGCCGGGGTCGAGGCGAAGGGGCGTGCTCATTGTCCGTTCCAGATCCGGGCGTGAAGCGGGTTGAAGCCGATGCGGTAGGCGAGTTCGGCCGGGCGCTCGATGTCCCAGATCGCGAGGTCGCAGGCCTTGCCGGCTTCCAGCGTGCCAATTTCGTCGGAGAGGCCGAGCGCCTGCGCGGCATGGCGGGTCATCCCCGCCAGCGCTTCCTCCGGCGTCAGCCGGAACAGCGTGCAGGCCATGTTCATCACCAAAAGCGGCGAGGTCAGCGGCGAGGATCCGGGATTGGCGTCGGTCGCGAGCGCGATCGGCACGCCATGTTGACGCAACAGGTCGATCGGCGGCTTCTGCGTCTCGCGGAGGAAGTAGAACGCGCCCGGCAGCACCACCGCGACCGTGCGGGCCTTTGCCATGGCGATCACGCCGGCCTCGTCGAGATATTCGAGATGGTCTGCCGAGAGCGCCCCCATCTCGGCCGCCAGCGCCGCGCCGCCGAGATTGGAGAGCTGCTCGGCGTGGATCTTGATCGAAAGTCCCCTGGTTTTCGCCGCCTCGAATACGGTTCGCGTCTCCTCGGGCGAGAAGGCGATGCCCTCGCAGAAGACATCGACCGCATCCGCCAGTCCCTCTGCCGCGATGGCGTCGAGCATCGGCCCGGCGACGAGCGCGGTGTAGTCGCCCGAGCGGCCCTTGAATTCGAGTGGCACGGCATGAGCACCGAGGAAGGTCGTGCGCACCCGCACCGGCCGCTCCCGCCCGATCCGGCGCGCGACGCGCAGCGTCTTCACCTCGGCCGGCGTCTCCAGCCCGTAGCCAGACTTGATCTCGACGGTGGTGACGCCCTCGGCCAGCAGGGCTGAAAGCCGCCGGTCGGCGCCGGCGAACAGCGCGTCCTCGCTCGCCGCCCGGGTCGCGGTCACCGTGGAGAGGATGCCGCCGCCGGCGCGCGCGATCTCCTCGTAGCTCGCGCCCTGCAGGCGCAGCTCGAATTCATGGGCGCGGTCGCCGCCATGGACGAGATGGGTGTGGCAATCGATCAGCCCCGGCGTGATCCAGCGCCCGCCGCAATCGATCGTCTCGGCGGCGCGGAAGGCCGGCGCCTCCTGGCGAGGCCCGGCATAGAGGATGCGCCCGTCGCGGGCAGCCACGACGCCATCCTCGACTGCGCCATAGGGAGCCGCCGCCGATGCCGCCATCGTCGCCAGACGGGCCTTCGTCCAGAGCCTGTCGCAGGTCGGGGTCTCAGCCGACATCGTCGCCATGCCGCATCCTCTCGACTATCCTCGAATGGCGAGTATGCTAGCTAATTGCATATGCAAATGACAAGCCCTTAATTGCATAGGCAATTGGACGCTGGAGAGACGCCGTGACCCTGACCCTGCATCTGCAGCAGGCCCTGCTGCCGGACGGTTTTGCCGAGAATGTGCGTCTGACGAGTTCGGCGGGCACGATCACGGCGCTCGAGACGGACGTCGGGGCTCAACCCGGCGATACGTGTCTCTCGGGGCTTGCTCTGCCCGGCATGCCCAATCTGCACAGCCACGCCTTCCAGCGTGGCATGGCGGGCCTCTCGGAGCGCCGTGGCGCGAGCGAGGATTCTTTCTGGACCTGGCGGGAGGTGATGTACCGCTTCCTTGACCGGCTCGATCCCGACGACGTGCAGGCGCTCGCCGCCCAGGCCTTCGTCGAGATGCTGGAGGGCGGCTTCACGGCGCTGGCCGAGTTCCATTATCTCCATCACGACAAGGACGGGCGCCCCTATGCCGACATCGCCGCGATGGGGGCCGCGATCGCCGGCGCCGCTGAGGAAACCGGGCTCGGCCTGACGCTGCTACCGGTGCTCTACCGCTTCGGCAATTTCGGCCAGGCACCTTCGGTCCACGGCCAGCGCCGTTTCGTCAACGATCGCGACTCTTATCTGAAGCTGATCGAGGCGAGCGAAGCCGCGATCCGCCCTCTGCCTGACGCCGTCCTCGGCCTTGCGCCGCATTCGCTGCGCGCCGTCGCGCTGGAGGATCTGGACTGGCTCGCAGCCTTGCGCCCCGGCACGCCCCTGCACATCCATGTCGCCGAGCAGATGCGCGAGGTCGAGGATTCGATCGCGATCATGGGCAAGCGGCCCGTCCAACTGCTGGCCGACACGGTCGCGCTCGATGCGCGCTGGTGCCTGATCCACGCCACCCATCTCGACGATGCCGAGCGTGACGCCATCGCGGCCAGCGGCGCCGTCGCAGGTCTCTGCCCGATCACGGAAGCGAGCCTCGGCGACGGCATCTTCGACGGCGTGCGCTACCGGCGCTCCGGCGGGGCCTATGGCGTCGGCAGCGATTCCAACATCCAGATCGACGCCGGCTCCGAATTGCGCCTGCTCGAATATTCGCAGCGCCTGCGCGACCGCCGCCGTGCATTGCTCGCCGAGGAAGACGCACCGACCGGCGTCGCTTTGTGGCGGGCCGCCGCTGCCGGTGGCGCTCGGGCCTGCGGAAGGGCGCTCGGCACGCTCGCGCCGGGGATGAGGGCGGACCTCGTGACACTGGATGACGACCATCCGGCGCTCGTCGGCAAGACGGGCGAGGCGGCCCTCGACAGTGCGATCTTCGCCACCAACGCGTTCCCAGTGCGAGATGTCGTCGTCGGGGGTCGGCACCTAGTCGCAGAGGGGCGCCACCGCGGCCGCGAGCGGGTGAAGGGCCGCTTCGGCAGCGTCATGCGCAAGTTGCTCGCGGCGCTGTGACGGCGATGGCTCAGGACCGGCTCGACGCGGTGAAGCTGGATGGCGCAGGCCCGGTCTATGACCAGATCCGCCGCGCGATCCGCGATCTCATCCTCGGTGGCACCTGGCCGCCCGGCACGCCGGTGCCGCCCGAGCACGCGCTGATGGAACGGCTTGGCGCCTCCCGCATGACCGTTCACCGCGCGCTCGTGCAGTTGGCGCGCGAGGGTCTGATCACCCGCCGGCGCCGCTCGGGCACCGTGGTGGCGAGCCCGCCGACGACCCACGCCATGCTCGACATCCTGTCGATCCCGGCCGAGGTGGAGCGGCTCGGACAGCGCTACACCTTCGAGGTTCTGGCGCGTCATGACGGCCGGCCGACGCCCGAGCTGGCGCTGCGCTTCGGACTGAAGCGTGGCGAAAGGATCGCCCATCTCGTCACGCTGCATCGCGCCGACGATCAGCCGCATGTGCTGGAGGAGCGGGTCATCCATCTCGCGACCGTGCCCGGCGCTGCAGATGAGGATTTCACCGAGACCCCGCCGGGCGACTGGCTGCTGCAGCACAGCCTCTGGTCACAGGCCGAACACGCAATCAGTGCCGTGCCCGCTGAGCCTGATGATGCCGCCCTGCTCGACATCGCCCCCGGGGAAGCCTGCTTGCTGATCGAGCGGCGGACATGGAATCATGAAGTTCCGGTCACGGCGGTGCGGCTGCTTTATCCGGGCTGCCGCCACCGCTTCGTCGGCCGCTTCGGGCCTTACGGAGCGGTCTGAGCCATAAAAAACGGCCGGCGCAATGCGCCGGCCGCGTTCGACATCGCCGCCGCTGCGGCGGGTGATCAGCAGTCGTAGCGGAAGCGACGACCATATTCGTCGCGGCCGACGCAAGTACGCGGTCCGCTGGCCGAGCCGATGATCGCGCCGCCAGCGCCACCGATGGCCGCACCCGCAAGGGCGCCGCCGGCCCGGCCGGTGGCAAGGCCGCCGATCACAGCACCAGTGCCCGCGCCAATCAGGGCGCCGCCAGCGGTCCGCTCTTCCTGCGCCGTGCAGGCGCCAAGCGTGGCCGCAACCGCGGCGATGATCAGAATCTTCTTCATGGGTTCGTTTCCTTGGCGCTGTCGTTTCAGAGCATTGCCGCGCGGACGCCAGAATGAGGTGCACATCGTGGCGGCGCGATGGCCGGCTGCCCAACGGAACGTGCTCTCTCGGCAAAGGTTCCGCCGCATCGGGCCGCCACCGACAGGTCCTCGCCAGAAATGGGCGGTTCCTGGTCCGATCGAAAAGCCGCTGGTCTGCCGGAACCTTTGGCTCCGAAGCGGCGTTCTTCCGACGATCCGCAGCACCGAATGCTGCTCCCGATGGAGGAAACGATCATGACCCTGCGCGACACGTTCTCGACGTCGGAGTCCACGGTTTCGTCGAATCCGCTGATTGCCGGAGCGCGAGTGGCGGGTACCGAGGTCTACAACGCCGCAGGCGAGCATCTCGGCGAGATCTACGACGTCATGCTCGACAAGAAGACGGGCAAGGTCGCCTACGCGATCATGTCCTTTGGCGGCTTCCTCGGTCTCGGCGAGAAGTATCATCCCATCCCCTGGAGCGTTCTCGACTTCGATCCGGAACGGGGCGGCTATGTCGTCCCCATGACCAAGGACAAGCTCGAGGCGGCGCCGATGTATGACAGTCAGGGCGAGCCGGATTGGGACGACCGCACCTATGGCAAGCGGGTCCACGATTACTACGGCACGATGCCCTACTGGATGATGTAGGCGACGCCCAGACGCAAGTCGCGGCGGTTGCTATCCCCCCAGCCGAACCGTCGTGGCGGCGGGATGCGGGCCGAAAGGCCCGCATCTTCCGTTTTGTGAGAGCCTCCGACCCCGCGTCAGCGCTGGGGTTGGAGGCGGCCCATTCAGGAAGCGCTGCCTTCTCCGCGGCGCATAGGGCGAACCGCGAGGGCGTCATGCGCATCCGTTACGGATACAATATCGAGATGATCTGCGAGCAGGATTTGCCGCTCGTGACGCTGCTCGACATCCACCCGTCGCGTCGTCACGACATCCTGGTCGCCGACGAGTTGAACATCGTCTCTCTGCGCGACCCGTCGTTGCGGATCGCCGCCAAGGAATACATCGACCAATTCGGCAACATCTGCCGCCGGATCACCGCCCCTGCGGGCGGGATCGCGCTGCGCGCCGAGGGCATCGTTCACGATTCCGGCGAGCCGGACCCGGTCGAGTTGACCGCGATGGAAGTGCCCCCCGCGCGTTTGCCCGACGAGGCGCTCGTCTATCTCATGGGCAGCCGTTACTGCGAGACCGACAAACTTTCGGCCCAGGCCTGGAGCCTCTTCGGCCACATTCCCGCCGGCTGGGCCCGCGTCCAGGCGATCGTGGACTTCGTCCATAACCATCTGACCTTCGGCTATCAGTTCGCCCGCAGCACCCGCACCGCCGCCGAGGCCTTCGAGGAGCGGATCGGGGTTTGCCGCGACTTCGCGCACCTCGCGGTGGCCCTCTGCCGCTGCATGAATGTGCCGGCGCGCTACTGCAACGGCTATCTCGGCGATATCGGCGTGCCGCGGGATCCCGCGCCCATGGACTTCAACGCCTGGTTCGAGGTTTATCTCGGCGGGCGCTGGTTCACCTTCGACGCCCGCCACAACATGCCGCGGATCGGACGTGTCGTGATCTCCAGAGGCCGCGACGCTACGGATGTGGCGATGCTCAGTTCGTTCGGGCCGCACACGCTGCAGCGGTTCGAGGTGATCACCGAGGAAATCGAGGATACCGTGCTCTCGCCGGCATTCGCCGCCGGGCACCGTCAGGATGGCTCACCGCTGACCATCCATTCCTGAAGGGGCGAGGCTCTCGTCCCTGCCTGCTTGTCGTCGTTCGACCTCTCCTTCCCGCCCTCCCTCTCACTCCCCGGCCCATGCACCACACCGTCGTCGTCAACGCTCGGGCCGGGACCGCTCTCGAGGCGGGGCCCGACGCATTCGCGGCGCGGATCGTCGCGGCGTTCGAGGCGAGCGGCTGCACGGCGGAGGTGCGGCTGGTGCATCCGCGCGAACTCGACGATGCCCTGTCGCTGGCGATCGAGAACGCTGACAGCATCCCCGTCATCGCCGGCGGCGACGGCACGCTGAACGGCGTTCTGCCCGTCCTGCTTCAGGCCGGCCGGCCGGTCGGCGTGCTCCCGCTCGGAACCGTCAATGTGCTCGGCCGCGATCTCGGCCTGACCGGGACGCTGGAGGAGCAGATCGAAGCGCTCTGCCAGGGCGAGGCTGTCGTTCTGGACATCGGCACCGTCAACGACCGCCTGTTCCATTCACTGTCCGGCATGGGGTTCTTCAGCCTGATGGCACGAGAGCGCGAGCAGGCGCGTCGTCGCTTTCCCTTCAGCCGGGCCATCGCCTTCGTCGTCGCAGCGACGCGCTCGATCCTGTTCACACGGGCCGTTACGGTCGATATCGGCGTCCAGGGCCAACGCAGCGTCGTCCAGGCGGACGCCGTGCTCGTCACCGTCAACGGATTCGAGGGCGCGGAATGGCGGCGCCCGAGGCTCGACGGCCGCCTGTTCGAGGTCCATATCCTCAAGGCGGGCGGCATCTATTCGCGCTGCAAGGCGGCCCTGTCCGTCGTGTCCGGCGGCTGGCGGACTTCACCGAACCTGACCTCCTTCACGGCGGAGGAGGTGACGCTGACGCGCCGCGACCAGCGCCGTGGGCATATCACCTTCGACGGCGAGGTCGAACGCAAGGCGGGCCCGCTCCGCTACGCGCTCCTGCCGGGAGCGATCCAGTTGATTGCCGCGCGCGATCGGCTCGCCGACTAGCGAGCGGGTTGCGTCCCGACCTTTGGCTCCTATGTCCCAATGGTCCCTGTTCCGGAGGCGGTTTTTTCGTGTTGTCCCCGCGTGTGCTGTTTCCCGTCGCTGCCGGCTTCGCCTTTCTGGGGTTGGCTCTCTTCATCGTCTCCGGGCGCAGCTTCGCCTTTGACCGCAGCATCGTCCTGTTCTTCCGCGAGACGGGCGACCCGACCTCGCCGATAGGGCCTGCCTGGCTGCAGGAGGCGGTGCGCGACATGACCGCCTTCGGCAGTTTCGTCGGTCTCGGCCTGATGACGACCGCCGCGAGCCTCTCGCTCTGGATCTGTCGACACCGGCCGCTGGCGATCGGGCTCGCCGTCTCGGTTGTCGCCGCGACACTCGCTTCTACGGTGCTGAAGATTCTGATCGGCCGCGACCGGCCCGATATCGTTGAACATGCGGCGCTGACCTTTACCGCCAGCTTCCCGAGCGGCCACGCCTTCCTCTCGGCCGTGACCCTGTTGAGCATCGCCGGCTTCGTCGGCCTGGCCTCTCGCCGGGAGGACATCGCCCGGCTCTGCGTTTGGCTCGCCTGGGTGATGATCGTGCTGATCGGGCTCAGCCGGATCTATCTCGGCGTCCATTGGCCGACCGACGTCATCGGCGGCTGGTGCCTTGGCGTTGCCTGGTCGAGTCTGTCGATCGCGATCCTCGGTCGCAGCATGGCGCGGGCGGAGGGGATCGAGCCGCCGCCGGCCGGACAGGCCGCCTGAGACGGCGACGCCGTCTCAGCGCATGTCGATCCTGGCGTTGACGCCGAGATCGGGCGTCCGCCCCAGCAGCTTCGCTGTGGCGAGCTTGAAGGCCACCAGAACGCCGCTCGACGGCCCGTTCCAGATTTCCGCGCTCTCCGGCGTCAGCGCCAGCAGCGTCGCCTCCGGATCGTCTGGGCCGCCCGGAAACCACGCCCCTGTCACCGGCGTCCAGATGCGGGCGAGGAGATCGCGGTCCTCGATCTCCGCCGCGGCGCAGCGTACGGCCGCATAGAAGTTCCGGGCCTCGTCGCTGATCGCGATCGAAAGCCCGGTCGGCTGACCGGCGGCCGCGACGAGCCCGGTTTTGCGATGGACGATGAAGAGCAGGCGGTGATGCTCGCGCTCGACATGTCCGCTCATCGGGCGGGTGCGGATCGCCCCGTCGACCACGGTCGTCACCATGCAGACCGGGTGGCGCTCCAGCGCCTCCCAGACGCTCTGCTGCAGTTCGCTATCCGGCATGGCGGTCTCCTTCTCCGAACGGGCCCGCCGCCGGACGCGGATGTCCGGGAACATCGGGGCGGGTCGCGGGTTGTCAACGCGCCGCAGGGGATGCGGTTTCACATGGATCGTCACATGCTCGCCTCGCGCCAGTTGCTCGTTGCCCTCGTCTTCGCCCTTGTCGTCGGCCTCGCCGCCACCGGCTATGCCCTCTACCAGGAGAAGAAGCAGCCCGAGGGCGTCGAGATCTCGGTCGGCAAGAACGGGCTGTCGATCAAGGAGAAGTGAAGCCGGCTCCCGCTCAGCTGTTGGCCAGGATCATGTTGCGGACGATCGGGTAGATCTGCCCCTCCCATTTGCGGCCGGAGAAGACGCCGTAATGGCCGACGCCGGCCTGCATATGGTGGCGCTTGCGGAAGGGCTTCAGCCCCGAGCAGAGGTCATGCGCCGCCGAGGTCTGGCCGAGCGAACAGATGTCGTCGCGCTCGCCCTCGACGGTCAGCAGGGCGGTGCGCCGGATCGCACGGCAATCGACCGGCTCGCCCCGATAGGTCAGGGTGCGGGCGGCGAGCCGCGCCTCCTGGAAAATCCACTGCACGGTCTCGAGATAGAACTCCGCCGGCAGGTCCAGAACGGCGAAGTATTCGTCGTAGAAGGACTTGATCTTCTGCGCCTCCTCCGTCTCGCCGGTGGCGAGGTGGAGGAACATGTCGATATGCGCGTTGACATGGCGCTGCATGTTCATCGCCACGAAAGCGCCGAGCTGCACGAAGCCCGGATAGACCCGCCGACCGCCGCCGGGGAAGCGTGACGGCACCGTCGCGATCAGATTGCGCCGGAACCACTCGATCGGCTTGTCGGTCGCGAGCTTGTTGACCGTCGTCGGATTGATCCGGGTGTCGACCGGCCCGGCCATGAGCGTCATGCTGCGCGGCTGGAAGGGGCTGCCCGATTGCGCCATCACGGCCGCCGCCGTCAGCACCTGCACGCAGGGCTGGCACACGGCGACGATATGCGTGTCCGCCCCCAGCGTCTCGACGAAGCGGATCAGCGTGTCGACATAGTCGTCATAGCCGAAAGGGCCTGCCTCCAGCGAGACGTCGCGGGCATTGTGCCAGTCGGTGATGTAGACGTCGTGGTCGCGCAGCAGCGTCGCCACCGTGTTGCGCAGCAGCGTGGCGAAATGGCCCGACATCGGCGCCACCACGAGCACCTTGGCCTGTGGCACGTCGCTGTCCTTGCGGAAGCGAAGCAGGCTGCCGAAGGGGAGGGTGAGCACCGCCTCCTCGGTCACCGGCACGTCACGGTTGCCCTCGCGCACGCTCTCGATGTGGTAGGGCGGGCGTTCATGGGTCAGGCCCGCCCGCGTCACCATCTCGTAAGCCGCCGCCGTCGCGCGCCAGTCCACCGGTTGGCCGCTCATCGCCCGCGCGCCGATCGCTGCCAGGGCGGATTGCGCCAGCACCCGCGCGGGGTTCATCAAATCCGCCTGGGCCTGGTAGGCGAGATAGAGCATCGCGATGCGCCTTCGGATCAACAGCCTGGGTCCGCAGCCGGATGGACCGGCAACGGCCCGCGCCCCGGTCGATGTTGCACTGCAAAAGCGGGTTTCCGCAAGATTGTTCTAATCCGCATTCCGCAGTGGAATGGCTCTTGCTAGATCTCTGACTGCCGCAGAGGATGCCTGCCATGACCGGCGCGACACTGACGATCAGCAGCAAGAACTACTCGTCCTGGTCGCTGCGCGGCTGGCTGCTCTGCATTATGGCGGGTCTCGAGGTGGAGGAGCACATGCTCTCCGCCGACGATCCATCGACGCGGGCCGAGCTGCTGCTGCTCTCGCCCTCCTTCCTCGTGCCCTGCCTGACCCATGACGGCATCAAGGTCTGGGACACGCTCGCCATCGCCGCCTATCTCGACGAGATCAGGCCGGAGGCCGGCCTCCTGCCGCAGGATGCCGCCGCCCGCGCGCATTGCCGCGCCATCTGCGGCGAGATGCATTCCGGCTTCGCCAATCTGCGCTCGGCCCTGCCGATGAACCTCAAGGCGCATTATCCCGGCTTCAAGGTCTGGGCGGGCGCCCAGGCCGATATCGACCGCGTCACCGAGATCTGGCGCGACTGCCTGCAGCGCTATGGCGGGCCCTATCTCTTCGGCAGGACGCTGACGATGGCCGATGCGATGTATGCGCCGGTCTGCCTGCGCTTCCTCACCTATGACGTCGCACTGGACGAAGCCTGCCGGAGCTATTGCCGCACCATCGCCGCCTGGCCCGTGCTGCAGCGCTGGATCGAAGCCGCGAAGGCCGAGCCCGACGAGGTCGAGGAGCTCGACGCGGAGTTCTGAGCGCCCTCCATGCGCGAGCGGACTTGGCCCGTCCCGCCGCGGCAATGGTCATCGCCGGCCAAAACGGCTACACCGAGCGGCGAACACAAAACGCCGTGGGAGGTCGCTGATGACCGAGATGTTCAAGAACCTGATCGCTGGCGAATGGGCCGGCGGCTCGCAAGTTTCGCGCAACATCAACCCCTCCAACACCAATGACGTCGTCGGCGAATATGCCCAGGGCTCCGTCGACCAGCTCAACGACGCTGTCGCCGCCGCCAAGGCGGCCTTCCCGGCCTGGAGCCGCTCCGGGCCGCAGGAGCGCTACGAGATCCTGAAGAAGGCGTCCGATGAGATCCTCGCCCGCAAGGAGGAGCTCGGCCGCCTGCTCTCCCGCGAGGAGGGCAAGACCCTGGCCGAGGGCATCGGCGAGGCCGGCCGCGCCGGCCAGATCTTCGCCTTCTTCGCCGGCGAGTGCCTGCGCCTGACCGGCGAGGCGCTGCCGTCCGTGCGTCCGGGGGTCGGCGTCGAGATCACGCGCGAGCCGGTCGGCATCGTCGGCATGATCACGCCCTGGAACTTCCCGATCGCGATCCCTGCCTGGAAGATCGCGCCCGCGCTCGCCTATGGCAACTGCGTCGTCATCAAGCCGGCCGATCTGGTGCCGGGCTCGGCCTGGGCGCTGGTCGACATCCTGCAGCGCGCCGGCTTGCCCAAGGGCGTGCTCAACCTCGTCATGGGTCGCGGCTCGGTCGTCGGCCAGGCGCTGCTGCAGCACAAGGACGTCCACGCCATCTCCTTCACCGGCTCGGTCGCGACCGGCCGCAAGGTGGCGGAGGCCTGCATCGCCTCCTCGCCGATGAAGAAGGTCCAGCTCGAGATGGGCGGCAAGAACCCGCTCGTCGTGCTCGACGACGCCGACCTCAAGGTCGCGGTGGAGGCCGCCGTCACCGGCGCCTTCTTCTCCACCGGCCAGCGCTGCACGGCGTCCTCGCGCCTGATCGTCCAGTCCGGCATCCATGACCGCTTCGTCGAGGCCTGCATCGAGCGGCTGAAGGGCGTCGTCGTCGACGACGCGCTCAAGGCCGGCACGCATATCGGCCCGGTCGTCGACCAGAGCCAGCTCGACCAGGATCTGAGATACATCCAGATCGCCAAGGACGAGGGCGGCAAGCTGGTCTGGGGCGGCGAGCTCCTGAACCGCGAGACCCCCGGCTTCTATCTCCAGCCGGCGCTCTTCACCGAGACCACGAACAGCATGCGGATCTCGCGGGAGGAGGTTTTTGGGCCCGTCGCCAATATCATCCGCGTCAAGGACTACGAGGAAGCGCTCGCCATCGCCAACGACACCGAGTTCGGCCTGTCCTCCGGCATCTGCACGACCTCGCTGAAGCATGCGACGCATTTCCGGCGCAATGCCGAAGCCGGCATGGTGATGGTCAACCTCGCTACCGCGGGCGTCGACTACCATGTGCCCTTTGGCGGCCGGAAGGGCTCGAGCTATGGACCCCGCGAGCAGGGGGCCTACGCCAAAGAGTTCTACACCACGGTCAAGACCGCCTACACGCTGGCCTGAGACGACTCGGGACCGGGCGGCCGCCGCGCCGCCCGGTCTTCCGACATTGCAGGGCCCGCCGATCTGGTCTTTGCTTCCGGCTGATCAACCGGAGGCACCCCGCCACGATGACCCTGCTTCGTCCGAACCGCCGTACCGCGCTCGCCCTGATCTCGTCCGCCTCCCTGCCGACCCTCGGGCGGGCTCAGGCTCCGAAGAAGGTCGCCGCGCTCTTTGCCGGACGTATCGACGATCGCGGCTTCATGCAGGCGGGCCATGACGGGTTGAAGCTGGCCGAAGCGCGCCTTGGCGTCTCCGTCGCCTTCAAACAGGGCGTCCAGCCGAAGCCAGAGGAGTTGACGGCCGCGCTGCGCGAACTCGCGGCTGCCGGGCCCGACCTCGTCATCGCCCATGGCGGCCAGAACAACGCCGCCGCCAAGGCCGTCGCGGCCGAGTTTCCGTCGGTGCGGTTCGCCGTGACCCAGGGCAACGTCACCGGGACCAACCTCGCGAGCTACGAGGTGCTGCAGGAGCAGTCGGCCTTCCTTGCCGGCATGCTCGCCGCCCTGACCACCCGCACCGGTGTCGTCGGCCATATGTCGGGCATCCGCGTCACGCCGGGCCTGAAGGGCCGCGCCGCCTATGCCGCCGGTGTCGCTCATGCCGACCCGAAGGTGATCCTGCTGACGAATTTCTCCGGCAACCAGGACGACAACGCCCTGTCGGAAAAGGTCGCCCGCGCCATGATCGCCAAGGATGCGCAGGTGATCTTCACCATGCTCAATGCCGGTCGCGACGGCGTCACGGCCGCCTGCCGCGAGCGCGGCGTCAAGCAGATCGGCAATGTCGGCGACTGGACCGCGATCGCGCCCGACGTCTTCATCGCCTCCGCCTTCGCCGATTCCGGCCGGGCCCTGTTCGATGCGGTGGCGGATTTCACCGCGGGCAAATTCGCCACCGGCGAGATTAAGCGGCTCGGGCTGGAGACGCCGGAGGCTGTCCGGCTCGTTATGGCCCCCTCGGTGCCCGTCGATATCCGGGGGCGGATCGAAGCTGCGGCGAGCTCCATCGTCGCCGGAACGCTGAAGGTCCCCGTCGAATGGTCGGGATCCGAGTTCGCCACCCCTGCCTGACGCCCGCGCAACGGAGCGCGAGCGTCGTCATGTCGGGGCAGCGCCTCAAGCCATCGGCCGGCTACCAGTAATAATGCCAGCGACCGCGATGCCAGCGGCGGCGCATGCGGCGCATCCGGCGGCGACGGCGCCGGGCCCAGCGGCGCCGGTGCCATTCGCGATGCCCGCGATGCCGCGGTCCGGGCGGCATATGGGCATATTCAGCCTCGGCTTCGTCGAGTCCCGCAAGATCGACGGCATCGGCCTGCGCCTCGTTCGAAACGGTCGATGCCGCCAGAGCGGCTCCGCTCGTCGCCATGGTCAGGCTGCCGATCAGGACGGCCAAAAATGAGCGTCTGTGCATGACGTTCCTTTCTGCTGTTGCAGATTCCGACGCGACCGGCCGGGTAATCCAATAATTAACCGGCCACTGTTCC
>LSIG01000169.1 GCA_001556125.1 Rhizobiales bacterium CCH10-E5 | reverse complement strand
AGCCGAACGCGCTCGACCAGGCGGCGGCGCTCCAGGGCTGGGACCTGCCCGAGACATTCCAGCACCTGCGCCATCTTCTGGAAGCGCGGATGGGCAATCGCGGCAAGCGTGAGTTCATCCAGGTGCTGCGGCTGATGGAGGCCCTTCCGCGCGAGGTCGTGAGCTTTGCCGTGGGCGAGGCCATCCGACTGGGTGCGATCGGCTTCGATGCAGTGAAGCTGATTGCCCTGGCGCGTCTGGAGCGGCGCCCGGCCCGTCTCAACCTGGCGGCCTATCCGCACCTGCCGAAGACGGCAGTGAAGACGACCTCGGCCGCCGATTATGCCGTTCTCCTGCCTGGAGCGGCGGCATGACGGGCCCGGCGAAGGAGGTGATGCCGGCGGGCACCACCGCGGGAACGCCGCAGGTGCTGCTGGCCCATCACCTCAAGCATCTGAAGCTGCCGACGGTCCTGCGCGAATACGACAAGGTCGCGCGGGAATGCGCCCGGGACGGCGTCGATCATCCCCGCTACCTGCTGCGGCTGGTCGAACTCGAACTGATCGACCGGGAACGGCGCATGGTCGAGC
>LSIG01000168.1 GCA_001556125.1 Rhizobiales bacterium CCH10-E5 | reverse complement strand
TCGATTTCCTCAGCGGCCAGATCATCGGCAAGGCCTGGATGGTGCTGCTGGCGCTGCCCCTGATGCATCTGCTGCGCCGTCGCGACGAGCGGCTCGGGCTGGTCGCCGCCTGAAGCGCCGTTTCACACCGCAATCCACGGTGCGTGGCCGACTGCGGACAATTTGAGCGAATCCCGAAACGGCGGTTTCACGCGCCCCTGACATAGCTGCCCTATCGTCATGATGAGGCACGCAATGCGCGAAGACGGATCTGCCGGCCGCCTGCAAGCCCTGCAGAACGACATTCTGGAGACGATCGCCCGCGGCGAGCCGCTCGTCGCGGTGATGGAGAATCTGTGCCGTCGCGCCGAGGCGATCGCGCGCGGCGTCATCTGCTCGGTGATCACGCTGGACGAGCAGCAGCGGCTGGTCGCGCTCGCGGCCCCGTCGCTCCCTGCAAGCTACGCTCATGCCGTGACCGGTATCCCGATCGGCCCCCGTGTCGGCTCCTGCGGCACTGCCATCTTCCGCGGCGCACCGGTCTGCGTGACCGATATTGCGACCGATCCGCTCTGGCAGGGCTTCGAGTCGCTCGTCCTGCCGCTCGGCCTGCGCGCCTGCTGGTCGAGCCCGATCACGGCGCGGGACGGCCGCGTGATCGGCAGCTTCGCCTTCTACTATGACGAGCCGCGCGGTCCGGACGAGGTCGAGCACCGCATCGTCGCCACCTGCGTCCATCTCTGCGCGATCGCGATCGAGCATGAGGAGGTCCGCTCCCGGAACCATCGCCTCGCCTATTTCGACACGCTGACGGGGCTGCCCAACCGCGCCAGTTTCAACGACGCGATCGATCGGCTGACTGCGGCCGCGGCACCCGATTTCGGGCTGATGCTGATCGACATCGACCATCTGAAGATCACCAACGACACGATGGGTCATGCGGCGGGCGACGCGCTCATCGTCACGGTCGGAAGACGGATCCAGTCCGTGACCGGCGAGGCCGTGGCCTATCGCATCGGCGGCGACGAATTTGCGGTGATCCTGCCACGAGGAACCACCGCAGCGCAGATGCGGGCCACGGCCTGCGCCATCCTCGCTGCGATGGCCGCCCCGCTCGATCATGACGGCCATGGCATCCTGCCCAGCGTCACGATCGGCGCCGCGCTCGGTGGCGAGGACGGCGAGGACAGCGTGACGCTTCGCCAGAATGCCGATTTCGCGCTCTATCACGCCAAGGAAACGCGGCGCGGCGGCTATGTCCGTTTCAAGGACGGGCTGCGAACCTCGATGACGCGCCGCCTCCAGATCAAGCGCGATGTCGATCTCGCCCTGACCGAAGGTCGGATCATCCCCTATTACCAGCCGGTGCTGCGCCTCGACACCGACGAGATCGTCGGGCTCGAAGCCTTGGCGCGGATGCTGCGCCCGGATGGCCGCATCGCCTCCGCAGGCGAGTTCCAGGACGCGATGACCGATCCGAAGGTCGCGCTCCGCGTGACCTCTCAGATGCTGCAGGCCGTGGCGACGGACATGGCCGGCTGGCAGCGCGCCGGCATCTCCTTCCAGCATGTCGGCATGAACGTGACCACGGCCGACTTCCAGAAGGGCGACCTGGTCCAGCGTATCGTCCGGGTCATGGACCGCGCCGGCGTGGCACCGCATCATCTCGTCGTGGAGATCACCGAGCAGGTCTTCATGGGCCGTAGCAAGGACGGCGTTGCCCGAACAATCGCGGCACTGCGCGAACGCGGGATCTGCGTCGCGCTCGACGATTTCGGCACAGGCTTCGCGTCTCTGACCCACCTCCTCGACTTTCCTGTCGACATCATCAAGATCGACCGCTCCTTCGTCGCGGCCGCCCGGAACGGCACGAAGAGCAGCGTCATCGTCGAGGCGATGATCGGCATCGCCCAGCGTCTCGGGATGAGGGTCATCACCGAAGGTATCGAAACCCAGACCCAGGCGGAATGGCTGCAATCCGTCGGCTGTCGCCTCGGACAGGGCTTCCTCTACGCCCAGGCCCTGCCCGCCGGCATCGTCGGCGAACTGCTGCAGCGCTTCGGCCCGAAGACGGAGCGCGCCGCGCGCCCCTTGCGCGGCATCACCGCCTCCGCCGCCTGAGCGTCCGGCCTGCGCCGAACGGGCTTGAGATCGCGGCGCTTTTCGCCTATGAGCCTGCCAGCGCTCGACTGACACCCTTGGAGGCACGGGCGCGAACCGCAAGGAGGCCGCCTGCTGGCGGCCTTGTCTTTTCAAGCAAGGATTCAAAACCATGACCGCCGTGAAGCAAATCGAGGCTTCGGCGCGCGCACAGGTCGGCAAGGGGGCCGCCCGTGCAGTTCGTCGTCAAGGCCAGACACCCGCCGTCATCTATGGTGGTGGCGCCGCTCCCGAAGCCATCGCGCTCGACGCCAACAAGACCCGCCTCCTGATCTATGGCGGCCACTTCCTGACCACCCTGTTCGAGATCAGCGTCGACGGCAAGAAGCAGCGCGTGATCCCGCGCGACTACCAGCTCGACCCGGTCAAGGACTTCCCGATCCATGTCGACTTCCTGCGCGTCGCCGCAGGGCAGACGGTGACGGTCGAGGTTCCGATCCATGTCGTCGGCCAGGATGCCAGCCCGGGCGTGAAGAACGGCGGCCTCGTGCAGATCGTCGAGCATTCGCTCGAGATCACGGTCGAGCCGGAGCACATCCCGGAGGCCTTCGAGGTCTCGGTGGCCGGTCTCGAGATCGGCGACGCCCTCGAGGCCAGCGTCATCAAGCTGCCGAAGGGCGCCAAGCTCACGGTCGGCTCGGACGCCACCATCGTCACCATCGTTCCGCCGATGGTCGAGGAGGCCGACGAGGCTGCTGAGGCCGAAGCTCCGGCCGCCGAGGCCAAGAAAGCCTGATCAAGAAAGCCTGATCAGGCTTTCGGCCGCACCACGAAGAACCAAGCGGACGGCCGGGATTTCCCGGCCGTTTTGCCGTGAGGGACGACGATCGTCATGCTGATCTTCGCAGGGCTCGGAAATCCCGGCGCGCGCTATGCCCGCAACCGGCACAATATCGGCTTCATGGCACTGGACGCCATCGCGCGCACGCATCGTGCCTCGCCCTGGCGCGGCCGCTTCCAGGCCGAGGCCTGCGAGGCGACGATCGGGACCGAGAAAATCGTCCTGCTCAAGCCGCAGACCTATATGAACGAATCCGGCCGGGCGATTGGCGAGGCCGCACGCTTCTTCAAGGTCGCGCCGGCCGACATCATCGTCTTCCATGACGAACTCGACCTCGCCCCCGCCAAGCTGCGGGTGAAGCTCGGCGGCGGCAATGCCGGCCATAACGGCCTGCGCTCGACCACGGCCGTCATCGGCAACGAGTACCGCCGGGTCCGCATGGGCATCGGCCATCCAGGCCTGAAGGAACTCGTGCACGCCTATGTGCTGAACGATTTCGGCAAGGCGGAAGGCCCCTGGGTCGAGGATCTCTGCACGGCCTGCGCCGACAATGCCGAGCTGCTGGCGAAGCACGACGATGCTGGCTTCCAGAATAAGGTGCACCTCTTCATGGAGGCGCGCGGCCACGGCGCGGTAAAGCGCCTCGGCGAAAAGTCCGGCGACTGAGGCCGTTCAGTAGGGCAGTTGCGCGCCGGGCTTGGCGAGCGTCACGCGGCTGGCGCTGAAGCTGCCATCGGCCTGCCTGGTCGCCGTCATCGCCACCTGCGCGCCCGCCTTCAGCTCCGAGACGTCGGCCGGCGCGGCCATGATGATGTTGGCATCGGCCGGGATGGTCACCCTCTGCTCGCCGCCCGGATAGCTTAGCACGATACCGGCGCCATCCACGCGCGAGACGGTTTCAGCGACGGTCGCGTTCGTCATGGTCGAATCCGGCAGTACGCCCCAGGGGCGGTGTCCCTCGCCCGTGCCACGCATCGCCTCGGGGAAGATGAAGACCTGCACCGCCAGCAGCGAACCGTCCGGCTGCGGCCGCGCACCGACACCGACGAAGCCGCCCTTCCTGATGTCGGCCGTCGTCGCCTTGACCACGCCGCCGACCGAATAGCCGGGCGCCAGCGCGACCTTCGCCGCCGCGCCATCGACGGTCTTGATCATCATCGTATTGCCATCGGCGCTCTCGACCTCGCCGCGAATGCGCGTCGTCGGCGACTGGGCGGCGGCCGCGACGGTCAGGCCGAGGATGAGGCAGGCGGTGGTGAAAACGCGCATGGGGAGTGGTCCGTTGCTGGGGCAGACATCGCCGCGCAAGTCGTGCGCTCTAGCCATGACGCTTGCCACGCACGTTCGCGTGACCGACCATAGGGCGGATCGTTGACACGAAAACACGGAAACACGATGTTGGTCTGCAGCGAGGTTGGTATGAGATGAAGAATTTGACGGTGACACTTCCTGACGAGACGCTGTCGCGCCTGCGCGTGGCAGCGGCGCGGGAGGGCAAGAGCATGTCCAAATTCGTGACCGAACTCCTCGAACGGCGCGTTGGCCGGACGATCAGCCAGCGCGAAGCGCTCGACAGGTTCCTCGCCGGGCCTCCTCTTCCGCTGTCGGACGAAAACGGCAAACTCCCCTCCCGGACCGAGTTGTATGACGAGCACCTTCTTTCTCGACACGAACGTGCTGATCTACAGCCGGGATCCGGGCGCGAAGCAGAAGCAGGAGCGCGCGAAAATCTGGCTGAACGCGCTGATCGAGACGACGCCGCCGGTGATCAACCTGCAGGTCATCAACGAATTCTGTCACGTCGCGCTTCGTAAACTTCCGCATCTCGCTGTGGAAACCGTGAGAGCCGACGCCGAAGGCCTGAGGATCTGGGGCGACACGCCGATCGATTACGAGACGCTGACGGACGCCTGGCAGATCCGCGAGGAAGCAGGCTATCAATGGTTCGATTGCGTGCTACTGGCCGCTGCGCAGAATTTGGGGTGTTCCCACTTTCTCAGTGAAGACATGCGGCACGGTCACGTCGTAAACGGCATCACCATCGTCAATCCGTTCATCGCCCTCCCCGGCGACTTCATGCTCCGAGACTGAAAGACCACCATGGGTTTCAAATGCGGTATCGTCGGCCTGCCGAATGTCGGCAAGTCGACCCTCTTCAACGCGCTGACGCAGACGGCGGCCGCCCAGGCGGCGAATTACCCGTTCTGCACGATCGAGCCCAATGTCGGCGACGTCGCGGTGCCTGATCCCCGGCTGGAGAAGCTCGCCGCCATCGCTGGCTCCAAGGAGATCATCCCGACGCGGCTGACCTTCGTCGACATCGCCGGCCTCGTCCGGGGCGCCTCGAAGGGCGAAGGCCTCGGCAACCAGTTCCTCGCCAACATCCGCGAATGCGACGCCATCGCCCATGTCGTGCGCTGCTTCGAGGATGGCGACATCACCCATGTCGAGGGCAAAGTCGCGCCGATCAACGACATCGAGATCATCGAGACCGAGCTGATGCTGGCCGATCTCGAAAGCCTCGAGAAGCGCGTCCTGCCGCTGGAGAAGAAGGCCAAGACCGGCGACAAGGAGGCCAAGGAACTCGCCGAGCTGATGAACCGCTGCCTCGTGCTGCTGCGCGACGGCCAGCCCGCCCGCCTCGTCCAGGTTGCGCCCGAGGAGCGCAAGGCCTTCGAGATGCTCGGCCTGCTCTCCTCCAAGCCCGTGCTCTATGTCTGCAATGTCGAGGAGGCGAGCGCCGACAAGGGCAATGCCTTCTCCGAGGCCGTGAAGACCCGCGCCGCCGAGGAAAACGCGGTCGCCGTCGTCGTTTCCGCCAAGATCGAGAGCGAGATCGCCGTCCTGCCGGCCGCCGACCAGAAGGACTATCTCGAGGCCGTCGGCCTGGAGGAGCCCGGCCTCAACCGCGTCATCCGCGCCGGCTACGCGCTCCTCCACCTCGTGACCTATTTCACGGTTGGACCGAAGGAGGCCCGTGCTTGGACGATCGAGAAGGGTACCAAGGGCCCCGCCGCCGCCGGTGTGATCCACAGCGATTTCGAAAAGGGCTACATTCGCGCCGAGACGATCGCCTATGACGACTACATCGCCCACAAGGGCGAGAGCGGCGCGCGCGAGGCCGGCAAGTTCCGGCTCGAAGGCAAGGAATACGTCGTCGCCGACGGCGACGTGCTGCATTTCCGCTTTGCCAACTGAGCCGCCGGCGGCGATGCTGTATTTCGAGGATTTCATTGTCGGCGAGACGGTGCCGATGGGCAGCCTCGCCGTCTCGGAAGGGGACATCGTCGCCTTCGCCTCGCGCTTCGACGCGCAGGACTTCCATGTCGACCCCGAAAAGGCGAAGGCGAGCTTCGTCGGTACGCTGATCGCCTCGGGCTGGCACAGCTGCTCGCTGCTGATGCGGCTGATGGCGCAGAGCTTCCTGCTGAACTCCTCAGGGATGGGCGCGCCCGGCATCGAGGAGGTGAAATGGCTGCGCCCGGTCCAGCCGGGCGACGTCCTGCACGGGCGCCGCACCGTCGCCGAGATCAAGCCCTCGCGCTCTCGTCCGGCGATGGGCCTCGTCCGCTTCAAGCTCGAACTGCTGAACCAGCGCGACGAGCCGGTGCTGGAGCAGGACAACTGGATCATGTTCGGCCGGCGCGGCGTCGCTCCACTGCAGCCCAAGGGCGACTGGCTCAGCC
>LSIG01000167.1 GCA_001556125.1 Rhizobiales bacterium CCH10-E5 | reverse complement strand
GCTTTATGTCCCGCCCGCCTCCCCCGCCCCGATCGAGCCGCCGGTCGAGCCGACGCCGGCCGCTTGCTTCTTCGAGGACGTCGCGATCGGAGACTGCTTCGAGCTCGGCAGCACCGTCTTCACGGCCGACGAGATCATCGCCTTCGCGCGCGCCTTCGACCCCCAGCCCTTCCACATGGACGAGGCGGCGGCGGCGGCCTCGTCCTTCGGCCGACTCGCGGCGTCAGGCTGGCATACGGCCTCGGTCTGGATGGCGACCATGGTCACGCATCGCCGCCGCCAGCTCACCGCTTTTGGGGAGGGTCGGGCGCCGCGGCTGGGGCCCTCACCCGGCTTCAAAAACCTGCGCTGGACACGGCCGGTCTTCGCCGGAGACCGCATCACCTACCATTCCGAGGTCACCGACAAGCGCGCCAGCTCCTCGCGCCCGCAATGGGGCCTGTTTTTCCATCGCAATACCGGCGTGAACCAGAACGGCGAAGAGGTCTTCAGCTTCGACGGTTGCGTCTTCGTCGAGCGCAAGCCGGGCTGACGCCGACCTGCTTTCCCCGACGATGCCCCGCGCAGACGTGACGCTTCTGCAAGCCCGGCGCTGTCTGTAGGCAGGATGCGCGAGGTGGCCGCAGAGCCGCCCGCCAGACACATCTCCGGGAGGAGCGCATCGTGGCGGCAGCCCGCATCTTCAGCACAGCCCAGATGGCGGCGCGCGCCCGCAAGCGCCTGCCCCGCGCAGTCTATGACTTCATCGAAGGCGGCGCCGGCGCCGAACAGGCGGTGACACGCAACCGGGCGCGCTTCAGCGAGATCGCGCTGATGCCGCAGGCCCTGCGTGACTGCGCTGCGGCCCATACCGAGGTCACCCTCTTCGGCCGCCGTTATGGCGCGCCCTTCGGCGTCGCCCCCATGGGCTTCGCCGATCTCGTCTGCCCCGGCACCGACCGCGCGCTGGCCGCCGCAGCCAAAGCGCAGAACATCCCCTATGCTCTCTCCACAGCCGCCACGACCTCGATCGAGACCATCGCCGGCATCGCCCAGGACAATCTCTGGTTCCAGCTCTATCCGGGTGCCGACGAGGCCATCGCCGCCGGGCTGATGCAGCGGGCGCTCAAAGCCGGCGTCACCACGCTGGTCGTCACGATCGACATCCCCGTACCGGCGCGGCGCGTGCGCGACCTGACCAACGGCCTCGCCATCCCCCTGAAACCCTCGCTCGCCTCCATCCTCGACGTCGCGCGCCATCCCGGCTGGCTCTGGCGCGCCGCGCGCGGCGAACGGCCGGGCATGGCGAACTTCATCGAGAACAAGGGGTCGCTGAGCGGCCTCGCCCATGCCGAATTCGTCGCCCGCCAGCTCTCCTGCCCCGCGCTCGACTGGGGGCGGATCGCAGCGATCCGCAAGGCCTGGCCGCATCATCTCGTGATCAAGGGCATCCTCAACCCGCAGGATGCACTGATGGCCGAGCGCATCGGCGCCGACGGCATCGTCGTCTCCAACCATGGCGGGCGCCAGCTCGATTCCGCCCCGTCCTCAATCGAGGTGCTGCCGCGCATCCGCGAGGCCTGCGGCGACCGTCTGGCCCTGATCCTCGACAGCGGCGTGCGTACGGGCGACGACATCGCCCGCAGCCTCGCCTCAGGCGCCGATTTCGTCCTGCTCGGCCGACCGTTCCTGTTTGCGGTCGCCGCGCTCGGGCTGTCCGAGGGCCCGCGGGCGATCATCGAGATCCTGCGGGCGGAACTCCTCAACACGCTGATCCATCTCGGCTGCGCCGATCCCACGGAGCTGGGCAGCGACCATCTCTGGCCCAGGCAGGGAGCCAACCGATGACCATCGCGATCATGGGGGCCGGCGGCGTCGGCTGCTATTACGGGGCGATGCTGGCGCGCGCCGGCCATGGCGTGACGCTGATCGCCCGGCCCCAGCATGTCGAGGCGATCGAGCGGCACGGCCTCGCCTTCGAGGCACGGGGGACGACGGAGACGCTGCCCGTCAAGGCCACGACCGAGCCCTCGGGCGTCGCCGAAGCCGACATTGTGCTTTTCTGCGTGAAGTCCGGCGACACCGAAGAGGCCGGCCGCGCCATCGCGCCCCACCTCGCAGCCAATGCCACGATCCTCAGCCTCCAGAACGGCGTCGACAATGCGCAGCGCCTGCAGGATGTGCTCGGCCGCCCGGTGATCCCGGCCGCGGTCTATGTCGCGGTCGAGATGCCCGGCCCCGGCCATGTCCGTCATCACGGGCGCGGCGAACTGATCATCGGGCCCGGCGCGACCAGCATCGCGATCGCCGAAAGCTTCGGCCGGGCCGGCATCCCTACAGAGGTGTCGGAGAACGTCATCGGCGCGCTCTGGACCAAACTGATCGTCAACTGCGCCTACAACGCCCTCTCCGCCATTCCGCAACTGCCCTATGGCCGGATGATCGCGGTCGAGGGCGTGCGCGACAGCATGGCCGACATCGTCGCCGAATGCCGCGCGGTGGCGCAGGCCGCCGGCATCGCCATCGGCCCCGAGATCCTCGACACCGTCCTGGCGCTCGCCCCGGCCATGCCGGCGCAATCCTCTTCGACGGCGCAGGACCTCGCCCGGCGCAAACGCACCGAAATCGACCATCTCAACGGCTATGTCGTGCGGACCGGCGAGCGCATGGGCATCCCGACGCCCGCCAACCGCCTGCTGATGGTCATGGTCAAGCTGATGGAAGCCCGCGCGGGCGCCTGAGCCGCAGGCTCCTGCGCCGCCGGGCGGTCATGCGCCCGCATTCGTTGTCGCCCGCGCCCGCGCCATGCCAAGCTGCCGTTACGCCGCAGACGGCGCCATAAGAAACGACGGCAGGAAACGACATCCCATGAAGCGCAGATTGTTCTTGAAGGGCGCCGGCCTCGGCGCCGCGGCCGGAATCGCGTCCCCGGCGATCGCCCAGAGCACGCCGACCGTGACCTGGCGTCTGGCGTCGAGCTATCCCAAGTCGCTGGAGACGCTCTACGGCGCCTGCACGCATCTGTCGGAAGCGGTCTCCGCCGTCACCGACGGCAAGTTCAAGATCCAGGTCTTCGCGGCGGGCGAGATCGTGCCGGCCCTGCAGGTCGCCGATGCGGTGACCAACGGCACCGTCGAGATGGGCCATTCCGGCTCCTATTTCTACATCGGCAAGGACACCGCCTTCGCCTTCGGCACGGTCATTCCCTGGGGGCCCAACAGCCGCCAGATGCAGGCCTGGCTGTTCCATGCCGGCGGGCTCGAACTGCTCAACGAGTTCTACTCTAAGTTCAACATCTACAATCTGCCGGCCGGCAACACCGGCGCGCAGATGGGCGGCTGGTTCCGCAAGGAGATCAAGTCGGCGGCCGATCTCCAGGGCCTGAAGATGCGCATCGGCGGTCTCGGCGGCAACGTCCTGCAGAAGATGGGCGTGGTGCCGCAGCAGCTCGGCGCCGGCGACATCTATCCGGCGCTGGAACGCGGCGTGCTCGATGCCGTCGAGTTCGTCGGCCCTTACGACGACGAGAAGCTCGGTTTCGCTCGCGTCGCGCCCTATTACTACTATCCCGGCTTCTGGGACGGCTGCGCGGAACTCAGCTTCTTCATCAATCTGGAGAAGTGGAACAGCCTGCCCCCGACCTATCAGAAGGTGCTCAAGACCTGCGCGATGGCAGCGGGCCACGACATGCAGGCGAAATACGACGCGCTCAACCCGCCGGCCCTGAAGCGGCTGATCGCCGGCGGCGCGCAGCTGCGCCCGCTGCCCAACGACATCCTGAAGGCGAGCTACAAGCACACCAAGGATCTCTACGCCGAGATGTCGGCCGCCAACCCGGCCTTCAAGAAGATCTACGACCACCTCTGGGCCTTCCAGCAGGACAGCACGCGCTACTGGCAGATCTCCGACCTGTCCTTCGACCTGATGTCGGCGACGGCGCTCCAGCAGCGCTGGCAGGACGGCTGAGACCGCCGCCGACGGATTGATCGTTGTCCGGAGACGCCACCGCCGTCTCCGGACAACGCCGGCCGCGCCGGTGCCTTCCTCCGCGGAAAAGGAGCTCCAACCGCTGACGACAGGGTCGTAAGCCAACGCCCGTTGGCGACCGCCGCCTCATCAAATTGGATATTGAACATTTTATCCAATTGACAAGCGGACGGTTTGGAGGCCTCCTGCCGCCGGGTCCTCAGGGAGGCTCGAGCAAGCCGGATAGCCACGTGGTCGCGCCCCAATCCCTCCGCTCGCAAAGACCGCAGCTGCGCCAGACCGTCACGGGCGCCACGGTCGCCGAGTTGCGCCGCCGCATCCTCTCCGGAGCCGTCGCCGCCGGAGAGGCGCTGCGCCAGGACGCTTTGGCGCGTGAATTCGGCATTAGTCGCATCCCCTTGCGTGAAGCCTTTCATCAGCTCGCGGCGGAGGGGCTGGTCACGCTGCATCCCCATCGCGGCGCCGTCGTCACGGAACTCTCCGCTGCCGACATCGCCGAGCTCTTCGATTTGCGCGCCATGCTGGAGCCGGACCTGATCCGACGCGCTGTTCCCCGGCTGACCGCCACCGATTTCGAACGTGCCGAGACGATCCTGGCCGATTACGCGGTGGCCATCGGCCGGGGCGACCTCGAGGCCTATGGCGAGCTCAACCGCGAATATCATCTCTCCTTCTACCGCGCTTCCGGCCGCAGCCAGACGCTCGAGCTGGTGCGAGTCCTGCTCGCCAACACTGACCGCTACACCCGCGTACAGCTCTCGATGTCGGAGGGCGCCACCGCCCGCGCCACGCGCGAGCACGCCGCATTGCTCGATCTCTGCCAGGCGGGCGACTCGGAGGGCGCCGCTCGGCTGACCCTCGATCACGTTCTGGCCGTGCGCGAGGACCTGCTTCACCTGCTCGAGCCCGACGAAGCCGAGACGACCCTACCCCGGGCCCCGGCCGCCTGAGGGAGACAGCCCGATGGCAAGACTGACCAGCGAGGACGACGGACGATGACGATTGGAGTGGGCGGATCGAGCTTCGAGGCGGAGCTCGCCAAGTTGAAGCCGATGACGGACGGCGTCGAGCCGATTGCCGTCGCCGAGTTCAGGCAGCGCATCGCCAAGGCCCAGACACTGATGCGCGAGCAGGGTCTCCAGGCGCTCTATCTCGATACCTCGACGAGCCTGGCCTATTTCACCGGCATCCAGCTCGGCCCGAGCGAGCGGCTGCATGGCGCGGTGATCCCGGTCGAAGGCGAGATCGCCTATCTCAGCCCCGCCTTCGAGGAGCCGAAGACGCGCGAATACATGAAGTTCGGTGACGATGTCCGCTGCTGGGAAGAGCACGAGGACCCGACTGAGCTCGTCGTCGAGACCATCCGCAGCATGGGCTATGAGAGCGGCCAGGTCGCGCTCGACCCGCAGACCCCGTTCTTCATCGTCGACGGGCTGCGCAAGGCGGGCAATCGCCTCACCTTCACGCAGGGAAGCGCGATCACCGCGACCTGCCGCCAACTGAAATCGGCCGCCGAGATCGCCCTCATCCAGCGCGCCATGGACATCACCATGGAGGTCCACCGCGCCGCCGCCCGCGCCCTGCAGGTCGGTGTGACGACCGCGCAGGTCAAGGAGTTCCTTGGCCAGGCCCACCGCAAGCTCGGGATGACCGCCTCCTTCGGCGCCGCCCAGTTCGGCGAGGCGACGGCCTATCCGCATGGCGTGCCCTATGAGCAGACGCTGCAGCATGGCGACATGGTGCTCATCGACATGGGGACCAAAGTCGGCGGCTATTGCTCCGACATCACCCGGACCTATGTCTTCGGCGAACCGACGCAGCGCCAGCGCGAGATCTGGAACCTCGAAAAGAAGGCGCAGCTCGCCGGCTTCGCCGCCGCCCAGCTCGGCGCTCCCTGCGAGAACGTCGATGTCGCCGCCCGCAGCGTGATCGAGGCGGCGGGCTATGGCCCCGGCTACAAGGTCCCCGGCCTGCCGCACCGCACCGGCCATGGGCTCGGCCTCGACATCCATGAGGAGGCCTACATGGTGAAGGGCAACAAGACGCCGCTGCAGCCCGGCATGTGCTTCTCGATCGAGCCGATGATGTGCATCTACGGCGAGTTCGGGGTGCGCCTCGAGGACATCGCCTACATGACCGAGGACGGCGCGCGCTGGTTCACGCAGCCCGCCCACACCGTCGACGACCCCTTCGCCTGCGAAGCCTGAACCGATCCGCCACCCGAGACCCAACAAGAACAAGCGAAGGAAGAAGCAGATGGCTTCGAACATCTTCTCCGGCACGATCCCGGCCCTCATGACGCCCTGCAAGGCGGATCGCACCCCGGATTTCGACGCCCTCGTCCGCAAGGGCCAGGAGCTGGTCGCCGCCGGCATGTCCGCGGTGGTCTATTGCGGCTCGATGGGCGACTGGCCGCTCCTGACCGACGAGCAGCGCATGGAAGGCGTTGCCCGCCTGTGTGAGGCCGGCGTCCCGGTCATCGTCGGCACCGGTGCCCAGAACACCCAGCGCGCCGCCGCCTTCGCCGCCCATGGCAAGCGTGTCGGCGCAAAGGGCCTGATGGTGATCCCGCGCGTGCTCTCGCGCGGCCCCTCCGCCTCGGCCCAGGCCGCGCATTTCGGCGCGATCCTTGAGGCTGCCGAGGGCCTGCCGGCGGTAATCTACAACAGCCCCTATTACGGCTTCGAGACGCGTGCCGATCTTTTCTTCAAGCTGCGCGAGAGCTACCCCAACCTGATCGGCTTCAAGGAGTTCGGCGGCGCCAAGAGCCTGACCTACGCGGCCGAGAACATCACCGGCCAGTCGGAGGACATCATCCTGATGGTCGGCGTCGACACGCAGGTCTTCCACGGCTTCGTCAACTGCGGCGCCAGCGGCGCGATCACCGGCATCGGCAACGTGCTGCCGGAGCCGGTGCTGCGCCTCGTCTCGCTCTGCGAGAAGGCCGCCACGGGCGACGTCGCGGCCCGCGCCAAGGCGCTCGAGCTGGATGGCGCGCTCGCCGTGCTCTCGAGCTTCGACGAGGGTCCGGATCTTGTGCTGTTCTACAAGTATCTGATGGTGCTCGAGGGCAACCCCGAATACGCGCTGCACTTCAACGCGTCCGACAGCCTGAGCGAGGGCCAGAAGCACTACGCCCGCACCCAGCTCGCGCTCTTCAAGCGCTGGTACACGGAGTGGGCGAAGGGCTGACGGGGGCCAAAGCCGTTCGGCGGCGCCAAGGCCGCCGGCCGTCCAGTCAAGCCGTGCGGCGTGTTCCTGCCAATGGTCGCGACTCGATCCGGTCGCGACCGTTGCGCTTGGCCGCGTAAAGCTGCTCGTCGGCGCAGCCATAGAGCATGTCCTCGTCGACCGGCCCCTTGGCGGTGCAGAGCCCGATCGAGATCGTCGCACGGTCCAGGGCGGGGTGGAGGCTTCGCCAGGGCGCGTGAGCCAGCGCCGCACGAATTGCGAGTCCCGTCCGGTGAGCCTCCGCCAACGAAGCTCCGCCGAGAACCACGCCGAATTCCTCGCCGCCGATGCGGGAAACCAGCCGCCGGGGGCCGCTCGCCTGCTTGGCCACGATCGACCCGATCATCTTGAGACAGGCGTCGCCGACGAGATGGCCGAAGCGGTCGTTGATCGCCTTGAAGTGATCGACATCGATCGCCAGCAGCGACAGCGGTCTGGCGATCCGCGCCTCCGCAGCGAGGAACGCCATGAAGGCGCGCCGGTTGGCGAGGCCTGTCAGCGCGTCGGTGCCTGCGAGCTTCGCCAGCTCGTCGTTGGCCCGCTGCAGAGCCGCCTTCGCCTCGACGAGCTCGATGTGCTGGCGCTTGGCGGCGGTGATATCGGCGTGAGTGAAAAAGCCGATGCCGCCGGTGCCATGACGGGCGATCACCCTCAGCCAGCGCTGGCCGGGCAGCTCGATCTCGAAGGGCGCGCCGTCATAGCGCAGGCCATTGCGAATGGCGGCTCGCCAGGCCCCCGCCGGTGAATCGCCACGCCAGCACCAGGCGATGATGTCGTCGAGCGTGCATCCGACCACGGGCCGGTCCGCGGGCAGGCCATAGAGCTGCCTGAAGGCATCGTTGGCGGCGACGATGCGGTCTGCCGCATCGAGAATGGTCGCCCCGTCGGGAATGAAGGGAAGCGCCTCGAACACGGGCAGCACGAGCTCGGGAACGGCCTCGGTGCGATGCTCGGCATCCAGCCGTTGCCACAACCTGACCCGCCCGCCCTCGGGAGCGCGAAGGGACGAGGCGCGCAGCCGGCGGCCATTGTGAATGAACTCGAAGGGCTGCGTCTGATTCTCGTGGCGCGCGACGCCCTCCGCGATGTAGCGCTCGACGTCGGGCATCTCCTCCGGCGAGAGGCGGCAGCGATAGAACCGGACGAGATTGTCCGCATAGGGCTCGCCGACATAGATCTCGCCGTCATCCTCCGGGAAGAATTGCAGGAACGTGTTGTTCCAGCCGACGGCCTCCAGCCGCGCGTCGTACTCGCAGGCAGCAATGCCGAGCATATCCAGGGAGGCATGCAGATACGGCGATAGGATCATGCCCTTTCATGCGGCACGGGCCTTAACAAGCCGTAAGATGCCCGAGTGCGGGTGACCCTCGCCTTCAGCCGACCTTGCCGTAGCCCGCGAACTTCGCGCTCACCCGCGCCATCTCGGCCTCGTCGAGGATGACCGGTTCGAGCCCTGCGGCGAGGATGTCGAGATACTGGCCCGCGAGATTCTCGACCTCCGCCACGATCTGGTGCGCTCCCGCGAGCGAGGCGCCGAGCGCGATGACGCCGTGATTGGCGAGCAGCACCGCCTTGCGCCCCTCCAGAGCCCGCACGGCATTCTCCGCCAGCTCCGGCGTGCCGAAAGTGGCGTAGTCGGCGCAGCGGATGTCGGCGCCGCCGCAGAGCGCGATCATGTAATGGAAGGCGGGGATGCCCCGGCGCGTGCAGGACAGCGCCGTGGCCCGCGGCGAATGCGTGTGCACGATCGCCTGCGCCTCGGGCCGGGCGCGGTAGATCGCGGCATGGAAAGGCCATTCCGAGGACGGCTTGCGCGCGCCCGAGAGCACGACGCCGTCGAGCGAGAGCTCGATCAGATCCGCCGGTGTCGTCTGCGCATAGGGCAGGCCCGACGGCGTGATCAGGAAGCCGGCCTCCGTCCGCGCCGAGACATTGCCCGATTTCGACGGGCAGAAGCCCGCAACATCGATCGCCTGTGCGACGGCGACGATGCCGGCGCCGAGTTCGTCTCTCGTCATGATCCTGTCCTGCTCACGCTTGCGGCCGGCCTGCCCGGTCGGGAAACAGCCCGGCCAGCCCTTCCGCGCTCGCCTCGCAGACGCCGCGCTCGGTGATCAGCCCGGTCACGAGCCGGGCGGGGGTGACGTCGAAGGCCGGGTTGGCGGCGTTGCTGCCCGGCGCGACCACGCGGATCGAACGCACCTCGCCGTCCTCCGCCAGACCGGACAGATGCGTCACCTCCCGCGCCGAGCGCTCCTCGATCGGGATCTCCCGCAGCCCGTCCGACAGGCTCCAGTCGATCGTCGGCGAGGGCAGCGCGACATAGAAGGGCACGCCGTTGTCATGCGCGGCCAGCGCCTTGAGATAGGTGCCGATCTTGTTCGCGACGTCGCCGGTCGCGGTCGTCCGGTCGGTGCCGACGATGACCATGTCCACCTCGCCATGCTGCATCAGATGGCCGCCGGCATTGTCGGCGATCACCGTATGCGGCACGCCATGCGCGCCGAGCTCATAGGCCGTCAGCGCCGCGCCCTGGTTGCGGGGCCGCGTCTCGTCGACCCAGACATGGACGGGAATGCCGGCGTCATGGGCGAGATAGATCGGCGCCAGCGCCGTGCCCCAGTCGACGGTGGCGAGCCAGCCGGCATTGCAATGGGTCAGGATGTTGACGCTCGCCCCTCCGGCCTTCTCGGCCGCGATCGAGCGGATGACGCCGAGCCCATGCTCGCCGATCGACCGGCACAGCGCCACGTCCTCGTCGCAGATCAGCTCCGCCTCGGAATAGGCCATCTCGGCACGCCGGCCCGGGTCCAGCGGCTTCAGGACGCAGCCCATTCGGCCGAGCGCCCAGTGCAGATTGACAGCCGTCGGCCGCGTTGCGCCGAGCAGGGTCAGAGCCTCGTCCAGCGCGGCGTCGGACGGATCGGCCCGCATCGCCAGAGCCACGCCATAGGCCGCCGTCGCGCCGATCAGAGGGGCTCCGCGCACGACCATCGAGCGGATCGCCTGGGCCCCTGCCTCGGCAGAGGACAGGGTCACCGTCTCGAAGCGAAAGGGCAGCCGCGTCTGGTCGATGACGCAGACGCGCCAGCCATCCGGCGCGAGCCAGATCGTGCGGTAATGCTGGCCGTTGATTCTCATGCGGGCGTCAATGCCCACCGAAAGCGACGAGCGTGCGAACCGGCACGCCGAGCCGGCGGACGCGATCGGCGCCGCCGAGATCGGGCAGGTCGACGATGAAGCAAGCGGCGACGACCTCCGCCCCCAGACGCGAGAGCAGGTTCACCGCAGCCTCGGCGGTGCCCCCGGTCGCGATCAGATCGTCGACCAGCAGGACGCGTTCGCCGGGCGAAACGGCATCCTTGTGGACCTCGATCTCGTCGGTGCCGTATTCGAGCTCATAGGTGACGCTGACCGTCTCATGCGGCAGCTTGCCCTTCTTCCGCACGGGCACGAAACCGGCCGAGAGCTGATGGGCGACGGCCCCGCCGAGGATGAAACCGCGCGCCTCGATCCCGGCGATCTTGGCGATCTTCAGCCCGGCGAAAGGCTGCACCAACTCGTCGACCGCGCGGCGAAAGGCGCGCGCATCCCCCAGCAGCGTGGTGATGTCGCGAAAGACGATACCGGGCTTGGGATAATCCGGGATGGCGCGGATACTGTCGGCGAGTTTCATGATCGTCAGGCCGCTTTCAGGACTCGCCCCGCCACGGCGTCGAGCTTGGCGAGCAGAGCGGGGTCGCGCATCGTGGGCGCAGTGATGAGGGCATTGTCGAGGGCGTTGTGCGACCCGGCGGGACAGGGCACCCGCTCCGCGGGAAAGTCCGCCGCCAGCCGCGCCACGAGGCGCTTCGCCTTGTCGGCATTTTCATGCAGAACCTTGACCACGGCGGCGACATCGACCGGCCCGTGCTCCTCGTGCCAGCAGTCATAGTCGGTCACCATCGCGACCGTGGCGTAGGTGATCTCGGCCTCGCGGGCGAGCTTGGCCTCCGGCATCGCGGTCATGCCGATGAGGTCGTAGCCCAGCGTCTTGTAGGTCATCGATTCCGCATAGGTCGAGAATTGCGGCCCCTCCATCGTCACCAGCGTGCCGCCGCGCACGAAGGGCAGCCCCTCGGTCGTCGCGGCCTCCGCGATCAGCCCCTGCAGCGCCGGCCCCACGGGATGCGCGACGGAGACATGGGCGACGCAGCCGCGCCCGAAAAAGGAGGAAGCCCTGCCATTGGTGCGATCGACGAACTGGTCGACCAGCACGAACAGCCCCGGATAGAGCTCGGCCTTGTAGGAGCCGCAGGCCGACAGCGAGACGAGATCGGTGACCCCGGCCCGTTTCATCACGTCGATATTGGCGCGGTAGTTGATCTCCGACGGCGGGATCGCATGGCCGCGGCCATGGCGGGGCAGGAACACGATCCGGGTTCGCCCCATCCGGCCGATGCGGAGCACGTCGGACGGCTCGCCCCAGGGGCTCTCGATCCGCTCCTCGCGCAGATCGCTCAACCCCGGCAGGTCGTAGATGCCCGACCCGCCGATGATTCCCAGAACCGCTTCGCTCATCTCGATATCCCTGCTGCCGAGCGGGACTGTGCCGCGCGGCCGCCGCCGCTTCAAGCGGCGGCACCAACGAAAAAGGCCCCGTCGCCGGGGCCTTCTGCGGAAGCGGATCGGATCAGTGGGCGGGCGTGCCGTCGGGCATGCGCGACCAGATCTTCTTCTTCGTGTAGTAGAGCAGCCCGCCGAAGATCAGCAGGAACAGCATGACCTGCAGGCCGAGACGCTTGCGCGCCTCGAGATGCGGCTCCGCGGCCCACATCAGGAACGCCGTGACGTCCTTGGCATACTGCTTGGCGGTCTCCGGCACCTGCGGCTGACCGTCCGGCCCCTTCGGGAACTCGACCTGGCCATCGTTCAGCACGTTCGGCATCGCGATCAGATGACCGGGCATATAGGTGTTGTAGTACTGGCCCGGCTGCAGGGTAACACCCTCCGGCGGCGGGTCCTTGTACCCAGTCAGCAGCGCGGCGATGTAGTCCGGCCCCTGCTCCTGATACTGCGTGAAGATGTCGAAGATGAAGCGCGGGAAGCCACGCTCATAGGTGCGCGCCTTGGCCAGCACCGACATGTCGGGCGGATAGGCGCCGCCATTGGCAGCGCGCGCCGCCTGCTCGTTCGGGAAGGGCGACGGGAAGGCGTCGGCCGGACGACCCGGCCGCTCGAACATCTCGCCGGCCTCGTTGGGGCCGTCCTTGATCTGGTAGGTGGCGGCCAGGGCCGTGACCTGGCCGGGCGTGAACTCCGGCCCGCCCGGCTGCGACAGGTTGCGGAACTTCAGCAGCGAGGCGCTGTGGCAGTTCGCGCAGACCTCCTTGTAGATCTTGTAGCCGCGCTGCAGCTGCGCGCGGTCGAACTTGCCGAAGGGCCCGGAGAACGACCAGCTCAGCGCCGGCGGCTCGACACGCTCGCCAGCGGCGTGGGCGGTGAGCGGCAGCGCTGCGAGCAGGAGACCGACAGCGGCCGAACGAACCAACATCTTGCTCATGATTCGTCTCAGCCCTTGGCGTTGGGTTCGGCGGCGACGGCGCTGCCCATGCGAGCACCCGATCCGCCCTGGAGCGAGCCGAGCACGGAATCGGCGATCGAATTCGGCAGCGCCTTCGGCCGTTCGAACAGGCCGACGACGAACAGCGCCACGAAGTAGCCGAAATAAAGCACCGTGAAGATCTGCGAGGCGATGACATAGCCGCCTTCCGCCGGCATGGCGCCGAGCCAGCCAAGGCCGATGCAGACCACGACGAAGGCCCAGAAGAGCTGACGGGCGATCGGGCGATAGCTCATCGACTTGACCTTGGAGCTGTCGATCCAGGGCAGGAAGGCCAGAACGACGATGGCCGCACCCATGGCGATGACACCGCCGAGCTTGTCGGGAACGGCGCGCAGGATCGCGTAGAAGGGCAGGAAGTACCACTCCGGAACGATGTGCGCAGGCGTCACGGCCGGGTTGGCCGGGATGTAGTTATCGGCATGGCCGAGGAAGTTCGGGGTGTAGAACACGAAATAGGAGAACACGAAGATGAAGCACACCATCGCGAACAGGTCCTTGACCGTCGCATAGGGCGTGAACGGCACGGTGTCCTTGGCGACGTTCTTCACCTCGACGCCGGTCGGGTTGTTCTGGCCGACATGGTGCAGCGCCCAGACGTGGAGGATGACCACGCCGAAGATCATGAACGGCAGCAGGTAGTGCAGCGAGAAGAAGCGGTTCAGCGTCGGATTGTCGACCGAGTAGCCACCCCACAGGAAGGTCACGATCGTCTCGCCGATGACCGGCAGCGCCGAGAACAGGTTGGTGATGACGGTGGCGCCCCAGAAGGACATCTGGCCCCAGGGCAGCACGTAGCCCATAAAGGCGGTGGCCATCATCAGCAGCAGGATGACGACGCCCAGGATCCAGAGCACCTCGCGCGGGGCCTTGTAGGAGCCGTAATAGAGACCGCGGAAGATGTGGATGTAGACCGCCAGGAAGAACATCGAGGCGCCGTTGGAGTGCAGATAGCGCAGCAGCCAGCCGTAGTTCACGTCGCGCATGATGTGCTCAACGGAGTTGAACGCCATCGTCGCATGGGGCGTGTAGTGCATCACCAGGATCACGCCGGTGACGATCTGGGCCACCAGCATGAACACCAGGATGCCGCCGAAGGTCCAGAAATAGTTCAGGTTGCGCGGCACCGGATAGGATACCGCCGAATCATGCGCGAGGCGGATGATCGGCAGGCGCGCATCGAGCCAGCGCTCGAAACCTGTCTTCGGGACGTAGGAGCTATGACCACTCATGCGGATTGCCTCGGGGCTGTCTCGTACAGGCGGGATCGGGGCGAGCGGAACGCTCAGCCGATCCGGATCTTGGTGTCGGCGCTGAACGCGTAGGGCGGGATCGGCAGGTTGAGCGGCGCCGGGCCCTTGCGGATGCGGCCCGACGAATCGTAGTGCGAGCCGTGGCAGGGGCAGAACCAGCCGTCGAAATCGCCCTTCGGATCGCCGGGAGCGTTGCCCAGCGGCACGCAGCCGAGATGGGTGCAGTTGCCGTACACGACGAGGAACTGCTCGTGGCCCTGCTTGACGCGGGCCTGGTCGGGCTGCGGATCGGGCAGCGTGGCGACATTGACCGCGCGCGCCTCGTCGATCTCCTTCTTGGTGCGGTGACGCACGAAGATGAGCTTGCCGCGCCAGAACAGCTTGATCGCCTGGCCTTCCGCGATCGGGGCGAGATCGAGATCGATCGGCGCACCGGCGGCGACCGTCTGCGCGTCCGGCGCGAGCTGGCTGACCAGCGGAACGACGACGGCGCCGAGGCCGACGGCACCGGCCGCGCCGGTGGCCAGCATCAGGAAATCGCGGCGGGTGGTTTCGGTCGGTTTCGTATCGGTCGCGTTCGCCACGATCCAATCCTCTAAAACGTCAGTCGAGTTTTGGAAGAACTCGAAATTGCAACCCGGCGCCGTGTTTAGGCGCGCGTCGTCACGGCCGCAATGCGGCGGCGCGTCACTGCGCGCTCTTTGGCATGCAGATTGGACGAAGTCTACTGTTGGAGGCCATGCGCCGGTGCATGGCGCGCGCCCGTCGGCAAGGGGTTCAGCCCGGCAGCGTTTCGCTGTCCGCCGCGGCGAGGAAACCGCCCGACTGGCGCGACCACAGCCGCGCATAGAGGCCCGCCCGCCCGACCAGCTCCGCATGGGTCCCGACATCGACGATCCGGCCCTTGTCGAGCACGATCAGCCGGTCGAGTGCGGCGATCGTCGACAGCCGATGGGCGATGGCGATAACGGTCTTGCCCTGCATCAGCGCGGTGAGCTGCTCCTGGATCGCCGCCTCCACCTCCGAGTCCAGCGCCGAGGTCGCCTCGTCGAGGATCAGGATCGGCGCGTCCTTGAGCAGGACGCGGGCGATCGCGATGCGCTGGCGCTGACCGCCCGAAAGCTTCACGCCGCGCTCGCCGACGCGCGAATCGAAGCCGCGGCGACCGTCCTGGTCGCTGAGGCCCTGGACGAACTCATGCGCCGAGGCCTGGCGCGCCGCCTGCGCGATCTCGTCCGGCGTCGAGCCGATGCGCCCATAGGCGATGTTGTCGCCGATCGAGCGATGGAGCAGCGAATTGTCCTGCGTCACCATCCCGATCTGGGCCCGCAGCGAGTCCTGCGTGACATGGGCGATGTCCTGCCCGTCGATCAGGATGCGCCCGCCCTCGAGCGGGTAGAGCCGCAGCAGCAGGTTCACCAGCGTCGACTTGCCGGCGCCCGATGGCCCGACCAGGCCGATCTTCTCGCCCGGCCGGATCTCGAGGTCGAGACCCTCGAACAGTCCAACGCTCTTGCCGTAGTTGAAACGCACGCCCTCGAAGCGGACCGCGCCGCGTTCGACGACGAGCGGCGTCGCGTCGGGCGCATCCGTGAGGTCGTGCGGCTTGGCGATCGTCTCCATGCTCTCCTGCACCGCGCCGATGTTCTCGAACACCCCGCGCACGAGATGAATCAGCCAGCTCGACATCTGGACGAGTCGCAGGACGAGGCCGATCGAGGCCGCCACGGCGCCGGGCGTCATGGCGCCCTGGCTCCAGAGCCAGAGGCTGAGCCAGGCCGTGACCACCACCAGCAGGCTGTTCATCGTCTGCAGGACGACGCTGACGCCGGTGATCAGGCGCGACAGGTTGAGGAAGGCGGCGTTCCAGCGCGACAGCGCCTCACGCACGGCCGAGCGCTCGGCATCGGCCCGGGCGAACAGCTTCACCGTGAGGATGTTGGTGTAGGAATCGACGATCCGCCCCGTCGTCGAGGAGCGGCCGAGCGAGTTGGCCTCGGAGCGACTCTTGGCGCGCGGCACGAAATAGATCAGCAGCGCGACATAGGCCCCGAGCCAGACCAGCACCGGCAGCGCCAGCCACAGCGAGGTCGCCCCGAAGAAGCCGATCGCGACGGAAGCGAAGATCAGCGCGTACCAGAGATCGTCGATGACCTCGATCGTCGCGCCGCGGATCGACTGCCCCGCCTGGATAACGCGGGAGGAGAGGCGCCCGGCGAAATCGTTCTGGAAATAGCCCAGCGCATGGCCGAGCGTGTAGACATGGTTGCGCCAGCGGATCTGGTTGGTGACCTGCGGCACCACGACCTGATCGACGATGGCGTGGTTGGCGAAATAGATGAGCGGCCGCACGACGACCACGAGAAACGCCGCCCCCGCCAGCAGCCAGCCATGGTCGCGGAAGATCGTCTCGGGCGTCTGGGTCGCCAGCAGGTCGACGAACCAGCCGACCATCAGATACATCGCCGCCTCGATGCCGCTGAAGCCGAGGCCCGTCAGCATGACGAGGAACAGCCAGCCCTTCGCATCCTTGATGTGATGCCACATGAAGGGCCAGACACCGCGAGGCGGTGTCTCGCGTTCGTCGAAGGGGGCGAAGACGTCGATCCGGCTCTCGAGCCAGCGGAACAGCGGGGTGAACATGTCCGCCCTCCTCTGGACCGGCATGGCGACAAAATCGGGGCGGGATCAGCGGCGCGGCCGGCCCGGGCAGGCCGCCGATATGGCGTGCGCCTCGGCGAATTGCCAGCCTCGCTCGCGCATGCCCGCCGCGTGCCGCGTCCTTGACGCATCCCGTGTCGTCACCCCATGACAGCAGCAGGATGACGGCGACCGACGAAACAGCTTCTGCGACGGGTCGGGCACCGCTGCGCCTCGCCCTCTACCAGCCCGACATTCCCCAGAACACCGGCACCATGATCCGCATGGCCGCCTGTCTCGGCGTCGCCGTCGACATCGTCGAGCCTGCGGCTTTCGACGTATCCGACCGGCATTTCCGCCGCTCGGGGATGGATTATCTCGAGCGCGCCGCCGTAACCCGCCACGCCTCCTTCGCTGCCTTCGAGCGCTGGCGCCACGAGGCGGGGCATCGCCTGATCCTGGCCGAGACCGACGGGCCGACACGCCATCTCGACCTCGCCTTCGCTCCCGGCGACATCGTCATGCTCGGCCGGGAATCGACCGGCGTGGCGCCGGAGGTCTATGCCGCCGCCGATGCGGTGGTGCATGTGCCCATGCTGGCGGGGCTGCGCTCGCTCAACGTCGCGATTGCAGGCGCGCTGGTTCTGGGCGAAGCCTTGCGGCAGATCGGCGGCTTCCCGGCACCGCTCCGGGCAAACGACCGCGAATGAGAAGACCAGTCAGGGTGAGGAGACGGGGATGACCGACCACAAGGCCGCTGCCGCGGCGCCGAGCGACCCCGCCGCGCTGGAGAAGGCCGAGGCGATGAAGCCGCGTGCCAAGGCCTGGTTCGAAACGCTGCGGGACCGCATCTGCGCCGCCTTCGAGGCGGTTGAGGCGGAGGCGACCGGCCCCTTCCCGCCCGAAACGGACGCGCCCGGCCGCTTCGTCCGCACGCCCTGGCAGCGCAACAACCATGACGGCGCGCCGGGAGGCGGCGGCGTCATGTCGATGATGAGCGGACGCGTCTTCGAGAAGGTCGGCGTCCATGTCTCGACCGTCTACGGCACCTTCCAGCCCGAATTCGCCGGCCAGATTCCGGGGGCGGCGGAGGACCCGCGTTTCCACGCCACCGGCATCTCGCTGATCGCCCATCCCTGGAACCCGCACGCGCCGACCGTGCACATGAACACGCGCTTCGTCGTCACCACCAAGCCCTGGTTCGGCGGCGGCGCCGACCTCACCCCGGTGCTGAATGCGCGTCGCAACCAGGACGATCCCGACGCCATCGCCTTCCACGCCGCGATGCGCGAGCCCTGCGAACGCCATGCGCCGATCGCCGACTACCCGCGCTTCAAGGCCTGGTGCGACGAGTATTTCCACCTGAAGCATCGCAACGAGCCGCGCGGCATCGGCGGCATCTTCTACGACTATGTCTGGTCGGGCGATCCCGACGGCGACCTCTCCTTCACCCAGGCGGTGGGCGAGGCCTTCCTCAACGCCTATCCGCCGATCCTGCGCGCCAACATGGGCAAGCCCTGGAGTGCGGCCGAGCGCGAGGAGCAGCAGGTCCGCCGCGGGCGCTATGTCGAGTTCAACCTGCTCTACGACCGCGGCACGATCTTCGGCCTGCGCACCGGCGGCAATGTCGACTCGATCCTCTCCTCGATGCCGCCGACGGTGCGCTGGCCCTGAGCGAGGGCTGTTTCAATCCGCCCCTCGTCCGGGGGCCGAGGATCGTAGGGCCTCTTCCAGAAACCGCGATTGCGCGGCTTGGTCGGAAGGAGCCCCGCCATCGATCCAGGCGGATCGCGCCGCCGCCAGCACCTGCCCGATCCGAGGCCCGGCCGGGACGCCGAGCGCGATGACGTCCCGCCCCGTCGGCAGGAAGGGTGGCGTCCGCGCCAAGTCGGCGATCGTCGCTTGCGCCCGCCCGGCAGCCTCAGTGCCCTGCCCCGCCAGCAGCACGAGCCCAGCCGCCACCGCGTCCTGGCCGACCCGATGGGCGAGATGGCGCAGCTGCGCCAGTGTCCCGGCCGTAGCCCGCCCCGATAACCCCTCCAGCGCCAGCGCGATCCGCTCGATCCGGTCGAACTCCTCGTTCGACAGACGCAGAGCCTCGCGCAGGCATAGCGCATCCTCCCGCACGCCGACCGCGAGCGCCGCCAGCCGGAAGGCGGCGAAAACGCCTTCGCCCCCGCCCTCGGCCACGGCCTCGAAGCGAGCCAGATGCGGCACGCGGCGGATCATCGGCATCAGGAGCCCGGCTTCGGCCATCGCCCGCAGGGCGGGAGCCGCGCCCGGCGCCACCAGAAGCTTCATCAGCTCCGCGCGCACACGCTCGCGCGACAGCCCTGCCAGCCCATCCCGCCCCGCAATGCAGGCGCGGACGCCCTCGGCATCAGGCGCGCCCTTCCCGTAGCGGGCGTGGAAGCGGAAGAAGCGCAGGATGCGCAGATAATCCTCCCGGATGCGCGTCTGCGCGTCGCCGATGAAGCGGATGCGCCGCGCGGCGAGATCGGCGAGCCCACCGCAGGGATCGTGGACGACACCGGCCCGGTCGAGCGAGAGCGCATTGACCGTGAAGTCGCGCCGCCGCGCATCGGCGATGAAATCGCGCCCGAAACGGACCGTCGCGTGCCGCCCGTCGGTCTCGACATCCTCGCGCAGCGTCGTGACCTCGAAGGGGGCCCCTTCGACGATCAGCGTGATCGTGCCGTGCTCGAGCCCCGTCGGCACGACCTTGAAGCCGGCCTCGCGGCCGCGCCGCATCGTCTCCTCCGGCAGGGCCGTCGTGGCCAGATCGACATCGCCGACGGCCTCGCCTAACAGCAGATCACGCACGGCGCCGCCGATGATGCGTGCTTCTTCCCCACGCCCATCAAGAACGGCCAACAGCCGGGAGAGCGCGGGCCGTGCCAGGAAAGCGGCGATCCGCGCCTCCGGCAGGGTCATTTGAAGCGGCCGGGCACCAGTTGCCCGTTCTCCATATGCGGCGGCTCATAGGCGCCGGTCGCGCGCGGCGCCGTCCAGCCGCCATAGGCGACGAGCGCGATCGCCAGCGCGAGCCCGACGATCGACAGCCAGAACAGATGCCGGCTCCAATGCTCGACATCGAACGGGTTGCGCCGCTTGACGATGAGATAACCCGCGAAGATGCAGAAGGGCAGGACGAAGAGAAGCACCTCTTCGATGATCGAGCGCAGCATGGCCTTGATCGTCCAATCCTGTTCAGCCCGAAAGCCGCTCGTAGAGATTGCGGATCATCCCGGCGGTGGCGCCCCAGATATAGCGATCCCCGAACGGCATCGCATAGTAGGTGCGGTAGAGCCCCTGCCACTCGCGGCCCTCGCGCCGGTGATTGGCTGGATCGAGCAGGAAGGACAAGGGCGTCTCGAAGGCCTCGTCCACCTCATGGGCGTTCAGCGTCAGCGAGAAGGGCGGCTCGACCAGGGCCACCACCGGCACGATGCGATAGCCCGTTCCGGTGAGATAGGCGTCGAGGAAGCCCAGCGTCCGCACGCGCTCCCGCGGCAGGCCGATCTCCTCCTCCGCCTCGCGCAGCGCCGTCACCACCGGCGAACCGTCCACGGCATCGACCCGACCACCGGGAAAGGCGACCTGCGCCGAATGGCTGCGCAGCGTCGCGGCCCGCTGGGTCAGGAGCACGGTCGGCCCCTCGGGCCTCGGCACGACGCCGATCAGCACGGCGGCCGGGATGGCGACCTTCTCGTCCGGCGGCCGGATCGGGTGCGGCTGATGATCGTGGTCGCCCCGCGGTCGCGCGATCAGATCGCCCAGTTGCGGCGGCTCGGGCCGCAGCCGGCGCTGCGCCAGCTCGGCGAACTGATCGGCCGTCAGATCCAGAGCCTGCATCACAAACCGTCGATCTCGCTCGCCGGACAAGCCGGATGGAACAGCCCGCCCGCCGCCACGCCGAACTGGGCCAGGCCGTCGATCTCGCGCACTTCGGCCAGCGCCAGCAGATCATAGGTCAGCGCCCGCGTCAGCCGCGCCCAGAGCCCGCGCCGGACATGGACATAGGGTTTGAGCCCGTCGCCCTTCGCCTCGCGCTCGAAGCGAATCGGATGCTCCGGCCCGACCTGCACGAGATCGTCGACCTGGGTGCGGAAGGCGATACTGCGCCCCTCGCCCTCCCCCTCGACCGCCATCTCGACCGCCTGGAAGGGCGCATCCTCGACCGTGATCCCGAGCTTTTCGACCGGAGTCACGAGAACGTAATCCTCGCCATCCTTCCGCAGGACCGAGGAAAACAGCTTCACGAGCGCCGGCCGGCCGATCGGCATGCCGCGATAGAACCAGGTCCCGTCCGCAGCGATCTTCATGTCGATATGGCCGCAGAAATCGGGATTCCACCGCTCCACGGGCGGAATTCCGCGCGTGTTTCCGGCCTGGAGCGCGGCCATCAACCGCTCCATCGCGCCGCCCGTGTCGCTCATCGAACGCTCTTGCCGTGCCGCCTGCGGCATAGTGGTTGCATCGTCATCCCTGCCTTGAACTCCACATAATCGTGAAGCCGAGTTCTGTGCACCGCGTCATTCCGCCCTTGAGCCGGCATGACGCCCCGTCCACACTCAACGGCTCCGGCCGTTGCAAGGTTGCGGGACAGCGGATGGTGCGGAGCCGAGGGTGAAGGAGATCGACATGGTGGCGCAAGCCCAGGCCCTGGAAGCCAATCCCCCCATCAGCCTGGATACCGGCATCGTCGAGGCGGCGGAAGCCGCGCTGGGCGCCATCGGGGCCGCCCGTACCGAGATCGGCCGGGTCATCTTCGGCCAGCAGAAGGTCGTCGACCTCTCGCTGATCACGCTTCTGGCCGGTGGCCACGGCCTGCTGGTCGGCGTGCCTGGCCTCGCCAAGACCAAGCTCGTCGAGGCGATGGGCACCGTGCTCGGCATGAGCGCACGCCGCGTCCAGTTCACGCCCGACCTGATGCCCTCCGACATCCTGGGCTCCGAGGTTCTCGACGAGAGCGCCGACGGCAAGCGCCATTTCCGCTTCATCAAAGGCCCGGTCTTCGCCCAGCTCCTGATGGCCGACGAGATCAACCGCGCCTCGCCCCGCACCCAGTCGGCGCTGCTGCAGGCGATGCAGGAGCATCACGTCACCGTCGGCGGCGAGCGCTACGATCTCCCCGCCCCCTTCCATGTGCTGGCGACGCAGAACCCGATCGAGCAGGAGGGCACCTATCCCCTGCCCGAGGCGCAGCTCGACCGCTTCCTGCTCGAGATCGACGTCGCCTATCCCGATCGCGAGGCCGAGCGCCGCATCCTGCTTGAGACCACCGGCGCCTCCGAGCACAAGCCGGCGCAGGCGATGACGGCGGAGACGCTGATGTCGACGCAGCGGCTGGTACGTCGCCTGCCCGTCGGCGACGCGGTCGTCGATGCGATTCTCGATCTCGTCCGCTCCGCCCGCCCCGGCGAGGGCAGCGACAATGCGATCACCGAGAAGCTCGCCTGGGGCCCCGGCCCGCGCGCCAGCCAGTCGCTGACGCTGGCCTGCCGCGCCCGCGCGCTCGTCGAAGGCCGGCTCGCCCCCTCGATCGACGACGTCGCGGCCCTGGCCGTCCCCGTGCTCAAGCACCGCGTCGCACTGACCTTTGCCGCCCGCGCCGATGGCGAGACGGTCGAGGGCATCATCGGCAAGCTCGTCGAGCGACTGGGATAAGGGCGGAAAGGGATGCTGCGCACGCGCGTTCTCGGATCGGCAGAACGGCAGCCCGCGAGGCCGGTCGTCACCGCCTCGCTCGATCTGGCGGCGCGCCTGCCCCGGCTGATCCTCGAGGCGCGGCGCGTCTCCGCCAGCCTGCACGGCATCCATGGACGCCGCCGGGCGGGTCCAGGCGAGACCTTCTGGCAGTACCGCCCGCTCGTCACCGGCGAATCCTCCTCGCGCATCGACTGGCGCCGCTCGGCCCGCGACGGCCACCTCTTCGTCCGCGAGCGCGAATGGGAGGCTTCGCACGCGATCTGGCTCTGGATCGACCGTTCCGCCTCGATGGGCTTCGCCTCCTCGCTGGCGCTGGCCTCGAAGGTCGACCGCGCGCTGATCGCCGGATTTGCGCTGGCCGAGACGCTGGTCGATGGCGGCGAGCGCGTCGGCCATCTCGGGCTGACCCGGGCGCTGGCCTCGCGCCGCATCGTCGAGACGCTGGCCCAGGCGATCCTGGCCGACGCGAAGGGCGCCGATCTCGATCTGCCACCGGACGCGCCGCTGCCGCGCCTGGCCGATGCGATCATCATCACGGACGGGCTTTCGCCCGCCGATTCGCTCGCCCGCCGCATCGCCACTCTCGCCTCCTCCGGCGCCCGCGGACATGTCCTGCTGATCGCGGATCCGATCGAGGAAACCTTCCCTTTCACCGGCCAGGCCGAACTCTTCGATCTCGAGGACGGGCTCTCGCTGCGCGTCGGCGATGCCGGCTCCTGGGGCGCCGAGTACCGCCAGCGGCTGGAAGCCCATCGCGATGCGATCCGCGAGGCCTGCCGCAAGGCGGGCTGGACGCTGACGCTCGACCGCACCGACCGGCCGGCGAGCGAGGGCGTGCTGCGGGTCGCGAGCCTCGTCGCGGCCTCACGCGGAAGCGGGAGATAGCCGGTGCTGAACGCGCTCCCCCTCGCCTTCTCCGCCCCGCTCGCACTGGCCGCGCTCGCGCTGCTGCCTGCGCTCTGGCTGATCCTGCGGGTCACGCCGCCGCGGCCGCGCCGCATCGACTTTCCGCCGCTCAAGATCATGGCCGACCTGGTTGCCAAGCGCGAAATGCCGGCCCATACGCCCTGGTGGCTGCTGGCGCTGCGCATGCTGGTGGCGGCGCTGGCGATCCTCGCCGTGGCCGGCCCCGTGTGGAACCCGCCGCGCGATGCGGCGCCCCTGCGCGGCCCGATGCTGCTCATGATCGACAACGGCTTCGGCGCCGCCGTCGACTGGCCTGAACGCCTGCTCGTGGCGGAATCCCGCGTCGCGGCCGCAGCCCGCGAGGGCCGACCGGTCGCTCTCGTCGGACTGGCGGAAAACCCGGCCGAGATCACGCTGTCCGAGCCGCGCGCCGCCCTCGACCGGCTACGCGCCTTCGCGCTGCAGCCTCACGCCCCCGATCGCGGCGCGCATCTCCCGCGGATCGAGGCCTTCCTGCGCACCGCCCCGGAGGCTGAAGTCGTCTGGGTCGCCGATGGGCTGTCGGTCTCCGACGACGGCGCCTTCTTGGCCCGGCTGAGGCAGGAGGCCGGCAATGGCAGGCTCTCGATCCATGCCGGCCCGGTCGACCAACTCGCCCTGACCGCGCCCGAGAATCTCGCCGGGGCGCTCGCGGTGAAGGTGCTGCGGCCCACCACCGGCGCCGCCGCCAGCGGCCTCGTCCGTGCGCTCGATCTCAAGGGCCTGCCGCTCGGCGATGCGCCTTTCGTCTTCGAGGGGTCCGCACTGCAGACCACGGCCCGCCTGACCTTGCCGATCGAGGTCCGCAACGCGGTCTCCCGGCTCGAGATCGTCGGCGAGCGCAGCGCCGGCGCGGTCGCGCTGCTCGACGACCGGTCCAAGCGCCGCCGCGTCGGCATCGTCTCCGGCGCGACCACCGATACGGCGCAGCCGCTGCTCTCGCCGACCTATTACGTCTCGCGCGCGCTCCAGCCCTTCGCCGAGATCCGCGAGCCGCGGCCGGGCTCGACCGACCCCGTCGGCGAATTGCTGGCGCAGAACCTCTCGGTGCTGGTGCTGGCCGATATCGGCGCGCTCGATCCTGACACGGTCGGCAAGATTAACGCCTTCATCCAGCGCGGCGGCGTGCTGCTGCGCTTCGCCGGCGCGCGCCTTGCGGCAGCCTCGGACGAACTGACGCCGGTGCGCCTGCGCCGGGGCGGCCGCACGCTCGGCGGCGGTCTCTCCTGGGAAACGCCGCGCAAGCTCGCCGCCTTCACCCGCGAGAGCCCCTTCTTCGGCGTGCCGATCAGCGACGATGTCCGGGTCACCCGCCAGATCCTGGCCGAGCCCGAGGCCGATCTCTCGCGCAAGACCTGGGCGGCGCTGGAGGACGGTACGCCCGTCGTCACCGGCGAGCGCCGCGGCGACGGCATGATCGCGATGATGCACGTCACCGCCGACACGACCTGGTCGAACCTGCCGCTGTCCGGCCTCTTCGTCGAAATGCTCCGGAAGATCGTCGGCCTGTCTGGCACCGGCCCGGCCGAGCCCCAGGGAGAGGATGCCCGCGTGGAGACGCTGTCACCGACCCGCGTGCTCGACGGC